>CAYNWV010000004.1:0-12704 GCA_964401035.1 uncultured Candidatus Saccharibacteria bacterium | reverse complement strand
CCCCAGCCAGGAGAAAAGTATTCGAATCCCCTACTCCTTGTAGTCCAAATGATAGAATGGTTTCATGAGCATGACACCCCAAATCCCAATTTTCGAAACTGAAAACTTCCTGGTTTAGGCAGCTTCGCGTCCATTTGTTGACCGATCCGAAGGTGGTCATATCTACCTGTTCCCAAAAATACCGCTGCGCGACCGCACGCAGCTCAGCCCGAAACTTGCAGTCGAATACCAAAAACTTTCTATGGTGGTCGGTGAGGCGCTGAAATCAGCTATGGTACGACGCGGTGTCGCTATTGGTATCGTGAACTATCAGGACATGGGCAACTGGGGTGTCTTTAAACCAGAGGGGCCGACCCTGCATATGCAAATTTTCGGTCGCGCCACCACAGCAACTGTGCAAAAATACGGCGATGCCGTTCAGTTGCCGCACCGAGAAACTGGGTTCTACGACAACTTCAAGCCGCTCGACCCAGAAGATATTGCCGAAATTAAACAGGATATCGAGCTGCTTCTTATGAGCGACAAATACAGACAAACTTGGAGCGAGTAGTCTTTTAGCCGACCTGGCGCAGTATCTTCTCCATCGGCCGCCCCTTGGCGAGTTCGTCGATGAGTTTGTCCAGATAGCGAATCTCGCGCATCAGGGGGTCGGTGATTGCTTCTAGACGCACACCGCAGATAACACCAGTGATGAGCGAGCGAGCTGGATTCAAGCGTGGTGCCTGTGCGAAGAATTCTTCAAAACTTGACTCTTTTTTGATCTGAGACTCGACTCCCAACAGATCGTAACCGGTCAGCCAGCAGATGATTGTATCGACTTCGGCCCGTGTGCGGCCTTTTTTGACGGCCTTTGCGACATAGAGCGGATAGACGCTAGCAAATGTCATGTCATAGATACGCGGCCGTGTCATTTTCGAGTGGGCAATTCCCGCGTCACCAGCCAACCCGACCAGAGTAATAGCACAGCGAAAGCCACCATCCACCAGCCGCTCGATGTCGTCAGTGTCGCGCCGAAGATACCTGATTCGACCGAGGTGTTCATCTGAACTGCAACCCATACAGAAAGTGCTAACCATGCGGCACCAGTGACGATCACCGCGCGCTTTGACCAACGCCTGACGCGGTCATGGACTTTCATCGAGAGGAGATACGGCAAACTAGCGATCTCGAGTAGTGGCAGAGCTATGGCGATCAGCCAAGCCACCGTCATGCTACCCGGGATTCGAAATGTCGCTATGAGATCAGGATAGCGCTCAAAGCGGAATAATTGCATAACTATCAGGACGAGCATGACCATAGCCAGTGCAAAAGCCCGCCAATAGGCTGGATTGTGATGAAATTCGCGAGGAAAAATTGATTTGATGAGCTTGAACATATCTTCAGTATAGATGATTACAGATACAAAAATGTTGTATTTTTGTATATAACGCTTGCGCTTTCTCCACGAAGCGAGCTATAGTACTGACAGCGAAGTTACAAAAACAAAAACACCAAAAAAATCTTGTATCATCGCTCTACGATATATCCACCACAACATATCTGTTCTAATGGCCAGTCAAATCTGGTCATTAGTTTTTTATGTCTCTAGGTTACTCAGCTTTTTTACTATGTGCGACGCGCCACGCGGCTATTTCGCCGTGATTGCCACTCAGGAGCACGGGCGGTACTTCCATGCCCTCGAACACTTCGGGACGCGTGTACTGAGGAAACTCCAGCGTCTCACCGTCGCTAAAGCTCTCGATTGCAGCGCTTTCACTGCCACCGAGGACGCCCGGGATCAGTCGGACAATACTATCGATAATCGTCATAGCTGGCAGTTCACCGCCAGTCAGCACATAATCGCCGACACTAACCTCTTGATCGACAAGCCGCAGTATACGCTCATCGTAGCCTTCGTAGCGGCCGCAGATGAAGATATAGCCGTGATCAGCCTCGCTATAGCTCTGCGCCAACTGCTGTTGCCAGCGCACGCCTCGTGGCGTCATCAGTAGTACTGTAGCTGTCGGATCCTGAGCCTTGGCATATTTCACTGCATTCCAGAGCGGTTCAATCATCAGCAGCATACCATCGCCGCCGCCATATGGCGTGTCATCAACCGTTCGGCGTGGCCCCAAGCCAAAACCGCGCAGATCGATCGTCTCTAGGCTCACAATACCATCTTTTTGCGCCTTCCACATCATCGAATTCGCAAAAACTCCGGTGAACATGTCCGGAAATAGCGTGATAACTTGAAATTTACGTGGCGTTTTCATATCTGTTACATGCTAGCACCTATTGACTTTTTTTGCAATTAGTGATATATAGAGCTTTTACCAGTTGATCCGATATACTATTCTCGCGCTTTGGAACCCGTGCTAAACTATAAGCAATATGGAGGAATTTCGTAGCGGTGGTTCGCAGCCGCAAAATCAGGATACGACCGAACCAGTCATCCGCCCCAGCGAAAAACAAGTCACTATCGAACCAATTCATGATAACATCATGGCCGATCCACTGAGCGACACCCAGATTGCCAATAACCACATCAACAACCCGGCTATCGGCAATATCGAAGTTGACCGCGAGGCAACCGGTGTGAATGTCACTGGCTCTACCGAACGCCCACAAGTGACTGCCCAGGAGATCTTGGCACGTCGTGGTAAAAAAAGCGGCGGCGCTCGAAAGGCGGTCTTGGCGCTATTCGTTATCGTGCTCCTAGCTGCACTCGGCTACGTCACGTATATGTACCTACTACCAAAGTAAGAGACCCTGGCTCATCCTCATCAATAAACCCGCCACAAAAGGCGGGTTTATTGACACATATAAGGCTCTCAAACCTTTAGGTTTGCTCGCTAGAGCTGTAACGTTATCTCGCAGTTCACGTAGTATGCGTGTAACTGTTAATGATTATATATCGAGGTCATCGAGTTCCGCAAGCTCTTTGCGAGATTTTTTCGCGAAATCAGATTCGTTTTCCACAGGCTCATCTGCTGAAGTTTCCACAACCTCGTTCTCAGACACAGCTTCGTCAGCATCATCAGACGAGATCACGGTCGAGTCGGCTGGATTGTCGTTGTTGACGATTTTTAGGTTATAGCGGGCGCTATTTTTTGTGCCAAGCGCACGCAGTAAAGTGCGTAAACTCTGAGCAGTCGTGCCGCGACGGCCGATGACCCGTCCCAGGTCTTCAGGGTTGACGGTCAACGTCAATAACACGCCTTTTTCGTCAATAATCCTCTCGACACTGACATCTTCTGGTTTTTCTACGAGCGATTTTACGATATATTCTACGAATTGTTGGTCAATAGTCGACATTTGTGCCCTCCATGTCTTGGTCTTACGGAAATTTGTATCGTATAGCTAGTATAGCATCCATCCGGTGACACGAAAACTGCCCGTTCAAGAGACGGGCAGCGTATCAAAAAATCACAAAAGACTAGGCTTCAGCAGCAGACGCTTCTTCGGCAGGAGTTTCTGTCTCGACGGCTTTAACTTCAGCTTCAGCGACAGGCTCTTCTTTTGGCTGATTTTTGCGTAGTTTGTCGGCTTTTTTGACAGTCTTTGTCTTTGATGCATCGTATTCTTTGACCCAGCTCGGTAGCTTTACACCAGCGGCTTTGAGTAGTTTGACCACACGAGGTGTTGGCTGTGCACCGTTGTCCAGATATTTCTGGGCGGCTTCAACTTGAATATTAGCTTCTTTTGTGTGTGGGTTATAGCTGCCGACATAGGCGACCACACGCCCACTCGAAGGGTGACGCTGTGCTTCTTGGACAGCTAGACGATAGCTAGGATATGCCTTGCGGCCATGGCGTTGCAAACGAATTGCGAGCATAAAAACGGAGTTCCTTTACTTCACTTATACGATGTTGTTTACTTCTAGGACATTCTACACTGTTTGACCGGTAGTGTCAATCTGTTCATAGGCGATGAGGGCATTGCGGGCGGCTTCTTGTTGTGCAAACTGCTTGCTTGGTCCCGTCCCCTGACCCATCAGCTTGCCATTAACATAGGCACCGAGCGTAAATACCTTGTCGTGATCGGGACCAATTTCTTCCATGACTTTGTAGACCGGTGTTGCGCCATCGATCTTTTGGGAGACCTCCTGGAGATGTGACTTCGGATCACGCCAAGTACCAGACGTCAAAATGGTATCGAGTTTTGACAAAATAGTGTCGGCGATAAACTGTTCGGCAGCCTGATAGCCACGCTCAAGATAGATCGAGCCGATGACGGCCTCAAAAGCATTGGCCAAAATCTGCAACCTCGCACGTTCTGAACCCTGTTTTTCTCCCTTGCTCATTCGCACCAGCGACTCGTAGCCCAGACGCTGACCGGCTTCACCAATACTTTCAGTCCGCACAAGTGCCGCACGCCAGCTTGTTAATGTCCCCTCTGGTTCGTTATACGTACGGTACAAGAAGTCCGTCACGACCAGCTCCAAAACTGCATCGCCTAGAAACTCTAGGCGCTCGTTGTGTTCCGTGACCGATTTACGATGCTCGTTGACATAACTCCGGTGTGTCAGTGCAGTGATAAGTAGCTCAACACGCTCATATTCATACCCCAAATGCTCGCGCGCCCACGCTTGGTATGGCGCTATCGGCATACCGCCGAACATCTTGGCATTGGTGTGGCTGTCGTCGCTCATAGGTTCTCCTGTCTGATCCGCTTCATGGCGAGCAGCATCAATTTACCGATATCCTCGTATTCAATGAGATCAAGCGCCTCAGAGAACGGGAACCATTTTATGCCATTCATCCACTCTTCTTTTTGGATTTCATTGCCATCAGTTTTGACTCGCATCAAGTAGACTTGCTGGGTGATCAGCACAAGTTTGTCGATCCGACGGTAGCGAAAATGGATCTTACCCAGCCAGCCCAACATATCGATATCGTGGAGACCGGCTTCTTCGCCGATCTCACGACGAGCGCAATCCTGCGCTGTCTCACCTTCTTCGATATGACCTTTTGGAATCGTCCAGCGGTCTTTGTGGTCTTGGATTAGCAGGATTTCGATCTCTTGCTTTTTGTTACGGCGAAATACAATACCGCCCGCAGTTGGTTCGCGAACAATTTCTTGGATTGATGGTTTCGATCGGCCGAAATACTTCTTGAATTTATCGAGATTTGGCGCCGTCATCGTCTGAGTTCTCCTCGACAAGCGTCCGGTACGCGGTTCCTAAGACCCCGTTTATGAACTTGCTTGAATTATCAGAACCAAACGATTTTGCGAGTTCAACCGCTTCGTTTATAGCCACTTTCGGTGGCACAACTTTACCGCGGTGCAGTAGCTCATATAACCCGAGACGGAGCGTTGCGCGGTCTATCCGTGCGATCTGCTCGAGAGGCCATTCGGGGGCAATTGGCTGCAACTTTTCATCAAGCTCTGTCGTGTGCTTGATGACACCTTTGACTAGATCGGCAACAAATTTCGTATCGTCGATCGCCGATTCATAGCGTTCGAGATTGCGACTGAGGATCTCTTCGACGTCAACAGTCGAATCATTCGACCCGGTGCGAAATTCGTACTCATAGAGCGTTTGAAGCGCTACGATACGGCCGAGATGTCGGTTTGAGGCCATTGGTTTGGTTCTTTCTTATGTTAAATAGATACTGTAATGACAAAAACGCCAGATTATTTGGCTTTTTTTGTACCGGTTTCGTTCTTAGTCGTACGGACCTTGACCGGTGATTTGGCATTGACCGCGCGGGCAAGCTTCAATTTAAGATGACTGCGGCGGGTGCCGGTCTTTCGAGGACTCGATTGTTTTTTTGGCTCTGCCATGAAAAGTTCTCCTGTTTAGGCTCTTGATAACACTTGGGGTTGATTATACCGTCTGAGATTCGTAATTTCAAGTAATGCTTGACTTTTTTAAACGTTAGTGCTATAATCAATCACCGTTGTGTCAAAAACTACTTACGAAATAGCTCGCGAATCTTTACCTGGCCACATCTACGTGCCAAAACATGCCTATGATGTTGAACTCGAGGTGTGGGCTCAAGATAAGTTGGGTATGCTCGCAGCGACCGACTATGGTCATATCGATCCTAGTGAACCTACCGTTCTGGAGACAGCGGTCCGATCTGCATTGCATTATGCTCTTGGTGCTTATATTGTTTTTTTGACGAAATTACCACCACAGCGAACTCCAGATACTCAGCCTACGTTTGAGCTACCAGAGCTAGCGGCAGTGGAACCTACAACTGCTTAGACAACGATACTAACGAGCCGACCGGCGATATAGATAACTTTTTTCACCTCATTTCCATCGAGGAATTTCGCAACATTGTCGTCGCCTAGGGCGGCTTTTTTGATATCGTCTTCGGCCATGGTTGCCGGCACCTCTAGTTTAGCGCGGACTTTGCCGTTGACTTGCACGACAATCGTCATGGTATCCGATATAATTTTCGACTCATCCCACGATGGCCAGTCAACCGTGTCCAGTTGATCGCTATGCCCTAGCTGCTCCCACAGCTCGGCGGCCATGTGCGGCGCAAACGGCTGGACGAGTTTCACAAGTGATTCGATCGCTTCGCGCCATTCGAGCGTAAAACCGTCGAGCTTTAGTTTATAGAGCTCATTGACATATTCCATCAGTGCCGCGATAGCTGTATTGAAACTGAGGCGGTTGATATCGTCGGTGACCTTCTTGATCGTCGCATGAGTCAAGCTACTCAGTGCTTTCGAACTATCTGACTTTTCTGCTTTCTCATTCGCCATATACTCTTGCGTGAGCGTCCACGTACGATTCAGGAAGCGATAGACGCCAGCGATACCGCGTGAACTCCAGTTACTGTCTTCGTTGATCGGCCCCAGAAACAGTTCGAAAGTGCGTAGGGCATCGGCGCCATAGCCTTGATCGATCACTTCCAGTGGGTCGATGGTATTACCCAGGCTCTTGCTCATCTTGCGGCCATCTTCGGCCTGGATCAGACCGTGATAGACTAGCTGATCGACTGGCTCCTTGAAATTAGTCAACCCCATATCTTTGAATACATGCGTCCAGAAGCGCACGTAAAGCAAGTGTGCCACAGCGTGATCACCACCAACATACATATCGACTGGCGCCCAGTAGTTAGCTCTTGCGGGATCCCAGGCACGTATATCATCGTGTGGATCAGTATAGCGCAGCAGATACCAACTGCTGCAGGCATAGCCATCCATAGTATCAGTCTCGCGGCGTGCTGCGCCGCCACAAGTCGGGCACGTTGTATTGACCCAGTCTTCCTGTGCGCCAAGCGCCGACTGGCCGTCGCCACGCGGCGCAAAATCTTCGATCACTGGCAGTAGCACTGGTAGATCTTTTTGTGGCACCGCGACGACGCCGTCTTTCTCGCAATAAACAACTGGAATCGGTGCACCCCAGTAGCGTTGACGACTAATCAGCCAGTCGCGCATTTTGTAGGTAATTTTCGGTCGCCCAACTCCCTGCTGCTCGAGCCAGGCCACGATCTGCTCGCGAGCGTCACTGGTTTCCATGCCGCTAAAGGCGCCGCTATTAATTAACTTCCCTTCACCACAATACAGACCATTCGTTGATTCAGTAGAAGACCGCAAGAAATATCGTGGCTCATCTTCAGTAAACTGCGCTATCGCATCACTCGGTGAAATCCATTCAACATCGTGCTTCGCCGCTTCTTCTGAATCGAGTGGATCCTGCTCTAAGTTATGCAGACGAAATTCAAGTCCTTGAAAATGCGCTCGTCTATTGACTTGTTTGTGCTCTGCGTAAAATTCTGACCAGAGCTCCTGCCCTGCAAATTGTACAAATTCTAGACTCTTGTAGCCAGTTTCCTCGTACACTTCTCGTTTCGCGGCTTCGATCAGATCTTCGCCGGTCTCGACACCGCCCATCGGTAGTGTTGTCCAATTGTGCCCGTGCACGCGTAGAACCAATATTTTATCTTCTTTGGGATGACGAACGATACACTGCGCAACAAATCGATCAATAAATGGCTGGTCTGGATGAACTTGATTTGACTCTTTCGACGCAGATAGGAACCGTGCAACGACCTGTGTAATAGGAAGATTAAACTGTTTTGCAAACTCAAAATCACGTTCATCGTGCGCCGGCACTGCCATGATGGCGCCAGTACCGTAACCCCAGAGTACATAGTCAGCTATCCAGATCGGGATCTTTTCACCGGTTGCGGGATTTGTGGCGTAGCTACCCGTGAAGACACCTGTTTTCTCTTTACTATCACTGCTGCGTTCAATTTCAGATTTTTTGACTGCTTCGGCTATATATGCCTCGACAGTTTCTCGTGTTTCGTCTGTCATGAGGGTTCGAGCCAGTGGGTGCTCCGGGGCAAGTACCAAAAATGTCGCACCGAAGATTGTGTCGGGTCGAGTTGTGAACACTGTGATACATTGACGCAGCGCATCGAACAGCCCTGGCTCGGTCGCACCGCAAAAATGAGATACTTCGGCTGCAACATCGATCAAGCGGCCGCCCAGATGGTCTCTCAATTGCTCAGCCCGCTCCTTTGGAACAACATGGTCGGTCGTATCACGCAAGATAACAACTTCGCGCACATTTTGCCTGATCTTCGCATAGTCAAATTCCCAGTCAGTCGTGGTCTCAAACGGTCGTACCTCATCGAGAAACCCAGGAGCATCAAAGCCCGCGACCAGTACGAGCCGTTCGATCGGCGTCTCTAGTTTTTCAAGTATCCGTAGCGCCACGACACTACCAAAACTATGACCAATCAGCGTCGTGCGACTGTCAAACGTCGCATGCTCCAGTGCATACCTGGCCTGCTCCATCGCGTCAGGCTGCTCAGGATTAGGTAAATCAAGCACGTTAACCGTGGAGCCTGTTTGCTCAAAAGTGGCTTTGAGATGTGGCCAAAAATCGTTGTTTGGTCGACCCATATAGCCATGAAGTCCAACAATATTTTGCGATGCATCGATAGTAAATTCAATCTCAGCCCCCTGCGAGCGACCAATCCAGTTGGTCTGCGCCGTCTTGATCTTGTCCGGCCAGTTCAGCGCCGGGATCTCTTCCAGCAAAGCATCAGCGTAGTCGGTGATTTTGAAAAACCACTGTTTCATGGCTTTTTTGACGACGACCGATTCGCAGCGCCAACATTTGCCATCGACAACTTGCTCGTTCGCCAGCACCGTCTTGTCTTTTGGACACCACCACTGCATGGCTTCTTTTTGGTAGGCCAGTCCCCGGTCAAGCAGTTGTGTAAAGATCCACTGTGTCCACTTGTAATATTCTGGGTCAGTTGTGTTGATCTCGCGAGACCAGTCGATACTCGCTCCGACACGGCGCAGTTGGTTTTTGAAGTTGTCAATATTTGTCTCGGTAGTCTCTTGGGGTGATTTACCTGTTTTTATGGCGTAATTTTCAGCTGGTAGACCAAAACTATCCCAACCCATCGGATACATGACATTGTAGCCAAGCGCCCGACGAAACCGCGCCACCGCATCAACAATAGAATGTTCAAAAAAATGACCCGTGTGCATACCGGCGCCGCTCGGATATGGGAACATGCCGGTCACGTAATATTTCGGTTTCGTAGAGTCCTCGTGAACCTCGTAGCGTTTGTCCGATGCCCAGGTTGCTTGCCATTTTGGCTCAATTTCAGATGGATTATATCGTTTCATTGAGACTATTATAGCAAAAACCGCCCCATCTTCGGGGGGCGGCTCTTGTATCGGGTGAGTTGGTCTAAATAGACGCCTGGCCGCCCATGATTTCACCGATCCGATCTTCATACTCTTTCAGTGAGATCGTATCTGATGGTATGGATGCTCTAATAGATTTGTCGTATTTCAGGTTGAGATTCCCCGAGAAGGTAACGGTATTGCTGCCTTTTCCGCCCGTGCCCTCGTATTCGACCAATCGCAATTCGTGCGACATCTGATCGATCCACACTTTCACCGTGCCGCTCACATCTTGAGCCATCAAACCGTCGCTCTCGGTCGTAGACTGATCCGTAGACGGGCTGCATTTCTCGAGCTCTTTGGAGACTGGCAGATTCTTAGCCTCATTTTCGTACGACTTGTACTTGTCTTTATTTAGTCCTATACGATAGCCGAAACGGCCGTCTTTTGTGCCCAGAGACTCCTTGATCTCTATAAACTGGTGTTTTTTGTACATGTCGATGTATGGCCGCTCGTTGTCTTTCATGTGCTTGGTCGTTGTATCGATCAGGCATTTTATAGCATCGCCGGTCTTTTGATCCGAGTCGGCTAGGTTGAGATCTGCAGGTGTGACCTTGACCCACTGATCCTGTAGTCGTTCGACTTTCGGGTAAAAGCTTACCATTTGCTCATCAGTAGCGCCCTGCATACGAACGTATTCTTTGAACACATCGAGCACATTATTGAGCTGGAAATACAGGTTGCCATCTTTGTCCAACGCTCCTTTTCCGCCGACAACTATATCACGATCACCCACACCAAGTTTTGCAGATACGCTCACGTCGCCATTTGGCCCACTATCTGCTTTGCCACCATACGATACGGACTTGATCGTCACCCCACTGAGGTCTTTATTGATCGTGACCGACCCTTCTGCCTGTGCGATATCGGCAGTTAACAACTTACCCATTGCATCGTTGAGAACGTTTGTAGGACTCTGATAGACGGCAAAGTAGTATGCCGAAGCACTCCCGCCAAGAACCGCGAACACACCGCCAATAATAACTGGGATAAGCCATAGTTTTGGTGCCTTCTTGGGTGTAGGTGGCACCGTAGCAGGACTATCCCGCACTGTCGTGTCCTCATCGGCAAAGGCTACCCTGTCAGCTGGTACTTGATTCTCTGCCTGTGGCTGACTATTATTTGAGTCTGTCGAGCTATCCCCGTTGGCTTGTTCCATACATCCCCTCCCTGTTTATGCCTATAGTGTAGCAAATTTATGAATGCTCTTGAAAGTATTTGTCTTTCGTAGCGAGCCAGTCAGCGGACTGCCGAACGAGACTTTGATCCTCGCTCATGTTACATAGAATCTTCACACATTCTTCCAGATACACACCTTCAGAGCCTTTGAGTAAAATCACCGCGCCCGCTTCGCTGACACTGCGAACAAACTGCCCAGCTTCGATAGCATTTTTGCAGACCTTTACCTGACAGCCGCGTTGACGCGCTGCCGGTGCTAAGTATTTTTCCATGTCTGAGCCGACCGTTACCACCCACGACAGCAAACTACCGTCACACAATGCCCCTAGCGCGCTATGCGCCGCCTGACTTTCGGCACCTAGGCCACGCATATCACCCAGAACAGCAATCCGTTCTGGTGCACTAGCAAATACTTCATAGAGTGCCCTCAGAGCCGCCTCGGCAGATGCCGGGCTAGAGTTATAGGTATCGTCGATGATGGTCGTGCCACCAATACCGCGAATCGGGTTCATGCGACCAGGCGCAGGTCGAATATCGGCCACGCCTGCTACGATATTGGCTGGCGTTGCGCCCAGTATACCCGCAACGCCGATAGCACCGGCTATTGGCCGCAGGCTGTGCTCGCCGACAACATGCGCCCTGACGTCAAATGGTTCAGGAAACTCCGGCGCAAAAACCTTTGCCTGGTAGCCGTCTTCGAGCGAAAAATCTCCGCGCTCCAGTCGATGTTCAGCCATCGTCGAGACACCGTACGTCGAAAAGTCCGCATTTGTCGCGAATTGTGCGTAGCGGCTATCGATATCATCACTGTTAATTAACGTAAAATCCGAAAAATCATTGACGCTGAGCTCTTCGGCGGCGACCGCATCAACAGTCTGAAATACCTCCATACGGCTTGGTGTGACGGCGGTCACAACGGCCAGTGTCGGCTTGATAAAGCTCCTATAGGTCGCGATATCCCCCGGCTTGTCCGAACCAAGTTCCTGAATAATCACGTCGACGTCGGTTTGCGCCTGGACTCGCTGCCGAGCAGCCTTTAGTACGGTCAACCAAGCGAGAGGGTTACGAGCATGCTCCGGAATATCGATACCAAGTATGCCGAGAGGCACCTCTACGCCGCTACTTCGGTTGCCTTCTTGCATCCGCACACGGTATTGCTTACTCAAGATTGTTGCAATTGCTCGTTTGGTACTTGTCTTGCCAACGCTGCCGGTCACGACTACTAATTTTACTTCTGGATGCTTCGCGAAATATTGCTTGACATACTTTTCGAGTCGTTGTTGAATCATTTTTCTAAACATAACTACCATCCATTATAGATGAGCGAACAACAAAATGCCATCCATCCTCTTGAAAATCCCCCTCCTCTTCGCTATACTTTCTCTGACGCGGGTTTAGCTCAGTTGTTAGAGCGCTTCCTTGCCAAGGAAGAGGCCAGGAGTTAGAGTCTCCTAACCCGCACCAAGCAGAGAACCATCCTCGCGGTGGTTTTTTGCTTGGTAGGATATTGATGAGTCCTAACTCCTGGCCTCTTCAAGATAACAATCGCCAGGAGCAACTCTTGATCCCGCTCCAGCGGGTCAAGAGTTAGAGTCTCCTAACCCGCACCAAATCGGAACAAGTACGGAAATTGCCGCCCTCTGGGGCGGTTTTTTCTCTGGCGGCGTGCAGCGCCTGCCAGCTGTTTTCTTGGGGGGAGTTGGGAAATTGGTCGTCATTTATGACGACTTCTTTTTGTTGCATTTTTAGGTTCGACCCGAATATTTCGAGGCAAAGCGACTTTTTGGCGGACAAATCATCACTTTTTGCGATGTTACAGATAGAAACGGCAGTTTCTATCCATTGTTTCATCGGTTCGACCCACGTCA
>CAYNWV010000003.1:0-125991 GCA_964401035.1 uncultured Candidatus Saccharibacteria bacterium | reverse complement strand
TATCATTGACGGCAGTAACATCTTTAAATTTTTTCGTTAGTCCCGAGATTGTAATGATAGTTTCTTCTGCCATACTGCTTTCCATTGTATCATATTTTCTTCTTTTTTTGCGTGCGGAGCACGCTCCCTTACTGGTGAGAATAGGGCGGCGATAGCCGTCCTTGTGCTTTCTGTTTTGCTTTCGGTTGTTGTTTGTTTTCTCATTAGCAACTAAACATACAGGATTAGGGCGCGCAAGCGCGTCGGCTACGCCGACTGGAGCCGCGCCGCCTCTACTGCTTTTGCAGTAGGCGAACCACCAGCCAACCCCTTTTCAGCTAAAAAAGAAATTCGGCGGGGGGGAAATCTCAGAAAAAAGCAAAGGGGGCGGCTGGTGGGGTGCGTCCGCCTTTGGGCGGACAGGCGGCGCGGCTCAGATTAGCATTTGGCTGCGAAATGGGTTCGGATTTCGGCGTAAAATCGCACCAAAATAATATCGCCTGAACGAGGCGATTTTTTGTTACATCACGACTTTTCGAGGCTGCGTGACACTCCGCTGCGGCGGGTTGGCAGAATGTGAGGCTTTGTTGAGACGCGCACGGATAGCCGAAGCTTTCTCGCTCTCACCCGTCTGATCATAGGCGTCTGCCAGGGCGTTATATGAGGCAATACTTGGTTCGAGCTCGATAGCCCGCTCCAGTGCCGATATCATACGGCGGTTGTGCCCGAGTTTTTCCTGGACTTTAGCGTAGGCGATATGGCGCGCGGCGACTTCTTCTTCCATGGTGAGCGCTTGCTCAAAAGCCAGTGAGGCTTTGTCGAAATGTCCGGTCTCAAAATAGATCAAGCCGACATTATGGAGCGAACTGGCGCTTGGTTCCAGACTTTGAGCGATCTCGAAACACTCGATAGCATCGCTATAGGCCTGTTGCTTGGCGTACAGGATGCCCAGGCGGTTGTAGGCGGTGGCGTTACGCTCGTCAACTCTCAAGATAGTTAACAGAGCTTTTTCCGCCCGCAAATACTTGCGATCACGCAGCGATTCTTGGGCAATATCCCACAGCTGGTTTAATTTCGATGAAATCCGCTGCGGTGTGTCTTCAGCGATTTCTTTGAGCGTCTCTTGCTGGTTGATAGCCCATGCACCAAATGCGATGACGAGCAGAAGTCCAAACATATGGATTATTATACCACAGTTGCGGTTAGCTGCAGCCGGACGTTGCCATTGGCGCTGATGGCATCATAGGCATCTGCCAGTCGTGCTGCGTAAGCAATTAGTTCATAGCTGGGCTTTGTCTGCAGAGTCCGCTTTAAGATGACACTGGCACTTCGTAGTAGCTGTAGAGCATCGGATCGGTTTGCGGCATATACGTGAGCGAGCACGGCTCGATCATATTTGCTAGCTCCTATAAAGGTGCGAGCATCAGACATGATCTTGGCGTGACGCTCAAAGTATACGCTGTCGGTTGCGAGTCGCGTCAGCTCTGCTGGTCTTCCAGCGGCAAGAAACTTCATTTGTTGTATTTTTTTGCCGTCATTTATACCAAGTGAGCGCAGTAGTTCGGTCGTCTCTTCATCTGATATCGTGTGAATTCGGACTTTCTCAACACGCGACAGAATCGTCGGCAGCAAGATATGCTGGTAGTGCGAGGTCAAGATAAAATGAACAGATGTCGCTGGCTCTTCGAGCAGTTTCAAAAATGCGTTCTGGGCGGGCAGGTTCATCCGATCAGCGTTATGGATGATATAGATTCTCGTAGTGCGAGACTTGCCGCGAGTTTTGGTATATAGGTCGCGAATTTGTGCGATACGGATAGTCCCATTTTGATCATTCTCGCCTTTTGCATCGGTCGGCTCGACAATTTCAGCGAGACGCTTACCGGCGATATGCTGGGCAATTGTTCGCAGTCCCAGGCCGTCTTCACCGTGCAGCAGCAGACTCTGCGGCAAGGTTGTTGCTAGTTGATCGATGAGCTGCTTTGTGGCTGCGCTAAAGACCAAGGACATGGTCGGCCTCTTTAAAGTGTTTTTGAAATGTTTCTGGTAGCGGTGCGCGGAATGTTTTGCGAGTTTCAGGGGCAATCGTGACTTCAAGTTCGTAGGCATGGAGGTATAGCCGGTCGGCAGTAGTACCATACACCCTATCGCCAAGAATCGGTGCGCCGAGATGCGCTAGATGTACGCGTAGCTGGTGGGTGCGTCCAGTGTGTGGCTGTAGACGTACGAGATCGTAGCGTTCCGAGCGAGCAACCACTTGATACTCGGTTGAACTCGGCTTGCCATTGATATCAGCGCGAAAAGTGCTCGGGTGTTTTGGGTCGCGCGCAAGCGGAATATCGATGAGTGCCTGATCTTTTTTTAGGTGTCCGCGGGTGATGGCCGCATACTGTTTTTTCGATTTACGCTGCGCAAACTGCTGCTTTAAGAGATCAAAGGCTTCTGGCGTCCGCGCTCCGATGATAACACCGCTGGTATCACGGTCGAGCCGGTGAACGATGCCAGGTCGTGTCGTGTCGAGCCCAACTGTTGTATAGCGCCGAAAGAAATCAGCCACCGTAAATTCATCATGTAATTCGCCTTTGGTATGTGTCAAAACGCCAGCTGGTTTGTTGACGACGATAACGTGATCATCTAGGTAGATAATCGGCAATTCGTGGTCGCTAAAATCGGTTGCGTCGGGAATATGAATAGCAACGTAGTCGGCATCGGTAATATCGGTCTTTGGTGACGATACAGCTTCGTGATTGACACTGACATGTCCGGCGCGAATATGTTTTTGCCAGGTGCTGCGACTCGTTTCGGGATGACGCTCCGCTAAGACCTGATCAAGCCGGCGTTTACTACTAACGCAGTGAAAGAGATAGGCGTCTTTACCTTTAAACGGCAGTCCGTAAGTCGTTAATTCACTCGTCGGGTTCTTGAGCAATGTGCCTTCTACATCACTTTTAGCTGACTGGATTTGGCTCAGGATAAAAGTATCATCATCGGCTGCTGTTTCGTCGAATAATACATAGAATTTCTGGCGATCAAAACGAAATTCAATCAGCTGATTCGTAGGGCTGGGATGCGTTTGCTTCACCTGGTCGATATGCCGCGGTACATGCTCGTCAGTCGCCACGTCAAAACGCCGCAAAATCGCTAGTAGATCAGAGGTTGTTACTTTCACTAGTTGCCTTTCGGGCGGAGCCCGACGGCTTGTTGTACACGAAGTAACGTTGTATCTGCCACTGTGCGCATGGCTGCTTCACTAGCTGCGAGTTTTGCTTCGACGACAGTCATATCGACGGCAGCGAGATTCTGCTGGAAGTTCGATAGGAAATGTACGACCTCTTCGGCGGCGACTTGTTTAAAATCACCATAGCGGCTCTGCCCGCTAAATTCTGAGATAACCTGTTCGAGTGTTGCTGGCTGACCATTGGCTTGGCGCACGAGTGTCAAAATGTCGAGTAGGTTACTGACGCCCGGCTGTTCTGTCTTGTTGTAGGCAATAGATGCCTTGTCGTCGGTCGTAGCGCTCATGATCTTTTTGTGCGCGACTTCAGGGCTGTCACCCAGGAAAATTACTCCCCTGCCCGTTTCATCACTTTTACTCATTTTCTTGGTCGGGTCTATCAGATCTTTGATCCGCAGACCCTGGTCTTTACCGAAAAATTCGTGCTGCTTCGCGACGGGTTCTGGTATGGTGAGTAGTTCGCCAAATCGACTGTTCATGCGTTCGCCGATATCGCGCGCAAACTCGAGGTGCTGAGTCTGGTCGTCTCCGACTGGGACGTATTTGGCATTGTAAAGCAATATATCGGCTGCCATGAGTACAGGATAGTTGAATAAGCCAACGTTAATCTGGTCATTGCCGAGTTTGCCGGATTTATCTTTGAACTGTGTCATACGCTCCATCTGGCCAAAGCCAGTAAAGCAGTCGAGTATCCAGGTCAGCTCGCTATGCGCTGGCACAAAACTCTGACGGTACAGGTGAATTGCATCATTTTCGAGCGGTAAGCCAGCTGCCGCGTAGACACGGGCGTTATGCATCGTTGCATCATATAGCTGCGAATGATCGATCGGCGTCGTAAAGCTATGAAGGTCGGGTATGAACATATTGATGTCGTAATCGGCACTACGCGTCTTTGCCATCTCAATAATTGGCAGGATCGCTCCAAAATAATTACCAATATGCAAATCGTTATTTGCGCGAATCCCGGTCAAAATCACATCTTTAGCCATGTCTCTTAGTATAGCATTTTACCTCTAGCAAAAAACAGCCCGAGATAAGACTGGGCTGTTTTTCGTTGTTTCTCAGAGCGCTTAGCGCTTTGAGTATTGTTCGCGTTTGCGGGCTTTTTTCAGACCGTACTTTTTGCTTTCGACTTCGCGTGGGTCGCGGCGCAAAAGTTCGGCTTTTTTGAGCGGTGCGCGCAGGTCGGCAAAACCAACAGTGATCGCTTTGGCGATTGCCATTTTGATCGCGTCAACTTGGCCTGAGATACCGCCGCCTTTCACCATAACAGAAACATCGAAATCTTTCTGCTTACCAGCGATTGCGAGTGGATCGGTGATTTCAGCCAGTAGGGTCTTGTTGCCGTCTAGGTAGTCAGTAGCCGTCTTGCCGTTGATAACGATTTCGCCCTTGCCTTTTAGTAGACGAGCGCGAGCCGTAGCGGTCTTGCGGCGACCGAGACCATAGAGGTATTTCGATTCAGCCATTATTTAACCTCAACTTTTTCTGGTTTTTGTGCAGCGTGAGCGTGCTCAGCGCCGACATAGACCTTTAGTCGTTCCATCCGACCAACCGACAGCTTGTTCTTTGGCAGCATGCCTTTGACGGCAAATTCAATGATGCGCTCTGGATACTTATCGCGAAGTTCTTTGAGCTGCATGCTCTTGATGCCACCTGGAAAACCGCTGTGACGGTAGTAGATTTTATCTTCCTCTTTGTTGCCTGTCACAACAGCCTTTTCGGCATTCACGACGATAACATAGTCACCGCCATCGACGTGAGGCGTGTAAGTCGGCTTGTACTTACCGATTAGGTATTTCGCAATTTCGGTCGACAAGCGGCCGAGTGACGCATCGGTGGCATCGATCAAGATCCAACGACGAGTGACATCGGCAGGCTTTTGCGAGAATGTCTTGTAGTCAGCCATTACTTTGTCTCCTTTTTTGCTGCCGGTTTTTTCGCAACTGGCTTTGCAGCAGGCTTTTCGGCCTTTGGCAGGGCTTTCAGCTCATCGACAAAAGCGATTGTTGCCATTTGGGCGCCATCTCCAACCCGCAAACGAGTTCGCTCAATGCGAACATGGCCACTGGTGCGACCGGTTAGTTGCGGCGCAATTTCGTCGACGAGTTTAAATGCAGCAATTTGTGTCGAAAGGCCAGCGATCACCATGCGGCGGTTCGCAAGATCACCTTTCTTTGCTTTTGTGATCAGTTTCTCGATATAACGCGTGAGTTCTTTGGCTTTTGGCAAGGTCGTTTCGATCTTGCCTTCCATGACCAAGCTTGTAGCGAGGCCTTTGATGAGCGCACGTCGCTGATCGGTTTCGCGGCCGAACTTGCGGCCTACATATCCGTGTCTATGCATTTAGAGCTCCAGTTCCGCCAATTTATCTTTGACTTCATCGAGCGCCTTGCTGCCAAAGCCTTTCAGCTCACGCAAATCTTGTTCCGATAGCGTCACGAGGTCTTGAACAGTGCGGATATCGTTGTTGATAAGCGCGTTGGCAGTGCGAGCGCTGAGGTTTAGCTCTTCGATAGGTGTGTTTAGCTCACTACCGTCTTCGTCATCCTGTGTACCAAGCGCAGGTGCGGCATCAACAGTTGTCGATCCGGCCAGTGCCGTATATTGGTTGACCAGAATAGCGGCAGCTTCTTCGAACGCTTCACGCGGACTAACGGCACCATTGGTCTCGACAGTCACTTCCAGGCGATCGAGGTTAGTTTCTTGGCCAACACGAGTTGGGTCAACCTTGAAACGAACGCGAGTCACTGGGCTGAACATTGCGTCGAGAGCGATCATATCGCTGTGAACGCGCTTTTCAGAAGCGTCCTCAATCGACAGATAACCGCGGCCACTGTCAGCGACGAGGTCGATTGTGACATCGGCCTTTGGATCGTCGATTGTACAGATAACATGCTCTGGGTTAATGACTTCAACATCAGCGGTTGTTTTGATATCAGCAGCCGTTACAGCGCCCGAGCCTTTTTTCTGCAGACGCAGTTCGACTGGCTCATCGCTATGAACTTTGACGGCGACACCTTTGAGGTTCAGCATGATGTCAACGACATCTTCTTTGACGCCCTTTACCGTAGCAAATTCATGGCTGGCGCCTTCGATGCGAAATGCAACGATAGCACTACCGCGAATGCTCGAAAGCAATACGCGACGCAGTGAATTACCGAGGGTATTGCCGTAACCGGCGTGGAGCGGCTCGATCACAAACGATGCACTATTAGCACCGTTGTCGTCGACACGAGCGAGAGCTGGATTGTGGATTACTTTAGTCATTTCTCTTGTATCTCCTTACCCTATTTAGCGTGAGTAATACTCAACGATTAGCTGTTCATTGATATCTGCTTCGGCTTCTTCGCGCTTTGGCAGACCTGTCACTTCAATCTTTAGCTTCTTTACATCGCTTTTCAGCCATGAAAGTGGTTGCTGGAAAGAGTTATTGACGACGTCATCGATAGTGGCGAAATAGCCACTCTTTTGACTCTTGGTGCGGACGATCAGGATATCGCCTGGTTTCAGGCGAATTGATGGGATATCGACACGGCGACCGTTGAGTTCGAAATGACCGTGGCTAACGAGCTGGCGTGCAGCGCGGCGTGATGTCGCGAAGCCCGCGCGGTACACGGTATTATCGATACGGCGTTCGAGTAGTTGCAGCAGGTTTTCACCTGCTAGACCCTCTTTGCGGCCGGCTTCGTTCATCAGTTTCGCAAACTGCTTCTCGAGCAGCCCGTACATGCGACGAACCTTTTGCTTCTCGCGGAGCTGAATTGCATACATACTTTGCTTACCCTGGCGTCCATTGGCGTGCTCGCCTGGAATGCCACTCTTGCGAGCCATAATCTTGTGGGCTTTTGGATGCAGCGCGACACCTTCGCGACGGCTTTGCTTGACAATTGGTGAGGTATCTCGTGCCATACTAAGCCCTCCGTGCCTTTCGTGGACGGACGCCACCATGAGGGACGCCGGTCACATCTTTGATACTGTTGACGGTGATATCGTAGCTCTGGAGCGCGCGCACTGCTGCGTCACGACCGAGGCCTACGCCATTGATAAACACATCGACAGCCGATAGGCTATAGTTTGTCTTTGCCAGTTCCGCAGCTTTTTCGGCAGCAACTTGGGCGGCGTAAGCCGTACCTTTTTTGCTGCCACGAAAACCGCAGGCACCAGCGCTAGAAGCGCTTAGAATATTACCTTTTGGATCGGCGAAAGACACGATAGTGTTGTTGAAAGTTGCCTGAATATGCAGCTGACCGGTCGGGACTGATCGGCGCTGCTTCTTCTTTGCTGAAGTTTTAGCTGTAGTTGCTTCTGCCATATGAGTCCTTTCTCCTACGTCTTACTTGCTGCTTTTGGCTGAGCACCACCAACTGCGACTGCCTTGCCCTTACGAGTTCGTGCGTTCGTACGGGTACGTTGACCGCGTGTTGGAAGCCCTGCCTTGTGGCGGAGGCCACGGTAGGCGTTAATGTCTTTGAGACGTTTGATATTGTTTGCTACCAGGCGCCCGAGATCGCCTTCGGTGACGTAATCTTTGTCGATTATGTCGCGAATGCGTTGCTCTTCAGCCTCGGTGAGATCTTTCACCCGAGTGGTCGGCTCAACTTTGGCCGCCGCAAGGATGTCTCGAGCGTGCTTGGGGCCAATGCCGTAAATATACGTCAAAGCCACATGCACCTGCTTCTCAGTAGGGATTACAACCCCAGAGATTCGAGCCATGCTTAACCCTGCCTTTCGTTAGTCATGAGACAAACTACGTTTTTCTCATCGCGCAGTGCGAGCGAATAAATCGCTCGGGACTGGCTGCTCTTTTCCTGAGCCGCGACGTGAATCACTAGCCTTGTCTCTGCTTGTTCTTAGGTTTTTTCTTGTTGATGACGCGAAGGATGCCTTTGCGGCGAACAATCTGGTCATCGGGACTGATTTTTTTGACACTCGCACGAACTTTCATGAGCGTTTCAAAAATCCTTCCTCCGGAAAAACCGGTTAGTTGATATATTAGACGTTTGTCACTGGGACAAAGTCATCTTTTGCGCGGAAGACTATCCGACCCTTTGTGAGATCATAAGGGGTCAACTCGACTTCTACGTTATCGCCTGGTACCAAACGGATATAATGTTTGCGCATTTTACCGCTGATGTGAGCGATGATACTAAGGCCATTCTCGAGCTGTACCTTAAATTGAGTATTAGGTAGTGCTTCCACTACCTTGCCCCGCAATTTAATTACTTCCTTTTGACTCGCCATAGGTATACAAAAGTACATTATAAGTCAAGCCCATGCATAAGTAAAGAGGTAATCCGTGTTTTTTACCCTCGTTTTGAAGCGGATTTGATAGTTCTATTGTACCGAGTTAGCTAGATTTTTCAAGTGCCGTGAGCCTGCTATGTTGTGCAGAGGGAGGTAACCCCCGGTAGCCTCATACGGGACCGGGGGTTAAAGTAGAGCGGGTTAGGCTCTGGCGGACACGTGCACCTCACAAAGAGGCGCTCACGTCCTGAACGAGATCACCTCCTTGCTAGCGGCGCGCGGCCGAATCGGGCTGAACTTGCTTCATTCCACGATGGCGCTGGCACATACTCATCACCCTTTCGGGTCAGGAGGCGATTGCCTCGTTTTTCGCTGGACCTCCCAACGAATAGTTCTAGTATGTGAAATATTTCACAAAAACACAAGCGTTTTATTCTTGCTCTAGGCTTTGGCTTTACGCAGACGCGGAATCAAGCGTTTCTTTGGCGTACTGTCCGCATCGTTGCCGTAATCATCGTATGTAACCATAAGAGCACGTGAGTTGACCTGGCGAAGCGTCTCCAGGCCGACTGTCACAACGATGAGGAGACCCGTGCCACCTATCGAGAGGTTTTGAGCGTTAATACCAAATTGTGCAAAGACATACTCAATCAAAATCGGCATGACGGCAATGATACCAAGCGCGAGCGATCCAAAGAGTGTCAGACGATTGACGACGGTCGATAGGTATCTTTCGGTCTGTATGCCAGGTCGAATGCCCTCGACGAAGCCGCCTTGTTTCTGCAAATTCTCAGATATTTCATTGGAGTTAAAGACGATACCCGTATAGAAATAGGTGAACAAGACCACAAGCAAGAAATAGCTGGCGCCGTAGATCCAAATACTTGGATCATTTGCGACAAATGCTTGTTGCGTTGGCGCCTGAAACCAGGTCGTGAGATTTGTTGCGAGTGCCGAAAACGACTGGTTGCCAGTGGATTTGAGCACCTGTCCGACAAAGGCCGGCAGGCTGAGAAATGAAATTGCAAAGATGACTGGTATAACTCCAGCGGCAATGAGTTTGATCGGTAGGATACTTTTGATGCCGCCGTAAGCACTGTTGCTATTGACGCGTTTGGCATAGTTAATCGTAACGATACGCTGCGCTTCATTGATCTTGACGAGGATATATAACAGCGCCAGTGACAGCCCGACAACTATGAGGATTATCCAAAACGCTGGCGGACTAATGGGTAGGTCGAACCATCCAAAAACACTGAGCTTTCCAGCAGTCGTATCGAACAAAGAACTAATCATCGAGCTCAGTGTTTCTGGTAGACGACTGATGATACCGGCGAATATAAGAAGTGAGATGCCATTACCAATTCCCTGTTCGGTCATGAGTTCTCCGATCCACATCAAAAGTATGGCGCCTGCTGTCATGGCGGTCACGGCTAAAATCCACTCTAGCGGGCTGGTTGAGACCGTACCAGCTGTCGATGAGGCTAGCGCCTGCTGGCGTAAGATATAGATATAAGCAATTGACTGGACAATAGCGAGCGGTACCGTAATAATACGCGTCCACTGCGCAATCTTGCGACGACCCGACTCGCCATCTTTATTGATCTCTTCGAGACTTGGCACGACTTTTGTCAGCAACTGTGTGATAATACTCGCCGTAATAAATGGACTGAGCCCCACGAGGACGATCGAGAGTGCCGAAAGTGCACCACCAGACAGCAAGTTCAGGAAGTTGCCGAGATTACTCGATGACACGAAGCTCTCGACAATAGCTTTTAGCTTGGTCGGTTCTGCGAGTGGCACAGGCACGTGTGCCAGGAAACGAAACGCAATAATAAGCCCGACTACAATCAGTAGCCGCTTCTGCATATCTTTATTTTTCAGTGATTTTAACACTGTCTTCCAGTTCATATCAGTACTATATCCCTATTTATCAGTCGTTTTATTCACTACACAGTATACCACAGCCGGGTAGGGCTAGAATGGAATCGCGTCGAGGTTGACGCCGGTCTTTTTGGCGATAACCTGAATATATTTTTCCAGACGATCGATCTTGTGCTGCATAGCCGCCATTTCCATGGCATACGAATCAATTTTTGCCGCGTAGCCGTCCAGGCTGTTTTCGATACGGCGGATATCGTCCTTTGTGGCCATGGTGTCCTCGATGTTCGACACACGATCCTCGAGCCGGTCAAACTTCGCCATAAGCTTGAGATTAAACTGTTCTTGTGACTCGAACCGCTGGTCGATAGACTTGAACCGCTGGTCGATAGACTCGAACCGCTGATCGATAGACTCGAACCGCTGATCGATAGATTCAAACCGCTGGTCAACACTCTCCGCAAATTGCGTGAGCATGGACATGATATCATCGTTGGTTACCATCGTTTTTGTCATATGTACGTAGTATAACATTTTACACATAAATACCCCGGTCTCGACCGGAGTATTTATTGCAACAGCAGGGTACTACTTTTCGTCAGATGCTTCAGCTGCTTTGATGGACGATGGAATCGGCGTGGCTGTTTTTTCAAACGAACCACCAGCTTTTTGGATAGCTGCAATGACTGATTTTGAGGCACCCTGAACTTTCAGTGTTACTTTTTCAGTTAAGACGCCGCGAGCGATGACTTTCACCGTATGGAACGGTGTGGCGATCATGCCAGCTTCATAGAGCACGACATTATCAACAGTTTTACCCTTAAATGAGTTGAGGTGATCCATGTAGACGACCTGAGCCGGTGTGCGGAGGCTCTTAAAACCACGTCCTTTTGGCACTGCACTGACGATGCCGTTTTGTCCACCCTGGAACATCGCACGCAGTTTCTTGCCAGTACGTGAGTTTTGACCTTTTGTACCGCGGCCAGCAGTTTTCCCGCCGCCAGCTGAGATACCGCGACCAACACGTTTCTTATCTTTGTGACTACCGACTTGAAGTTCGTTATATTTTGTCATAACTACTTCTCCTCTTTCTTAACGACTTTTTTCTTTGGCGCATTCAACCACTGAGAACGTGGCACCAATTCGCTCAGCGCTTTTGCGGTTGCGTAGGCTAGGTTGACTTTATTGGTGCTTCCCAGGCTCTTACTGACCAAGTTGCGGATACCAGTCACACTCAGAACGGCGCGGACGACACCGCCGGCAATAACGCCAGTACCCGGTGCAGCCGGCTTGATCAACACATGAGCGCCAGAAACTCGGGTTTCAACTTCGTGAGGGATTGTCTCGTTGACAACAGGGATTGTAACGAGATGTTTTTTCGCAACATCGGTAGCTTTGGCAACTGCAGCCTGAACATCAGAGCCTTTTGCGAGGCCGACACCGACTTTGTTCTTGCGGTTACCGACCACGACAAGTGCCTGAAAACGGAATCGACGGCCACCCTTGACAACGCGCGCTACGCGGTCAATCGAAATTACGACTTCTTCAAATTCTTTTGGTGCCTCTGGGGCACTATTTCGCCGGTCATCGCGGCGACCACCACGCTGCTGTCCGCGACCACTGCGTTGCTGCGGTGCGTCTGAGCGAGGGGTAGTATCTGCTGAGGTTTCAG
This sequence comes from uncultured Candidatus Saccharibacteria bacterium, assembly GCA_964401035.1. Classification (GTDB taxonomy): domain Bacteria; phylum Patescibacteriota; class Saccharimonadia; order Saccharimonadales; family Saccharimonadaceae; genus Saccharimonas. The sequence goes on along the minus strand of CAYNWV010000003.1, from coordinate 113,980 downwards.
CCATACTAGAACTCCAATCCTTCTTTACGTGCAGCATCGGCGAGCGCGCTCAGGCGGCCGGCATAGGCTCGTCCATTGCGATCAAATACTACACTAGTTACTTTCGCTTTCTTGGCTTTTTTGGCAATTTCGGTGCCGACAGTAGCTGCTTTTTCGGTCATAGTACCAGTCGCTTTTGTGCCGACAGTTGTGGCGCTCGCGATAGTATGGCTTTTGACATCATCGATCAGCTGTGCCGAGATATGCATATTGCTGACCGTAACCGACAGCCGTGGACGCTCAGCAGTGCCATGAACAGTTGCACGAACACGGTTCTTACGCAAGCCGCGGTTTTGTTGCTTCTTTGCAAGTTCAGTTGTACGCATTATTTTTTACCTGTCTTTCCTGCCTTACGTAAAATCTGTTCATCCACATACATAATACCCTTGCCCTTGTACGGCTCAGGCTTCTTGATGGCTCGGATTTCCGAGGCGACCTGTCCAACCTGCTGCTTATTGATACCGCTGACGATAATAATCATCTTGTCATTGGTGATCGTGATGCCTTCTGGGGCTGTATAGTGTACGGGGTGGCTAAAGCCTAGGCTCATATCGAGCGCATTGTTGCTGGTTGCAACACGGAAACCGACACCTTTGACTTCAAGACGCTTCTCGAAGCCTTTGGTGACACCAGTCACCATGTTATTGACGAGTGCGCGCATCAAGCCGTGTTGTGCACGAGCTGCTTGGCTCTCATCTTTTGGTTCTACAGTAAAGACGCCGTCTTTTACTTGTACATTTACTGCTGGCGTGACGAACTGTGTCAGCGTGCCTTTTGGCCCCGTGACAGTGACATCGCCAGAGTCAACCGTGATTGTCACACCTGACGGAATCTCGATTGGTAGTTTTCCGATTCGACTCAGACTCATGTTTTGAGTTTAGAATAGTGAATATAGATGATGGATTATAGCAGTTTAGTTCTATAAGCCATCTAGATTCGCTATTCATCTCCTTTCTTAGTTATTATTCTATAATCTGTAATCCATAATCTGGATTCTGACTAATACACTTTCAGCAACAGCTCACCACCGAGCTTGTTTTTGACGGCTTCACCACCAGTCATGACGCCCTTGCTTGTTGAAACAAGCACTAGGCCGCGACCAGATTTGACTTTGGGGATCTCACTGGCAGCCACGTACACGCGACGACCAGGCTTGCTGATGCGCGCGATCTCGTTGATTGGGCAGTTTTCACCAGACTTTGCCAGTGTCACCACTAGTGTGCCGCGTGGCTTGCCATCCTCGACTTTGACGCCAGCTAAGTAGTTGTTCTTGACCAATTGCTCAGCTACAACTTTTTTCAGCTTGCTTGTCGGAACGCGAATTTCAGTTTTGCCAACCATGTTGGCGTTCCTGATGCGGGTCAGGAGATCCGCGATTGGGTCAGTTGATTGTAAACTCATATCTTTGGCTCCTTTCCTTTACCAGCTACTCTTAGTGACGCCAGGGATTTCGCCCTTGCTTGCTTTTTCACGGAAGTTGATACGCGACAGACCAAATTTGCGCATATAGGCGCGTGGGCGGCCATCGAGCATGTCACGGTTCTTCATACGACTTGGGCTACTGTTTCGTGGTAGCTTCTGCAGACCTTCGAGGTCACCCATACTCTTTAGTTCAGCGCGCTTATCGGCAAATTTTGCCATCAGCTTGCGACGTTTGACATCGCGGGCAATCATAGACTTTTTGGCCATTTAGCGGCTCCCTTCTTTCTCAAACGGCATACCGAACTTCTCGAGCAGCGCGCGAGATTTCACTTTGTCGCCATTGTTGATCGTGAATGTGACTTGCATACCGTGGACAATCTGAGTCTCCTCGAATGTCAGTTCTGGAAAAATCGATTGATCGGTGATACCGAGATTGTAGTTGCCGCCACGGTCAAATTTGATACCTGTACCATGAAAGTCCCGGACACGAGGCAGTGCGATATTGACGAACCGATCCATAAACTCGTACATCCGGTCGCCGCGCAAGGTGACGTTGATACCAACACGATTTAGTCCAGCGCGAATTTTGAAGGTTGCGATAGATTTTTTTGCCATACGGTCAACAGTTGCTTGACCAGTCACTTTTTCGAGGGTGTTTTTCACCGCTTCATAAAAACGTTTGTCGTCTTTATTCTTACCGATTCCTACGCTTACGACGATTTTCTCCAGAGACGGAACTTGGTTGATGTTATCGAGCTTGAGTTCGGCCTGGAGTTCCTTGCGATACTTTTCGGCATACAAGGCTTTCAAGCGAGGAGTGTAAGCAGCGGTTTTTGTAGCTTCTGCCATTACTTAATCTCCTTATTCTTTTGTTGACGTGCGACACGGGTTTTTGTCCCCTCGGCGCTCTTGATGTAGCCGACACGACTTGTCTTGCCGGTTTTTTCATCAGTCACCAAGCTTAGCTTCGACAAAGTCACAGGGGTGTGAATGTCTTTTTTGCCACCGCGTGGGTTCAAACGATTGGCTTTGACGTGGCGATGACCCAGCCCGACACCTTCGATAAGTGCCGAACTCGTCTTTGGATAGACGGCCAAAACTTTACCAGTTGTGCCCTTATTAGTACCGGCAACGATCTTGACGAGGTCACCTTTCACGATACGCTGTGCCATATTAGAGTACCTCCGGTGCGAGTGAAATGATCTTGGCGTAGCCTTGCTCGCGAAGTTCTCGTGGTACAGGACCAAAGACACGGGTTGCTTTTGGTGTCTTGTCGTCGTTGATAATAACGACAGCGTTGTCGTCGAATGAAATTGTCGAGCCATCTTTGCGGCGGATCTGGTCGCGAGTGCGAACAACTACGGCTTTGACGACTGATTTTTTCTTGACGTTGCCTGTCGGGTTAGCGTCTTTGACTGAGCAGACGATAACATCGCCGACATACGCATAGCGACGTCGAGTGCCACCGAGCACGCGAATACACAGAACTTCCTTTGCGCCACTGTTATCAGCGACTTTGAGACGAGATTCCTGTTGAATCATTAGATCTCCTCCTCTTCTTTCACTTCGATCGAACCTTGCGACTTGCGAATAATCTCGTCAAGTTTAAAGGCTTTGCGCTTCGAAATTGGGCGAGTTTCGATGATACGAACTAGGTCGCCTTTTTTCGCTTCGTTGCTTTCATCGTGAGCGGCATATTTACGGTTTACAGTGTACTGTTTGCCATAAATAGGATGAGTCTCACGACTAGTTACAGTGACGGTAATTGTCTTGTCGGCGACGTCCGAAGTCACCGTACCGGTCAATGTCTTGGCCATATTATTTACTCTCCTTTACTAGGGATGAGACAAACCTGCGGTTTTTCTCATCGCGCAGTGCGAGCGAATAAATCGCTCGGGACTGGCTGCTCTTTTCCCTGGTTAACATTATGCCGCCTCATTCTGTGCATTAATTGCAGTGAGGATGCGAGCAATATCTTTACGTGTGGCAGTGAGGACGCGTGGGTTGACGAGTTCGCCGCCACGGTGCGAACGCTGGCTGTCAAGCAAATCTTGCTGACGAGCGGCCAGTGTCGTACGAAGTTCGGCGAGTTTCATCTCGGCGTAGTTCACTTTCTTAGCTTCTTTCTTCTTCACGGGAGCGGCTTTTTTGACAGCTGTTTTCTTTACTTTCGCGTCTGCCATGGCTACATCTCCTCCCTACGAACAAATCGGGTACGAACTGGGAGCTTGTGGCCAGCCAGGCGCATAGCCTCGCGAGCGATATCTTCCGTGACGCCTTTCATTTCGAAAAGCACGGTACCTTCTTTGACCTTTGCGACGTAAAATTCCGGGTTACCTTTGCCGCCGCCCATCTTGAGCCCAAGAGCTTTTCGAGTGACAGGGACATGTGGGAAAATCCGGATCCAAATCTTACCACCGCGCTTGATGTAACGCGTCATTGCTTGGCGCGATGCCTCGATCTGGCGACTTGTGATGCGCTCGTTGTCGAGACTCTGCAAGCCGTAATCACCAAAAGCAACATAGTTACCGCGAGTGGCGATACCGTCGTTTTTACCGATACGGACTTTGCGATGAGCGACTTTTTTCGGTAGTAACATTAGCGTGCGCTCCTTTCACCCTTGTAGACCCAGACTTTCACACCGATAATACCGGTGCCGTTTGGACCAAGTGCGCGAGCAGCATGGAAGTCGATATCAGCGCGAAGTGTGTGAAGTGGCACTGACCCTTCGATCAGTTTCTCGCGGCGACTCATTTCAGCGCCATTTAGGCGTCCAGCTACCTCGATACGTACACCTTTGGCGCCCGCATTCATGGTGTTTTGGGCTGCCATCTTGGTGGCACGACGGAAATTAGCGCGGCGTTCGAGTTGACGGGCGATGCCTTCAGCAACCAGCTTGGCGTTAAGTTCTGGTCGTTTGACTTCTTCGACATTGATACGCACAGGTAGGCTTGCGATTTTTTCGATATCTTTTTTCAGTTCAGTGATACCAGCACCACCGCGGCCGATCACCACACCGGCTTTTGCTGTGTGGATCGTCACCGTGATGAGGTTTGCCGAACGTTCGACGATAACTTTTGCGATCGTCGGGCGCGACTCAAATCGTTTCTCGATCAAAGCGCGAATCTTTGCATCTTCCGCAAGCCAACGAGCAAAGTCTTTTTTGCTAGCGAACCATCGAGAACTCCACTCTTTGGTGACTTGGAGGCGGAAGCTAATTGGACTAACTTTTTGTCCCATTACTTTGACTCCTTCTTTTCTACTGGCTTATCAGCACTGGCTGCTGGTTTCTTGCGTACTTTTTCAGTACCGCTAACTTCGACCAAAATATGGCTTGAGCGTTTCTGAAATGGTAACGCGCGACCGCGGCTAGCTGGTTTAAAACGGCGAATGCGTGGACCGGCCGTCACACTCAGTGTGGCAATTTGCAAGCTTTTGCCGTCGAGCCCATGGTTATTGGTAGCATTGGCTGCGGCTGACTGGATGGCTTTTTTGACCGCCAGAGCGCTTCGGCGTGGCGTGTGATCCAAGATCACGACAGCATCGGCAACACTGCGACCCCGAACGAGATCGGCAACGATACCAACTTTGCGCGGTGTCTGGTCGACGCCCTTGATATAGGCGCGAACTTTTAGGATATCAGCCATTACTTCTTCTCCTTGCCGCCGTGCTTGCGGAACTTGCGCGTCGGGCTAAACTCACCGAGTTTGTGACCAACCATATTTTCCGTAATGAGCACAGGTACGTGCACCCGACCGTTGTAGACAGCGATTGTGCGGCCAACCATATCTGGCGTAACCGTACTGCTGCGTGCCCAGGTCTTGATAACGGTGCGATCTTCGAGGCTAAGAGCCGCCACTTTCTTGGCAAGCTTCGCATCGACGAATGGGCCTTTTTTCAGTGATCGACTCATATTACTTCTTCCTCTTTGCTTCGTGACGACTGCGGACAATCATCTTGTTGGTTGATTTGCGAGTACGGGTGCGATACCCAAGCGTCAGCTGACCCCATGGTGTACGAGGTGCTTTACCGGTACCGTGTCGGCCACCGTCACCACCACCGTGAGGGTGGTCTGCGGCGTTTTGGACAACACCACGGACAGTCGGACGAATACCCTTGCGTCGTTTGCGTCCAGCCGAACCGATCTTGATGTTCTGGTGCTGGACGTTACCGATAACACCGAGAGTTGCTTCGCACTCCAGGCGGAACTTGCGAACTTCGCCCGATGGCATACGCACCATAGCGTAGTCACCTTCTTTGGCCATCAGTTGTGCTTTGGTGCCGGCTGCGCGGACTAATTGCGCGCCTTTACCAGGGTTGATTTCGATCGCATAGATCTGTGCACCGACTGGGATACGACTCAAAGTCATGCGGTTGCTGGTTTCGACAGGCGCATTCTCACCGGTTTTGACCACAGTTCCCTGTTGCATATTTGTGTCAGCCAAGATGTAGTGATACAGATCGTGCTGGTCACGAACACGGGCGATACGGGCGCTGCGATTTGGATCGTATTCGATCTCGACAACTGTCAGCACCAAATCACTCGCTAAACGGTGATTGAGTAATCGGTAGTGACGACGGACACCGCCGCCACGATGACGTGTGGTAATACGACCTTGATTGTTGCGACCAGCCATCTGCTTTTTACTACGGATCAGGCTCTTGAGTGGTTTACGAGTTGTAATATCGCTCATGTCCTGAGATGACATGCCACGGCGAGCCGGAGTGGTTGGGTTGTAAGCTTTGATTGGCATTACTTCTTCTCCTCTTTCTGCTCAACTTCGTCAAAGACGCGGATCTTACCCTCAGATAGGGTGACATAAGCTTTCTTTGAGTCGCGGCGGTTGGTTGTGCCAGGATAGCGGTTTTTGCCGCGGGTAAAGCGGACTGATTTGCCAGCCTGCACAGTGGTCGTAACATTTGATACTTTTGTGCCATCAAATTGCGCTTCGACAGCTGTGGCAATTTCTTGCTTGTTGGCACCGAGCGGTACATTAAATACATAGGTATTGTGGCTCGCGAGCAAGCGATAGGCTTTTTCGGTCGCGCGAGGTGTGACAGAGATAAGTTTCATTACTTGTCACCTCCGAGCCATTCTTTGACCATCTCGAGCGCTTTTGGCGTCATGATGATTGTGTCGGCGTTCAGAATATAGTAGACACTGAGGTACTTTGCACTGACAACGAGGGCTTTCTCGATATTGTTTGTGGCACGCATCAGTTCGGGAGTCTTTTCATCGACAACCAGCAGCACCTTGCTGTCGCTCAGTTTCTTGTCAGCCAAGAATTTAGCGATCTCAGCAGTCTTGCCGGATGCTTTGATGTCGCTAATTTCGATCTTTTTGGCTTGGTTTGCGAGCGTCAAAGCTTGACGAACAGCCACGCGCTTAGCGCTGGTGCTCAGTTTCAGCTTGTAGTTCTCTTCACCGCTTGGACCAAAAACGATACCACCATGGCGCCAAATTGGGTTACGGCTGCTGCCGAAGCGAGCGCGACCGGTACCTTTTTGCTTCCATGGTTTTTTACCACCACCCGAGACTTCACCGCGGGTTTTGGTTGTTGCACTTGCCAAACGACTGTTTGCGAGAAACGCGTCATATGCGAGCTTTAGCAGCTCGTGGTTTGGTATATCAACACCAAACACATTTTTCGGCAAGGCAGCTTTTGCTGGCGTGGTTGATTCAGCCATTACTTAGCTCCTTTCGTAGTCAGATCGAGGACAATCAGGCCTTTTTTCGGACCAGGCACAGCGCCTTTGAGGCCGATCAGGTTGTCGTCAGCTGAAATATACGCAACAGACAGGTTACGAACCGTTACCTGCTCATTGCCCATATGGCCAGCCATACGTTTGCCCTTGAAGATTTTTTGTGGGTACATGCTACCGATCGAACCCGGTTTGCGCGTGTTACCTTTGCCACCGTGCGTCTTGCGATGCCGTTTGAAGTTGTGGCGTTTGATCGTACCAGCAAAACCTTTACCCTTGCTGATACCTGTTGCATCTAGATTGTCACCGATTTCGAACTCTGTGACATTCCATGCATCGCCGATCTTGATCTCACCGAGATCGTCGACACGAAATTCCCGAATATGCTTCGGGGTGACACCTGCGGTCTTGACGTGACCCGCAACGGCCTTGCTCAGGTTCTTACCCTCATCAAAACCAACTTGCACTGCGTTATAACCATCGGTTTCGACGGTTTTAACCTGAGTGACAGTGCAAGGGCCAGCTTGGATCAATGTGACAGGAATAGCCACACCGTCTTCACCGATGACTTGGGTCATACCAATTTTGGTACCGAGAAGTGCTTTCATAGCCCTCTTTGCTCCCATTTAAAATCCCCGGTGACAGGCAGTATCCGGACAGGACTTACCGATTCACACAGGAACGAGTTGTTATTACGTAATAAGTTACCGAACCATCGTAGCAAATTTATCTCTGTTCGTCAAGAGATTTACCATGTTCCGCGCCAGGGTGCCTGAGCTTTTTGAGACTACAGTACTATGCCGGCTGGTAAGAAGTAGCTCAGAATGGTCATGACGAACAAAATAGTATATTCGATCTTGCGATCGATCGGGATTTTGTCGCGGCTCGCGAAGACAACGCCGATAAATAACCCCAGTGGGATACCCTGCAGCACAACTGGACCGATGTGAAGTGGCGACGCAAATTTGAGCCAGAGACTACCAAGTATCAGATAGAGAATGAGCTTCAAGATAAACGTGCTATCAGGTTCAGTCAGGGAACGTTTTAGTCGTTTTTGTTTTGTTTTTGCCATACAAGCAGTATATCATAAGCAGTATCTTGAAAAACCAGCAGCAGTTTGCCATAATAGACTGCAAATAGGGGGAATATGGTACAAGCTAAGAAATCAGCAGCAAAGAAAACAACCGTCAAAGCAAAAGCAGCTCCACGAAAAGCCGTGGTTCATAAAGCTCCAGCAAAACGCACTACCTCTGTACGTAAAGTACGTTCGACTGGCGTGGCCGGCCTACCATCTGGTGGTAGCTACAAGAGCTTCAAGGTTGGAAAGACACCGAAATTTGTCTCATTCCGCATGACTGACCAGACAATTTACTGGGCAGTGCTGTCGTTTATCGTTTTGTCACTTGGACTCTGGGTTGTTACCATTAACGACAAAGTTCAGCGTATGTATGACCAAATTGACGCGCAAAATTCCGACGACAGTTTGGTAGTACCAAAGAAGAAATAGGTTCAATACTATACAAAAAACCGCCGATTGCCGGCGGTTTTTTGAGTTTTGAGGCAAATTACATACGAATTTCTGCATCGACACCAGCCGGCAGGCTGAGGTTTTGCAAACTATCGATCGTCTTTGGCGTTGCGTTGGTGATATCGATCAGGCGCTTGTGGACGCGCATTTCGAAAGTTTCACCGCCCATTTTGTAGACATGCGGGCTCTTGACTACGGTGTAGCTAGAGCGGCGGGTTGGCAGTGGCACGGGACCAGCGATACTCGCACCGGTGCGCAGTGCTGTGTCGATAATTTGTTTAGCTGATTGGTCAATGACCTTGTGGTCATAGGCTTTTAGGCGAATACGAATTCGCAGGCCTTCATCTTTCTTGGCTTCTGCCATCAAAAAAATCCTTTCTTGCTTGTGTTCCGTAACCTCTGTCGGCGACGTATCTTCTCACGGCAGACCGAGTTCTCGGAACGATTTGTTGTGTGTTAGTACAATAACAGGTGAGTAGGTATCAGTCAATGACGCCGATCTGATGTTCGCCAGCCCCGTCAGGCTACCGCTATTCAGCTTCGGCGCTCATCGACTCAGGTTCCTCTATCTTATCTGGCTCATCGGATCTCAACAGTAGTGACTCGTCTTTTTCAATAAAATACACGAAATCGCTTGTTGGGTTAGCTCGCACCCCGGAGGCAAGCTCGCTTGCGTGCCTGACGTGCATCCGACAGCCTTGCGACACATGGCCTGATCCGATATACCTTCCGAGGGCACTAAAAATTCGGTTATCAATTCCATGTACAACGGGTCGCGCGCCAAGGTGGTTCTGTCTCAAAGCGTCAGCAACTATTATTCCCCTGGCCGCCTCGCTGACGGCCACCTCTATACCACTTCGCGTACGCAGCACTGCATTCTTTTTCGTGATGAGACTATCAAAGACGGCTATCAATGTCGCCTCAGTATGGGGTTGAAAAACGACTGGCTCACCGAAGCGGCCGAGAAACTCGGGCATGTGCTTGAAATGCTCTTTTAGTCCACGCTTAGCGGCTATATCAACTTCTTTTCGGGGTGGCGTCGAATCGCTCGGTTTGACAGAAAAGCCTAGCCTATCAGAGAGGAGTGAATTCATTTCAGCTGCGCCAACGTTGCTCGTTGCAATGACGATAGTGTTCGCAAATGATGTTTCGTCACCCGACATCAGCCGAACCCTGCCTTCGTCTAAGAGTGGCATGAGTACTTTGTGCAGATTTGTATCAGCTTTTTCGACCTCATCAATGAGTAACACTGTCACTCCGTTACTATACGGCGCTGCAAAGTTAGTGCCCGCTAAAATTGGCGGATCTTTATAGCCAACATATCCGGCTGGTGAGCCAAGCAGGTAGGGTTGAGCCGTATGGTTATTAGCGAGCGACGTGCAATCTATTGTTACAAGGTTTGAGGTCATACCTTCAGCTGCAAAAGCAGCCACTAAAGCCTTTGCAACCTCTGTCTTACCTACCCCAGTTGGGCCTAGGAATAGCATACTAGCGATCGGCCTCTCATCTGTGCGTGCATGCTGACGATCGAGCGCGGCTATAACAGCGTCAATCGCCTCGTCTTGGCCAATGACGCGAGACTTCAGGTATCGTCGTACGTCCTCGTACATACCCTCTATCGAGTCTAGCTCGGGAAGCTGCAGTTCATCAATTGCGCGCTTAGCCATGGCCGATGGTATATCAGACACGGGTTCGCTTGGTATTGGCTCATTATTATGCTTAGGCCGGCGACGACGAGGTGCATTTGTAACCATTGTATTTCCTCCGTGATTAGTCGGTAATTATCACATACCTCTAGCCTACCCAAGATAATGCTCCACTGTACACCTATACTTTTAGCAGTGCAAGGTTTTTATAGTAAAACAAACAGCCCTCAGATATGAGGACTGTCTGTAGATACGCTAGTAAGCTATTTGACGATCTTTGTGACGACACCAGCACCAACGGTGCGGCCGCCTTCGCGGATGGCAAAGTCTTGACCCTGATCCATAGCGATCGGAGCAAGTAGCTTGACCTTGAAGGTGATTTGGTCGCCTGGCATGACCATTTCTTTGTCAGCAGGCAGTTCAACTTCGCCAGTTACATCCGTTGTACGGAAGTAGAACTGTGGTTTGTAGCCCTTTGCAAATGGCGTATGACGGCCACCTTCCTCTTTTTTGAGGATATAGACTTCGGCTTCAAATTCGGTGTGAGGTGTCAGAGTACCTGGTTTGACGATAACCTGACCGCGCTCGATTTGCTCGCGCTCGATACCACGGAGCAATAGTCCAGCGTTGTCACCTGCTTGGCCACGATCGAGGCTCTTTTTGAAGGCCTCGATACCAGTCACGACAGATGTCTGAGTCGGTTTGATACCGACGATTTCGACAGCATCGTTGACGTTCACAACACCGGTCTCAATACGACCAGTTGCCACGGTACCACGACCCTTGATTGAGAAAACATCCTCGATAGGCATCAGGAATGGCTTGTCCAGGTCACGAACTGGTTCGTCAACCCAAGCGTCCATGGCATCAACGAGATCCATGATAGCTTGTTCGCTCGCAGCGTCACCCTCGATAGCTTTGGTGGCAGAACCCTTGATAATTGGGGCGTTGTCTCCATCGTAACCGTTCTTTGTGAGTAGTTCGCGAACATCCATCTCGACCAATTCGACGAGTTCTGGGTCAGCCAAGTCCATCTTGTTGAGGAAGACCAGGATCTTTGGCACACCGACTTGGTGAGCGAGTAGCACGTGTTCGCGGGTCTGTGGCAGTGGACCATCATTTGCGGCAACCACGAGCACAGCACCGTCGATCTGAGCAGCACCGGTGATCATGTTTTTGACATAATCGGCGTGGCCTGGCATGTCAACGTGCGCATAGTGGCGCTTTGGTGATTCGTATTCCTGGTGAGAGGTTGCGATCGTGATACCACGAGCTTTCTCTTCTGGTGCGTTGTCGATCTGGTCATACGCAACCGGCTTGTTGACGTCACTTGGCAGCTTTTTTGCCAACACCGTGGTGATAGCTGCGGTGAGAGTGGTTTTACCGTGGTCGACGTGGCCCATCGTGCCGACGTTGACGTGAGGCTTGCTTCGGTCAAAGTTTGCCATGTAGTATTTCTCCTACTTTAGTTTAGTTATATCTTTAGACGCGGGCTTCGGACACCCTAAAATTACTCTCGCAATTTTACAGTGGTGACACGCGCCAAAGCGTATGAAATCGATTATATGGGAAATTGCATCTTGTGTAAAGAGTGTCGCCTACTACTACCCGTGTAATGACTATTGAGCAAATGGTGTTTTTATGTTAATATATCTATTGTCTGCGACAACCCCGTCGTCTGACACTGTCGGATCCTCGACACGACCGAAAGGTAGATCCATGAAGAAGCTCCTCATCAGCCTGGCGATCACGCTCAGTCTGTTGCTGCCGCTCTTCGGCTCGGCGGCACCAGCTCAAGCCGCGAACCCGCCCGGCACCGTCACCATCTCCGCGAACGTGGCGCCTGAGAAGCACATCGCCCCCAGCCTCCCGCAAGTGGACTACGGCGGCTGTCGCTTCTACCGCTCCATCTTTTGGGGCGGCGTGAAGTGCAACGGCTACCCGTTCGGCATCACATGGGTGCGGGCGCTCGTCTACTGCAACGACGGTTCATACAGCTACGGGCCGTGGCGCAACGCCGGCACGGGCGTATGGTCAGAGGCGGCCTGCTTCTGGTCTGGGATCAGCTGGTCCACCTACGACTGGCAGTAGACCCATGGGGCCGGCGGTGTGTTTTGCACCGCCGGCCTCGACACCAACACATTTATATACATATCGGCGACTGCCGATTTTTTTATACTGCGAAATCAAATAAATCTTCTATCACTAAGGTAATTTTCAGCAGAAATAGCTTATACTTATACGTATAATGAACGAGACGATACGACGACGGTTTCTGTGGCCTCTGATAGTCGTGAGTTGTTTGCCGATATTCCTGATCGTACGGCTACCGCCAGTCATCTCGACAAGCTCGATCGTGCTCTATAGTAGCGCGATTATCGGTTATATCGGCGTTTTACTCCTCCTCTGGATGTACATGCTGGGCGCCCGCAGTGTTATCGGCGTCGTGTTCAAAGATATCGCGCCTGTGCTGAAAATCCACAAAACACTTGGCAAATGGGGTTCAACGGCTTTTTTACTGCATCCGCTGCTAGTTATCTATAGCTACGGCGAATCTGTCCTCTACACGCTCATACCCCATGTTGGGACGGAGTTTGAGCGAGCGGTAACGCTAGGGCGGATCGCGTTTATGATCATCATCTTTGTTTGGGTGACGAGTATCTTGCTACGCGGCAAATTAGGCTTTCGGCCATGGAAATATATCCATTATTTTGCGTATATTAGCCTGCCCTTTGCGCTCTTACATGTACCGCAAATCGGAAGCCAATTTCTGGCGCAGCCGGTCGTCCGCGGCTACTACTTTGCTATCGTCGGCCTCTTTGCGTTATTTACGCTGATTCGCCTGAGTGGCTGGCTGAACCTCGATCGAAAAAAGTACACTGTTCTGTCTCATGTTCAGACAACCGATGAAGACTACTTAATGATCGTGCGCCCGGCCGGTGTGTCCCGGCTCAAACCCCGACTCGGTCAGTATGTCTATCTAAAAGTCGGCTTGATTAGCGAAGATCACCCCTTTACTGTCGCCTATCACTACAAAGAAAATGGCGAATTATGGCTCGATTATCGAGTCTTTGGTTCATATACTCGGTATCTAACGACACTCGCGCCCGGCACAGTCGTGTCGCTGGCGGGATCCTACGGTTCATTTATGAGCGACCTGGCGAGTGAGGATACGACCCCCGTTGTTTATCTGGCGGGCGGCATAGGTGTCACGCCGTTTGCCCAGCGCGTGCTTGATGAGTCGACTGTTCGCCCACAGCTGCTCTTCGCGGCTAATCGCACCTACAGGTCGGCTGTTTTGGTACCGAATATCAAAGCGATTATGGGTGAGCGCTGTATTGCGGTCTATAGCCGCGAGATTGCCGTCAAGCCCGGTGATGAACTAGGCCATATCGACGAACGTCTGCTCCGCAAGTATATTGAGGCGCCCGATCAGTACACGTACTATCTCTGTGGGCCGCAATCATTTGTGCATGATCTGACCGAGGTATTGAAAAACATGGGCGTGAAGCCCCAGCAAATCCTCGCCGAAGAATTCGACTGGTAGGTGTCGCTACTCGATCAAAAGCGTCTTGACGCCGAATGCTTGCTCGAGTTTTGATGCGAGATCTGGACGTACAATAATAATCGTGGCCAGTGTATCGGCCAGCAGTGCTGTTGGTGCGATCACGTAGCTCGCAGTGATACCGCTATCGCTCGAATCACTGGTTGCAGGATCGATAATATGATGCTTTTTCGCACCCTCCTCGGTTTGCCAGCTGCGTTTGACAGTATCGCTCCCAGCCAGTGCGCCATGCTGGATAAAGACGCTCTGGAGCGAGTACCCAGGATTATGCGGGTTTTCCAAAAAGAATTCGACTGGCTCACAGTGCTGTACAAATAAGTCGCCGCCGCCGTTAACAATGAACTGTTCGATACCGTTTCGGCGCAAAATAGCCGCCATCTCATCGATCATCCAACCTTTGCCGAAACCACCAAAATCAAGCATCAACCCAGGCGGAACACGGAGCTCGTCTTTGCTCCACGTAATAACCTGCCATGGGTCGCGCAGTACCTCGTCGCCATACTCTGGGTCACCGTAGCCCATCTGATGCAGTACTCCCGCGACTGTAATATTAAAAACACCCTCACTTGCCTGGTGCATCCGGCGTGCATAATCGAGCATAGACCGTAGTTCGACAGAGGGATGTTTGACAGTACCCGTACGTGCCAATTTCGAGATAAGCGATGTTGGCTTGAACCGTGAATACGTATCGTCAATACGCTCGGCATAAGCGACAATCTGCGCCTGCGTCTTGCGATCGATCGCGCTGTCGTCCAGCCGCTCTATCCAAAAACGCGAACCGATACTGTCAAATTCAAATAATGCCTGCGTCATGCTGCCTATCAGTATACACTGACAGCACTAGGCTTTGGCGCGAGCGCGAATTGTCGCCAGTGCGCTATTAAAGGCGTTTGTCGTCAGACTGGCACCGCCGACACGACTGGCGCTAATCGTTGCCATAGGCTTATTGACTGTCAGCGATCCAATTCCGGCATTGAAATTATCGACGTAAAGCTGTGATTTTGAATCTGTTACCGTGTGACTATTTGAATAGCCAGTGACGACGTCGTTGGTGATAGCAAAAATTACCGTGATCGTGTTATTGCCCGTGTGATTGTTGCTATATGTCACCGTTGTCGAGTATTGCCCATTTTTGTAAACGTATGTCGGGGTTGGAGGTGGCGTCGGAGTCGGAGTGGGAGGTGGCGTAGGCGTCGGAGTCGGAGTTGGTGCAGGCGTCGGAGTAGGCGTAGGTTTAACGACAGGCTTTGGAGTAGCAACAGGCGTCGGAGCGGGGGTCCTCGCCACAGGTGTGGGATCAGGTGCTGGTTTTGTTTCGGTTTCTGTTTCGCTCTCCGCATCATCGGTATTGACGATTTCGTACGGGGCTATGATGTCGGTCGTGTTCAGCGACACGGGTGGATCATTGCGTGCAACTATTTGAACGTCTTTTTTTGCATATAAGACATAACCACCTAGTGTGGATGTCGCAATAATAGCGCTTGCACCAATGACGAGAAATAATTTACGTTTTGTATCCATTTTTTGTGTTATATGTTGCTAGTGCTTAGCATACTATGTACTGACGTATCGTGCAACTGTCTGCGGGCAAACCCTGAGCTAGCTTGTCGCCTGGCTGCGTATTGCGTTAACTGCACCCGCAAAAGCCTCGGTTGTCAGGCTGGCGCCACCGATACGGCTGGGGTTGTAGTCGGCCAGTAGTTGATTTTTGGCGTCGCTCGATACGGCACTCTCAAAACCACCGACATACATACTCGACTCGCGATCAGAGTAGGAATTGTCGGTCTTGACATCAGTAATGATGCCGCCAGATACCGTCAGCGACACGTTGATACTGTTGCGAACGCCGTGCGGTACCATGTACGAAAATGCACTGGTATACGTACCGTCTTTATAAGCCGACGGTGTTGTCGCGGTGGTTGCTGGCGCAGCGTTCGATGTAGTCGCTGCTGACGGCGTGACGGCCGTTGATGTCGTACTCGACATAGCCTGACTCGGTTGATTATTTCCACTACCTTGCAAGAGCACAGCTCCACCGATAGCTGCGGCAGCAAGAACCGCGATGCTGCCTATAATGATAAATACTTTTTGCTTTGGTTCCATACTAGCAGTCTAAGGAACGTAGCTTAAAGTTTGCTTTTTTGGAGCCTATTTTGGCCGATTGTGAATCCGAATACTGCGCACCAACATGATCATCCAGATAAAAAAGAAGCCGATACCGAGCATCTCTATGTAAATAAGTGGCAGTCCGCGCTGACCAGTCATAAAGTAGTAGCCGAACATGAGCGCAAGACACAGCATGAACGCGTAGGTTGCGACCGTAAAGCGCCAGCTAAAGATCGGAAATGACACCACGAGAAACGACGCCATGCCCGCAAATAGGACGGTCATCGAGTAGCCAAAGATATTATGGACGATCGGAAACTGGTCAAATGGAAAGAGCGCCACACCGATCAGACAGATAGCGGAACCATAGAGACACCACTGAGCGATGCGCGTTGTACGGTCGAGAACACGCCGCGAGGCGCCGATAATCGTCAGGTCGCGGCTAAGACGCCTGGTAAATTCCGCGATCACCAGCCCGGCCACAAAGAGCGTCGCATTAAAGATATACGACGAAATATGCCCACCTTCACCGAGCCGACTAAAGTGCCAGTGCATCCAGCGTGGGTCGCTCGTCAGGGCGATACTGAGCGCCGCTCCGGTCGCCAGCACCGCAATCAACACATAGAGAACTGGCTCGCTACTGATAGGTTTTAGGTTTTTCATCTGTTTGTATTGTAGCGCACATCATGCTTATGGCTGCATTTTCCTACAGAATACCGGTCACGCAGTGACCGGTATTCTCGTTTGTATAACCCTTTACTTCGATCGTTTTGAGATAATCTCCTGCGCGACGTTCGGCGGGACTTCTTCGTAGTGTGCCAGCTCCATGGTGCTCGCGGCACGACCTTGGCTCATACTGCGCAGGTCGCCAGTGTAGCCAAACATGCTGGCCAGCGGCACCACAGCTTTGATCAGTTTGGCGCCAGCCATCAGATCATCCATCGATTCGATACGACCACGACGGCTATTGAGGTCACCGATGATATCGCCCATGAATTCCTCGGGGGTCGTCACTTCGACATGCATGACTGGCTCGAGCAGTATCGGATTGGCTTGTTTGATACCTTCGCGAGCTGCAATTGCACCTGCAAGACTAAAGGCCAGTTCAGATGAGTCAACATCGTGGTAGCTACCGTCATAGAGTGTCGCTTTGATATCGACCACTGGGTAGCCAGCGATAACACCACCTTCGAGGGTTTCTTTGATGCCCTTTTGGACTGGACCGCGGTATTCCTGAGGAACCACGCCACCCTTGATCTCATCAAAGAATTCGAAGCCCTTGCCTGGCTCATTCGGCTCAAACCGCACCCAGACATCACCGTATTGGCCACGTCCACCAGATTGCTTAGCGTGCTTACCCTGGACTTGGCTCGAGCCTTTGATTGTCTCACGGAAAGCAACTTGCGGTTCACCGATATTAGCTTCGACGCTAAATTCGCGTTTCATACGGTCGATCAAGATATCGAGATGCAACTCGCCCATACCCGACATGATCGTTTGACCGGTCTCGTCATCGGTGTGAATACGAAAGGTTGGGTCTTCTTCAGCCAGGCGCTGCAGGGCAATACCCATCTTTTCCTGGTCAGCTTTTGATTTTGGTTCGACCGCGATCGAGACTGGTGGATCTGGGAAGGTGATACTTTCGAGAGCGATTGGATGCGCAACATCAGTCAACGTATCACCCGTAAAGGTACTCTTGAGACCGACCACCGCTGCAATATCGCCAGCTTCAATCTTATCGATATCTTCACGCTTGTCGGCGTGCATACGGACGATACGCCCGATACGCTCTTTGTCGCCAGTCGTCGTATTGAGGACGTAGCTACCAGCGTTCAGCACACCTGAATACACGCGGATAAAGATCAGCTTACCGACAAATGGGTCAGTTGCGATCTTGAAGGCCAGAGCGGCCATTGGCTCTTTTTCGTCGGGTTTACGGCTAATTTGATCACCGGTCTTTGGGTTTTTACCCCAAACGGCTTCGACGTCAACTGGACTAGGCAAATAGTCTTTCATCACATCCAGTAGCTTTTCGACGATAACACCGCGACCATCGCCACCACTCACCAGGAAGAAGTCGCCGGCGAGAACGCGCTTACGCAGCGCAGCCTTCAGTTCGTCAGTCGTGATTGCATCTTCGCCACCTTCGAAAAACTTCATCATCAGTTCATCGTCAGCTTCGACAGCATTTTCAACCAGCAGGCTACGAGCATTCTTGGCTTTTTCAACCATGTCAGCTGGGATTTCACCGACGGTTAGTTCGTGGTCGGTGAAATCCTTGTAGGTATAGGCTTTCATGTCAACCAGGTCAACAACACCGTTGATGTCTTTTTCAAAGCCAATTGGTAGATGGATCGGGAAAGCATTTTTCGAGAGACGCGAGTGGATACTTTCGAGAGATTTGTAAAAATCACCACCAGTTTGGTTGATCTTGTTGATGAAACAAACACGGGGCACACCATATTTGTTGGCCTGGCGCCAGACAGTCTCTGACTGTGCCTCGACACCCATTTTGCCGTCAAAGATAGTGACAGCACCGTCAAGCACGCGCAATGAGCGCTCCACTTCGGCTGTAAAGTCAATATGTCCTGGGGTGTCAATGATATTAATCTGACAGCCCTTCCAAAAACACGTCACGGCAGCAGACGTAATAGTGATACCGCGCTCTTTCTCCTGTGCCATCCAGTCAGTGGTTGCGCTGTCGCCGTTGGCGCCGCGGACTTCACCGATTTTGTGGTTAATACCAGTGCGGTACAAAATACCTTCGGTCGTGGTCGTCTTGCCAGCGTCGATATGGGCAATAATACCGACATTGCGGATATCTTTTAGTTTAATATCTTTGGTTGCTGCCATAGGAGTTTCGTCTCTCTTATCTTTAGTTAAAAATTTTCGCCATAAAAAATAGCGCCTTAGACGCAATTATATCAGAGGATAGCGCGAAATACTAGCTACGCAGCTGTAGTTTCACTAGGGTCTTGATACCTATGGTTTTGGTCGACACCTAGCTTGTATATTAACTCTTGTGCTGTTCGACGAACGTCCAAGAAAGTGCCGGCACCTTGCTTGCCAAGCAGTGTGACTGCGTCCCCTGTAGACACCGCAAATAGCTCGTCTTTTCGCGGCAAGACCCTCATACGCGAATCTGGTGCTTCATCTAGGATTCTCCAGAATAGCGCTTCATTGACTGTAGCAAGTTGCCCTATCCGTCTGGATCGATCGCGCTCACCCACTCGCTCACTCAGAGGTAACGTACGGGCGAATTCCATAATATCATGACTTATACGTCGATAGCGCACCGCTTTGCGACCGAGTTCATGGGCATGAGCCATAGAGGCATATTCACGATTAAATTGCCGAATATCCTCCATGGGTGGCAACTCTGGCTCTTCATAGAGGCCATGTATGAGGTTATGCATCTGAACGGGCATGTTCGCTTGTAACACTGTCGCATCACGAAATGCCTGCAGATCAGGATCCGCCGCGCAACGGGTTCGGCTATGGATGAGATGATGCACATTTGTCTGATGAGGTAGTTCGTATGTTCGATCAAGTGTCTCGGCAACCCGGGCAAGCATCGTATGGATATCTGGAATCCCTCGCTCATCAAGCGGCGTCGGCAACCGATCGACGACAGATGGCCGACCGAGATGATCTCGCACTAACAGTGCGCAAAGTTCAGGTGGTGGATAGTGCGGGGGTGGCGATTCACAGTCACGTAAATATCGCCACTTCGTCATACTAGTCCCGTGTCCCCATGTTTGTGTTTCCCCTCATTTATTTCCACTATACCGCTACCTATAGTGCTTATGCAAGTAGTTTATACCATAAGTTTTGACAAAAAGAACACCATCATGACGCCAAACACTACCTCAACGACAATCCCCCACTGTGATTCGCGTTGAATATGTTCATGAAACCGCGAAAAACGATTACGTAGGCCAACGTCACCCCAGTAGCGCTGCCGGATATAACGATGGATCCACACCATATCAGGGATAAAAGCCACAAGCGCACAAAACGCCACAAAATACATCTGTTGGTCAATCAGATAGTAAAAAAACATACCGCCAATCGCAAAGTCGATCACTCGCACCGCCCAGACGCGCCGCCTGGCTTCATACTCACTCTCACCGTGTCCCGGGTCGCCATAGTGCGGCAAAGCATCGAGTGCAAAGTGCGACATAAACGCTAGAGGTATTGCCAAAAACGGCTGTTTGGCAACCAGAGCAATCATAGCGCCAGTCATCAGGTGGTTTGTCAGAGTCATTATGCAAGAAACCTCATTATCATACATAGCTATTATAGCAACTGGCTTTGTCTCGGTAAATTACGACCAAAAACGCTCGGCGAAACCGAGCGTTTTATGTAGCAGATACTTGCAATTAGCCGCGAGCAAAGTGCGCAAAGGCGCGGTTGGCTTCGGCCATGCGGTGGGTGTCTTCTTTTTTCTTGAAGGCACTACCTGATTCGTTGTAGGCATCAACAATTTCGAGCGCCAGGCGCTTTTCGTATGGCATGCCGTTACGAGCACGCGCACTCTGTACGAGCCACGTAAACGCATAATGGAGCTGACGATGTCCCTGAACTGGGAACGGAATCTGGTAGTTGGCACCGCCGACACGGCGAGATTTGACTTCAAAGTTCGGGCTCACGTTTTTCAGCGCGCGTTCGAATACTTCGAGCGGATCTTCACTCTTTAGCGTCTTGGCCGCTTGCTCGAGCGCACCGTAGACGGCACGTTCGGCGACTAGTTTTTTACCATCGAGCATCGATTTATTAATCAGACGCTGTACCAGTACACTCTGGTATTTGCGGTCAGGTTTGACCACGCGCTGTAGCTTCTTTGTAACTTTTCGTGGCATAGCTTATTTCTCCGCCTTCTTTGTGCCGTATTTGCTACGGCCTTGCTGACGTTTGGCGACACCCTGAAGGTCGAGCGCACCACGAACGATATGGTAACGAACACCCGGAAGATCCGGCACACGTCCACCGCGTACCAAGACAACGGCGTGCTCCTGCAGGTTGTGGCCTTCGCCGCCGATATATGCCCAGACTTCCTGGCCATTAGTCAAGCGAACACGAGCGACTTTGCGAAGTGCTGAGTTTGGCTTTTTAGGGGTTTTCGTCGTTACTTTGACACAGACGCCACGCTTGAGCGGTGCATCCTGGTCGTAGTAACGGACTTTGAGCGCATTGTGGATACGACCAAGAGCCGGCGACTTTGACTTCTTGTCAGCGGTTTGGCGTGGTTTGCGAATCAACTGATTGATTGTTGGCACGTAAAATCCTTTATTGTCATATTAAAAAATGTTGAGACCACAAGAAAAAACGGGTCTATGTGCGGGTTGGATTCAGCAATTCCTCGCCGCGTCTTTCCCCTGGCGGTCCATCGGTGTGTACACATTCATAGCACGTCCGGCTCCAGAAGAGGAAACTCATCTGGAATTATACCAAATTGCAATAGATTTGTCGAGAGCAGTTGAGATTTTGTTGTCCGATAGAGTACACTACTAGTAAGCATAAGGAGATTCCCATGTTCAAGAAAAAACCGTCAGAAGAATCAGCTGTCAGCCCAGATACGGCGCAGCCATCAGCAGTGAACCATGAAGAGTCGGTAGCGACGACGAGACCAGGCAGTCACGACGAACCAAAGCGGTCTAACCCAATTCTCGTCACCGTGCTCTTCCTCTTTGTCGCTGGTATGGCAGCTGTCGCAACATATACCGTCATGTCATTTGTCAACGGCAGCACCAAGCAAACGCCGCAACCCGATGTGGCTACCACGCAAAAGCCAGTTGTCGCCAGTCTCACCGCTCAGTCTGTGATCGATGATATCAAAAAAGTTTTTGATGGCACGACGGTCACTCTAGAAAAACAGATGACGCAGCCTCTCAAGCTCGCTGGCTACGATTTTTATGTGAGCGCTCCGGGTGAAAAAGTCTTAAACATCCAAAAATCCGCCGCAGCGACGCAATCTCCAGTCGATCTCGCAAATATCACAAAAGTACTGACCGAAAAGGGTTTTACGAATCGCAATCCGTACGAGAAGACAGCTCCAGTAAGCGCAGAGGAGATGCAGTACGTCGACTACGCTCACAAGGACGTGGTCTGCCGCGCGACGGTTACAAAAACTGCCAACAATCCGGCCGGCAATCATAGTATCTCTGTGAGTTGCGCCAATATGAGCGATTATACCGCTCGGGCAAAAGAAGCTCAGCCGTTTTATACGCTGCTCCCAGCTGAAAATAAAGTGGGCGGCTCTGGCTACTTTGTTCTCGACAAGACTGCGGATAGCAAAACTGCGAATTACAAGACCGCCGAGGCCACAGCTGGCAGTATTACGGATGGTGGTGATTATGGTACTGGAGCTAAAATCCTGTATTATCAGACCCCTGATAAACAATGGCATTTCTTTAAGGGCACTCAGCAAATCTTGGCCTGCACAGACTACACGACGACCGATCTAAAAAATGCCTATGCTGGCGAGTCATGTTTTGACACGACGACGGGCGCTAATAGCACCGTCAAAGCTCAATAAACGACGGAAATTGATGCTACAAAAATCGCTCCCATCTAGGGAGCGATTTTATTGCAATGAGTAGCTAAACTAAGCAGCTAACTCTACGTCTTCGGCGATACTATCGACATCGGCGAAATCTTCACTGCCGTCGATTTCATCGCTCTCCACGTGACCCGTGCGTGCGCCCGTGCCTACCGGAATCTTACGCCCGATAATCACGTTTTCTTTCAGGCCACGGAGGTGGTCGGCGCGACCACTGGTAGCGGCGTTGATCAGCACACGAGTCGTGTCCTGGAAGGAAGCGGCCGATAGCCAGCTGTCGCTCCAGATCGAGACTTTCGTGATACCGAGTAGCAGCTGCGTGTATTGTGCAGGTGTTTTACCCTCAGCGACCAAGGCGCGATTGGCATCGACCACACTGGCCTTACTGACGATATCACCCATGACAAAGGTGCTGTCACCTGGGTCTTCAACCTGTACCCGGCTAAACATCTGCCGCACGATGATCTCGAGGTGCTTGTCGGCAACGTCTTGACCTTGTGCAGCGTAGATTCCGAGCACTTCGTTGATGATATAGCGCTGTGTGGCCTCTGTACCCTTGAGTCGCATCAGATCATGTAGATTCAATGATCCTGTCGTCAGGCGATCACCGGCATCAACCGTATCACCAGGTTTCACCACCAGCTGTGCCGTACCTGGCACTTCGTAGCGAACTGGGCCATTCGCGTTAGCGGCAATGACGACTGTATCGTCAGTGAACTCGATAACGCCATCGAATGGTGCAAAGAGCGGGCTTTCGCCCTTCTTCACTTCGGCGATGACGTCACCAGTCTTAACCTCGGAACCAGCTTTTAGGGTTGGCTTGCGGCCATCGAGTGGCAAACGCTCAACATGACCAGAACTTGGCGTGACTTGGACAATGTACTTTTTGCCGTCTTCCCAGGTGTCGACCGTTCCCGATACTTCAGAAATGTAGGCTTGACCCTTTGGTGAGCGAGCCTCAAACAGCTCTTCAACACGCGGCAGACCCGTCGTGATATCACCACCGGCCACACCAGAGTTGTGGAAGGTCTTGAGCGTCAACTGTGTGCCTGGTTCACCGACTGATTGGGCGGCAATAACACCGACTGGTTCAGCATTGGCGATCAGATGACCAGTTGCCATATCGATACCGTAACTCTTGCGAGGGATACCATTGAGGTTGTTAGTCGACAGAATCGATTGGATCTTCACCTCTTTGATTGATTCATCGGCTTCAATCTTATCGGCCATTTCGCGGGTGATCAACACATCGCGCTTGACATGACCTGGGATATCCTGAGCCGTGTAGCGGCCAAATAAGCGGTTACCAAAGGCGATCATCGTGATATCACTCTCTGAGCGGTAGATGGTGTAACCTTCGTCATCACCTTCGGTATCTTCAACACTAAAGACATCCTGGCTAACATCGACCAAGCGGCGTGTCAGATAACCTGAGTCCGCAGTCTTGAGAGCCGTGTCGATGAGACCCTTGCGCGAACCACGCGTGGCCACAAAAGCTTCCAGGCTCGATAGACCCTTCTTAAAGCTCGACCGAATTGGCAGCTCAATTTCACGGTTGTTGGCATCCACCTGAATACCGATCATAGCGCTCGCCAGCTTGACGTTTGTCACATTACCGCGGGCGCCAGAGTTGACCATAGTCGCAACACTGGTATCCATAACGGCAAGTTTGCCCTTTAGGAAATCTTCGACTTTTTTGTCAACACTGCGCCAGTTGTTGACAGTCAGGGTGTAGCGTTCGTCTTCGGTAATTAGACCGTCGTCATACTGCTCTGAGACGACTGCCTCGCGGGCATCACCTTCGGCGACAAAGTTTGCAATCTCTTCGAAGCTAATATAGTCAGTCATACTGGTCGATACCGCCGAAGTTGTAGCGAAGCGAAACGCTAGGCCTTTCATACGGTCAGCGATAGCGGCAGTTTCTTCAGCACCATATTTTTCGAAGATCTGAGCCAAAACTTTTTTTAGCTCTTTTTTATTCTGAATATTGTTGTTGTAGGGGAAATCTTCGGGCAGGATCTCGTTGAAGAAGACGCGGCCGAGTGTCGTATTGCGAATTTCACCCTTCGCGCGGATACGGATCGGGCTTTGCAGTTGCAATTTGCCCATATCGTAGGCTAGTTCAGCATCACGACTCGACGCAAAAGTCTGAACGTGGTCAGTTTGTGCTGATGGCTTCTCATAGGTCAAATAGTAGTTACCCAGCACAATATCCTGGTTGATATTGAGTACTGGGCTACCGTCAGCGGGCTTCAAGAGGTTATTTGTGGCGCTCATTAGTTCGCGAGCTTCGCGCTGTGCGTCATCTGATAGCGGCAAGTGAACAGCCATCTGGTCGCCGTCGTAGTCAGCGTTAAAGCCAGTTGCCACGAGTGGATGTAGTTGGATCGCTTTACCTTCGACGAGTACTGGCTGGAAGGCCTGAATCGATAGACGGTGCAGCGATGGTGCACGGTTCAAGAGTACGTACTTACCCTCAATACACGAGTCAAGTGCGTCCCAGACCACAGCTTCGCCAGCTTCGATCAAACGGGTCGCCGAACGGATGTTGTGCGCATATTCATTGCGAATTAACCAGCTAATAACAAATGGCTTAAACAGTTCGAGTGCCATTTGTTTTGGCAGACCACACTGGTGAATCTTCAGTTTTGGACCAACCACGATAACTGAACGACCCGAGTAGTCGACACGTTTACCGAGCAGGTTTTGACGGAAGCGACCTTGCTTGCCTTTGAGCATATCTGAAATACTCTTGAGACGACGTCGGCCACCAGTTGCATTGACCGCACGACCACCACGAGCCGCCGAGTTATCGACGAGCGAGTCGACAGCTTCCTGGAGCATGCGCATTTCGTTGCGACGGATCACCTCTGGAGCATTGAGGTCAATCAGCTTTTTCAGGCGATTATTGCGGTTGATGACGCGGCGATACAGGTCGTTGAGGTCACTAGTCGCGAATCGTCCACCAGTTAGCTGCACCATTGGGCGTAGATCTGGAGGAATAACTGGCAGAACTGTCAGGCAGAGACTTGATGGTTTGATACCAGCAGCCAGCATACCTTCGAGCACCTTGAGGCGCTTCAAGAGCTTCTTTTCACGTTGGCCTTTGGCGGTCTCGACTTCTTTTGACAGTTCAGCAATCAGTGTCGCGAGATCAATCTCATCGAGTAGGGCTTTAAGCGCAGTGCCGCCCATGCCAACCGTCACGAGTTCTTCGTATTCTTCTGGTAGATTGCGGTAGTCGCTCTCGTTCATCAGAGCGCCCTTTTGCAAGCTTTCGAGTTGACTCTTCTTGAGTGCATAAGTGCTCTCAAGCTCTTCGATTTCTTTGCTCTGAGCTTCGGCCAGAGCCTTGACATCAGCACCTTCGGCACTGGCATCACGCTCGTAGCGCATTTTTATCGCTACCCGACCAGCTTCAGTTTCAGCCTCGAGGTCGGCCAGCATCTGATCGCGCTTGGCAGCATCAACTTTCAAGATAACATAGGTCGCAAAGTAAGCAATACGCTCGAGGTTGCGGACGGTAATGCCAAGCAGCAAACTCATGGCGCTTGGCGTGCCACGCATAAACCAGATATGTGCGACTGGAGCCGCCAGATTGATATGACCCATGCGCTCGCGGCGGACGATTGATTTTGTGACCAATTCGCCGTTCTTGTCGACAGCAGCTTCGCGGGAACGAACGCCCTTTAGTTTGCTGTCATGGGGATTGATATCCTTCACTGGACCGAAAATTCGCTCGCAAAACAGACCGTCGCGCTCAGGCTTCTGAGTTCGATAGTTGATCGTTTCTGGCTTTGTGACTTCACCGTAGCTCCATTTCAGGATATCTTCGGGACTCGCCACAGCCAGGCGAACGGCGTCAAAGTCTGCGATACTGTTGGTTTGGACAACTCGTGACATCTTACGCCTCCTCCTCATCTTCTTTAGTGGTTATCTCTTCGTATAGTTCATCGTATTCTTCGGGGACGTCAGCGATTTGGCCGCCATCGTCGATCTCGCGGATCTCGACACCGTCTTCGTCGTCGATATCACCCAGTTCGTCAGATTCATCGAGCACAGTTTCGATCTCGTCACCGAAATCACCGGCTGGAATCGTCTTGTCTTCGGGACCAGCGGCTTCGATAACTTTTTCAGCATCGATTTCCTGGCCTTCGTCGACCAAGTCAACGCGTAGACCGAGACCCTGGAGCTCCTTGACGAGGACGTTGAAGCTTTCTGGCAATTTCGGACCAGTGATCACATCGTCTTTGATGATTGATTCGTAAGCTTTGGCGCGTCCATACACATCGTCGGACTTGACCGTCAACATTTCCTGGAGCGTTGTCGCCGCACCGTATGCCTCGAGTGCCCACACCTCCATCTCACCGAAGCGCTGACCACCGTTCTGGGCTTTACCGCCCAGTGGCTGTTGCGTCACCATGGTGTATGGACCAGTTGAACGGGCATGAATCTTGTCGCTCACCATGTGGTGGAGCTTGATCATGTGCATGACACCAACAGTGGTGCGCTCTTCAAAGGCTTCACCGCTGCGACCGTCAAATAGCTGGCTCTTGCCATCCTCGGCAAAACCGGCTTTTTTCAGTTCGCTTTGGATTGTTTCCATCGGCACGCCGTTAAATGGCGGTGTGGCAACTTTGTAGCCGAGAGCTTTCGCGGCCATGCCCAGGTGTGTTTCGAACAGCTGACCGAGGTTCATACGGCTTGGCACACCGAGCGGGTTCAAGACGATATCGACAGGTGTTCCGTCGGCCATATATGGCATATCTTCGACCGGCATAATACGCGCTACCACGCCCTTGTTACCGTGGCGGCCGGCTAGCTTGTCGCCAACCGAGATCTTACGGAGTTGTGCCACAAAGATTTGGATTTGCATCAGGACACCGGCTTTCAGTTCGTGACCGTTCTCGCGAGAGAAGATCTTGACACCAACGACTTTACCGCCGCCGGCATTATTCATGCGCTGGCTGGTATCGCGAACATCTTTGGCTTTTTCACCGAAGATCGCGCGCAACAGTCGCTCTTCTGAACTGAGTTCTTGCTCACCTTTTGGTGTAATCTTACCGACCAGTACGTCACCGGCTTTGACTTCGCTACCGACTTGCACAATACCGTTTTCATCGAGGTGGCGCAGTGATTCTTCACTGACATTTGGGATATCTCGGGTGACGATTTCTGGACCGAGCTTGGTCTCGCGGACTTCAACATTGTAGTCCTTGATATTGATACTCGTCAGCGTGTCATCTTCGACCATGCGGCGGCTGAGGACGATAGCGTCGTCCATGTTGTAGCCAGCCCACGGCATAAATGCCACCAATAGGTCTTTACCGAGTGCCAGTTCGCCATCTTTAATACTGGCGCCTTCGATCAGTACATCGCCTTTTTTGACCTTATCGCCACGAGTGACGACAACTTTTTGGTTGATCGAACGATCATCGTTTGATTTTGCAAAGTGAATTGGTTCGTAGCGGCTGACGCCGTCTTTGTATTTGACTTCGACGACATCGCCATCGGCGCGGACAACTTCGCCATCAGCGGCGGCAACCACCAATTGGCTCGAATCGCGAGCTGAAATACCCTCGATACCAGTACCGACAGTTGGCGCTTCAGTCTGCAGTAATGGGACAGCCTGGCGCTGCATGTTCGAACCAGTCAATGAGCGGTCGATACGGTTTTTCTCGATAAACGGCACAAGTGCGGCTGTTGATCCGAGAATCTGCTCGTGAGCAGCGTCCATGTAAGTAACTTCTTTGGCGTCAACCTGGCCTGGCCTCAAGAACTTGCGAGCAGACACGCGCGATAGCACAAATTTACCATCTTTGTCGAGTTCGGCACCGGCATCGGCGATCACTTCGGTAATTTCCTGCGCAGCATCTAGATAGACAACTTCGTCAGTAACTTTGCCGTTTTGAACTTTGCGGTATGGTGTTTCTAGAAACCCGTATTCGTTGATACGAGCATAGCTCGCGAGGTTGAGCACTAGACCAATATTGGCACCCTCTGGAGTTTCTACGGCACAGATACGGCCATAGTGAGTTGGGTGTGCATCGCGGACGTCAAATCCGGCACGCTCGCGCGACAGACCACCAGGACCCATCGAGCTGAGACGGCGTTTGTGAGAGAGCTCCGAAAGCGGGTTGACTTCGTCGAGCAGCTGGGAGAGCTGCGAACTTGCGAAGAACTCGCGCACTGCGGCGACAACCGGACGGGCGTTGATGAGCTGAGATGGCGTGACACTCGAGAGGTCGCTCATGCTCATACGATCCATGGCGTTGCGCTGCATACGGAGCATGCCAACGCGGAATTGGCGAGCCACCAGCTCGCCGACCAGTTTGACACGACGATTTGACAAAGCATCGATATCATCGGCATCTTCCTGAGTGTTGTTCAGGCGGATGATTTCGCGGATAATCGCCACCAGATCAGACACCTGGAAGGTACGATTTTCGGTCGTGTTGGCGACATCGAGACCGAGGCGTTGGTTTAACTTGTAGCGGCCAACCCGACTGTAGTCAAAACGCTTGAAATCGAAGAACATGCGCTCAATCATCTGACGAGCGTTGTCGACGGTCGCCAGGTCTCCTGGGCGCAGACGGCGATAAACCTCAATCAGGGCTTCGTTGACACCGTGCGCCGGGTCTTTTTCGAGCGTTGCATCGATATATTTGGTGTCACCAGTATCGACATCTTTGAATAGTTCTTTGATCTCGCCGACTTTGCTGTGGCCAAGTGCGCGCAGCAGTGTCGTGACGGCGATTTTGCGGCGGCGATCGATTTTGACATAGATAGCACCATTGGCAGCGGTCTCGAATTCGAGCCACGCGCCGCGGCCTGGGATCAATTTTGCACCATATAAGTTACGGCCACCGGTGCGGTCAGCCGTGAAGAACACGCCGGCCGAACGGATCAGCTGCGAGACAACCACGCGCTCAGTACCGTTGATGATAAATGTGCTGCGATCGGTCATCCATGGGTAGTCACCCAGGTAGATTTCTTGCTCTTTGACTTCGCCAGTTGTTTTATTGGTCAATTCGACATTGACGAGTAGCGGTGCGTCAAAGGTGATATTGTTTTCTTTTGCAAACTGCTCGGTATTTTTCGGTTCCTGGAATGCATAATCCTTGAAACGAAGCTCCAATTTCTGACCCGTATAGTCTTCGATTGGGTTTAGTTCTGCAAAAATCTCACTGAGGCCAGTCTCGACGAAGTCTTTCCATGACTCCTTCTGGTGCTCGATGAGATTTGGCATTGCAAGCGCCGTGTCGTCATCTGTGAAAAAGACGCGCGTCGTCTGCGGGGTAGCTTTTTTAGTCGCCATGTAAATCTCCCTGCTTGTTTAGTGGTTAGTAGTTTCGACGTCACGACCACTCCAGTAGCCATGTCTCCCAGTTGGCGCCGAAGCGTACACTAGCGAGGGTTCCAGACACCAAAAACGCCACGCCAAGGCGTAGTGTCCTATCGACCCACGTTATACTATCTTCATTACTTCCTAGTATGAAGAATTACTGGCCTAGTGTCAAGGCTGTTTTTAGGCTTTTTTGATAACCGCGTCAACGATACCGTAAGCTTTGGCGTCCTCGGAACTCATCCAGAAGTCACGCTCCATGTCGGTTTTAACTTTAGCCAGCTTTTGACCAGTGTTTTTGGCCAAGATCTCGGCTAGTTTGTCTTTCAGCGCTAGGGCTTCTTTGAGTGTGATTTCCTGGTCAGTCACCTTGCCCTGGGTGCCACTGGACGGCTGGTGAATCATGATCCGCGCGTTCGGCAGGGCGAAGCGTTTGCCTTTTGCGCCGCTACTGAGGAGAAATGCCCCCATGCTGGCCTGCAGACCAATCCCATAAGTCGCGACATCTGGTGCGATATAGTTCATGGTGTCATAGATCGCCAGGCCATCATAGACACTGCCACCCGGGCTGTTGATATACAGCGCGATATCTTTTTTTGGATCTTCGTTCGCGAGATGAATCAACTGAGCCACGATAACACTAGCTGTCTGCTCGTTGACCTCTTCATCTAGGAAGATAATCCGGTCTTCGAGCAAGCGCGAATAGATATCATAGCCACGCTCACCATCACGGGTTTTTACAATCACATTCGGGACTAGGTAATCATGTGGTTTCATACGCCAATTGTACCGCGATATTAGCACTCATGCAAGTCGAGTGCTAATATCTATCCTAATTTGATTTGTGTGGTATTGACTTTTTGCTATTTCTTTGTTATAATAATATATAAGACACCCCCCTACACTCAAGGAAAGGAGTGACCGTGTCTCGCATCTTTTCCACAAGGCGCTCCCGATTGATCGTGGTTTGGTCACCAGTCATGGCACTGGCCGTCTACTTTGTCTTCGCGTTCCTGCAAGACTGGTGGAATGGATGGCCCATTCTGATGCCCAGCACCCCTAGCTCGGAGCCTATCAAGAAATTCGCTGTTGCGTTCGGAGGTGTCATCATATCTATCGGTATGCTCTCACTGGCCCTCACCGCTCTTGTCTTGCTGTGTGAGGAGCTAATGTATTGGGTTAATCGTGGTAAACACCACCTCGCTAGTTGAGGCGACCAAGTCGACCCCTGCCCTCGCCGCCAACGGCGAGCCGGTCGAAGTCGACACAGCACCACTCCCCGAAAGGGAGTACCTGCGCTACCCCAGGGGGTAGCGCCCGCCCCGTCTCCGACTAGTAGGCAAAAAGCCTCGTCGGGATGACGGGGCTTTTGCATTTTTTAGGAGCATGGTTATTTGCTATTTAGCTCAAGTAGCCGATCGACCGTCATCTCAGTGGCAAGACGATTGGCGATATCGCGCTGGATCTCTGGTTCATCAAATCGCTTGGCCATGTCGGGGTTGTTGGCGTACTGCTGGCGGTACATCGCCACGCGAGCGGCAATTTGCTCATCGGTTGGAAAGATCTTTTCCTGTTTTGACACTTCGTTGAGTGCTAGACCAGCCTGAACGCGGCGCGTAGCGGCTGACGTGACTTCTTTTTCCTTCCATTCGTCTTCGGATGCAAAACCTTTATTTTGGATATATTGTTCGAGCGTCAGCCCCTGGTACATCAAATTTTGCCGCATGTCGGTTTCGATCGAACGGATTTGGTCGTCGATCAGCAGTTGCGGTGCGGGCACTTTGCTTTTTTCGACTAATTGCCCTACCAAGTCGTCACGAACCGTATCGTCGGCTTCACGCTGCTTTTGCGCCAGCAGTTCGCGCTTGATGTCCGCACGTAGGTCTTTTATCGATGTAAAGTCACCAGCTTTGGCCGCCAGCTCGTCGTTAGCTTCGGGCAGCGTCACCTCATTGACTTTTTGTAGCGTGACCGTAAACACGACTTTCTGGCCAGCTAGATCTTTCGATTGATAATTCTTTGGGAATGTCAGCGGCACGTCAAATATCTCACCCGGCTTGTGGCCGACCACGGCTTCTTCGAAACCAGGGATAAACGAGCCCGAACCGAGTACCAGCGGATAGTCATTGCCCGTGCCACCGTCAAACGCTTTGTCATCTTTTTTGCCGACAAAGTCGATCACCGCTTCATCGCCTAGTTTGGCGGCACGCGTGACGGCTTTCTTGTCTGTAAAACTACTCCGAATTCGCTCGATCACATCGTCGATATCTGATTTATCGACAGAGATTTCTGGGCGCACGACTTTGAGTTTGGTATAGTCACCCAGCTTGACCGGCGGCAAAATCTCGGCTTCGGCGGTGAATTCGAGTTCTTGGTCAGGGACGTATTTTTTGACCTGGACATCAGGGCGCTCCAGCGGCATGATATCTTCTTTCGTAAAAGCGTCGGCCACGGCTTTTGATAGCGCAGCGTTCAGTGCCTCATCCTCGAGCGCTGCCGCGTTGACATGCTTCACGGCAACACTAGCCGGCACATGGCCTTTACGAAAACCAGGTACGCTGATATTTCTCGCTAGACGAACAAGTGCAACTTGACGAGCGGCTGCTAGTTCTTGGATATCGACAGTAATCGTCAACTGGACGCGAGTATCTGATAGTTTTTTGACAGTAGATTTCATGACTACTGATTATACCAGATGGTCTCTCTGTGCCGCTAACACTACGGAGCTGGGCTGTACGGCATAACGACAGTGCCGTGCATATTCCAGATGTCGCGGTAATTTGGCTGTCCGCACTTTGTCTGAATATCCGCAGCAGTAGCACTCTCGGCAGCAGTCGGCGACTCAAGTGCGTACATGATAATAAATACTTTTGTATCATTTGTCCCAAATGCAGAGCCGTTACAGCTATACGAGATGAATAGGTGCTCCGTCAGGTCATCGACCGCTGCGTCAGCGGGCAGCTTGGAGAAAAATGTATTTGATAGGTAACCACCCGCTACTAACGCATCTCCGACGGTGCAGCCATAATTTGCTGGGCTAATTGCCTTGACGTTATAGGCCGTGAAGCCGACATTGCCTGTTACACAGTTGTCGCCCGATAAGCTATTTCCCGCAATCACACCACCGTTAGGTCGTTCGCCATTGTGATTTGCCATCCAGAGCGCGACTGCTTCGGAAATCTTTCCGCTGGCATCACGTATCTGGACATCCCGCGCCTGTTGCTGCGCATTCATATAAAGAACCACTGTGATACCCGTCACAATCGCAATCACGACGATCACGACAAGGAGCTCGACGATAGTAAAACCCTGGTTGGCGCGCCTTTTCATTGCCTACTACTATGGCAGGTATGGGAGCGTTCGGTCAATAGCATGAGCGTTATTTCAGATCAGACAAGTCAAATGCTGCATCGTCGTCATCACGACGGCCGTTTTTTCGACGATCTTTGACGGTGCTGATGATGCGCTCCAGACTGAGTTTTTGCTCTTCGCTCGAGACAGTATTTTTCAGTGGATATCGTTCATTTTTCAGTTCATCTTCGCCAACAAATAGGAGGTACGGGATATTCTTTTTTATCGCTGTCTTTAGCTGCTTATCTATCTTTCGCTCAGTCAGATCGATCTCGATATTGACGCCGTTTTGGCGCAGTTCGTCGGCAACTTTCAAAGCACCGCGCATGGTGTCACCTAGGACAATCATGTAGATATCGGTCGTCGAACGAAATTTCGGCAGTAGGCCATGGGTCTCTAGAAACAGCTGCGTCATCGTTAGCCCTGGCGCAAAACCGACAGCACTGACAGGTTCGGCGCCAAATAATCCGACCAGACCGTCGTAGCGGCCGCCTCCAAAGAGCGCTCGGTTATTTTCCGGATGTGTATCGAAAAATTCAAATACCGTGCCAGTATAATAGTCCAAGCCACGCATGAGTGTGATATCGAAAATCGCGTTTTTTACTCCTGCGCGCTCGAGCTGTGTGAATAGATCTTGGACTTCGCGGACAGCTTCGGAATCACGGATACTTTCGGGCAGATCGGCCATTGTTTTGGCGGCCAGCAGCTGTGCGATTTTTTGCAAACCAGGTTTCGCCATGTCGTCACCAAAAATATCGACGGCTTGGTCACGAAAAGCTTCGGGTGCGATCTTGTTCTTGCGGTCAAACAGTTTGATCATCAGCTGCGCCTGAACCGCGTCGAGCCCCAGATAATGCGCCATCATGAAGTTAATAACTTTGCGGTTGTTGACACGTATCAGGTACATATCGTCCTTGGCACCAAAACTCCTCAGAATCTTGTCGCCCATGGCGATAATTTCAGCCTCGGCGGCAGCACCATCACAACCGAATATATCGGCATTGAGCTGCCAAAACTCACGTTCACGACCACGCTGTGGGCGTTCGTAGCGCATAAACTGAGCGATATTGTACCAACGGGCTGGCATGGCGGTTTCTTGGCGACGCGCCGCAATCATGCGACTGACACTGGGTGTCATCTCGGGGCGTATAGCCACCCGGCGATCACCGCGGTCGGTAAACTGATAGGTCTGCTCGTTGACAAGTTCTTGGCCACTTTTGGCAGCGTAGACTTCGAGTGGCTCGAGCAGCGGTGCATCGTAGGCCTCGTACCCGTAGCTTTTGACAACTTTTCGCCAGGTACGAAAAATATATTCGCGCAGGCGCATGTCTTCGGGATACCAGTCGCGAGCGCCTTTGTACGATTCAGATGAGAGCGATGCCATAGTATCTGTTATTTTCGCACTATTATCTCTGTTTTGCAAGCATGGGCATTTTGAGGTGGTTTCGCTGCAGCCATGCGTACATAGCGATACCCGCCGCCACGCCGACATTGAGGCTGCGCGTACTACCGAACTGCTCGATAGCGACTATTTCGTGAGCGCGCGTCAATAAATCGTCGGATATGCCCGGTCCTTCGGCGCCAAATAGCAAGACGCTATTTTGAGGTAGCGTGGCGTCAGATAGCGCGATACTTTGCGCAACATTATCGACCGCTACCAGCAGCTTGCCTTCTATTGCAGCCATAAATTCATCAGTAGTGGCGTAGTATCTGACCTCTAGATATTTGTCGGTCATCATGGCGCCGCGTTTGTTCCATTGTTTCCGGCCTATCACATGGATGGTGCGCACACCAAATGCGTTGGCGCTGCGAACAATTGTGCCCATGTTGAAGTCGCGTGCTAGGTTTTCGATCGCAATCTCGAGCCCAGTCGCCTTTGCATCCAGATCCGCGACAATCATTTCGATCGGTTGACCTTTGTATGTATCGATAACGTTTCGAGTGTCCTGCATATAGTTCCAGTATAACAAAACCACCTCTATCGAAGAGGTGGTAAAAAACTGTTCCGCCGAAGCGGGTGGGGGCGGGCATCACTGTCCTGCCACCCACACCGCTCCGGTTGCTGTCAGATGGCGCAGATGGCGCGACGCCCCTGGTTGGGGTCGCGTCGACCGCGTCGGTGGCCGATCGAGGGATGATTCGCCATGGCGCGCGCTCGATCGATCAGGTCGTCGAAGAGCCTCTTCACCCTGCCCTTCTGGGCGACGGTGCCGGCGATCTCGCGGGCTTCCTCGTGGCCGAGGCCACCGCGTCGACGAGCGCCCTGGTAGATGCCGATCATGCCGTGCACCTTCTGCTTCTCCCACTTGTTTGCGACCCGCCCCTTGCGGAGCAGGCTGTGGGCGAAGTTGACGATGCGACCGACGACATCCGACGGAGCGCTCTGTGCCGGGACTGCCAATACTGACATTGTTATCCTTCCCGAGCCTGCGTTGGCTCTGGGTTGTCTGATCTCTGGCGGGGTTGCGCAGAGATAAAATATATTTTATCGTATATCTCTATTTTGTCAAGATGAATATGATTTCTCTGGGTTGTTCCAGGACGGAGTGGCGCGCGGCTGGCTGCCGCGCTCTCCACTCCGCCCCGGAATCGCACACCGACCTGTCACGGGAGACTCGAGTACCCCTGTGGCAGACGACTCGTTCCAGCTTCGAGCTCGAGCTGGCCGCAGAACTCTCGAGCCAGTCGCGGTCGGTCGCTCATGGTGTCTCTCACCGTCATCCTAATCAGGTTGACGAGGTTCACGACGCGACCAGTGAGCCTGTGGAGGGCGGCGATCAGCCGCGTGTAGGCTGCATCGAGAACTCGACGCTCCTCACGGCTGATACCGCTGCGAGTCAGCAAGCTGTCTCGACACCGCTTGACAACAGATGTGTAGTCTGTGCCCTCGAGAGCCTTGGCAGCTTGTCGGATACGTCCGTCTAATTCTTGTACTCCGGACATCGTAACTCATTTCTACGCCACCTTTGGCGTATTGTGCGATAGACCTACTGGGAAGTTGCAGGCCGTGATCTGCATTTTACTAACTATTCTAGTTCTGTCAACCGTTGGGACTTTACATGCGCCCCCGCCATCAGTAGAATATATAGCTATGCGGATGTGACGGGTCGGTGCGGAGCACCGCCCAAAAATGAGTAGACATGTCTACCAATTCCGCCTAAAAAGTTTCACAATATGTCCAAGGATGACGATAAACTCCCAATGCACTTTGCAAAGTTATGCGGATGTGGCGGAATTGGTAGACGCGCTAGCTTCAGGTGCTAGTGAACGCAAGTTCGTGGAGGTTCAAGTCCTCTTATCCGCACCAAGAACGAACTTTTCGGGAAATTTGAGCGCATTTGCGCTCTTTTTTCTTGGGTTTTGCGGAGCAAATCCCAGATGTTTTCAGGGGGGAGAAAAGAATTTGGGGCAGCCGTAGGCTGCGCCTTTTTGGAATTCAAAAACAGGTTCAACCCGTCCATTTCAAGAAAAGCGTGTTTAATGTCCGCATAACTTCCACTTTTTGCAATTTCACAGAGAGAAACGGCTTGTTTGAGCCATTGGCGCATAGGTTCAACCCAACTCTTGCTAGCAAGCGTCAGTTTGCCGACTTGCTCCTCCAGCGACTTTTTCTCGGACATTAGTTCGCTCTGTTTGGTTCGGTAGGTCGCTTGGTCAATATCTTGGTCTAAATAGCCGTCCAAAAGTCGCTGTAACTTGCCTTGCAAGTTCGCGAGGGGTGTTTGTGCGTTAGCCACAAACACACTAGCCGACTGCTCAGCTTTGCGTTCGTCCTCGTCTAACATTTTGCCTAGTGTCGTTGCCCAACTCTCAGGCAGGGCGTAGCCCTGCAAGATGTCCGACAACTGCGCTGCTAGTTCTGGCTCGGTAACTGGTGGCTCTTTGCAAGCAATAGTTTTGTGCTTTCTTGTGCAACGGTAATAAATATATTCGTGCGTGTTGCCGTTTTTCTGGTGCTTTATCTTTTTTTCGGCAGTTATCGCCATAGTACAAGTTGCACAAGTCAGCAGACCGCAAAACACCTGCGGCGCAGTTGCGCCTTT
Organism: uncultured Candidatus Saccharibacteria bacterium; assembly: GCA_964401035.1. Classification (GTDB taxonomy): domain Bacteria; phylum Patescibacteriota; class Saccharimonadia; order Saccharimonadales; family Saccharimonadaceae; genus Saccharimonas. Next base: position 76,670 of record CAYNWV010000003.1, on the reverse strand, counting down.
TTGCGGGTGGCAACGCCTGGTAATCACTGTTTGCACTCGGTCAAACAGTCGTTTTTCAATAATTGCTTTGTGTTTCCCCTCGTACACCTCGCCACAGTAGCGAAAATGTCCGTAGTAAAACGGATTAACTAGAATCCGCTTTATCTGGTCTTTCGTCAGTTGTTTGCCGCTTTTAGTAGTAATGCCTTTAGACTTCATAAAAACAGCAACACTTTCAAGTGTCTGGTTGCCTTGTGCGTACAGTTCAAAAGCGGCTACAACAACAGGCGTAAGCCGTTTGTTTACAATAACCTTTTTACTACGAACATCATTTATGTAGCCAATCGGGGCGTGGCTGGGGTATTCGCCACGCCGCACTTTTTGGCGCAAACCTCGTTTGGTGTTTTCGCTCAAATTGTCCACATAATATTTGGACTGACCAAAAGCGATAGATAGCATAAACTTGCCTTGACTGGTGTTTTCAAACCAGAAAGACGGAAATTTGAGCGTTCCTAGTTTGCCGCTGTCTAGTAAGTGAATAATCTGCCCACCGTCCACGCTATTGCGTGCAAGGCGATCGGGGTGCCAAGCGAGTATATTACCGCCGTTTTTCTCAATTTCGGCGAGTAGTTTGCCGAAAATAGGGCGACCTGTTGTCTTGGCTGATTTTTTCTCGATAAATTCGGTGGCAATATGCAAGCCCTCACGCTTGGCATGCTCTCGCAGCTCCACCAACTGCGCCTCAATAGATAAAACCTGTTTGTCCTCAACATCTGTACTCTTGCGAGCATAGATGTAAAACTTCCGTATTGTTTCCATAGTTGTACCCCCTCAACTTAAATAGCCGCCTCGTTGCACACAATCCGGTATAACCAAATTGTACGAGACGGCTATTTAAGCCCATACAAAAAGCTATACCGATTTGATTGTGTGCAGTTCTATTTTACATCAAAACCGCCAATGGCGGCAAAAAAGGCGCAGCCTACGGCTGCCCCAAATTCTTTTCTCCCCCCTGAAAACATCTGGGATTTGCTCCGCAAAACCCAAGAAAAAAGAGCGCAAATGCGCTCAAATTTCCCGAAAAGTTCGTTCTTGGTGGAATTTTACAACTCCGCTAGAACCTATTTTGAGGAAAAATGCTAGAAAATGCAAGGCGCAAACGGAGTGCGCCCCGCCCGATCAGACTTTTGCATATTTTTTGAGATTTCCCCCGCCGAATTTCTTTTTTGGGTTTGGAAAAAGTCTGGTCGGGCGGTTCGCCAGAAAATACAGAAAGATTATTTTGGTTCTTCTGTGTACTCTGAGTAGTTTATGCCATTTTTAATATCTTCAACTACCAATTGTATAAAAGGCAACATTTGGTGTGGTAGGTTGTTAACGTCAAACCATGACAAGTCGTCGCACTTCTCAGGCTCATTGTTTACAATTTTGCCCTCCCACCTCGTCGTCTCAAAAAACAAATCAACTCTCTCTTGTCCTACTTGATTTCTACCAAGACGGTGAGCAGTGTGAACAAGTTTTAAGTCTTTTGCGAGAACTGTGATGCCCGCCTCTTCTTTAGCTTCTCGTATCATACCCTCGGTTCCAAGCTCATCTCCGTCTAAATGCCCAGCTATAAGGCTATACGTTCCATCTTGATATCCAGTATTAGCTCTGCGCAACAGCAAAATATTATCTTTATTACGAAGTAAAAGGTATACGGCAGGAATGAGCTTAAATCTATCTTTACTATCCACGAACAATATCTTTCTTTGCTACGATTTGTAGCCACGTTGAGTTTGCAGTTGCTTTGTCGCCACTGATATCAATATCGCCAAAACCAGTGCTTTCCAGCACTTCACGAATTTGTGGTTCTGTCCAATAGCAGAAATAGCGTGGTGCACCCAGTTTTTCCTCTGACCAAACTTCGCCCTCACCTTGTTTTAGAGTAAATGCAAATTTACCATTTGCGTTTAATACGTCAAAAACTTTTTTAATAACTTGCGAGGCTTCATCACGAGTAAAATGCAGCAGAACTGCGTTCGCCAACACAAAATCAAGTCCTTGTGGTAAATCATCAGTAATTGCATTTAGAACTTTTGCGTCAAAGCCTTTTTGTTGCAACAAATCAACAAATGCTGGTGTTGCATCCGTACACTCAACAGTGTAACCAAGCCCTGCAAGATATTCGGCATCACGACCAAAGGCACTTCCAAATTCCAAAATTCGTGCGTCTTTTGGCACATCTGCCAACGAACTATCTAGCCAATCTTTAACAACTCCCGAAACCTCGTGAGGTGTACCGTCAATATACTCCTGTATATGTGCATTGTAACTTTCAACTGTTCTGTTATTCGTTTCACTCATGGGTGTAATTATATCACACTAACAGCGTGAGCGAACCGCCCGACCAGACTTTTTCCAAACCCAAAAAAGAAATTCGGCGGGGGAAATCTCAAAAAATATGCAAAAGTCTGATCGGGCGGGGCGCACTCCGTTTGCGCCTTGCATTTTCTAGCATTTTTCCTCAAAATAGGTTCTAGCGGAGTTGTAAAATTCCACCAATCTAAAAACCCAGGCTTATCCTGGGTTTTTAGATTGGTATGAAAAGTCTCGAAACGACACCATCATCGTCTTTGATTTATATTTTTCTCAACTTTTCATCTTAAAAGGTCTGACCTTTTTGTATTTCTATGAGGGTCACTGGGTGGAGGTTTAATCCATAAAGATCTAGAACTACTCATAGGATACTGCTATAGTTTATATGATCTATGCTTGACTCAAAACCTGGTCTCGGCGCCACCCTCGTTGCCACTTCCCTATTTGCTCTATTGCTTATCGGTTGCTTCATCATGCCGAGTCCCATCTTGACCAAAATTGCATCCCAGACATACTCAGGAGGCACCTACAAGACTGATACGACGCTCGTTGTTGGTCGAAGAGCCCAAGTCGTACTGTATTCTGCCGACAAAAACGCCCGTTGCAAAGAACGAGGAGAATACGACATTTTGAACGACACGTCACTCACGGTAGCATTTCTCATCGCCTCACGCACAGTAGATGGCAAAGAGCAATATCCAATCGGCGAGATCAATGGCACGAGTGTCTCGCGCGAAAATCACACACTAACCTGCGAATCATCAAGTCCGATGTACATGTCAGATGCCTTCTTTATCACCGAAACAACCACCGCTATAGGAAAAATCCTGTTTGGCATCACGCTCGCGGCGTGCCTGGTGGGTCTTATCAAGATTCTGGTAAGCTAGCTAGCGGATCAAACTCGTCATCGACTTGAGATCGTCGTCGGTTTTGACTCCTGGCGCGAGTATACCGTAAGGATCGCAGATTTTCTTGATGTCTTTATACAGCTGGTTGACAGCTGGATCGCGCACTTGCGCTGCGAACTTGGCTTTGAGTCTACCTTCGCTGCCTTCGGTGATGAAGCTGCCGCCGTGCTCGGTAACAACTTTTGATAGCTCGTCGAGCAGCTTGACCATGCGCTGCTTGCCCTCGGTTTTTGATAGCGCTACCTCTGGATGGACGGCATAGCTACCGCTCAAACAATATCCCGACAGTGGCAAGTCGCAATGTAGGCTCTTTTCTAGGCTCGTCAGTGCATGTGAGAAATCTTCAAAACGCAGTTTTGGGATAAAGAATCGTCCAAAAATATCTGGCGCCTCATTGCTCGTCGTATCAGATTCAGAAGTATAGTGAGTAACGTTGCGCGCGGTATCTAATTCGAGGGCTTTGACACCTTCGCCAGTCGTACAGACGGCGCCAAATTTTTGGGCAACCTTTGTGGCTTTTTTCAGGGCTTTTTGACGGTGGCGATCGCCAAAATCATCGAAACCGACGATCACGACCGCTTTCGCATCATTGGCATCTGTCATAAATGGATACGTCTTGCCTGCTTTCATAGCCGTCTCAAACAACCTCGCGTCGTAATATTCAGCGTAAGCTGGCGCCAGTTTCTCGAGTTCATCTATGCTGTCATGGGCTTTTTCGGGCGAATCAAACACCAGTACTGCGATAGCCGTATGGAGGCTACGAAATTCGGCTTTCAAGATCATTTCAGAAATAATACCGAGCGTGCCCTGCGAACCGATCATCAGCGGCGTCAGGTCAAATGAACCATTGCGCTCTTTGACATAGGCAATCCCACCGTAGCCACTAGAGTCTTCCGGTGCGATCAGGTCAATCACCGCCTGATTATCCTCGATCAAGCCGTCGATACCACGGTAAATATCGCCCTCGAGCCCTGGCTCGCCTTTTTTGCGCTCCAGCTCACGTTTTGAGATCCGACCGGTCTGCAATATATCACCATTTGCCAGGACAACTTCTAATTTGTCGGTAGCTGTAGCGACCGATCCATATTTGCCCGCCAGTGAACCTGCAGTATAGTTGGCAATCGTCCCACCAGCGGTCGATTCTGGGATATCAATAAACGGCATGATGGCCGAACCCTGTAAAGTCAACGCTTCGGTCACAGACCGGGCTGTCGCTCCGGGCTGCAGACGCACCAAGCGCTGCTTTGAGTCGTATTCATAAATCCTGGTCATGTGCCGCGACAAGTCGATCACCACACCTTTTGTCAGAGACCCACCCGTCGTATCTTGACCGCGACCACGCGCCGCTAGGGGCATAATATGGCCTTTTTCGGCCAGCTGCCACGAAAAACGGGCTACTTTGCGAATATCGTTGGTGTTTCGCGGATAGACAACCAGTTCTGGTGTCTGCTCCAGTACGCCGCCGTCAGTTGAACAGGCTCTCCGATCAGCCGGGTTCGCCGTCACCTCACCGAGTAGATGCCCACGCAGGTACTGCGTCACTTTACTCATGCTCATTTCTCCCTTTTGTCATTGGTAATATCATAGCATAAGCGTGTCTGATTTCACATATTTTTCGCCCTCTGGTATACTCGTGGTACGCGGCAGTGGCGGAATTGGTAGACGCGCTAGCCTTAGGAGCTAGTATCGTAAGATGTGAAGGTTCAAGTCCTTTCTGCCGCACCACAATCACTTTACATGGACTTATCCGCTCGCTATAATCAACCGAGATGACAACGCTAATGAAAAACACAGCCGAATAAGACGCCCCGCTGGGGCTATTTTTTTAGACAAAATGAGGAGGATCCGTGGATATAGTGCGCCCGACGACGGAACAGCTAGAGCTAACAGATGACACTTTTCGATTACGACAGTCTATCGGTGGTCAGACTGTCAATCTATCACTCCCTGACATCACCGATCGATGCCATGGCCTCAAACCAGCCTGCACCGTCCCAGAGTCAGCCTGCCCGCGGCTCTTTCCGACGAGCGAACAAGCGAAACTCATGCTCGGTTCGGCCTGCGTTCACGCTAATCAACAGCTCCGCCTGCAAAAATAAAGACCCGACAAGCGGGCTTATTTCGGCGGAAGAGAGACCGAGTAGCGAAAGCTATAACTACGATTGTCCACCACAACAAAACGTTTTGAGATTTTGCACTGGTCTCTCTATCCACCTCTAGTCTAGCATAAGCAGAAATGCTACACAAGATATTTTTGGTAAAAATTACGACACTCGTGTATAGATAAGAATCCGCGCATCAGCATAGTTTTTGTCCGAACGTAATGACGCGCCAGATAGCTCCGGCAGCGCTTCTTTTGCTGGCCACGAAAGAACGAGTAGCCCGCCCACTTCGACTCGTTCGGCTAGCCGCACGATAGTCGCGGTCTGAGGTGAGCGGTATGGAGGGTCGGCAAAGATAACCTCGTAACTACCCTCTGTTGTGTCGAGCCAGTTACTGACAGTGGTGGCGATAACTTTCGCCTGGTCTTCGAGCCTCAGTGATGCGATATTTTCACGCAGGACGGCGGTCGCGACTCGGTCACTCTCTATAAAGATCACTTTTCTAGCGCCACGACTCAGCGCTTCGATCCCAACCGCACCGGTGCCAGCAAAGGCGTCGAGAATCACCGCGTCTTCAATATCATGGCCGAGCGAGTTAAACACTGCATTCCGGATCCGCTCGCCCATCGGGTGCGTCCGATCTCCAGGCGGACAGACGAGCGTCCGACCACCATACCGACCGGCTATGACCCGGATATTCATGACGACCTATCCTCTCTGGATCGCAGATAGGCGTCATACCAAGCCAGTGTAACCGCCCGGATAATTCGCGGCATGAGTTCACCAGTCGTTTGACGTGCGAGGCGTTCATTCCAGCCTTGTTGTTTGAAATTTTCATACATATCGAGAGCAGCTACTTCTCGCACCAGGTCAATGTAGAGTGCCTCATAACCCCGGTCACGGAGTGCCATCAGATCCTCCGTCGATGGCGAACTGGCTGCAAACCGGTAGCCCCGTGTCACCGTCGCCACGCCGGCTTCAAATAGCGTATGGGTCGATAATATACCTTTTGGACCCCAGTATTGCCAGCTATTTTTGACAGTATCGCGCCTGGTGGCGCCTTTTATCAGGACTTTGTCTCGTACTTTGTCACGCACGGCTTCTTGATCGCCGAGTAGCTCTTGGACTTGTTCCTGATACGGCACCTGATGGGCTGGTGTCAGGCCATCGGTAATAACGTGCGCCAGCCACGAAGCCTCAAATGCTGCCCGCACCATGCCACGATCTCGAAGTGCTGACTCGAGGTTTGAGCTATGTTCACGCATATAGGCAATCAGCGGACCATCAGCAGGATCATCAGGATTAATAAAATGGAGCGGCTCATCAACACCTGGGCTCTTCAGTTTCAGCCCATCGGGACCTTTGGTGCCTTCAAAATGCAAGATCTCTTTGATCTTTGGGAATGTAGCATGAATACCGATCAACTCCGACAGATGGCGCCGGGCAATTCGATCGATTTTTTGGTGCGTGCCAATTACGCGACCACTTTTCTTTTGCCGCGGAAGCGGGCCGACAGAATACATAGAGAAAGTCCTAGTTTAATGTTGTTAGCCGTTGATAATACTGCACGTGTTCGGCTAGCTCTTTATAGTGTAGCAAATCGTCCCCTGAAGCCACAAACGCTTTGGCTGCCTGACTCGCACGTTCGATTAGTTTGGTATCGGCAAGCGTTGCTATCTGTAGATTGAGCGCACCGTGCTGCGCGCGACCATATATTTCGCCTGGACCTCGTAGCTTCATATCGATTTCGGCTAGGTAGAAACCGTCGTTGCTTTTTTCAACTTCACGGAGGCGTTCGGTCGGCTTATTGGTCGTACCCATCATCAGGTAACAGTAGCTCTGGTGCGCGCTGCGGCCGACTCGACCCCTCAGTTGATGTAGCTGCGACAACCCGAACTGTTCGGCATTTTCGATAATCATGACAGTAGCATTTGGTACATCGACACCGACTTCGACCACTGTCGTGCTGACTAAAATATCGTATTTTTTGTCTTTAAAATTGTGCATGATCGCGTCTTTTTCGGCTGGTTTCATCTTGCCATGTAGCAGTCCTATCGAGCGGTGACCAAATACGGAATTTTTGAGCTTTTTGTATTCAGATTCGACACTTTTGATGTCATTTTCGGGATTGTCATCGATCAAACTACAGATCACATATGCTTGGCGGCCATCTGCTATCTCTTGGTCGATATGGGCGTAGACTTTTTTGGCAGAAATTGGCGAAACAATCTGCGTTTTGATCGGTTTGCGATTAGCTGGTTTCTCATCGAGCACGCTAATCTCGAGCTCTCCGTAGAGCGTGAGGGCGAGACTGCGCGGTATCGGTGTCGCCGTCATAGCGAGCAGATGCGGCATACGCTGGGCTTTATCGAGCAGTTTTTTGCGTTGTTCGACGCCAAACCGGTGCTGTTCATCGATCACCACAAAACCGAGATTGTGAAACGTAACTTTATCTTGAATCAGGGCATGTGTCCCCACCACGACATTGACCGTTCCATCTGCAATCCGCGCATACAGCTCAGACCTGGCCGTGCCCTTGACGCTGCCGATCAACAACCCAACCGTAACGCCAAATGGCTCGAGCAAGCTGGCCAGTGTCGCGGCATGCTGCGAAGCCAGTATCTCGGTCGGTGCCATGATAGCAGTCTGGACGCCTTGGCTGGCCGCCTGACGTGCCGCCAGACCGGCTACGATCGTCTTACCCGAACCCACATCACCCTGCAGCAGCCGGTTCATCGGAGTTTTTGACTCAAAATCCTGAATAATCTGCCACGCGGCGCGGCGCTGAGCGCCCGTCAGCTGAAACGGCAGTTGTGCCACAAAATCTTTGACGATGTGCTGCTCAAACGGTATTTCGACGCCATCTAATCGAGCGTTAGCCTGTTTATTCAGCTGGCTAGCGAGCAGCATCTCGAACAATTCTTCGAATCCCAGACGTTCACGAGCTTTTACGGTATCTTCGATAGCCTGCGGAAAATGCATGGCCAGAATTGCATCGCTCCGTGACATCAACTGGTTGTCCTGGATAATTGCTGGCGGCAGAGTCTCAGGTAGCACGGTCATCAACGGCCTGAGCTCAGTCAGTATCTTGCGCACCACCTGACTCTTCAGGCCATACCGCGCATGATAAACGGGCAGCAGGCGATCGGCGCTGACCGGCAGCTCTTTGACCTGTTCGGCGCTAGGGTTTGTCAGTTGGTAGCGGTTGTAGTTGAATTCAAACTCACCCGAAAAGTAAAACTCTTCGTCGCTACCGCCAAGTTGCTGGGTGCGGTAGGGCTGGTTGAACCACACCGCGTTGAGTTTGCCGGTGTCATCGGCCAGTACTGCTGTCGTCAGTCGTAAGCCGCGGCGCACAGTTCGAGTCGCAATCGATTCGCAGCGCGCCCGGATCGTTGCCTTTCCCGGTTGGATATCACCGATCGGCACCACACCCGAAAAATCTTCGTGTTTGCGCGGCAAAAACAATAATAGATCGCCGACTGTCAACAAGCCTGCTCGAGCCAGTTGCTCGGCAGTTTTTGGCCCCACTCCTTTGATTTGGCTCAGGCTGGTCGCGAGATTCACACAGCTTAGTATACTACTCTGAGACGCCTAATATACCGCGGACAACATGCGGCGTATCCTCCCAGCCGCTGACATCGATCGTGTCGATACCCATAGCTTTGACCGGAAAGTCATTGCCACCTTCTTCCAAGCGATCACCGATAAATAATACGTTGTCTTTATCTAAAACGAGCGCTTCGAGCAGACGCTCCATACCATAGGCTTTGTCGACGCCTTTTTTTGTCACGTCAACAGTCGTCGTGCCACCATAGCGCACTTCATAACCTGGCAAATCTTCGGCAATCTGTTCGGTCAATTTATAGGCTTCTTCTTTATGCTGATCGTACCATTCATATTTCGCCTCGGCTGGTGCTTGTTGACCAAGCATAGACATCGCAATCTGGCTCAATCGATCTTCAATCACCTCACCATGCGGATTCTCAGGCCACAAACCTGCTTCACGCGCACGTCGCTCACATGCTTCCGATATTTCTGCTTTTTGCTCAGCCGTAAAATCTTCCGCATACTCCAGCTGCCACTCATCCTTACCTGGATCATAGGTATAATACCGAGTACCACAGGTCGGCAAGATATGCATATGGTGCAAATCGTCTCCAGCCACAGAAGTGAGCGGCTCAATAATATTGACTTGAAATATCTCAAATCGACTACCAGAGATAATCGCAACTTCGTATTTTTTTAGCAGCTTTGCAAGCAAGTCACGCATTTCGTCAGTCAACGGGTTTTTCGATTTGACAAGCGTATCATCCACATCGAACGCGATAACTTTTTTCATACACCTACCTCCTTATTTTACGAGCACAAATGAATTCTTGCCTTTTTTGATCAATGTCCGATTGCCGTTCAGCGCGACATCGTTTTGCAGCTTTTGGCCATCAGAAAATTCGTCATTTGTCACCGTGATCGCACCCGATTCTTCCAGTCGCCGCACTTCGCTCTTGCTAGCACACAGACCGGCCATCACCAATGCATCCGATACCATGCTGATATCCCTGCCGACCACTGGCACTTCGGCGGCCAGAGCGTCGATATCACCATCGCTGAGGCTGAGAAAATTCTCATTGCCGAATAACACGCCTGTCACTCGTTCCACAGATTCACGGCGCTCACGACCATGCACAAGATCGGTCACTTCCCGGGCGAGGGTTTTTTGGAGCGCACGAGCGCCAGGGTTTTGTCGGTGGTCGGCGATCAGTGATTCAACCGTATCTTTGTCGAGCATAGTAAAGATCTTCACTAAATCTTCCGCCGTCGCATCATCGGTATTCAGCCAAAATTGGTAGAACTTGTATGGACTCGTCAGCTCTGGGTTCAGCCACACCGCATTGCCTTCGCTTTTGCCGAACTTTTTGCCAGTCGATTTATCGATGATGAGCGGCACTGTCCAGACATGAGCATCGGCGCTCTCGAGTTTTTTGATCATCTGCGCCCCACTGAGCATATTGCCCCACTGGTCGCTGCCCCCGACCTGTAGCGTAGCGCCTTTGGTGCGAAATAGATGCAAAAAATCATAGCCCTGGATCAGGCCATAACTAAATTCCGCATAGCTAATCCCGACGTTATCTTCACCGATCCGAGCTTTGACAAACTCGCGGTCGAGTAGCTGAGTCATACTAAAGTGTTTACCGATATCGCGTAGGAAGTTTAGGTAGCCAATATCCTGAAACCAATCGTAGTTATCGACAAGTTCAAAATCCGCACCCTCTAGGACGCGTCGAAAATCTGCAGCAATACCAGTTTTATTCGCTGCAATCTCATCGAGAGTTTTGAGGTCACGCTCGACATCTTGCTTCGGGTCGCCGATCATGCCAGTTGCACCACCCACCAGTACGATACCCTTGTGGCCGTGATTAATCAGGTGCTTGACTAACATAACCCCGGCTAGGTTGCCGATATGCATACTGCGTGCGCTTGGATCGACACCATAATAAAAGGTAATCGGCTGTTTATCTAATTCAGTGCTGTCGGCAAATGTCATTTGATTGACAAACCCGCGCCAGGAAAGTTCCTCGGAAAGCGTCATACCTGCTCCTTTTATTATCTAATATCCTAGAGGTAATTTTAGCATAAAATCGTGCACACATGCGCCAGGCGGTGCTATAATGAGACACAATACTGCTTATGGGAATAAGGGAACGTGACACAAAACAATAAACGCTTAGGTGTTTCTGGAGCTATTCGTTCAGCAAAGAAACGCGCTGCCGCTTCGAAGCGCCGTACAAAACGCAATATTAGCGTCTATTCGAATTTAGTAACAAACCACCGCACCAAACGCGAACTCAAAGCGCGTCGTCGCGCCGAATACCTAGCAACGCTGCCGAAACATCCGGTAAAGCGACTCCTATATATATTGAATCCGAAACGACAGTTGAAATTCTGGTTTTCAAAAGACGGCCTCAAGATGGGGCTCAAATTGTTTGCTGGCGCCATTCTCATCCTGGTACTACTGATCGGCGCGCTGTTTGCATATTACCGCAAAGACCTCGATGCTATCCGACCAGGCGAACTCGATAAGCGTGTCCAGACGACCGTTACAAAGTACTACGACCGCAACGGCAAGCTACTATGGGAAGATAAAGGTACTGGTAACTATACCCTTGTCGTCAAGAGCGATCAGATCAGCGATCCAATGAAAAAAGCCACTGTGGCTATTGAGGACAAAGATTTCTATAAACACGGCGGTGTCAGTTTCACAGGTATCACCCGTGCGCTCCTATCGAACGCACAGGGTAACAGCACCCAGGGTGGCTCGACACTGACCCAGCAGCTCGTCAAACAAGTCTTCTTCCCACCAGATCAGGCACAGGAACGAGGCTTAGCTGGCATTCCTCGCAAGATCAAAGAGATGATCCTGGCTATCGAAGTCGAGCGGATGTACAACAAAGACCAGATCTTAACACTCTATCTCAATGAGTCGCCCTATGGTGGCCGTCGTAATGGTGTTGAATCAGCTGCCCAGACATATTTCGGCAAACCCGCCAAAGACCTGACGCTCGCCGAATCCGCGCTCCTAGCGGCTATCCCAAATAACCCATCTGTTTATAACCCCTATCTGCCCGAAGGCCATGACGCCTTAATAGAGCGCCAACACAAAGTCCTCGACAATATGGTTGAGATGAAATATATCACTCAGGCCGAAGCCGATGACGCCAAAAAAGTGCCGATTATGGACACCGTCAAGCAGCCGACCGAGCAATACAGTGATATGAAAGCCCCGCATTTCGTGCTGATGGTTAAAGACCAGTTGGAGCAGCAACTCGGCAAAGCCGTCGTCGGCAGCGGTGGGTTGACGGTCACGACAACACTCGATCTGGACGTCCAGAGTAAGCTGGAAGACGCCATGAACCAGATGTTTACCGGCCGCCTAGGGTCTCCCGAGTGCGGCGGCAACTGTGCAGTCTACGCCGGCTTCGAAAACGGCGCTGCTGCTGTCCAGGACACCCAAACCGGTCAACTGCTCGCTATGATGGGCAGCAAGGATTACAAGGCCGAAGGCTTCGGCGAAAACAACGCTGCGGTGTCATTCATCCCACCCGGCTCAACCATCAAACCATTTGTCTACGCACAGTTGTTCCAAAAACAGCCAGACGGCAAACCAAACTGGGGTGCTGGTTCGATTCTGAGTGATACCAAAACGACATTTGGCACCTGGACACCGAACAACGCCGACCTCGGATTCAAGGGCAACATATCTATCCGGACATCGCTCGACCTATCGCGTAACATCCCTGCCGCCAAAGCCATGCAGGTTGCCGGTATTGAACCGACCTGGAAAACGATCCGCGACCTGGGCGACACATCGTACTGTACACACGGCGGCGAGACCGAAGCTGGGCTCGCGAGCTCGATCGGCAGCTGTGGACTACGCCTGGTTGATCACGTCAACGCCATCGCCTCGCTCGGTCGTATGGGTGCCTATATACCTCAGTCAACCTACCTAGAGGTCAAGAGTAGCAACGGCGAAATCTTAAAGAAATACAAAGCCGCCGAACCAAATCAAGTCATTGACCCCCAGGCAGCCTATATCGTCAACGATATTCTATCTGACGCTCGGGTGCGCTCCGGCCTGCTCGGCACCAGTTCGCTCGCCACCATGAATGGCAAAGGTATCAAAATCGCTGTCAAGACCGGCACAACTGACTTACCGATCAACGGTAAACCGTATTCAAAAGATCTGTGGGCTATCGGCTACACACCGTCGCTCTCTATGGCCGTTTGGTTGGGCAATAGCGACAACAAGACCCTTATCGTCGGTCGCGGCAACTCACGTATCCCAATGTATATGGTCGACCAGGTCATGGCAGGCGTCACGGATCTGTACAAATCGCAAAATAAACTGGCCGACGACTACTGGAAGCGACCAGCTGGTATTCAGACGATAAATGGCGATATTTACCCATCGTATTTCAACAAAGCCAATGCGCCGTCAAATACACCGATGATCTTTGACCGTATCTCAAAGAAAAAAGCCACCGACTGTACACCAGAAGGCGCGAAAGAAACTGTCAGTGTCATGAAGATTACCGATCCAGTCACCAAACAAGAATCGATCACGGCACCCGATGGCTATGATCCAAAGGCCGACGACGATGTCCACCTATGTGGCGACGCCAAGCCGTCAGCTAGTGTCACAATCCACAACTCGACCGCAACCGTCGCCTACACTGCTGGCAAGTTCACGCCAACAACCGTCGAACTATTTGTCGATGGCCAATCAGTCGGTTCCAAAGCTATCAGCGCCACTGGCACATGGGATGTAGCACTATCGGCAAGCACCGGCACTCACACCGTCACTGCGACAATTACCGACTCCGGCTACTACCAATCGACCAGCGCACCAGTCACGTATAAAGCAAAATAATATTGTCTGAAAACTAATAACCGCTCATCTCTGAGCGGTTATTCTATGTCACTCGCAATACATTACTGTTGATGCTCAATCATGTTCACGAGGTTGGCTTCGTGATCGACGCGACGCGGTCGTTGGTTCTGGCGAGGTCGCGCCTGATTTTGATTTGGTGCTTTCTGGTTCTGAGAGTTCTGCTGCGGCAAACTTGGGCGCGGGCGCTGTGCGTTGTTCATGCGCTGGCTCGGCGTTGTAATTTGTGGCTTCGCTACAGTCTGTGGCTGCTCGATAGCGGGAGCTACTGCTGGACGGTCGGTTTTTTTGACATAGGGTTTTTTGGCCTGCGGTTTCTGATTTGACGCACCAACACGCTTCGCAAACATCATCTTGCCGGCAGCGGTCTGCAAACTTCGGATCACTTCGACTTCAACCGTTTGGCCAATCATAGCTACCGACTGTTCGACAACCACCATAGTGCCATCTGTCAGATAGCCGACAGCCTGGTGCGAATCATTGCCTTTTTGCACCAGCTCGAGGCGCATGTGTTCACCCGGTAGGTGTGCCATACGGAGGCCTTGAGCAAGCTCATTGAGATTTAGGACTTTGATACCTTCGACGACGGCAACTTTATTGAGGTTATAGTCGATGGTACAGATAACGGCATTGTGCTGCTTGGCAAGCTCTAGTAGGCGCTCATCGACGCCATGTTCAGTGCGGCTGCCGTCTTGCAGGAGCTCGACTTTGACGTCGTCCATATCTTGCAGTTCTTTGACGACATCGAGCCCATAGCGAGCGCGAGCGCGCTTGTCGGCGTCGGCATTGTCAGCTAGAAACTGCAGCTCACCGATCACGCTCCGTGGGATAACCAGCGTACCACCGATAAACCCTGAGCGGGCGACACCGACGATTCGGCCATCCATAACGACTGATGTATCGACCAGGATAGCACGGTCTTTGGCTTTGACACTGGTTTTTGGCAGTTTTGCCAGTAAATAGGTCACTTCAGCCAGGATCACGACAGTAACTGCCACGATCAATAATTCTAAATTGTTATTCATGTTTCTTCTTTCTACGACTACGATTTTAGGTAATCGATTAGTGCTTGTCGGAGATCTTTCACTCCTTTGATAAATAATTCCTTACGTTTCGGCACTGGGCCGATTGCTTCGGTAAAGCCGAGCTTTTTGGCTTCGCTGACACGCTTGTCGGTCGCCAGGACGCTCCGAATTTCGCCCCCTAGTCCCACCTCACCAAACACGACGACGCCGTCATCGAGTCGCCGGCCAGCTGCCGCCGATGCAATGGCCATGACCACTGCGAGATCAGCGGCTGGATCAGCAAGTTTCAAACCACCAACGACATTGATATAGATATCTTTGTCCGATAAGTTCAATTTTGTGCGTCGCTCCAATACCGCGATCAGCACATTCAGTCGATTGAGGTCGAAACCACTTGCTGTCCTCTTAGGATACCCGAAACTCGTCGGATTGACAAGTGCCTGAATTTCTACCAGAATAGGCCGATTGCCTTCCAGCGTTGCTAGGATCACTGATCCATCGGTGTTTTGACGCTCTTCGAGCAGTGCCGCTGAGGGGTTCTCGACCACAGCCAGACCTTTTTCATTCATTTCGAAGATAGCGGCTTCGGTCGTAGCTCCATAGCGGTTTTTCATCGCCCGAACGACCTTGAATCCGCCGTAGCGGTCGCCTTCGAACTGCAATACAACATCGACCAAATGCTCCAGCACTTTTGGCCCCGCAATCGAACCTTCTTTAGTCACATGACCGACGAGCATCACCGCCGCTCCCGTTTCTTTGGCGGCGCGGATAATCACATTGGCAGAATTGGTAATCTGGCTGACCGAACCGGGTGCTGAACCAACTTCCGCCAGGCTGAGCGTCTGTATCGAGTCAATAATCACCAGCGCGTGCTTGCCGGCGCGAATCGTCGCCGCAATATCATCGGCACTAGTGCTTGCCACAAAATCGAGAGATTCGCCAGTGTCCGCACCTAGGCGGATCGCCCGTAGCTTCACCTGCGAGGCTGACTCTTCGCCGCTGGCATAGAGCACCGGTTTTGTACGCGCCACCACCGCCGCCACCTGCATGAGTAGCGTACTTTTACCGATCCCTGGCTGGCCAGCGAGCAGCAACACACCTCCTGGCAATATACCACCGCCTAGCACGACATCCAGGTCGCTAAAACCAGTCGCTAGGCGTCCCGCTGTCTCTTCGGCAGCGATCGTGCGCATCGTCTGAGCTTTGAGAACTTTGCCCGTCCTGGCACTGCGTGCTACGGCCGAAGCACCGTCGGCGGCAACTTCCTGTTCGACAAGCGTATTCCATTCGCCACAGTTCTCGCAGCGCCCCGACCACTTCGGATAACGAGCGCCACAATTTTGGCAGACAAGCTGCAAACGTGATTTTACCATTAGACGCCCGGTGCTGGGCTCGTGGCACCATTGATGCTGCTATTGAGATTGTCGACTTTGACTGACAAGTCTTTGAGCTCGGCGATCATGGCGTTGTAATCAGCCACACGTTGATTGAGCGCGATTCGCTCGGCTTCTAATCGATCTGAGCGCGTCACGAGAGCTTGTCGAGCGACCTGGAAAGCGCTGTTCGAGGTATAGTAACCGCCTTTGGCGCGCTCATTGAAGGCCTGAATATCACTCGCGAGCAGCGTACGCTCTGATTCGTAGGCTTTTAGGTCTGACTGCAGCGGCTCGCCCTCGGTATCGATCTTGTGTGACAACTCGTTGGCGCGCGCTTCGACTTCGTTAAATACTGTATTGTATTTGGTGTTCATAGCCACAATACTGCTACGATCCATAAAATACTGCTGATAGTGCTTCTCGAGATCAGGCGACAGGTCGCTCAGTGTCGTGCCTAAAATCGAGTGAAGCTCGTTGTTACGTTCACCTGGCTCATTTGTCTCGTAGTAGGCCATGAGCTTTTTTATATCTGGGCGATCTTTGACCAGTTCATATTGTTTTTCGAGCATACTATCGACACGGCTGCGCTCCCATGCGTTCAGGCGGTCATAGGCGGCGTGGAGCATCTCATGAGCCGCTGTCACCTCTTTGGCGCCATCGAGCTGCGGATTCGTCACGTTGTACAAGAAAATATCGCGTTTAAAATAACAGCCGAGTATTGCAGCAGTTCGCTCAGTGGTTTGACAACTCTGGTTGAATGCCTGGCCAGTCTGAATCACTGGTTTACTCGCATAGAACAAATCGTGTCCGAGACCCGTCAATTTCAGTCGCTGGTTAATCACCGCCACTTCGCTACTCGCGGAAAACCGTGCGGCCGCAAAGTGGTCATAGACACGATTGCCATACAGAATCACCAATGCCGAAATAGTCAACACGACAATCACTGGCAACAAAACGCGCCGCGCGTAGTGATTAGACGTTCGTGTCTGACTCTCGTCGTTGTTCAAGTGTAATTTCCCCTTTTCGCGTACCTACATCAAGTATATCGCCTTTTTCGTATTTTCCGCCGATTATTCCTTCGGCAATCCGATGTTCGATTTCGTCCTCGATTGCACGCCGTAGGGGGCGAGCGCCGAATTTTTCGCTGTAGCCAACATCAATCAGATGACGCTTGGCAGCAGGCTTTACTGTCAGCCCGATACCCTTGGCGACGAGCCGCTGCCGTAACTCTTCGACCAACTTGTCAAATATCCGACCAACTTCTTTTCGCGTCAAGGCACGAAATGTCACGATACCATCGAAACGGTTGATGAGCTCTGGTCGCATCATTTTGTCGAGCGCCTCTTCGGCGGCACGGGCGTTCCGTTCGTGAACGCGGTCGAGCTCACGCTCATCCGCTGCCGTCACGACGTGAAAACCAAGATTCGACTCTTTCATCATCTTGTCAGCGCCTAGGTTGCTGGTCAGAATAACGATAGTGTTGCGGAAGCTGACCGGCCGGCCTTTGGCGTCTGTGAGCGTACCGTCTTCAAGCAGTTGTAGGAGCAGCTGGAAGACATCGGGATGAGCTTTTTCGATTTCATCAAACAGCACCACGCTATATGGCTGCCGACGTATCTTATCCGTTAGCTTGCCACCATCTTCATAGCCGACGTAACCCGCTGGTGCACCAACCAAGCGGCTAGTGGTGTGTTTTTCGCCAAACTCACTCATGTCGATTTTGATCAGCGCATTTTCACTGCCGAATACCTCGCGCGCGAGCACGCGAGCTAATTCGGTCTTGCCGACGCCGGTTGGACCCATAAACACAAAGCTACCGATCGGTCGTTTGGCGCTCGCCACACCGCTGCGCGAACGGCGAATCGCGCGGGCGACTTTGGATACCGCCTCTGATTGACCGATAACGTATTTCGCGAGATGACTTTCGAGATGAGTCAGCAGCTTAGCTTCACTGGTACGGATCTTGTCGACCGGTATCTGAGTCATGACCGCAATCGCTTTTGCTATATCATCATCGGTCAGTGTGGTACGTGTCGATTGACCCTGAGCGGCTTTGATTTCATCGATCTGTTCATTGATCTGACTAGTGCGTGTCTTATAGAGTGCCGCCCGCTCGAAGTCTTCGCTAGCCACAGCATCATCGATCTTGGCTTCGAGCTGCTTCAGCTCACGCAGCAATGCGCGCTGCTTCGACGGTTTGTGGCCGTTTTTGACGCGAATCAGTGACGCCGCCTCGTCGATAACATCGATGGCTTTATCGGGCATAAATCGATCTGACACGTAGCGATCTGCCATATAGACAGCCGACTCCAGCACCTCGTCGGTCAAATTAACCCCGTGATGCTCTTCGTAATATTTTCTGAGACCTTTTAGGATAGCCAGCGTTTCTTTGAGCGTCGGCTCTTTGACAATAATCGGCTGAAAACGGCGCTCGAGTGCTGTATCTTTTTCGATATGCTTCCGGTATTCATCGAGTGTCGTGGCACCGATCATATGCAGCTCACCCCGAGCAAGGGCTGGTTTTAATATATTCGCCGCGTCCATAGCACCTTCGGCCGCACCGGCTCCAACCAGTAGGTGGAGCTCGTCGATAAACACGATAATATTGCCGAGTCGCTTGATTTCAGATACGACTTTTTTCAATCGTTCTTCGAACTCACCACGGTATTTTGTACCGGCGATCATACTGGCCATGTCGAGCATAATAACCCGACGGTCGAGCAGATGGTCTGGCACCTCTTCATGGATAATGCGCTGCGCCAAGCCTTCAACAATTGCTGTTTTCCCAACACCTGGCTCACCGATCAGCACCGGATTGTTTTTTGTGCGGCGGCTCAGCACCGTCACCAGCCGCTCGACTTCGGCTTCGCGGCCGATCATAGCATCCAGTTCACCGGCATCGGCCTTGGCGGTCAGGTCAATTCCATAGACATCGAGCGCCCCACCGCGCTGTGCGCCACGACGACTCTCAACCGTCACTTCAGCCGGCTCTGGTGGTGCGTGACGATCCATGTAGTCTTCGAGCTCCGCCACAACATGGTCGGTATCAACGCCAAGTTCGCGCAGTAGTACTGTTGCCCGGGCGTTATTTTGCTTGAGCAGACTATACAAAATATGCTCAGTGCCCATATAGTCCTGGTTCAGCTCGCGGCTCATTTCCAGACCCATCCGAAGCGTCAAAAGGGTTGTCTCGCTCATACCGATCATACCTGTGCTGACGATCAGTTTTTGCGGCGTCAGACCGAGGGATGTCTCGGCACGCTGCAACGTCACGCCGGAATCGGCCAAAACTTTTGCACCGACGCTCGAACCCTGCGCTAGCAGACCAAGCAGCAGGTGTTCAGTACCGATATACGGACTGCCATAGCCGCGTGCGATTGCATCGGCATTTTGGATACTGCCGCGCGCGTTGTCGGTCAGTTTCGAGATAAATTCATGCATACCATCATTCATACTTGACATCCTCCAAAGTGGAGCTACCCACATATACTCCCATTGTACAAAACAAATTGGCACTCGTCAATCACGAGTGCCAATTTGTTTGCTATGATACTTACTGTCCCTGTTGTTCGATAGCCGAGAACAGATCGTCTTCGATATTTTTCTTGGCTTTTTTCTCGACTGGTTGTTTTACTGCGGTCTCGATATCGAGCTCGTGACCGGTCAGGCGGCTAGCGAGACGGACGTTTTGACCGCCGCGGCCGATAGCGATCGACTGCTGGTCTTCGCTGACAAAGACTTTGGCGTGTTTGGTATCTTTATCGATCTCGACACGGACAACTTCGGCTGGCTGCAATGAATTACGGATAAACGTATCAATATTTTCGTCGTACGGTATAATATCGACTTTTTCCTGATCACCGATTTCGTTCATGACTGCATTGACACGCGTACCATGACCACCAACAAATGTGCCGACCGGATCGACACCGGGTACGGTCGAAGCGACAGCCAGTTTAGTGCGACGACCAGCTTCGCGGGCAATGCCGCGGATCTCGACGGCACCAGTCTCCATCTCTGGAACTTCCTGTTCAAATAGTTTTGCCACAAAGGCTTCGCTACCACGAGTCAAGATCAGTTGCGGGCCACGGTTATCGCGTTCGATGTCTTTTATCAACACCTTGAGACGCGAGCCAACACTATAGTATTCACCCTGAATCTGCTCGCTCTGCGGCATGATACCGATAGCTTTGCCGAGCTCGATACGCACGACACGCGGCTCAACCCGGCTCACAATACCAGTCACGATTTGACCGACCTTGTCCTCATATTCAGCCAGGACAACTTCGCGCTCTGCTTCGCGCAGGCGCTGCAGCACGACTTGTTTTGCGGTCTGGGCAGCCACACGGCCGAACGAGACGACTTCGTATTCGTCTTCGATCATATCACCGAGAGCGGCGTCTTTTTTTAGTTTTTTGGCATCGTCTAGGCTGATTTCGACAGCATCCGAGCCGACTTCTTCGACAACTTCGCGCGATACATAGACTTTTGCTGTGCCGTCGTTGAGGTTGAGGGTGGCGCGCACGTCTTGGTCACGCTCACCGATGTCGCGGCGCCATGCTGCAGCAATAGCCTGCTCGATCACGTCGATAACTGTTTCTTCGGGCAAATTCTTCTCTTCAGCAATCGTGCGTAGCGCAAGTGCTAACTGTTTAATGTTTAGATCTTCCATAAGCTTTTTCTCCTTTTTCTACAAAAATATCCGACCTGCCGGCCGGAATGTACGTTCTTATACTACTACACTGAATGATATAATTCAAGGCTCTCGCCGGAGCGAGTGTTAACCCGCCCCAGCGCGAAGCTTAAGCTCATGACGGTCTGTAGAGCCTTTGGTAAGACTCCGCGTCCAGGCCTGCTTGGCGAAGATTGTGCGTCATCGTCTCCATGAGCTGGCTCGTCCCCTGTTCGATGCCAGCCGCAGCATCTCGGCATCTCAGTTGATTGAGGAGCCTCACTAGCTGTTCGCGGTGCGGTCGCACTACTTCAAGAGCCATCAGAAACGCAAAGCTGTCGTTCATGTTGGCCTTGAGCGCGAATGCCCGTTCCGGATCACCAGCGATTCCTTCGCAGAACTCAGAGATTTTAGCGTTGAGCGCTGCATCGCGCAGCATGTCAACTTCGATCTCCTCTCTTATCTTGTTCACCTGGTGCATGTAGTCGTCCAAGGCTTTCTGAGCCATCCTGACGGCAATGCGATTAACGGCTGCGAGAACTGTACGGCGTGCCGCACCCGCAAAGAGGATCGCCACCATAGCGAACATGATGTACTGCATCCAAGACGGCATCTCATCTCCTTAAGCTTCGGAGGAGTACATCTCCTCAATCTCTATATTATATATCATATAGCTGTTTGTGTCAATCTACCCATCTGTTATACTTATCGTGATGACTCACAAACCGTTCTATTTTGAAATTGGCACAAAACTCCCGAGCACGCTGGCACGGACGGGGGTTATCTATACACCTCACGGCACTATTCAGACTCCTGCTTTTATACCAGTCGGCACCAAAGCCACGCTCAAAGCCCTCACTCCCGAACAACTCGCCGCCACTGGCGCCCAGGCGATCCTCGCCAACGCCTATCACCTATACCTCCGCCCCGGGCATCAGATTATCGATGATGCCGGTGGCCTGCAGGCCTTTATGAACTGGGGTAAGCCGACATTTACTGATAGTGGTGGCTTCCAGGTCATGAGCCTGGGTGTTGGCTTCAAAAAAGTTATCGACATGGTCGGTAAAGAGCCGGTCGAACCGCAGAGTCGGCGCGACAAACTGGCAACCATCGACAATGACGGCGTCACCTTCAAGTCTCACCTGGACGGCAGCCTACACCGTCTCAACCCCGAAATCAGCATGCAAATCCAGCATGGTATTGGTGCCGATATTACTTTTGCTTTTGACGAACTGACAACCCTCTACCACGACTATACCTATCAAGTCGAGTCGCTGGACCAGCGCACTCACCCTTGGGCGGAGCGTAGTCTAGCCGAACACCAACGCCTAAATACTGAGCGAACTCACCGACCACCCCAAGCTCTTTTCGGTGTTGTCCAGGGCGCAAACTACGAAGATCTGCGTCGTAAAAGTGCCCGGTTCCTCGGTGCCATGGATTTTGATGGCTATGGTCTAGGCGGTGCTCTAGAAAAAGAAAAAATCGGCGAGATCACCGGCTGGATGTGCCAGGAACTACCCGAAAACAAGCCGCGCCACATGCTGGGCATCAGCGAGCCAGACGATATCTTTGCCTGTATCGAACATGGCGCCGACACTTTTGACTGCGTATCGCCAGCACGAGTCGGGCGAAACGGTGCACTCTACACCCGGTATGGCCGGGTAAATATCCGGCGCGCCGAATTTGCGACCGATTTTACGCCATTTGACACCGACTGTACTTGCTACACCTGCCAAAACTACACCAGCGCCTACCTGCATCACCTCTTTCGCAGCGGTGAATTACTGGCAAATACGTTGGCAACCATCCACAACGAACAATTTATCGTCAAACTAGTCGACGATATCCGCGCCAGTATCGAAAATGGCACCTTTTATGCATTTCGCGATGCGTTCCTAGCTAGTTATTACCAGCTGCGAGTATAGGTGCCGGTAGTTGCTGGTTTGGGCAATCGGCTAAAATCCGCCGCATGGCTTCATTTTCCGCTGGCGTCACCCACAGGTCGTATTTTGATTTCACAGCAATCTGCCGCGCCACGTACTGACAGCGAAACGATTTGTTCGGGGGTAGCCAGGTTGCAGCGTCGCCATCGGCTTTGGCTTGATTTTGTGCACCACTAACAGCTAGCAGCTCTAGCGGATCGTTGGCGAGCGCCACGCGTCGATCGGGAGCCAGTAGCTGTGCGCCAGTCTGCCAGGCATTACTCAGCGCCACCACATGGTCTATCTGGATATCATCACTCGTACCAGCACCGCGTGTAAACGCTACGTCTTGACCACTATATGGATCGTGTAGCTCGCCACTCATGACCTTGCACTTGTCGTTGACAATCACCTGCGCTAGGTCGCGGTGCAAGATAACATTGCGCGTGTCGCATATCCCATCGCTGATCCAGCCATCACCAAACATTGCCCGCGTGTAACCAGTTTTTGGCGCACGACCTTTGACTGGCAGTGAATCGAGAGTTGTAAGCGCCATCGGCTCGCTAACTGGCACTGACTGCGATGACGGCGCCGGATTAGTGCCAGTCGGTTTCGAGACCGGTTGCTCGGACTGATAGATAGCAATCCCGATCGCACACGCGATCAAAATAACACCGATCATCCTCCGAGTCCGCACTTTCATATCGGTATTATAACCTTTGTTACAATAGAGTGTATGCAAACTGTCGATCGACTTATTCACTACTTCACGCCCGAGTCATATAATCTCTCGCTCGATATTGACCGCGTGGGACGAACTTTTCGGGGTACTGTCACGATCAAAGGGTCGTCGCCCGATGGTATTATCAAACTCCACGCCAAAGATCTAGCGATCGATTCTATGACAATCGACGGTACATCTGCCAAATGGTCACTCGGCGATAACGACGAACTGATAACAAAAACCAAACAAACTGCCAGCACCAATCATATTGTCGTCGTGGGCTTCCACGGCACTATAACCGACCAAATGCACGGTCTGTACCCCTGTTACTTTACGCACGACGGTGTCGCGAAAGAACTGCTGATGACTCAGTTTGAGAGCCACCACGCCCGTGAAGTCTTCCCCTGTGTCGACGAACCAGAAGCCAAAGCTACGTTTGACGTGACCGTGACAACCGAAACTGATGTCACGGTGCTCGGTAATATGCCTGTAGCCACTCAGGATGCCGCAAACGACCGTCTGGTGACGAGATTTCAGACCACACCACGTATGAGTACCTACCTATTGGCGCTGGTGGTCGGTGAGTTGCAATCGGTATCGACGAAAACAAATAGTGGCGTCGATGTATCGGTCTGGGCAACGCCAGCGCAGTCATCAGCCAGCCTAGAGTTCGCGCTCAAGCACGCCCGTGAGACTATCGAGTTCTTCGACGAGTACTTCGGTATTCCCTACCCACTGCCAAAGTCTGACCATGTAGCCGTCCCTGATTTTTCATCCGGCGCTATGGAAAACTGGGGGCTTATCACCTACCGCGAGGTCGCCCTGCTCTATGACCCAGCCACCTCTGGTATCTCGTCAAAACAATACATCGCTACGGTGATCAGTCACGAGCTATCGCACCAGTGGTTTGGTAACCTAGTGACTATGCAGTGGTGGGACGACCTGTGGCTCAACGAGTCTTTCGCGACCATCATGGAATATATCGCGGTCGATGCGCTGTATCCCGAATGGAATATGTGGTTAGAATTTAACATCAACGAAGGCGGCTACGCCCTGCAGCGCGACTGCCTGGCCGGTGTTCAGGCAGTTCATGTCGACGTCAATCATCCAGACGAAATTAGCACCCTATTCGACCCGGCTATTGTCTACGCCAAAGGCGGCCGACTGCTCCGGATGCTGCAGGTCTATCTGGGTGCCGAAGCCTTTCGCGCTGGACTGAAATCATATTTCGAGACATATCAGTACAAAAATACTGTCGGCGATAACCTGTGGGACGAGTTCGAACGCGCCAGCGGCAAAAAAATTCGCGAATTTATGACTGCCTGGGTGTCGCGCAGTGGTTACCCAGTGGTGTCGGTATCACGTCGTGACGACACGGTATCCTTATCTCAAAAACAATTCGTGATTGGCTCGCACAAGGCTTCTGAGCGACTATGGCCGATCCCTCTCGGCAGTAGCGACCCTGCGGCACCGCAGACCCTAGAGACCGAAGCAAGTTCATACACCTCGTCAGATCCGCGACCGTACCTGAACACGATCGACAGCGCTCATTTCATCACACAGTACGACCATCAATTGTTCGATAGGCTGTGTCAGGATATCGCCGACGGTCAGCTGTCGGTTATCCAACGCGCCCAGCTGATCCAAGCGCAAACTCTTCTGGTACGCAGCGACGAGTCCACCAGCGACACTCTGATCGATCTCTTGTCCGTCTACACGAATGAAACCGAAGAACATGTCTGGGGTATGATGGCCGCAGCCTTCGGTGACCTCAAAAAGTTCGTCGACACCGACTCGCCCGCCGAAAAAGCTCTCAAACAACTGGCTAGCCGACTCGCAACACCACTATATACCAAACTCGGCTGGACGGCGCTACCAGATGAATCCGAAGATGATACAAAACTGCGCAGTACAGTCATCGGTATGATGCTCTACGCCGAAAATGCCGATGCAATTCGCGAGGCTACCAGCCGTTACCGCGAACAGCCGCTCGACGCCATGGATCCGGAACTTCGCGACCTTATCCTGACCGCCGAAATTCGCCATGGCAACACCGAAGCAGCGATTACAGAGCTACTCGATATCTACCGAACGACTCCTTCGGTTGATTTGCAACAAGATATCTCGTCGGCAGTGACGGCAACGCGCGACCCAGCGCAAATCAAGCGCCTGATTGCGCTGCTGACCGACAAAAACACCATTCGCACCCAGGACACCATGCGGTGGTTTGTGCGGCTGCTAGCAAATCGCGACGCCCGCACCGAAGCCTGGGACTGGATACGCAACAACTGGTCGCATATTGAGACCGTGTTTGGTGGCGACAAGAGCTATGACGGCTTCCCGCGTTACACTGCCCAAATCCTGGCAACTCGCAAGCAGCTGCAGCAATACCATGACTTTTTCGACCCATTACGCTCAAACCCCTCACTGACCCGTGCGATCGTGATCGGCGAAGGCGACCTGACCTCTCGTGTCGAACTGATCGAGCGCGACAAGCCGCTAGTCGAAAAACGCCTACTCCAGCTCTAGATAGTCAACCAAACGCGGCGTATCGCCATCGGTTGCGATAACCGCCAGCCGCAGGTCGTAGCCCGGATGATTCATGGCGTATAACTCGGCCGCAAAGGTCATTTGGCGCCGCTTGGTCGTCGTAATAGCATCAAATCCACCACCAGATTGATCACTCCGACGATGTTTCACCTCTGTAAAATACAGTGTATTGTCCCGCTCCGACACGATATCGATCTCACACCAGCGCGTCCGCCAGTTCCGATCCA
The DNA here is from genome assembly GCA_964401035.1 of uncultured Candidatus Saccharibacteria bacterium. Classification (GTDB taxonomy): domain Bacteria; phylum Patescibacteriota; class Saccharimonadia; order Saccharimonadales; family Saccharimonadaceae; genus Saccharimonas. The sequence continues at coordinate 50,381 of CAYNWV010000003.1, read as the reverse complement.
AGATAGCGTGTCCGCTTTTTTCCAGATACCGCGCCGCCGCAGTTTCGCTCGTATCACCGATCGCTCGGGTAGACGTCGTATGACCGTGCGCCACTTGACGTACCGCTGGTGTTTGGCCGCGATATTTCTGGAGTGGTGCAAAACTGAGCCGGTGAAGCGGTGTCACGCCAAGCTGGTCGATCGCCGCACGGTGCGCTGCTGTGCCATACCCAACATGGGCTGCAAAGTGGTAGCCCGGGTAAACCCTATCTTGTTCGGCCATATAGTTGTCCCTCGCGACTTTGGCAATAATCGACGCGGCCGAAACACTGGGAATCAATAGGTCGGCTTTTTTCAGGGTTTTGACGTACTTGCCTTTGCCGGTGTCGGCCAGAAAATTAATCGTGCCGTCGATAATAATTTCGTGATACGGAGCATGAACCTGCTCGACAGCTCGCCGCGTAGCCAACCGGAGTGCCTCAGACAGCCCCACTTCATCTATCTCAGTCGCATCTACCCACCCGAGACCGAACCCCAGAGCTTTTTCGCGAATTGCCTGGTCGAGGGCTTCTCGTTGTTTTTTGGTTAGTTTCTTGCTATCGGTCAGTCCCGGGATCTCGATGCCACCCAGCACAACTGCGCCCACAACCAGTGGCCCAGCCCATGGCCCACGCCCGACTTCATCTATCCCGAGGATCATACTACCAGTGTATACTATTGACAAAATCCTAGTTTTTTGATATAATCTGTCCATTCCTGCACCCGCAGGTACCTTGACAAAGCAGGCCTCTCTCTTCCCCCGAAAGGAAACTACCATGGCCAAGTTCCGCACCAAGCTTGCACAGCAAGTCGTCGAGGTTGGCGACGTCACACTCGAGGACTTCGTCGCCGACGGTGAGATGGAGCCATCACCCCAGGGAGCGAGCGACAGGCTCTCCGACCTGATCGCAGAAGCGGTCAGCAGCTTGACGAGCCTCCAGCTCGTCAAGCTGATCGAGCAGGACGACTCAGCCGACATCCTTCACCTGGTGCCGGATTGGTTCCAGGCTAAGTACGGCTGCGACGGCAGCACCGCTCTTCTCGCTCTGGGCATCTCGTCGCTAACGAGCGCCGTCTACGACATCACGCTCGAGGACGGCTCGAGCGAGCCTGACGACACAGTCAGCCTGGAGGTCACGGTCGTCCTAGTCACACGCGACGCCGTCCACGCTGTGCGTCTGGCCTGAAACCTGAGTGCAGGGGTACGCATGTACCCCTGCACTGAGCCTGCTTTGTCAAATTCACCTGTCACCTACTAAAATACCCTGGAAAACCAGGGTATTGCTGATATATAGCGAGAATTATTTGGCTTCGTCGTGGCGAGCAGCGACTTCGGCTTGCTTGGCTTCGAGTTCGGCATCGGCAGTGGCTTTTTCGGCAGCTTTGGCTTCAGCGTCTTTTTTCGCCTCTTCTTTCAGGCGAGCAGCTTCTTCTTCGGCATGTTTGTCGCGAACGTCGTTGACAGATTCCCGGTCAAACTGAACACTCGTCAGACGGGCGCTCTTACCACTGCGCTGACGTAGGTAGCTCAGGAAGTTGCGGCGGACTTTTGAACGGCGAACGACTTCGACACGCTCGACCAGTGGGCTGTGCAAGAGAAAGCTCTTTTCGACACCGACACCCGATGCGATCTTGCGAACGGTGATACGACTAATGTGCAGACCTTTGTTGTCGGTACGAATAACCACACCTTCGAACATCTGGATACGCTCTTTGCTGCCTTCTTTGATTTTCTGATACACGCGAACAGTGTCGCCGCTGCGAACATCGACAACTTGAGCCTTTTTTTGCTCGTTGTTTACCTTTTGGATAAGTTCAAAACTCATTTTTCTCTCGCCTTACAAATTTATATTGACAATCAACTATCAACTTTAGCAAAAAGCTGTCACTTTTTCAAGAGCTAATCTGTTATCGGCAGGCACCGAACAGCCCGCGAGACTCTTTTGTTTAGAAAACATCTGCAACCGGTGAAATTTAACGGTGCGTACCCGAAAAATTTCCCGCGTGAAGCCGTTTTCAAAACGAAAGGGTCGACGCAGGGCGGTAAGTGAAGCTGCCCCGCAGACGGCGCTTGCGCTATACGACGCGGCTGATTTCTTCGAGAGTGGTCTCGCCGCGAAGCGCCGCTAGCACACCGACTTGCTCGAGCGTTAGCATACCCTGTTCGCGAGCAGTTTTTTCGATCGATTCAGCGTGCACTTCACTGACATCACCACGGAGGTATTTTTGAATTTCTTCGTTGACGACCATCTGTTCCATGATAACGACGCGGCCACTATAGCCAAAGGGATATTCGTCAGATGGTACAGGTTTATAGAGCTGGAATGAGTCGAGATCAGGGCAGTCTGTGCCGTCAGGCAGATTTCTCAGTACCTTTTTGACATAATCCCGGGTAGCTTGATCTGGTTCGTAGGCTTGTTTGGTTGCGTCGACTAGACGACGTACCAAGCGCTGCGCAATGATCAGCCGGATTGCCGTACTAAAGATAGGGTTGACACCGATAAGGTCGATCATGCGACTAAACGCCGTCGATGTAGAATTAGCGTGAAAGCTCGACATAACCAGGTGACCAGTAATAGACGCCTGGATAGCAGTCCGCGCCGTATCTTGGTCGCGGATCTCACCAACCATCACGACATCGGGGTCGAGGCGCAGCACAGCCCGCAGTGCGTCACCAAAAGTTTGGCCTTTGGTGCTACTAACTGGAATCTGTGAAATACCGGATAGGCCATATTCGATCGGATCCTCCAGGGTGATAATCTTGCGGTCGGTCGTGTTGAGAGCGTTGAGCATACTGTAAAGCGTGGTCGATTTACCTGAACCGGTCGGACCAACCATCAGTACCAGCCCGCGCGGGTGGCTAACAACTTCGTCAATTTCGTCACGCTGCTTCTGAGGTATGCCGAGCAGGTCGAGATCAAGCAAAGATTCATCGAAATTAAAGAGGCGCAGCACGGCATCCTGGCCGTACATAGTCGGTACCGTTTCGACGCGAAGATTCAGTAGGCGCGTGTGATCTTCGTGCTGAATTTCCATCTGAATATGGCCCGACTGTGACGTCTCGGCCGCACTCGAAATACCCGAACGACTAGCTAGCTCGCCCATAATCACCCGGTAGCGGTCTTTATCCAGAAGAGCCACGGGGTGCAGCGCGCCATCGACGCGCATCCGAACCCGAATATCTTCACGCATGTTTTCGATATGAATATCGCTGGCATTGAGCTTGTCGGCTTGCTTGATTAAAAAGTCAAAAATCTCTACTGTGCCCACCGAACTGAGTGTCTGCGAAACCTTAGCTATAGTGTCACTATCACCTTCCTTGGCGATAGTGATATCATCGTATACGACAACCCGAGGCGGATCAAACCGATCCATCATGATCTTATAGGCGCTATTTGATATCAACAAAAAGACGATATTACGGCCGTCGTCGTTGTATTCACGCTGTAGTTGATGCAAAACCGATTGCGGGGTCTGGCTAGTGACACCGATCTGCGTGACGTTTTCTTGGTTGTCGCCTTTGACCAACGGAATATAGCGATTTTTGTGCATCTCCTCGATGCCAATAACGTCCTGCGCGAGTGGCAACGTATCTTCAATCGGCCGCATGTCCAGATACTGCAAGCCTAAAATTGCAGCACGCTCCTGTGTCGCCTTTTCGTCGTTGTCCCGACGGCGCTGTTGAATTTCCGACTCGTCCATTACACTTTAGTGTAGCAAAGTGCTTGTGTTTTTTATAGTTAATGTAGCATGTTCTCTTTGCGGAGAACCAGACGCCTTCCTTTGACAGCAAAGGAAGCGAAACTCCTGGGGCGGCTTCCCTCCACCGGACGAAAGATTGTTCCTGCCTGGTCGCTGCGGGTCTCCCTTCGGTCGGTCTCACCATAGTATCTTTTCATTGTCGATGATGAGACAAGTCCTCGCGAATGACTCCAGACAGGAACAACCTTTTGTCACGGGTCAGTCCAGATGCCCCAGACCCCAATTGAATTAAGCGGCTCAAGAGCCGCTGATAATAGTGGCGTAGCCACAAAGCCAAATGGGGTTTGGGGATATCTGCAACCACCCAAGAGACGAGAGCGAGTATTCCCGATATAGTGAGCACGAGCTTTGCTCCGCGCGGAACTATGTCGAGAATACGAGATCGAGTCTCCTGGAGTGGTGAAGCCATCCCCAATGTTTTTGCCTCTTTTTGCATCAAAAAGAGGGCGTCTGGTTCTCCGCAAAGAGAACAAGAGATTGTATCTGCTATCATAGACACGAATGCCCGAAATCATCCTCATCGCTCACAATATCCGCTCGACGCACAACATCGGGTCGATTTTTCGCACAGCCGAAGGTTTCGGTGCCACAAAGATTATACTGAGCGGTTATACACCATATCCAACCACTACTGGCGATGCTCGCCTACCCCATATCCGCGACAAGATTACGGCACAGATCCATAAAACCGCTCTTGGCGCCGAAACACTCGTCCCATTCGAGTATCATGATACGCTCGATCTGGGCACACTAGATCTAGCAGGATACCGGCTCGTGGCGCTCGAGCAGTCACCTCGCTCGATACGACTTCAAGATTACGACCCACCGAAAAAAATCGCCCTACTCATAGGCGAAGAAGTCCACGGTATTACACCCGAGCTACTGGATCAGTGCCACGATATCATCGAAATCCCGATGTACGGCCACAAAGAATCATTCAACGTCTCCGTCGCCACTGGTATCGCGCTCTACGGACTCACAGTCTAGATAGTTTTCGCTGTTTTCAGCTCATCAGCATAGTGTATGCAACTATGAAACTATTTTTCTGAGAGGAATTGGCGGCGCCAGGGGCGGGAGAGCGAACTCCCCCGCCCCGATCCACCGGTCAGATCTTGCTGTCGAGCGTGTGACCCGGCTCAGGGAGCGATGACACGGCCATCTTGATCTGGCCGATGCGCGTGGCCTCCTTCTTCTCGTACTCGACCTTGGCCGTGTGGTTGCGCCAGGCGTAGTACGCGAAGGCGATGGCCGACGAGATGGCGAAGCCGGCCGCGATGATGAACGGAGTCTGGAAGGTCTCTTGGGGCAAGTAGCCCCAGGTGGGATCACCCCCGATCATCAGGTCGTAGAGCCCGAGCTCGCTCAGGCTGACGCCAACGATGGCGAAGAACATCGCGAGCTGGCCGAAGGCCGCGTCGAGATGTCGCCTCCAGATGGAGACGCCGGTGCCGGCGAAGAGTCCGATGAGCATGATGGTGATGGCAACCCAGACGAGCGTGGTCATGTGAATTCCTCTCAGAAGCGTGCACCCGAAAACTTTTCGAGCTGCATTCTTACAATATAGCATATTTTATACAAAAAGTCAATAACCACAGCTGTTCGCGCTCTACTACTGCTCAGCTCGACTATTTCGTCGCGATAGCATCTTCGCCAAAAATCTTGACCAGTTTTCCGAGCAAGGTACCATCGCAGTCAACGCGAAATGGCAGGCGGATGGCTTTTGACTTGTCGGCACCGAGCACCATGATGACGTGTTGTTCGCCAGGGTGGAAACTGCAGGTTTTTTTGAGATCTAGGAGCGCTTCGGTGTCGCGGGGGTCTTTGACATGCACATACAGATCAGGTAGCTTCGTCAGCGGTTTGACGACGACCGGTTCGGCCACGACAGCTGCTTGCGCTACGGTCGCGGCGGCTTTTTTGCGGTAGACTTTTGCCTGGCCAGTTGGTACGCCCATTTTTCGTCCAGTTGACTCATAGGACGAGAGCTCTTTGTCAGTAATAATATCTATCGAATCGGCGATCATTTTGGCTTCGGTACCCAGATTGCCATCACGGTCGCGCGCCGAGATCTTGCCAGTGACTTTGACGACGGCGTCCTGCGCCAACCGCTGGCCAATCTGCTCGTACAGGTTCGGAAAGACAATCACTTCGGCCTCGCCAGTCTTGTCCTCTAGCCCAACAAATGCCATCTTGGAGCCACTCTTGGTGACAATCGTCCGCAGCGTGGTCACCAGCCCACCGATGGTCACGCTCTGGCCATCGATCGTTGGGCTAACGTTGCGTAGCGGTACAGTCTGCTCCTCGAAAAAAGCGTCGAAATTGTCGAGTGGATGGGCACTGATATACAGTCCAAGTAGTTCTCGCTCCCACATCAGCTGCTCTTTGTCGGTGTATTTTACCGGTGCTGATTTTAGGTCGATCGACGGCATGAGGGCTTGGCCGCCACCCAGGCTTCCAAACAGATCAGTTTGGCCGGACAAAGCTTCTTTTTGGAGCTTCGAGGCGTATCCTAGGATAGTATCGAGATTAAACAGAGCATCTGAGCGGTCGCATAGTTCGTCAAAAGCGCCAGATTTTATGAGCGATTCGTAGACTCTTCGGTTGCATTTACTGGTGCTGACACGTTTCGCGAAATCTTCGATACTTTTGAACTTTTCTTCTTCGCGGGCGCGCAATATTTCTTCGACCGCACCGACACCGACACCTTTGACTGCCGCCAGCCCAAAACGAATCTCATTTTCGTGCGGCACGACAGCAAATTCGACGAATGATTCATTGACATCGGGATTCAGGACTTTGAGCCCCATGTGTTTGCACTCGGTAATCTCAATCGCGAGTCGGTCGATATCATCAGCGTCACTAGTCATGAGGGCAGCCATAAAGGCATCGGGATAGTGAGCTTTTAAGTAGGCCGTCCAGTAGGCGATCAAGGCGTAACACGCCGCGTGGCTTTTGTTGAAACAATAGTTGGCAAATTCTACCAGCTGGTCCCAGAACTTTTCGGCCATGGCCGGGTCAGCACCGCCGAACTCAACTGCGCCATTTACAAAGTCCGGTTTGATCTTCATCATCAGATCCATTTTTTTCTTGCCGACAGCTTTTCGGAGTGTATCGGCCTGGCCACCCGTAAAGCCGCACCACTCTTTTGAAATCTGCATAAACTGCTCCTGGTAGACCAAAATACCATAGGTACTCTCGAGCGAGGCTTTCATGTGATCGTCCAGATACGTAATTGGTTCTTCGCCGTGCTTGCGCTTGATGAAGCTGTCGATAAACTGCATTGGACCTGGTCGATACAGTGCCACCATGGCGATGATATCTTCAAAGTGCGTTGGTCTCAGTTCCTTGAGATAGCGCTTCATACCGGCCGATTCCAGCTGAAAAACGCCAGTCGTGTCACCGCGCTGGAAAAGCTTGTAGGTTGCTTCGTCTTCCAAACTCAAGGTGCCGAGGTCGATTTTGACGCCATAGACTTTTTTGATGATGCGCATGGCATTGTTAATAATCGTGAGGTTAGAGAGTCCCAAAAAGTCCATTTTGAGCAGCCCCAGCTCTTCGACTTGCCCCATCGGGAACTGTGTTGCCACGACGCCTTTTTGGGCTTGTTCGAGTGGTAGATACTTCACCAGGTCGTCGGGCGCGATCACCACACCACAGGCATGGACGCCGTGGCTGCGAATTGTGCCTTCTAGGCGAATCGCGTAGTCAAATACTTCTTTCGCCGTCGGATTACTCTCGTATTCAGCTTTTAGGTCGTGGTCTTCTTTGACACTGACTTTGAGCGGAATATGTCGCCCCTGTACGGGTGGCGGGATCATCTTGCTCAGGCGGTCGGATTCGGCATAGGGTACTTGCAATACTCGAGCCACGTCACGTACTGCGGCGCGAGCGGCCATTTTGCCAAATGTCATGATATTACTGACACGCGATTCACCATACTTTTCGGCACAGTATTGCACGACTTCATCGCGGCGCGTATCTTGAATGTCGATATCGATATCGGGCATGGAGATACGATCGGGATTGAGAAAGCGCTCGAACAGCAAGCCGTATTTTAAGGGGTCGAGATCGGTGATATTGAGTGCATAGGCAATGATAGAACCAGCCGCCGAACCACGTCCGGGACCAAACACAATGCCTTTTGATTTACCCCAGTTAATAAAATCCTGGACGATCAGGAAATAGCCGTTAAAGTCCATACGGTTCACGACCTCAAACTCCATACCAACTCGTTCGAGCACTTCGGGGGACAGCATAGGACGAATCTGTTGCATAGTTAGATTAGCCACCTCTTCATCTGTCTTGTTCTCGTATCGCCGGGCTAGACCGCGAAATGTCAGGTTATCCAGCAGCTCTTTTTCGGTCTCGCCATCAGGTGTCGGAAAGGTTGGGATGAGAATCCGCCCCAGTTCAATATCCAAGTTGCAGCGATCGGCAATTTTGCGAGTATTGGTAATAACTTCTGGCATATCTTTGCTCCAGCGACCGATAATATCGCGCGGGTCGGTCAGATGCAGCTCGAAATCTTTGAGGCTCATGCGATTTTCATCACTCAAGTAGCTACCAGTCCCGACGCATAGCAATATTTCGTGCGTCGCACTATCATCGTGAGTCAGGTAATGTCCATCGCAGGTCACGACCATTTCGATACCCAGTTCTTTACTGAGTTTTTTGAGACCATCGTTAATTTTGACCTGCACATCCCAGGTATGTGGCGCATCCTGATGTCCATGATCCTGGAGCTCTAGGTAGTAGCGATCGCCAAACACCGACTGATACCACTGAGCAATCCGCTTGGCTTCGGCGTAGTTGCCTTCTTTGAGATTTTCGCCCAGTTCACCGCTGGCGCAGCCGCTTAAAACGATGAGACCTTCGTTGTACTGCTGCAGGATCTCATGATCCATGCGTGGTTTGTAATAAATACCTTCTAGATTGGCAATCGTCGACAATTGCATCAGATTTTGCCAACCGGTCGCATTCATTGCGATGATCGTCAGGTGGTAGCGGGCTTTATCTTTGGCCGGGTCACGGTCATGCCGGCTGCGTGCTGCTATGTAGGCTTCGATACCGAGCAGCGGTTTGATACCGGCTTCCTGCGCCAGCTTGTAGTATTCCAGCGTGCCGCTCATCGTGCCATGGTCGGTCACGGCGGCTGCTTCCATGCCAAATTCTTTGACTTTGGCAACTAGTTCGTCCAGTTTCGTCAAGCCATCGAGCAGCGAATGGTGGGTATGGTTATGCAAATGAACAAAATCGCTCGGACCAAGCGACACTGAATTCACCGACATTTTTGCTTCCTTTTCCCCCATGGTGTTATGGTCTATTATACCAATGCGCGTAGTTATAAGCTGTAGTATTATTTACGCCTTTATCTTTATATGAAGTAATGGAATTATTTGACGTACTGTGGCATTATGTGTTATAGTAATGACGTCCAATCTCTAGTAGAAAGGGGTTCCTATGAACCTTTGTCGTCCGACCCATTCCCTGGTGGATGCGCCAAACGGAGCGATGCTCCAGAGGCTGATGAGCGATGAACTGACGTTCTTCGTCATCACTGTCGAGACGCCATGCGGAACTGGCGAGTTCGTCTGCTCGGCGATAGCCATCGAGATGACTCCCTTGCGGGATGACTACACACTCGTATGGATCGATGAGGTCCACGAGAGGTTCCCGCACACCACGCCGGCCGGTCACCAGCAGTGGGTAGCAGGCGCTATCGAGTACGTCATCGACGCGAGCGGCACATTTGTGGCAGGCCAGATCGTTCCTGAAGCCAGCCTGCATCTCGACGAGATGCCCGAAGAGTTCATCGGCTGCCCCGACAGCCTCGAGGCAATCAAGGCCGCCCTGGTCGCCTAGCTGGACACCCAGTCCCCTCACGACACTTCAACCCGAAATGTCCCGGAGGGGGCATTTCGCTTATTATGTACAATTTTAAAGCTCTCCCTTTCAGGAGAGCTTCTCTAGTGGGAAGTGCGCAGTGTACGCACTATACTGCAAGATGTTTAGGAAACTATTTTTTTGAATCCTCGCGGTCCAGTTCTGCTTTTGCGCTCGCGGCCGCCCGGCGGACACGATCAGCGTAATTTTCAGCAGTACCACGAGCATCTTTCACGGCAGCGTCAGCGTTGCTGCGGGCGTCTTTGTAAAGCTTGCCACCCTTCACTTTTGCTTCTTCGACAGCTTTCGAAGCTTTGTCGGCAGCATCGTTCGCTTTGCGCTTGATATCTTCGCGCGTTTCTTTACCTGATTTTGGAGCGGTCAAAATACCCGCCACAACACCAACTGCTGCGCCAAATAGTGCTCCGAGTGCAAATTTACCTTTTGACATACTGTCCTCCTATTGATCCTTTAATTTAGTGACAAACTTACTGATGAACCGACCGATATAGTCTGGCGACGTGGCTTTGCTGACTGTCGAGGCCGTCATAGCGACACGTTCTACCGTCGTTTTGGCACTGTCAGCGATTGATCGTATCTGACGCGTCAACTTGATGATGAGCGCGAGCAAGATGATCGCCATGATCAAGAATAATGCTAAAAAGACAGACAGGATGATAACCAGAACTTGAAACCATTCCATTCTTTTATGCCTACTCCTTTCTAAAATCGGTTACGTGATTACTATACCCATATTGTACGCCACTGGGTGTGAAATCGATCACAAAAGTATAGAGTTACTGACTTTCTTTGGCTTTGTCACGTAGATATTGCCACATTTCTGGTCCAATCTCTGGGTGGTCAAGCGTGATAGTAAACAGTGTCTGCAAATACTTCACCGGACTACCTGTATCTTGGTATGAGCCATCAATCACTTGACCGTAGACTTTTTCGTTTGGAATCATATCATTGATATTTTCCAGCATGACAATTTCGTTGTTGGCGTCAACAATTTCGCGCTCAATAAGCGGCCAGATACTCGGAGTGAGCAGATAGCCCATTTGTACCATATAATGACTTGGCGCAACCTCGGGCTGCGGTTTTTCAACTGTGCCTTTCAGCTCATACAGCCCGTCACCAACTTCTGTGCCAATATCGGCAATACCGTATTTCGCTGTATCTTTCGGATTCACATCAGCCAAGGCGACGATCGACGAGCCAGTTTTTTCATAGGCTTCAACCATCTGTTGAGCGCGTGACTTTGGTCCTTTTGTCCAGAAAAAGTCATCGGCTGCGACAACAAAAAATGGTTCATCGTCGTCGATCAAATGTTTAGCGTTCAACACTGGTCGGGCATTGCCTTTTGGGGTACCTTTTTGACGAACATAGATAAAATTCGCCATCTCGCCGATCTCTTTTATGACCTCTGCCTGCTCGTCTTTGCCTTTTTCGATCAAATCAGCTTCCATAGCGTCCGAACGGTCAAAGTGGTCTTCGATGCCCCGCTTGGTGGCACCTGTGACGATAATAATGTCAGTGACGCCTGCCGCCACTAAATCTTCGACAACCAGCTGGATCACAGGTTTGTCGATAATTGGCAACATTTCTTTGGGCATGGCTTTTGTCCACGGCAAAAAGCGTGTCCCTAGGCCAGCGGCCGGGATAATCGCTTTTGTGACAGGTTTAGTAGAACTCAAGGCTTCCCTCCTTTTTAGCTGTTATTATGATAGCACGTCACGGCTCTTTATGATGGGTATCCGGGCGATACTCACCCTGGCGCCTTTCATCCCAACGCACAAAATCATATGTGTCATTGTTTGCGCTTGATTCGCTGCCTGCATTTGCCATGACCTTCTTAAGGCTCAAAACGAGTGTGACAATAATCGTCACAAAACATACACATGCAAGCGCGGCCATGCTCGAGATACCAATTGTCTCAACCATCTCATTTTTAGCCCATTGCCCATACAGCATCAAGCCAATCGGACCGCCTACAATAATGATGGTTCCCAGTAGGATTGCTGGTGCATGAAACATGACATAGAGCTCAACTCTGCTGTGCGCAGAATCTGTTCGTTCTTTCGGTATAACTTTCACAACGAGACGTTTTGCAAAGGCATCGTATGAAGCATACCGAGCATATGCACGGCGGCGTCGGCTCTGCTGCGCATCAAAGCCCGGTTTCACGTATTAGCACCTCTCCTGAAGTTGTTGCAAAAGACCGTCATAACTCTTATCAAGATCTGCCGTGTCAACCGTGATCGTGTCAGCAATTGGCAGTGCGCCGTATCGGCGCCCCCAAGCTGCAAAAGCCGCCTCATCTGTCTGTTCTGTATCGAGATGCCCGAGATGTCGCTCACCACTTGTGATACGTTGATTGAATCGTCGCATATTCTCCTGTGCATCAAGCGAGCAGTAGACTTGCACTAGTGTCGCCTTTTCCTGCAACGATGCAGTATCAGCAGCTGCAAATTCTGGTTGAAATGCGCATTCTACAATAAAGTTTCTACGGCCTGTTGCAAGTTGATGCGTAATCGCGAACAAGCCCTCAATAACGGCTTTGCCAATAATTTGTGATTCCTCACGATCGACTGGATGGCCTAGAGTTTCAAATAACAATTCCTTCAAATCATCCTTGGCGACAACGCCAAGTTCCAAGTCATGCGCTAAGCGTCGAGTTAGTGTTGTTTTTCCAACCCCTGGTGCACCTTGGACAATAATAATCGTCGGCATATCACAGTCGTTCGCGAATTAGTTTTTGTGCGAGAGCTGGATTGGCTTTACCGTGGGACAATTTCATGACTTGACCAACCAGGTAGCCGATAGCTTTGTCTTTACCGGCTTTGATGTCGGCGATTGAGGCAGCCGAAGCTGGATCGGCCATGACTTGATCGACAACTGCAGCAATCTCGCCTTCGTCACTGACCTGTAGCAGGTTACGATCAGCCGCCAGATGCCGTGGGTCAGTTGCACCACGAACTAGCTCCACGAATAATTCTTTGGCAGCACCGCTCGAGATTTCGGCTTTTTCGGTCATGTCAGCCAGGGCAATGAGATCGTCAACCTGCGCTTTTGACTCAGCTACGGCTACAGCGGTGTCTTCGTCGGTATTCGTACCAAGCGCACTCGCATACCAGTTGGCAACCCGCTTTGCGGGTAATACGCCAGCCTCTGCCAGTACATCGGTAACCGATATGGCGTAGCTCCGCGTGTTCAACAGTGAATTAACAACTGACGCGTCAACACCGAGATCTTGCCACTTCGCGCGGTATTCGGGTGGGAGCATAGGTATTTCAGCCTGGATCGCGGCTATTTCTTCGGCATCGAGAACAATTGGCGGGATATCTGCATCGGGCATGTAGCGATAATCCTGGGCGTCCTCTTTGCTACGCTGACTAGTGGTCTGCTGCTTGGCTTCGTTCCAACCGCGCGTCTCTTGGACGACCCGCTCGCCACGCTCAACCAGCTCAACCTGGCGCCGAAATTCGTATTCGGCAGCGCGCTCAACCGAGCGAAATGAGTTCAAGTTTTTGACTTCGGCACGTTTACCAAGTTCAGTCGCACCCTTCAGCGCCACTGATATATTGACATCAAAACGCATGTTGCCGTGATACAAATCGCCGTGCGTGACACCTGCATGGGTCATGAGACGATGGAGTTCGGCGGCATAAGCCTTGGCTTCGACCGCCGAATGCATGTCAGCTTCGGACACAATTTCGATCAGTGGCGTACCGGCGCGGTTATAGTCGGCTAGTGAATATTCACCATAGTGCGTCAACTTACCGGCATCAGTCTCTAGATGCGCGTGATTGATCCGCACATGCACTGAACCACCACCTTCGAGCGGCGCATCGACAAAACCAGCCAGAATCGTCGGCTGATACATCTGGGTGATCTGATAGCCATTTGGCAGATCAGGGTAAAAATAATGCTTCCGATCAAAGCGACTCACCGGCGCGACTTCGGCATTGAGCGCTTTTGCGGCACGAATCGCTAACTTTATGGCCTCGTGGTTAAGAACTGGCAACATACCCGGCAAGCCATAGTCGATCGGATCGACCACACTATTTGGGGCTTTGTCGCGCGCATCATTGTCGGCAGGGCTAAATAATTTTGTCGCTGTCGCTAATTGCACATGACATTCGATACCGATTGTCATCTCATATTTATCGAGCACGCTTTGACTAACTGCCATTAGATCGCCCCTAGATCCTTCAATGCCTGTTTGTAAGCCGACAAGGCACGAATTGCAGTATCGTAGTTGACTTTAGCGTTGGTCTCGTGAGCCAGCTGGTTGCGGATTTTGTGTGCTGTCCAGACATGGTCAGCGTTTTTCCATTCTTTATTTGCAGCTTTCATGCGCTCACCCATAGTCTGACCGCGAAAACGGCGATCTTTTAGAGCCTGATCGAGTAATTTATCGGCATTTAAAATCGCCATGTGATAGGTTGCAGCGTTGTCTCGATTGAGGCTATTCTCGATCTCGAGCCAGTGTGTCTGGTACCGTTGCCGATTCATATAAGGATTTTCGCGTTTCGCAAGTGAAATATAGATGATCAATACGACCGCGACAATCAAAACGCCCAGTAGTAAGAATGGTGTAGTTTCTATCATACTTTTTTATCCTCCATGCTTTTTGCAAAAGCGAGTAGCAGTGCATCTGCTTTCATTGCGCCAATGATCTGGGCACCGATCGGCAAACCCGTACTACTCGCGCCGACTGGAATACTGATAGCCGGGATACCCGCGAGACTCGGTGGTACTGTCATGATGTCGGCGAGATACATTTTGACCGGATCATCCACATTGTCACCGATACCAAATGCCGGCGTCGGTGCCGTTGGTGTCAGCAATAAGTCGTACGACGCAAATAGATTGTGAAATTCATTGATGAGCAGGGTGCGAGCTTTTTGCGCCTGCTGATAATACGCATCGAAGTAACCACTTGATAGGACATAGCTGCCGATCATAATTCGGCGCTTGTTCTCGGGCATGAAACCTTCGTCGCGCGAACGACCATACAGCTCGGCAAGCGTCTTGACGCCATCGGCGCGCTGCCCGTAGCGAACACCGTCGTAACGAGCCAGGTTTGATGAAACTTCGGCCGGCACAACGATATAGTAGACAGCCAGCGCGTAGCGCAGCATTGGCATCGAGACTTCTTCGACAGAGTGTCCAGCAGCCCGTAGTTTTTCGGCATACTCACGTACAGCCTGACGAACTTCTGGATCGACATCGTCGGTCATTGATTCGGTGATGAGGCCAATTTTCAGCTTTTTTGTCCCGAGGTCGGTCGATGCAAAATAATCAGGCAGCGTCGTCATGTCGCGGTCGTCCTGGCCTGCCATGATCGACGTCACCAGTTCGGTGTCTGCCGCAGTCGTGGCAAAACAGCCCATAACATCGGTACTTGAAGCCATCGCGACCACACCATAACGGCTCATCATGCCATAGGTTGGTTTATATCCATAGACACCGTTGTAGCTAGCTGGTTGCCGAATCGATCCGCCGGTGTCGGAGCCGAGCGCAAATGGTACGACATCGAGCGCCGTCACGACTGCCGAGCCGCCCGATGAGCCACCAGCAACTTTTGTCATGTCATGGGCGTTGTTTGTCACCCCAAAAGCCGAGTTTTCAGTCGAGCCACCGTGAGCAAAAGCGTCGAGATTTGATTTGCCAATACAAATCGCCCCAGCACGCTCTAATTTTTCGACAACCGTGGCCTGCAGAGGCGCCGAGAAATTCTCAAGTATGCGGCTAGCCGCTGTCGTCGGCGCACCAAATGCCAGGTAGTTGTCTTTGACAACAAACGGCACACCAGCCAGAGCGCCTACCTCTTCACCGTTTTTAATCTGTAGGTCGATCGTATCAGCACGTTCAAGCGCTCGGTCTCTCGTCAGACTGAGTAGCGCGTGATAGCCTTCGGTTTTTTCGACGCGATCATAGGCGTCCTCGATTTCTTCACGAGCTGATGTCTCACCACGCAAAATTCGATCGCGGATTTCGGAAATCGTCATAGTTACAGCACCTTTGGAATCTTTACTTGGTTATCGAGCGATTCGGGGGCAAGCGCTAACAGACTGTCGCGAGCTACTGCCGATGGCACATGCACATCATCGCGCCAGATGTTTTGGAGTCCGGTCACCTGGTAGGTCGGTTCAACGCCACTTGTGTCGAGCTCGCCCAGCATGTCGATATAGCTGAGGATATTTTCTAGATCAATTCTGAGATTAGCGATTTCGTCATCGCTCAGTTGAATGCTGCTTAGCGCCGCAAGGTGCCGCACATCGTCGAAAGTAATCGTACTCATTGCTACTATTATACCTAAAATC
Source organism: uncultured Candidatus Saccharibacteria bacterium (assembly GCA_964401035.1). Lineage (GTDB taxonomy): Bacteria > Patescibacteriota > Saccharimonadia > Saccharimonadales > Saccharimonadaceae > Saccharimonas. The sequence goes on along the minus strand of CAYNWV010000003.1, from coordinate 34,386 downwards.
TGTCCGAGATGGAGCAGAAACCTTGCGAAATGATGCTTATGCTGTCAAACTACTAGCAGATGGGTCATCAGATAAAGAAACACTTGGGCGTGATTCGCCGTAAAAACGAAGCGGAGTTCCGTTTGTGGGCGCCAAATGCCAAGGCAGTTTCGATCAGCGGCACCTTCACACCGCATGGACCAATCTCGCTGCAGAGCGAAGATGACGGCTACTGGTCAGTTATAATTCCGGATGTGCAGCCTGGCCAAGATTATCAATACGCTATCGATACCGGCACGACGACGCTGTACAAAAACGACCCGCGCGGGCTAGCTGTAACCGCCAGCGACAAGGGCTTCTCGCTCATCATCGACAATGATTTTGACTGGGAAGCTGACGCTTTTACGCCACCACCGCCTGAGCGCCAAATCATCTACGAACTTCATATTGGCACATTTAGCCGTGTCGATGCCGCGACACCCGGGACATTCGATACGGCGATCGACCGTCTGGATTATCTCAAAGATTTGGGCATCAATATGATTGAATTACTGCCGATCACCAGCATGGCTTACAGTAATGGCTGGGGCTACGCACCAAATTATATCTACAGCGTCGAGGCAATGTATGGCGGTCGGTATGGTCTCATGAAGTTCGTCCGCGAAGCCCACAAGCGTGGTATCGGTGTCATCTTGGATTTGGTCTACAATCACTTCTCGTCCGATACTGACCTGTGGCAATTTGATGGCTGGAGCGAAAATAATCGCGGTGGTATATATTTTTATAATGATGCCCGCGGTGATACACCGTGGGGTGGTCGTCCAGATTACGGCCGACCCGAGGTACGGCAATTCATTCTGGATAACGTCACGATGTGGTTGACAGATTACCGGATTGATGGCCTGCGCGTTGACTCAACAATATATATGCGTAACACCGAAGGCCATGACAATGACTCGGCGCATGATATTCCTGATGCATGGTATCTGATGCAAGACATTACCCAGCTGGTCAAAAAGATTAATCCACACGCTATCACGATCGCTGAAGATATGTCGGCCACGGCATTTATCACCAAACCAGTCGCTGAAACTGGCGCCGGTTTTGATGCCCAGTGGGAGCTGGGCTTTCCCCATGCAGTACGTGATGCGCTCGGACTCACCTACGGTGTTGCGCCAAATCTCGCTGGATTACGCTATGCCCTCGAGCGGCATTATAACGGCAACGCTTACGAAAAAATTATTTTTAGCGACTCACACGACACCGCTGCCAACGGCTCAGTTCGACTCAATGAAGCCGCAGCGCCGGCCGATTCCGATAATATCCACGCACAGCAGAAGACACTCCTAGCTGCCGCTGTTATGCTGACGGCTCCGGGTATCCCCATGCTACTGCAGGGATCAGAGTTTCTACAGGAAGGCGCCTTTAATGCTTGGCAGGAATTGCAATGGAAAAATATCGATAAACTGCAAGGCATAGTCGAGGCACACAAACACCTGATTCAGTTGCGACTCAATAGCTATGGATCAACTACCGGCCTCACCGGTCAGTCGACCGCCGTCTTTCACCAAGATGACGCCAATTTCGTCATGGGGTATCACCGCTGGGATCAAGGCGGCTCACATGACGATGTTGTTGTGATCGTCAATTTTTGTGATCGTCAATTCGATAACTACGTCCTGCGCCTACCTCGCCCCGGCACATGGCATATGCGCTTCAACAGTTCCTGGAAAGGCTATTCAAAAGATTTCAAAGAAGTCCAGCTAGATACCATAGTGACCGATGATAGCAACATGGCGACTATCACCCTACCACCCTACGGCGTCTACATCCTCTCGCAAGAATAGCTACTTCATTTTTTGTTGTATATCACTTATCAAATCACGGAGTTCGGCGGCGCGCTCGAACTCTAGATTAGCGCTGGCGAGTTTCATCTGGCCGGTGAGGTCTTTGACCAGACTGGCGTATTCGTCTTTTGGAATCTTATTCAGGTTGATTTTTTCTTTCAGGTCATCTTCTTTACCTGGGATAATCGCTCTCAGGCCTTCGGAGATTTCTTTTGTCACACCCCGCGGCGTGATGCCGTGCTCACGGTTATAGGCTTCTTGGATTTCGCGGCGACGATCCGTCTCGCTCATAGCGCGTTTCATGCTCTCTGTCATCCTATCGGCATACATAATGACTGAGCCATCGACATGACGAGCGGCCCGTCCAATTGTCTGAATAAGCGCACCTTCACTCCTCAAGAAGCCTTCTTTGTCGGCATCGATAATAGCCACCAGACTGACTTCTGGCAGATCCAACCCCTCACGTAGTAAATTGATGCCCACCAGTACATCGTAAATCCCAAGCCGGAGATCCCGTAAAATATCGCCACGTTCCAGTGTATCGATATCACTATGGATATAAGCGGTTTTCATGCCTAATTCGATCAGATGCGTCGATAGATCTTCGGCCATACGTTTGGTGAGTGTTGTCACCAGAACCCGCTGCTGCTTAGCAGTGCGGTCGCGAATCTCGGCGATCAGATCATCAATCTGACCCTCGCTCGGCCGCACACTAATCTGCGGATCGAGTAGCCCGGTTGGACGAATAATTTGCTCGGCTGGCGGCGGGCTATGTTCGAGCTCATACGCACTCGGCGTGGCTGACACATAAATCGCTTGGTTGATATGACGATCAAACTCATCGAATTTCAGCGGCCGGTTGTCGAGCGCACTCGGCAGGCGAAAACCGTGTTCCACCAACACTTCTTTGCGCGCACGGTCGCCATTGTACATGCCCCGCACCTGCGGAATTGTGACATGACTTTCGTCAACAAACAGCAAAAAGTCATCCGGAAAATAGTCCATCAAAGTGGCTGGCTGCTCTCCTGGTTCACGGTTGGTCAGATACCGGCTATAGTTTTCGATGCCTTTGACAAAACCAGTTTGTTCGAGCATTTCGATATCGTATTTCGTGCGCTGGCCGAGTCGCTGGGCTTCGAGCAGTTTATTGTGCTTCGTAAACCACGCCATGCGCGAATCAAACTCGAGTTTAATGCCTTTGATAGCGTGCGCTAATTTGTCTCTTGGTGTCACATAATGACTCGATGGAAATATCTTGACGAAAGATGGTTCAGACAAAATCTCACCGGTCAGCGGATCGATCTGCGTGATTCGCTCGACATCATCGCCAAAAAACTCGATCCGATAGGCCGTGTCGTGACCGGCCGGAAAGATATCCACGACATCGCCGCGAACGCGAAAAGTGCCACGGTGAAAATCGATATCATTGCGTGTGTATTGAATATCTGTTAACTGTCGAATAAATTTATCCTGCAGACACCGCTCGCCACGCTCAACAGTGATTGACATTTCGGCGTAATCGTCGGGCGAACCGATACCATAAATACAACTCACACTCGCCACGATGATAACATCCCGTCGAGTCAGCAGTGCGCTGGTAGCTGCGTGCCGCAACCGATCAATTTCTTCGTTGATGGCACTATCTTTTTCGATATAGGTATCACTACTCGCTATATAGGCTTCTGGCTGGTAATAGTCAAAATAGCTGACAAAATAATGGACTTCGTTGTCCGGGAAAAACGATTTAAATTCAGAAAACAACTGTGCCGCCAGCGTTTTGTTGTGTGCCAAAACCAGTGTCGGCACGTTACGATTGGCGATAATATTTGCCATCGTAAACGTCTTGCCCGAACCAGTGACACCAAGTAGTGTTTGCTCCTTGACGTCCTTTTCTAGACCTGCCACCAACTGAGCGATCGCGGTTGGCTGATCGCCGGTTGGTTCGTAATTGGCATGCAATACGAAATCTGGCATCCTACTAGTATAGCTTATCCGGTGCCGGCGCGTCGTGGTGTCACGTGACTATCGGTACCGTCGTCCTGGAAGTCACCGTATTTTTTGTCGAGTGCTGCGACAACCGCTGCGACCAGTCGCTTGGGATTACTGTCGTAGATAATCTCGTCAGCCGCTGGTGCTACCACTGACTTTACCAGTGTCTGGACATAATCAGCGAGGCCACCGCTACCGAGCAACACACCACAAACCTTGTGGCCTTCGAGGGCGGTTGCCAGTTCATGCAAACTTCCCATGCGGCCACCGATTGTGATCACAGCATCACTTGATCGTACCAAGTGGACATCACGGCCGACATATTCCATACCGGTAAAGTTGATATAGTCGAACTCAATTGTCGGCAAACGATAGGTCGCGACATGTTCGCGGAAGGAACTGGCTGGGCTAAAACCAATCGAATAGCCTTTTGGATCTTTGACTGACTTAAAGCCTTTGGCGGCAGCGTGGGGCAAGCCGACTGTTGCACCTGTCAGTAGCGTCTTGCCGGCTAGAGCAATTTCTTTGCCAGTTTCGTAGGCTAAGTCTTGGGCACCGCGAACAGTCTCCCCGGCGGCTGCACCTGACACACAGATCTGATATCTCATGATTTCTCCTTCTTTTTAGGTGTTTGACTGGTGAGCAATGCCGCAACGCCAGCATCTTTCATAACTTCTTCGACACGATCACGGCCAAGCCGACCTGTTGCTTCATAGCGCATAGCTATCTCTTCAACTAGTCGCGAATGCAGTGTATCGACGGCTCGATCCGCAAAAGATCGATTGACGTTTCGTTTGACATCATTTGGATTAAACGACACCACACCGCGCTTTGTGACGACACCGACAAATTCGGTATGACGCAGCTGTCGGTCGGCCGCATGGGCTTGCAGCGCCCGATACAGCTCATCTGGAGTTGTGTCTTTCGGGTCGAGTTTCCAGGCTCGCATCAACGCATGTGCTTTTTCGTGTATGTCGCCGATTAGCCGCACATCGATGCCTCGATTGCCTGTCGCTGCTTCGAGTTTTTTGAGACCATGCGAAAATAATGGTTCACGCGCATCGAGCAGTTGTTGCAGATAACTCGCCATCAATAATCCTTATGTTTAGTATACCATTGTACTGCTGCCTACAGGGGTTTTTCGACAAGCGGCATCTCATGCAGTCGGACGCCTTTACGCAAAATCCCGGCTTTGGCGCCAATTTTTGTCACCACAGAAGTCGAGTTCGCACTGGCAAAGATGATCGATTCACGCAGCGATTTACCCTGCGCCCATTGACTCAAAAAGCCACTGGCAAAGGCATCGCCCGCACCGAGTCGATCCACAACTGGCACATCCTCATACATGCCGGCTCGAATAATCGTCTTACCATCACTTGCCACGACGCCATTTGGACCATCGCTGACAATAACAACTGGGCTAAGGTTTAAAGCATGCAGCACCAATTCTTCCAGCGTTTCGCCGTGTACCAGCAGCTGCGTCTCCTCTTTATTCATACATAACACATCGACATCCTCGAGTATTGGCCTGAGTTTATCTGGCTCGGCTAGTTCTGGACCCGCGGGATTCAGCATAACTTTTACGCCACTCTTTTTCGCGGTGCGGACAATCTTGTCCAGAAGCTCTAGCCCCCCATGAGCCAAGCTCGTTGGGTAGACCCAATCAACTTTTGTGATTGCATCAAAATCTAAATCTACTCCAGTTTTGCCCGTACTCACACCACGATTATTTAATATCGTGCGCTCACCATTTGTGGCCAGCAGCACGACTGAGTAGCCCGGACTATATTTTTCTCTCTGTACGACAAGGCTTGTGTCGACGTTTTCTTTGTCGAGCGCGTCAAGTATACTGCTACTCACCGAATCGTCACCAAGTGTCCACATGTACTGTGCATGAAGGCCTTGACGAGCAAATGTCACTGCCACATTGGTCGCGTTGCCACCGGTGCTAAACGTGACCTCATCGACTTCCATCTTGATACCAAGCGGAATCTGAGCATAGACATGTTTGCCCTGCGTGTGCGGGTCGAACTCATCACTCTTTAGGAATACGTCCTGCGTTCCTTTGCCAATTGCCAAAATCTTCGGGATAGCCATCTATATAACTCCTTTGCCAGCGCTGCCAAATGCATTAATTTTTTCTTCGACGACCGCCTGGACAGCGTCATAAACTTTTTCCATTAACTTATAGACCGCAATTTCATCGGGGCTTTCCCGCAGCACTTCATCGAGCGAGATACGGAATGCGTAGCGCAGATCGCTATTAATATTAATCTTGCTGACACCGATTTTGGATGCATCTTCGAAATAATGAAGTGGTGTACCGCTACCACCATGGAGGCTAATCTGGCAATCGATCGTATCGCGGATGTGCTGCAACAAGTCAAGATCGAGTTCTTTTGGCACCGGGTACTTGCCATGCAAATTACCGATGGCAGCTGCAAAGGTATCAATACCCGTCGCCTCGACAAATGCCCGGCTGCCTTCAGGGGTGCTAAATGTCCGTTTGATCGCTTCGTAGTCAATATCTTCGGTGTGAAGGGCGCTGCTGCCGCCAAAATAGTGTGGTTCACTCTCGACCAAGGCACCGGTGAATTTGGCGTATTCGACAACTTCTCTGGTCGCCTGGACAATCTCTTCTTCGGACGCATCGTGATTCGCCTGTGAAATATCGATATGGATAAATTCGAAACCAGCGTCGATGGCCTGCTTACAGATCTCGACCGACGAGGCGTGATCCATGTTGATATACATTTCGACAGCGTACTTTTTGCGGTAGTTATCGACCATGTCACGGACATTCTCCATGCCGCCCAGATAGTCGCACTCACCCTCACTGACTTCGACCAGCACCGGTGCGTTGAGGTTCTTTGCAGCTCGACAAATCGCTTCCAGCGTTTCTTGATTATCAATATTAAACGCACCGACCGCAAAGTGTTGTACGCGAGTCCGCTGCATCAAATCCCGGGCGCGAGCCGTGTTTTCGCGAATCTCTTCAATACTCAGTGACATTACAACCCCCGTAAAATTGTTATGATTATCTGTCCATAGTATACCCTATTTTTCACCATCTGTAACCGGATTGACATTATATGTCAGTTATGCTATAATGAAAATATAGTCCTACTACGCAAGTCGCGTAAGGTCGCACCTATCGGAAGGAACCCCCATGCTGTTCTGGAGTCTGCCATATAAGCAGTCCCTGCTATATCTACTACCCACACTTCTCTTCCTGGCGTTTCTCTACGCCAAAAAGAGTGACCGTGTGCGCCAAGTGACTACGGCACTCCACACTCTGGTCATCACCGACATCATTGTCGGTGGCCTTCTCAAGCTTGTGGAGCACCCATCCTGGACGGTGCGCGAAACTGGCATGCTCGCCCTCATCCTGCTCCTTGGGTTCATCTGCCTAGCACCCGCCGCAGTCATCTGGCTAGACAAGATGCTTGACAGGTTCACCCGTTGGGCGATCCCCGACCCGCCACAGCGTGGCTATAAGGACTAGTCTGCCCACCGAAACGGCTCGCTCCGAGTATCCAATCTCGTAGCTCGCAGCCCTTCCGGTGGGCCGTTTTCGTATCTCGGACTAGTACCCTGGTTTGTACTGCGGCACTTTTTTGACAAAAGCTTCGGCTTTTGCAGCAATAGTTTTTGCATCTAACCCGAAGTGCTCGATCAGTTCAGCATAACTGCCACTCTCACCGAAAACACCATCCATACCGATTCGCAGTAGTGGTGCCGGCATATCTTCGCATAGTAACTCCGCGATAGCACCGCCTAACCCGCCGATAATCTGGGCTTCTTCGACACTCACGCCGCGACCAGTCTTTTTCATGCTAGCCAGGATGGTTTTGGTGTCGAGTGGTTTGATGGTCGGCACATGGACAACTTCGGCATCAATCCCTTGTTTTGCTAGTACCTCTGCTGCCGTCAAACATTGGTGTGTCATGGTACCGGTACCAAAGAGTGTGATGTCTTTGCCTTCACGGAGCACATAGGCTTTGCCAATTTCAAATGGGCTATCTGGCGTACTAAAGATCGGCGTTTTCTCACGCGCCAGTCGCAGGTAGTTTGGTCGATCATCCCGTGCCATGGCCAGCGTGGCTTTTTCGGCTTCGATACTATCACCGGGCGCAATAACGACGAGATGCGGTACCACCCGGGTAATTGCGATATCTTCAGTGATCTGGTGTGTACCGCCATCTGGTCCATCGGTTAGGCCACTATGACTGCCGATAATTTTGACGGGTAGTTCGTTGAGGCACGCTGTTGTCTTGATCTGTTCCCAGTTACGGCCTGGACTAAAAGCCGCAAAACTGGTGGCAAACGGGATCTTGCCAGCATGCGCCATACCGGCCGCTACACAAGCCATATTTTGTTCGGCAATACCGATCTGGACGAAACGGGTCGGAAATTCTTCGGCGAACAGATGTACCTGAGTGCTCTCGGTTAGATCGGCGCTCATCGCCACGACTCGCTCGTCTAGCTCGCCAGCTTTTTTGAGACCGCGCCCAAAACCAACCCGACTAGCCTCTAGTTCAGGCGTGTCACTATAAAATGTGTCGTTCAGTTGATAGCTCATTATTCGTACTCCGCCGTTATTTTGCCCTTCATACTACGCAGCTCCCGAAGAGCCCGCTTGGCCTGCTCTTTATCGGGCGGCACGCCGTGCCACTTGAAGTCGTATTCCATGAATTCGACGCTCTTACCAGGGATAGTATGGGCGATAATGACGCTGGGTTTGCTTTCGATGGCTTTTGCCATGTTGACGGCATCCTGAATACTCTCGATATTGTGGCCATCGATCTCCTGAACATGCCAACCAAAACTCTCCCATTTAGCGCGTAGATCTTCGAGCGGCATGACTGTTTCGGTTGGGCCATCGATCTGGATATTATTGCGATCGATAAAGACAACCAGCTGACTGAGTCTGTACTTGCCGGCAAACATAGCCGATTCCCAGATATTGCCTTCGTTCAGCTCACCATCGCCAGTGATGCAGTAGACCCATCGATGTCGTTGACCGTCGATATATTGCAGCGTATAGGCGTAGCCCGCTGCTTGTCCGAGACCCTCGCCGAGTGGCCCGCTAGTCGTTTCGAGCCCCGGTAGACGCGTCCGCTCCGGATGACCCTGAAGCCGCGAACCAAGTCGCCTGAGTGTCATTAATTCTTCTTTTGGAAAATACCCGCGCTCGGCCATAGCCGCATATTGTACCGGCACACAATGACCGTTTGAGAGCATGAAAATATCACGTTTCGGATCGCCCGGATGCTTCGGATCGATATTCATAATGTCAAAATACAGTGTCGTGACTAGTTCGGCGAGACCTAGTGGCCCCGCGGTGTGGCCGCTACCCGCATGTTCGAGCATACGGATCAGATCACGACGAACTTCGGCGACTTTTTCTGCAAGCTGCGATTGTGTTAGATTCCCACTCATATCTCCCCTTATTCTAGCACAAGCAGTTTAGATAACGCTGCGCTTATTTATCTCTGTTACCATTTGAGCGTAGACTGCACCCGGATCCTGGGCTTTGTTGATGGCACCACCAGCGTTGATGACGTTGACACCGCCCTGCGCCAATGTATAGGCATTTTCGATGTTAGCACCGCCATCCCAGCCGACCTCCAGATCGTTACGGATATTGTGAATCAGTCGGACTTTTTCCAGCTGCATCATACTGGCGACGCCGCCATAATGCCCCAGATCACCACTAAACACGAGTACGTGATCAGCCACCTGAATATACTGGGTGACGGTCGACGGTACAGTTGGCTTTAGTAGTGCCACGCCCGCGTGAATGCCTGAAGCGCGAATTTTTTGCAAAATTGGCGTGATATCTTCTTGCACCTCAGCATGAAAGATAATCGTCAATGGCTTCAATTGGATGAGCGCGTTCACATACTCACTCGGCCGCGCCACCATGGCATGGATATCAACCTGCCACTCTTGTGGCCACCAGAGTTTGTCGACACCTACCGTAAAAGTCGGCGCAAATTCACCATCAGCTAAATCAATATGGACACGTTGCGCGAATGGGTGGAGCCTTTCGATAGTCGTTTTGTAGTCCTCTTCTGTCTCTGCGAGAACTGTTGGCGCAATCGTTGCCATCGTCTAAAATCGATCCAAATCGTTATTACGCCGCACAAATCGACTCGCACCGGCAAATTTGGTAGTAAGAAACGTATCCACAATGTCTTTCCATAGCTCGGCCTCGTCATCGAGGACGCGCGCTGGCAGACACAGAACATTGGCATTGTTGTCGTTGCGGCACTCACGGGCTTCAAACGCATCCCAGATGACTGCCGCTCTGATCCCGCGAAAACGGTTAGCTGCTATCGCCATGCCTTGGCCACCGGTGCAGATCAAAATTGCCCGGGGGTCATCGGCTTCATCTTCACCTAAGACCTTGGTTGCAGCAACCTGCGCAAACTGCGGGAAATCATCTTGCGGGTCGAGTTCCTTGCCGCCAACATCTTCCCACTCGATACCGCGTTTCGACAAATACGCTTCGATTTTTTCTTTCAAATAAAATCCACCATGATCGGCACCAATAAAAATCTTCATGTTCTAAGTATAACCATTATGGCGAGTTCGGTAAAGGATATCAGGGATAATGCAAACCTGGGTCAGCCGGACAGGGTCCATCCATAATCGATGCCGAATTTGGTGCCACGTGATAGATAACATCACTATAGCCTGATGACCGACCCTCGAGGCAATACCGAGTCGCATTGCCGGTTGTTTGCATAGTCGGTGCTGGCAGCGCAGCGCCTTTTTTCGGTACAGTGATCGGAAACGTACCGCCCTGTGCCAAAAATGAGCTCAAGATACCAGCTTGTGCTGTTTCGCAGGCCGACCCACAGGTGAGGCCAAAACTTGCTTCATTGATCGTCGGACCATTGAGGATCACATTTGATGACACCGTGCCTTTGATGTGCATATTGTTGCCGCTATAGACACACGACGTATTATATGTCGTACCGCCACTGACGACCGGCATGAAACCATTGCATGAGTTGAGGAATAATTGTGCGTTCTGATCGGCACTCAGATTTTGATACAGAGGTGTCTGAGGTGAGTCGGTATAAAAAGCCAGCGGCACGGTTAGCGGCGCCGTATAGTCGGTATTGGCAATATTCGATGGATAGTAGCGGTTGAAAACGTAATACGCCTGCAAAACTTTTTGCGCGTCGCCAATACTCGTCTGGACGACCGACTGTGCTGATCGACGCTGGATACCTGTATAGGTGACGAGACCGATCACCGCCAAGACCGCTATCATCGCGATAGCCACGAGTAGCTCCACAATCGTAAAACCACGCGCTCTTAGCCTCTGGTAGAGAGACATGTGGCGTCGAGTGCGGCGTATCATATTTCATAGTATAAGCATTAGCCACTTCATGCACAAGCTACGCTATACTGGGTGTATGAATAAGCGTCAGATTCTCGACCTCGTACGACCGCACTACACTGAAGATCAGGTTTATGAGATTGAAGACGCTATCGATGTCGCAACAGCCGCACACAATGGTCAAAAACGCAAAAGTGGTGAACCATATATTACTCATCCGCTCGCCGTCGCAGCCAACTTGGTCGACTGGGGCATGGACAGCGATTCGGTCATCGCAGGAATCTTACACGACACAGTCGAGGATGCCGGGTTGACGATTCCCGAGATCGAAACACGCTTCGGTGCCGACGTGGCTTTTCTGGTTGACGGTGTGACAAAAGTTGGTCGAGCCAGAGCCGGGATGCGCGATCTCGACAGCTACCTACCGCACACAAAAGATAATTTATCGAAACTGCTGATTGCCGTCGGCCAAGATATTCGGGTGATTATCATCAAACTAGCTGATCGACTCCATAATATGCAAACTCTGCAATATAAGAGCGTTGAAAAACAAAAGAAAATCGCTCGCGAAACACTTGAAGTTTTTGCACCACTAGCCGACCGACTCAACATGGGTCGCGTGCGCGTCCAACTCGAAGAGCTGAGTTTTAAATATCTCAATCCAGGCGAGTATAACCGTACCAAACGATTGATGGAGTCTCGGCTCAAAAAGAGCCAGAAACGGCTTGACGTCGTCAGACACGCAGTCGACAAACGACTGACCGACGAAAAACTCACGCACGAAATCGATGGTCGTATTAAAAGCGTTTATAGCTTGTACAAAAAACTCGACCGAGTCGGTAATATCGATGAAATATACGATCTGATCGCCCTCCGTGTTATCGTCGAAGATATCGACGAATGCTATCTCGTGCTCGGCATTCTCCAAGACATGTACACGCCGTTTTTTGAGCGAATCAAAGACTATATCGCTCAGCCAAAACCAAACGGCTACCAGGCGCTCCATACGACTGTCGTGACGCCGCGCGACCAAATAGTCGAATTCCAAATTCGCACTCGAACAATGCACGAATACGCCGAACGTGGACTCGCCGCGAGTTTTTACTTTAACGAGCAGAAACTAACTGACGCCTATCGCAATCGTAACCTGGCGTCACTTCCGGCTGATCTTCACTGGATTTATGATCTCCAAAAAGCGGCTGCTCACGCCAGAGCCGGCAAAAAATTTAGTGCCGACGATCTCAAAATGGGACTATTTGAGGATCGTATCTTCGTCTATTCGCCAAAAGGTGATATTTATGACCTCCCGACTGGCGCCTTGCCACTTGATTATGCTTATCGCGTTCACAGCGATCTCGCGTCGCGCGCGAGTGGGTTCATGGTCAATGGTAAGATGCGACCTTTTGACTATCGGCTCCAACACGGCGATATTGTCGAGGTTTTGACCAGCAAAAGCGCCAAGCCAAAGCTCGACTGGGCAAACCTCATCACGACACCACACGCGCGCGAAAAACTACGCAGTCAACTACGCCGTACCGGGGGCATACTAGAGCAAATTTCGCGGGCAGCTGGACTTACGCCGAAGCAAAAGCCGTAGCTTCGATGTAATCTGGAAACTCAACCCCTTTGCCCGACTCGTTCAGCGCAGTCTCGACTTTCGTGAATAAATCTTGGTAGCCATCCCACCATCCGAGTCGTTGCGCCTGAGTTAGACCGAACCAGCTAAATGCACAATGCTCTTCCCTCAAGGACACGTCACGAACATTTGCCCAAACCAGGTAAATGACAAGTGTTAGACCCTTTGGATGATAGTACTCGGCTAGCTGTTTCCGTGGAGCATCACTAATATTTATTCCGATTTCTTCCTGAACTTCACGCACGAGCGCTTCATCTGCTGTTTCACCAGGCTCGACCGTACCGCCTGGCAAATCGGGTGAATATGCCAGATCAGGGTTGACGCCCATATGGCTATTTGTCAGAACCAGAACTTTGCCATCGGAGTTGACGATGATGGCTTTTGCCGACACCATCGGCACTTACTGCTGGTTCCAGCGATCAATTGAATCTTTGATGACTTGTTTGGCTTCGTTTATATCACCAAATTTTTCGACAACAGTTGTGTCTGGCTTTTTGAGATCTTTGTAGTGTGATAAATGGTGCTCGATTTGTTTGAGGAGATTTTTCGGCAAATCCTCGAGCGTCTGGTACGAGTCACCGATATGACGATCGTCGGCAGGTACGGCGATAATCTTGTCGTCGACTTCACCATCATCGACAAACTTCACATAGCCCAGCACACGGGCTTCAACAACCACACCGGTCCACAGTGGCTCATCAGTTACCACTAGAACATCTAGCTCATCGCCATCCTCATCAAGTGTTCGAGGAATAAATCCGTAGTTGACTGGTTTTGCAAAAATTGCTGGTTCGACACGGTCGAGCGCAAAATAGCCTTTGTCGCGGCGCCACTCAATTTTGTGACTCGAACCTTTTGGAATCTCAATGACTGCATTTATGGTACCGTTCTCATAATCACCTGCATCCAAAATCTGGTTGAAATCTGCCACTACGTTCTCCTCATTATTTATTGTTCTTATGATACCATCATTGGCGCGCACTGCGGTATGATAAGCAGTATGACAAGTCCTCAACTGTCGCTTATCCCAGCGGACAATTATCTTGCTAACCTGATCACGGCCATTGATCACGCCTCAAAGCGTGTCACTATCGTGACGATGCTCCTGCGAGTTGATAGTTCACAACTGCAGCGTCTGACGCAGTCGCTGTGCGATGCTGCCAGTCGCGGTATAGATGTCTGTGTTCTCGCTGATTGCTTCACGTATCTCGAGCCTACAGGGGCATGGCAGCACATCGTGAAATCACAATCTCTCAAAGCCTATCAATCACTCGAAACTGAGCGACAACTGAAAAAAGCCGGTGTGCGATTTCGGTGGCTTGGGAGGTATACGTGCATCGGTATAATCGGTCGTACGCACACAAAGTGGTCAATCGTTGACGGTACCGTCTTTAGTTTTGGCGGCGTCAATATCAGTGATGCCAGCATGAAAAATACCGACTATACGATGCAGCTGACCGATACGTCCTTGGCACAGTGGCTAGACGAGCGGACACAGGATCTGATCCGCTCCGACCGCGCCAATCACCCAACAAGGAACCGTACCTATAGGCTCAACGAGCACTCGACTATTCTATTTGATGGCGGTATATCTATGAATTCAGGCATCTATAGGCGCGCCATTGCACTAGCAAAACAAGCGCAATCGATCGTCTTCGTCTCGCAGTACTGCCCAAGTGGTCAGCTAGGACGGATTTTGCAACAGAAGAACGCACGTGTGTATTTCAACCGAGTCGAAAAGACCGACGGGCTGAATCGGCTTGTTGTCACATATGGAACGCGCGCGTCAAAACTCAGCAGCGCCTACCATCGTAGCCAGTATTTACATGCAAAATGTATGATTTTCACCCTGTCAAATGGCGCAAAAATCGCTCTGACAGGTTCACATAATTTTGCAGCTAGTGGTGTTCTGCTGGGCACGCGCGAGATCTGCCTAGAGACAGCCGACCCCGAAATCATCGCTCAGCTCGAGACATTTATTGCACATCACGTTGCCTGAACGTGCTAAGCAGCGCGGTCGAGCGCTTCGAGATAATGTCGAATCTCAAGCGCTGCTGAAGCACCTTCGCCGACAGCACTAGCCACCTGCATCGTGGCGCCACTTCGAACATCACCACTGGCGAACACACCGCCCATAGCTGTCATGAAATGGTTATCGGTTTTAATGAGACCGAGTTCATCCAACTCTATGGCTGTATTGCCCAAAAAACTTGTGTTTGGTTTTAGCCCGACAAAGACAAATACGCCATCGGTTTCGATGTCGTGCGTGGTACCATTTTCAGTCACATTGACAGCACTGACTTTTCCATCTACAGCTTTAATTTCGTTGACCGTCACGCCAGTATGAACCGTCACCTTGCCTTCATCGACGTATTTTTGGAGGTCTTTTTGCAAGACGCTACTGGCTCTCACAACACTACGTGCCAGAAGATGAATATGACTGGCAAATCGCGTCAGAAATATCGCTTCTTGAACACCGGAGTTGCCGCCACCGACGACAACCAGCCGCTTATCACGATAGAATGCGCCATCACAGGTTGCACAGTAATGGACGCCGCGCGCATAGTATTCGGCCTCACCGGGTACATTGATTTTATTGTAATCAGTGCCCGACGCAATCAAGACAGCGCGCGCTAACAGTTCGCCACTGTCTGTCGCAACTACCAAATGATCTCCGTCTCGAGCAATTGACTCAACAGTTGCATATTCGATCTTTGCCCCAAATCGTTCGGCCTGACGTTGTAGCTCATCAGCCAATTTCATGCCTTCGACACCATCAGCAAAACCAGGGTAGTTATCGATTTTATCAGTGATTGCGGCCATGCCACCGACTACGGCTTTCTCGACAACAACCGTGTCGAGATCTTCGCGCGTCGTATAGACCGCCGCCGACAGAGCGCTCGGTCCCGCGCCAATCATAATGACATCGTGTACGTCTGCCACGGCTATAACTGGCCTCCGTAGTAGGCTTTCAGTAGAGCTTCGGGCATTTGTGGATACGGGGTTGCTTCTGGAGTCGGAATGGCCATGACGATAAACTTCAGCGGCGTGTTTGGCGCAATCGTTTCTTTGCCGTTAGCATCTTTTCTGCCGGTATCTTTGTAGGCTTTGTCAGACGGAATTGTCAGTTCGCGGACGCCGCCAATTTTCATGCCCTTCATGCCTTCTTTCCAGCCATCGATCAAGCTCATGGCATCGAGGCCACTGTCGATTGCTAGTGACGCCTTCAGTTTGTCACCATCAATCGACTGTTCGACGATCGAGCCGTCTGGTTTCCATAAAATATAATAGGCGTTAAATTTTGTCGTACCATCAATCTCTGCGCCGTCACCGACGAGCAAATCTTCGCTCACAAGTGCCGTGACACTATCACGATCAAATGCGCCGACACGCGAGGCATAGCCACTAAATTTTGGATAATATTCTGCTGATAATTGATCGTTCTGCGCATTTAGTTTGGCAGTATAGTCGTTGATAAGCACCTGATACTCGTCCTGCTGTTTTTTGAGAACCGCTGCTTCTTTGGCTTGATTTTCTTGACCTAAAATCATGATTGCAAACGAACCAACCGTGCCGATAACTGTCGCAGCCAGAATGATCGCAATACCAATGCGTTGGCTTTTCTTTGTTGCCATAGTCCCTCTCTCTTTATCTATTGCTTTTAGTATAGCAGAATCAGCTCGTGATTTCGTAGTTTGCGAGACGCTTCTTGTCTCGTTCGGTGGCGCGCAATTGTAGGTCTAGTAGCTCAGCGTAGATGCCTCCTGTATGCGCCAAATCAGTCGGTCGACCGATCTCATCAACTCGACCATCACGCAGCGTGACAATAGCGTCCACGCCGGCAATCGTACTCAATCGGTGCGCGATAATAAGTGTCGTGCGCTGCTTCATTAATCGATCGAGCGCTTCTTGAACTTCATGCTCGGCCTTACTATCCAGGCTGCTAGTGGCTTCATCCAAAATCAAGATTGGTGCATCTTTGAGGATAGCTCGGGCGATAGCAATACGCTGCTTTTGACCACCGCTCAGTTTTAGGCCACGCTCACCGATCTCGGTGTCGAATCCTTTATCAAATTTACAAATAAAGTCGTAGGCATTTGCAGCTTTGGCAGCTGCAACAATTTCTGCCTCAGTCGCGCTTGGCTTACCATACAAAATATTTTCGCGAATTGACCCCGAATACAGTGTCGGCTCCTGAAAAACAACGCCAATTTGCTCGTGTAAGCTACGGCTCGTCACCGAACGAATCGGCATACCATCGATCATCACATCGCCGTCGGTTGTGTCGTAAAGTCGGAGTAATAAATTGCTAATCGTTGTCTTACCCTCGCCGCTCTTACCGACCAACGCGAGTTTTGTGCCGGGTTCGATTGTAAATGAGACGTTGTGTAGCACTGGATTATCCGCCGTGTAGCCGAACGATACATTACGGAACTCAACCTTTGCATCCCGCACCCGCAAGCGTTGAGCATTCGGTTTTTCGCGCACGTCTGCTACTTCTTCCATAACACTGAAATAGTCGATACTGCCTGCAATGGCTTTTTGCGTATTGTCGACCAAAAAACTCATACTAAAAATCGGCATTCGTACCATGGTCACGAGCTGTATCAGCATCACCATCTCACCGAGCGAAAAACGCCCTAGTGCTGTTTCGGCAAAGATAAAAGCATAGATCAAAAAGAAAATACCACTCAAAATTGATCGGCGCATAACATCCATGTCGTGCCAGTACTTCGATTGTTTTTGAGTGAGCGTTATCGTCTTTGTGTAGTCCCGCGAGAATTGTGTCAATTCAGATCTTTCGCGGACAAAACTTTTGACAACTTTGATACTACCAATAACTTCAGCAAAGCGTCCGCTGGCGATATCAGTCAGGTCGTTTTTCTCTTTTTGCCAAACTTGCCATTTGTTACTAGTCTTGGTCGTCAGCCACATAAAGAGCGGATAGATGATAAAAACGAGCAGCGCCAGCTCCCAGCTATAAAACAGCAGAATTCCCAGGATGGCCACAATGGTGAGCAGCATCTGAAAAAAGTTGTTGGCGAACATGTTGATAAAATTTGTCACTTCGGTAATCGTACGATTGAGCCGGTTGATGATCTTTCCCGTCAACTCGTTGTCGTAGTAGCGTTGTGACAAATTGAGGAGCTGGTCATAGTAGCGGACGCTCAACGTCGTGCGCAGTTTTGCCGACATGACATCGCCTAAATACCCGCCCCAGTTAGTAAAGAGCGTATTTGCAAGATCAGCTAGCAGAAACATCGCTGCCCAAAAAATCGCACCGTTCACATTTGCCGAATGGTTCGCAACCGACACCGTCACGACATCGACAGCATTTTTAGAAATAAACGCCTGCAGTATGCCGGTTGCTGACATCAGGATCGAAAACACAATACTGCCGACATAATACGGCCAGAGTTCGCGTGCGTAGGAAAAAATTCGTCCCAAAGATTTCATCACTACCTATAGTACAGGATGCGCTCCAAAATATCACGTTGCCTCATGTATGACAAAATTATTTCGCGAGTCCAGCCAAAAAATTGATTGTGGTCGCGATGATCACGACACCAAAGATAAACGACACGAACGCCTGCCCCATGACTAATCGACGAATCTTATAGTCGCTGACCGCTGTATCCGACACCTGATATGTCATCCCAATTGTAAATGCCAGATAGGCAAAATCACTAAACCTGGGCTTATCGACACCGAAATCAATGCCTCCTTCGGTGTCGCGATAATACATCATAGCGTAGCGCAGGGTGTAAATTGTGTGCACCGCCGCCCATGACAAAACAATACTCACGAGACCAAAAATAATATATGGCACTGAATCGCCCCGGCTCGTCATCAAAGCAAAAACCGCACCGATACTCATAACACTAGCCAGCAGCACAAGCGTGTCGAGAATCGAATGATTCATGGAATCTTGGCGAGCAATTGTTGCTGTCTCACTTGGTGAGCGACCAGTAAAATCATGCCATATCATACCGATCAAGCAAATGACAAAAGTATCCCAACCCGCCAGCGCTGCGGCGTTCCAGTTCAATAAAGTGCCTACTGCAATAGTGACTACAGCACCAAAGATAAATGACAATCCAAAACGCATAATCTTACTTCGTACTTTTCGTGTCATACTGCTATCGTATCGTGTTTTCTATTGCTTGACGAGTGTCTGTTCGAACGATTTATTGACATGAGCCCCGACTAGAAGTGAAAAAGCTCCGAGATTAATCCAAATCATCAGTGCGATAATGCCCGCGAACAAACTATAGGAGTTGCTGAAGTTTGCAAAGTGCTGCAAATACACGAAGAATACGATCGTACTTCCGAGCCACAATATGACAGCCGTGACAGTCCCCCAGCTCCACCAACGCCAGGCGCGACGATTGAGTGCCGGCGCGTAATGATACACGATAGTAATACCAAGAAAAAGTAAGGCGGTCAGCACAACCCATCTCATAACCCCAAATACAGCAACCAGCGCCGGCGGAACACCAAGCCCCGACAGGAAGCTCGCGCCGATAAAGACAAGTGGCAACACGACCGCCATACCGAGTATAAAAACGATCGTTAACGTGAGGCTAAGCATCTTTTGGCGCACGAATGACCGTGTGTCTTTTAGGTGATAGATGCTGTTGATACTGCGGATAATGCTCTCAACTGCACCCGAGACACCATAAATCGATAACAAAAGCGCTACGATTGCGATCCAGATATTTGCCTGTTGATGCGCTGCAGCGTTACTCAGTTGCACGGCTATGAACGCGCCAATATCCTTTGGTAGGTACTGTGCCATATTGGCCAGTAGATTTCCCGCCTGCATATCGCTCAAAACTGAGCCAGCTACAGCAACAAGCGCAGCCATAAGTGGGAAAAACGCCAGTATGCCGAAATAGGCAATACTTGCTGCCAGGAGGGATGTGTTGCCGTTGAGAATTGCCTGCTTCGAAACAGTTAGTGTCTTTTTTACACTAACTGTGTTGACTGCGAATGGTTTTTGCGACATGAGTCTTTTCTTCATATCGTCAGTATACGCTTATTCTTATATAACAGATAGAGCATATGCATTATTGACATACCCGCAAATGTTCGCTATGATGGTCTTTGTGTTTTTTGAATAAGGGAGAGACTTTTCAGAAAACGAGGTACCCGCTAGGTGTTAGATATAATCACGAGAGATTATCACTGTTTGCGGGGGTATAAGGAGGAAATATGTCTATGAAATCAACGCTAATGGCGCTCTGCTTTGTTGTCGGTGTGTCGTTTTTTGCGGCGCCGAACGCGCTTGCCGAAGACACGACGCAAAAACCGTCAGCTGATAAACCAGCTGCAAAAATCGTCACGGTTCAGCCTGGCGATACGCTATCATCAATCGCGGATGCCAACGGAACGGATTATGTCAGGCTGTTCAATGCAAATGACAGTATTGCGAATCCCGACATTATTGATGTCGATCAACAGGTTCGTGTACCAACAGCCGATGAGCAGCTACCTGATCGATTCGGCGAGTTTGCTGCCGCGCAACCTGTCGTCGCACCAGTCCAGGTCGTCTCGACAACAACTGCAAGTACATCGTCTTACGCAGCCAACCCGGCACCAGCACCTGCAGCCGCACCAGCGCGCAGCGCCTACGCATCGGGCAATGTCGGCAATCGCTACGTCTGGGGCACTTGTACCTGGTACGTCTACGAACGTAAACCTAATATTGGCTCGTTTTGGGGCAATGGCGGTTACGGCTGGGTCGGTTCGGCAAGCGCTGCTGGCTTTGGCTCAGGCTCTACGCCAGTCGCCGGCGCAATTGCCGTCCAGTCAGGCCACGTCGCCTATGTCGAGTCGGTGTCTGGCAATAATGTGACGATTTCAGAGATGAACTACGCTGGCGGTGTTGGTGTTGTACACTACCGAACCGTTCCCGCAAGTACGTTCACCTATATCTACGCATAAGACTCACGGTAACGAAATTCACCCCACTCTCTCCTGCGTCGCTATATCAATCGCCCGAAGTACTTCGGGCGATTTTTGTTATACGTGCCGTCGTTATTTAGACAATGAGCGCGCTACATGTTGCCTGCAGCATCGCGTCAACTTTCTCAGTATTTTTGACCGTGCCATTGGCGTTTATATCTTCACCGAATTGCAGACCAGTGATTTTTTGATCGAGTTTCGTTTTGATAACCGTGTTAATCTCTTCGAACTGAGCGATCGCGTGTCGACCAGCATAATAGCCGTAGGCAACCAGCGCGGTTGGTTTGTCGCGCCACTCGGCGTATAGCCAATCGATAGCATTTTTTTGAATTGCCGACAAACTATGATTATATTCTGGCATCACAAATATCACGGCATCGGCGCTCGCCACTATTGCCTGCCATTGCTGCACGGCTGGATCTGTGATTGTAAAGCTCGGATCAGATGGAGCGACCGGCGCATTCATAAATGGCAGTTGTAGCGCCGCCAGATCAGCAATTTCTGTTGATATATCAGGATAGTGCGACAAAGTATCCGCGACCAACTGAACGATCTTTTGATTGACACTCTCGGGTCGAGCGCTGCCGGTAATAATAAGTACTTTCATCAACCCTCCTCTTTCCTTTATATAGCTAGTATACGCCATGCAGTCCGGACACGAACAGCCCCACCAGGGGGCTGCCCTGGTGGGGTCATATCCCACCGAGTGTTGCATGCAAGTAGAGCGGTATGATCAGCCTGAATGGCGCGCTCTCTTGCCAGTGTGCCGACTGGTCATCTGGGTCGAGCTTGCCGACTGTGCTGATGTGAGCGCCCACTGTGACTGTGCGCACGACCGCAGGGTCGAGCGCTTGCTGCAGCAGTTGACAGACCTTCAGGCTTTTGAAGACCCGACGAACGTCGCCAATCACTTCGCCGTTCGGTCGGACACCGCCGACGCTCAGCGACCAACCAACCCCAGCCACATGGCCTTGGGTCAGCCGGTCTTGTACGGCGGCACTCTGTGCCACTTGGATCAACCGGCCGAATACGACCGACTGCGGCAGCTGCGCGACATGGTCGAGGATATGTACACCCTCTGGTAGGGTATCGGGTACAACCCACATGCTGACTTCCTCTCGTAGGATTGTCATAAGATATCATAAAAGTATCTGGCTGGCTAGGGAGAGAATCTGAATTGTATCTCAGACAATAAAAAAGCGCTGCCAGGCGCAAAAGAAGTAACAAGCAGATCGATGATAAAGCGGAGCGCCGGAGGCGCCTGGAGCGTGCTGCCCCAGGCGCCTCCGCGTGCTGTCACGGCCAGTTGCCCGAGGGGACGCCACTCCCCACGTGAGATTGGAGCCCTGCCTGACTGTTGTAGGCGTGGCGGGGCTGGCCGATCAGGGGCGTCGTGCTGGGTGGTACCCAGCCGGCGTTCTCACACTCGGCCTTGGCCACTTGCTCTAGGGATGGTCCCCAGCGAGCTCGCTGCTCAGCGGGCGTCAAGGGCGCCTGACTCCCACGGAATGGATGAACCTGCGGAAGTGTCATGACACTCCCTTCGATCTGCTTGTTAAGCAATGCACCCGCGGTGGGTACAATATGCGCATTATACCATAAATAGCTATGTGAGTCAATATTCAGTTGATGCTATAGTAATACTATGAACAAAAAACGCAAGCGGATCGTACGCTCTAGCTTACTCATCGGGGCTATCGGCCTCGCTATCCTGGTTGTCTTTTTTGTCAATCGCGCTTTCAATACACCAAAAGAGACAGTCGCACCAACAATCCAGCTACAAAAAATTATGATCAAAAAAATATCAGGTGAACCAGTCGCAAATGCCGCAGTCTCTATCTCGAATCTTGCATACCGTTGGAATGGCTTTACCGACAAAGATGGTCTCGCACAAGTACCGCCCCAGACTGTCGGCTCACCAACGCAAGTTTGTGTTACCTACTCGCCTCGTACAACCCAAAAAACCTGTGATGATTTCGCGAAAATTGATGAAACATACGCGCCTCTTGATAGTGCAAACACCGTCACAATCAATCACGCATAGCCCTTAGTTAGGCATAAGTAGCATTTGTGAAATAAATCACAATTATGCGATTGTTGATATTGCTTATGTTTTCTAATTTTATTGTGCTTCTGTAAAATACATGTAATTAGTATATGAATGTGTTCACCACAGGAGATAACATTACATGAGTCATGGTGTATTTCAGAAATTAACGGCACTAGCGACTGCTTTTGCACTGATCGTCAGCCCACTGGTATTGCCAGCATCCTCTGCCTCCGCGGCAGCACCAAACAAAGGTGACCAGCCTGTTTGGTGTCAATTTACCAGCGCATGGGTAGCCCAGATCGGTGGCGGTAACAAGCACCGCGGCGCACTCACCAAGATTCCTGCAAATGCTAGTCCGAAGCTGTACATCGCAACCAACCCTGACACGGGACTTGACCAAGTCTACGCCACAGATGGCAGCGACCCAGTACTGAAAGCTGCCCTGGCTCAGTATTGTCAGGCTCAGTACGCTCCAGAGATTACGGTCAATGCAACGGTATGTGATGACCTGCGCACAACCACCCACGAAGGTACGATCAGTGTTTCTATCCTGAATGTTGATGATCTCAGTAACAAAGCCGCTACTTATACGATCACTATCGACGGCGTCATCAAAGAATCGGTATCGATAGCCGACGCTGCTTCTAGCACATTAACCTACAATGGCTATGCCGCGGGCACCTACACGGTCGTTGTGACTGATACCGAAGGCAATACGCTCAGCTACACAGCTACCGTCACCGACTGTACGTTGACGACCGTCACTGTCACGCCACCCACCACCAATGATCCATGTAACGACTTTGGTCAGGTCAACCCACCGGTCTGGTCATCAACGCCAACCAACGGCACTGGCTACACCTGGGCACACAACGTAGATGGCAGCTATACCGTTACGGCAACGACTGGCTACTTGCTCGACATCGTCGTAGGTGGCATCACTGTCGCAACCGGTGTCGCAAACTACACAGTTAGCTTACCTGCCGATAATCCTGCAAAGGTCTGCTATCAAACTATTGAAGCACCTGCTATGCCGACAGTCGCCTACACTTGTGGGCCGGTCTCTACCGCAGCATGGATCTTACCTGATACCACTGACACCAACTGGACATGGGAAACTGACGACGAAGGTGACCTCTGGGCTCATGCGGACAAAGGTTATGTCTTTACAATCGATGGCGAACTCACAACTTCGGCTTACTATGGCATGGCTTCTGAGTATGTCACCTATGTCGCCTGCCCCATGACGGCACCAACCTATGACGACATGGCCTGCGAGCTCAATGACACGACATCGTACACGATTCCTGAAAGCGACTATTACTACTACACCGTCCAGGTCGGTGATGGTCTCGAAGTCGGCATGGAACCAGGCGTCTACAACATCGGCCGCGCCAACCAAACGATTACAATCCGTGCCTACAGCTTAGCTGATGAGGCTCTAGCAAGCACCTGGGAGCATACCTATAAAATCCCAGTTTGTCCAGTTGGCCAAGGCAATCTCAAGCCAGAAGAGCCGACTGCACCAGTTGTTCAGGAACTACCCCGCACTGGTGGCAAAGATCAGAACCTGACACTAACTGGTCTTGCGGTCGCACTTGCAACCTACGGCGCTGTCTACTTTATCCAACGAAAACGCGCCTAATAAAATCGTTCCTCGCACACAATACCCGCCAAAATCCTGGCGGGTATTTCCCTATTTCGTTTCAACGCAAACTACACGCGCACAGCGCCGCACTGACTCGCGGCAGCAACAGCCACCGCGTCGACGTAAGCCGAAGCCTCGGTGTCCGTGAGGGTTTTGTCGTAACTCGTTAAGATAATCCGAAATGTCGTCGTTTTTGCAGTATCTTCTTCGCCCTGGTAGATAGTCAACGGCGTGACCTCGGCTTGACACGTATCGCCCACCGCCGCAGCTAGGGCGGCGTCAACAGTGCCTCGTAGCGTTTTGTACTCGACGTTAGTAGCTACTTTTAGGCTAATATCCTGCACGGTTGACGGGAAGCGGCTCAGCGGCATATAGCGCACACCGGATACCTGGTAGGCGACTACCACCCCGACCAGGTCGAGCGTCATAGCGGCAGTATATTCCGGCAACTTGAAGTTTTTGATGACACTTTGTTTTAGTTCGCCAATCATACCGATAAACTCACCCGTGTCGGTCGTCACAAGCGCACTCCGCGACAGATCAAATGGTGCAGTCAGCGGATAATCCATTGCATCAGTGATTGTACTAAACACGAGGTCAAATCCCAGGTCACTGCCAAGTTGCGTCACGAGACGGCGTACGTAGTAGTACGGCGCGCCATCTTTTGGCTTTTTGCTCGTATAGACCACATCGACAAACTCCATCTCACTCGGCAAGCCATCGTCATCGTCGGCATGATACTGCTTGTTGTGGCCTTTGCCGATTTCAAATAACGAGAACTCGTCGTGGCCAGCCTTGATATTCGGATGAACCTTGTCCAGCAAACTTGGCGTCAAACTGAGGCGATAGTATTGGAGATCTGGACTCAGCGCGTTGCTCAGTTGAAAAGCCTGCGTGATGTCTTGTCCGGCTCGCTCCATGAGGTTTTTGTGTACAAAGCTATAGGTCAGTACTTCATTTGCGCCGGCGCGAGCCAGGCTGTCGCGTATCAACTGTTTGACGACGAGTTTTTGATTCTTTGGCGCTGGCTTGAGGCTGCGCTGCGGCAAGACACGGGGTAGTTTATCGAATCCATACAGTCGCCCAACCTCTTCGACAATATCTTCAGCCTGTTCAATATCGGTACGCCAAAACGGCGCCGTAATGAGCAGTGTTGTCTGGTCGTCTTTGGCGGGATACGATGCGAAATTCGCACGACGTAATAGTCCGCCAATTTGCTCAGTCGTCAGCGTTGACCCCAGCCGCGCGTTAACAAAATCAGCACTCACTGCTATCTCGCCACTGAGTGATGCCTCGTCGAGCAATACGGACTCGTCGGCTCTATCGGCGACAGGACTCGCTTGCACCCCGCCGCATAGGCTCTGCATTTGAGCCATCAGTTCCGCCATGACATGATCGTTTTGCAGTGGCGATTGCCCTTTATTGAACCGAGTCAGTGCATCGGTGAATAAGCCGTATCGCATACTCGTTTTGCGGACAGTATACATGTCAAAAGTACCGACTTCCAGAATGATTCGCTTTGTTGCAGCGTCAACTTCACTACCAGCGCCGCCCATAATACCAGCCACGCCGACTACTCCTTCGCCATCGGCAATCACAATATCATCGCTCGTGAGTTCGTACGTCTTACCGTTCAAGAGTTTGGCTGTTTCGCCATTTTCTGCCATACGCGCACCAATAGTGTGTCCACGAATCTTGTCGTAATCATAGGCGTGCGTTGGCTGAGCGGTTAGGAGCATGATGTAATTTGTTGCATCGACCACGTTATTTATGGCTTTACTGCCCCACCTGACAAGCGTCGTTTGAAGCCACAGAGGACTCGGTTTGACCGTGACATTATCCATCGCGACTGCCATAAAGCGCGGTACTTTGTCGGGAGCTTCGTTAAAGACCGTCAGCTCGAGCCCGGTCGCGTCATCAAACGCAGGTTTCGACCAATACCAATCGGGGTTCACAAATCGCGTATCAGCGTCTGCGCTGTCGCCGTCGGGCAGTCCTCCCAGGATTGCTGAAATCTCCCTGGCCACACCGAGCTGGCCAAATAGATCAGGCCGATGCGTAAACATCTTGTTTTCGATATCAAATATTACATCGTCCAGTCCGAATAGTTCAGCAAAATCTTGACCAGGCGCCAGTGATTTCTTTTCGATATGTGGCGGTAGGTCGTTTTCGGTCAGCTCGATAATCCCCGCATGGTCGCTACCAATCGCCAGCTCATCAGCCGCGGCCAACATACCCTGGCTCACTACGCCGCGCAGCTCGCGGGCACTCAGCACAAATGGTTCGGCCGTATCAAAACTAGCTGGTACTGTCGTATTCGGCGGTAGCCAGACTGCAAACATATCGGCGTGGACATTTGGCGCACCGCACACCACCTGCACATAGCCATTTTCATCACGCGGCACGTTTTGCATCACGCCGCCATCATCCACCAGGCACACCGTCAGCTTGTCAGCATTGGGATGCTTGGCGGTTCTCACCACTTTTACGATGACGATGCCGCTATATTTAGCTGCTAGGTCAACAACCTGCTCAACCTTGCCCAGCTGCTCATTGATGCGCTCTTTCAGCTCATCAATCGGCGGCAGTTCAAAATCGATATACTCCTTGACTGTATTTAAGCTAACTTTCATCTTTTACCTCGTCATCTCTAATTTTCATCAAAATCTTACCCAGACGGTTTTCACCAGTACCATTTGGACCACACCCCCAGTAGCTGTCAACTGGCGAGTTTTCTATAATGGTTTTGCCTACGGTACCAAGTAACATATCGCCAACATCGACGTGCTGAATAACTTTCGCTCTTAAAATATCTTCCATCACTGATAACTTTATAGTTCCCCAGTCAGAACGTCTACCTTTGCTCTGCGAAGATACTTGCTTTACCGCCCAGGGACTCTTTGCGGCATATATTTTTTCTGCGACTAAAGGGCAGCTGCTTTCAAACTTTTTCCACTGAAACGCGTGTTCTGCAGTTGGAAATAGTCTACCCCATATCTCAACCTGATGCGCAGAAAAGTTATCAAAAGGTAAAAAAGGTGCGGTAAAAAACATGATGGTTTCCTCTGTTTCAATGTTGAGCTGCAGGCTAGACTTTGGATACATTACCGTGCACTCCGCGCCGCAATGGCAAATTGCATAAAATACTGCTCGATAGAGCTATCGTCTGTTTCGTAGCTTTGCACAAACTGTTCACGCGCGCGCAGCACTTCACGCAGACGTGGTGATCTTTGCGCTGCTAGCTGCTCGGCAGTAGCATCTAGCAAGTCAAGCCCGCGGCAATAAGCGCCAACACTTGCATCGTTATCACCACGTCGCTTGGCGCTAAACGTCCGACCAACTTCTGAACCAATGTTGCCCATTTGTTCGAAAATACTCATGCGCGACCATTTGGCGCGATCAAAGACATGATTATGCATGCACAACTCCTAGAACAATTCGCTTGATTTGCTCCCGCACGGCTGCATCTTGCACATCGCGCGACATATTATTTTGCCGTGGGCGGATATTTATCATGCTATCAAATTCTATAAACTCATCAGATCCATAGTGCTGAGGGTACAAATTTATTCCCCACAAGTCCTGCTGGCTTGAGCCGTTTTCCAATAAATACGCTTCGCCATCGGCGTGCATGTCCACATCAATCACCACGATTTTTTTGACAATATCAACATCGGCCTTAACCAATGTCCCATACATTTTTTCAGCCATCTCACTCAGTTCGGTCAAGCTGATTGTATCAACTACCTTCATACTAGAACTGCCTCAAAAAATCTAGCTTTGCTGATTCAAAATGGCGGATATCTTCGATCTGGTATTTCATCATGACTAGGCGCTCCACCCCGCAGCCCCAGGCAAAGCCGGTGTAGATATTTGGGTCGATACCTGCGGCTTTGAGAACGTTTGGATGAATCATGCCGCAGCCCAAAAGCTCGATCCAGCCCTCGCCGCTACAGACTTTACATGATGTACTTTTGCCCTCACAGAACGGACAGCTGAGTGCAAATTCAAAGCTTGGTTCGGTGAATGGAAAGTAAAATGGATTAATCTGCACGTCAAGCTTTTTCCCATAATATTCTTCCAAGAACGTCTGGAGTGTCGCAACAAGCATACCGGCATGAACACCCTTGGCGACATAGATACCCTCAAATTGATGGAAGGTATGCTCATGCCTAGCATCCAGATCTTCATTACGAAATACCCGATCCGGCACCACAGCTGCAATCGGTTCACCACGTTCGAGATTTGACTTGTATTGCAATAATGTGCGGTTTTGCATGGTGCTGGTGTGCGCTGGCGCGATCAGCGGGTCGCCGGCCAAATCAGTTTCGACGGTCATAAATGTATCGTAATCATCGCGCGCTGGGTGACCTTTTGGAAAGTTCAGAGTCTCGAACATATGATATTGGTCGTCAATTTCGCGCGACTCTCCGATCACAAACCCCATGCGGTTAAATATATCGGCAATGACTGTCATTTCACGAGTCAGCGGATGAATCGAACCCTGAGAACTTGGCAGCAAAACCGGCTCAGCAGCATTGATATCGCATGGTGCCGTCACGTCAATTGGCGGTAAATCTTTGGCATCGAGCTGATCTTGCCGCTCAGTAACTGCTGTTTCGAGAGCGAGCTTGAGATCATTGACGCGCTGGCCAAAATCACGTCGGTGATCTGCGGCTTGTTTGGGAATCTCCGCATACAGCTCGCGGATTTCTGACGCGCGCAAAACTTCACTCGGATTGTCACTCGCTGCTATCCGCGCCAATAAATCGCTTTTCAGATTATCTATATCTGTCATATGTGCTTTATTATACCACCCCAGAGATACGCTAGCGGCTAACCTGTGTCAGAAAATATATCAGCACGACGATCGCTGCAAAAAAGATCATCAACCAAACCGGCGCCAGTGTTGTCGTGCGCTTAGTGCCTTCCATATAGGCACTGTCTTCGATTTCATCGCGTTCGGGTTTGTCATTTTTTGCTTGCAAGGCAGCCTTTGCTTTTAGCTCGGCGGCAATGCGTTGCTGCAGTTCACTTCTCGATTCGGTCTGTTCGTAGTATCGTCCCATAGCTCTATCTTACCAGTTTATAGCGGCTATGGTACAATGACTAGCATAAAGTATTAAGGAGGGAATCAAATCCAATGGCTACAAAAAAAGCCGCTTCTGCAAAGAAGAAAGCGACCGTCGCTCGTCCTGTTAGTACCAACAAGACGACCGTCCGTACAGTTCGCGCCGACGAAAAAGTCGTGAAAAAACCTGTCGTCCAGGTGTCAGAAAAGTCAGCAAAAGTTGTCGCTGTACCAGCCGTGAAGTCGGCATCAGCAAAAGACACGAGCATCCTACCCGACAATATCGTCAATATCGTCTTTGGTGAATTGTTCGGTACCTTCGCCCTGAGCCTGGTTGTACTGCTAACACTCAAAGAAACCAGCGTCCTCTATATCGGTCTCGTCATTGCTGCTCTCAGCGTAGCGCTCGGCGCCGTGTCAGGTGCACATTTCAACCCTGCGATTACCTTCGCAAAATGGACAATGCGCCAACTCCGCAGCGTCCTGCTACCATTTTACTGGGGTGCGCAGTTCCTCGGTGCTATGATCGCTATCCTGGTCATGAACTGGGTAACCGGCGGTTCAATGCACACCGACTTTAGCCGCCTGTGGAGCATGAACTGGTCGCTCTTTGGCGTCGAGTTGGTCGCTGCGCTCGTCTTGATGTTCGGCTTTGCTGCTGCATCAAACAAAGTCGAGAATTCACCACTCGCTCGCGGCCTGAGCGCTGGTATCGCTGTGCTGGCTGGCTTGATTGTCGGTACATCACTGCTCGCTAGCGTCCAAAGCGCTATCGATACATCGAAAATCACTGCTTTGAACGCTATTCCTCACGAACTGCGCGTCAAGGGTGTCAGTGCTAACCCGGCAGTCGCTTTGGTACAGACCGAACAGACTGATGCTGCTTACAGTGGTACGTTTAACAAAAACGAGAAACAAGTCTCACGCCTCAGCCTAGAAGTCGTACTCGGCTCACTGGTTGGTGCTGCAATCGGCGGTAACCTCTATCTCCTGATAGCCGGCCGTCACCGCAAAGACTAGTTGTCCGTCAACTATCGAAAAACTCCCGCACCAGGCGGGAGTTTTATATGTATTTAATCGATATCCAGTCGCGGCTTGTCGAGCAGCAAACCGTCAACACCGGCGTCGCCACCAGCGATCTTGACGACATCTTTGTCGATTTTGACAAACTCTTTTGACGCGCTGTTGTAGTGGTTGACCGTTGTGCCAAGAGCATTGCCTAGTTTCTTCATGTAATCGTCGAACTTGGCGATATGCTGACCAAGTTTGCCGACCCGAATCTGAATATCTTTGGCTTGTTCCTCGATCTGTAGGCTACGTAAGCCCTGTAGAACTGTCTGGAGATACGCCATGAAACTCGTCGGACTGGTGATAATGACATGCTTGTCGCGAAAGGCATACTCAATAAGATCGCGCGAACTACCACCCGTGCCAACATTATTGATCAAGAGATCATAGTAAAGTGATTCGGAGGGGATGAACATAAAGGCAAAATCCATAGTTTTTTCGCTCGGTCGAATGTATTTCGATGTTTCGTCGATTCGGCCTTTTAGGTCAACTTTGACTTTTTGGAGATATTTCTCACGCTCTTCACCCGTTGCCTCAATCATCCGGTTGTAGTTTTCGAGGCTAAATTTGCTATCGATTGGCAAGATCTGACCTTTGTCTAAAAACACCACGGCATCGGCTATCTCACCGTCGCGGAACTTAAACTGCATCTGGTATTGGCCAGCTGGCAAGACATTATCAAGCACACTCTCCAGATAAAATTCGCCGAACACACCACGCTGTTTCGGATTTTGGAGCACATTTTGCAGCGTCTTGAGTTCATCCGCCACGTCGACAACGCGTCGATTTGTCTCGTCGAGTTTAGCCAAGCGCTGGGTCACATCGGTGATTAATTTTGCGCTTTCTGATAGTTGCTTGTTGACTGAGGCCTGGACATTTGTCGTGCTGCTCTCTAGCTTGTCTCCCATGGTTTGCTGCAACAGCGCAATTGTGCGCGACAGCTCTGTGACGTCAGATTTTACCAGCTCAACGGCACTGCCGGCTTTTAGTTCATTGAGTTTTTGCACCACCACAAATAGCACCACACCCAGGCCGATAATCACAATCACGAGTAAAACAATAAGGACAAGTTCCATGTCCCTAGTATACCAGCTACATCGAGAAGACGAGTCGTACAATAACAACAAGGATAAGCGTGACGAGCAAAGCAACAACAAATGAGCGCACGCGCGCTACCCAAGCATAAAGCGCATAGGCTAGTGCAAACAGCAGTGCAATTGCAACGAGGCCAACATACCAAGTCATGTTTGGCAGATAGCTATGAATCCCCCATAGCGACACTGTAGCGGCTGCAACAACTAGTAGCGGCCGATAGATACCAACTCGCGCCAGCGCCACTAGCCCGCCGATAGCTCCGACAAGCATAGCGACAATTGCCGAATATAGCGGTGCATTTGAACAGCCTTCGGCAGCGCCGCGACACAAAACAGCACCGAAAATAAAGGTGTTGAGCAGGTAAAATACCCCTGCCGTTACCAAGCCAGCGCCTAGGCCAACGAGAAGAGACCGCACAACATCGCCGCCTGTCATGGTGACAAACGGAGACGTGTTGACGACAGCCGTTTCATCACTCCGAACATATACTTTTTCTGATGGGGTCATAACATCTCCTTAATTTAGAGATATTATACTACTTCTTTGAACTTTTTGCTAGTCTAATCTCCGACTGTTCTTTACGCTGATCGAGATACCAGAGCGCACCTATACAGGCGATCAAAACACCGCCAATGACATCGAGCGGCGTATGAACAAGCGCCAAAACGCGACCGACACAGATGATAGCTGTCATGACCAGCATGGCCGCCGTGAGTTTTGGTCGACGAGCCCCATAAGCCACCGCCAGGGTCAAAAACATCGCAAAGAGTGCGTGGTCAGAAGGAAAGCCGGCATTGCCAAGTGATGAGGCACCAGCTGGCACATTTAGTAACTCAAATGGCCTGAGCGGCTCGGGTTGCCACAGATTACCGATAATTTTCGCACAGAAGTAGGCCGTGACACCAGCCAGAACAATTCGCGTATAGCGATCGTAACGATTTTTTTTCGGCACTTTTGCGAGCAGCGCATAGAGAGCAACCAACACCAGAATGATTAGCAAGTAGTCTGCCATAAACCGAATAAGCATATCCATGGTACCAGTATACTACCGGCTATGGAGCTACAGCAATCGATTTTAGGCGGTCATCATGACTGGCAATGTCCGCGGCAGGCGCAGCATCATGTAGTCGTCGATCCGCGCCGCCGTCCAGCCGCGCTGTCGCAGCTCATTGCGCAGCTTTCCGAGCAGTGCTAAACGAAAGATTCGTTTTGTCATGCCTTGTTTGGCGATTATGTCGTCAAAGGTCATCCGCCGGGATAGTTTCTTAAATTCATGGGGTGTCATACCTAAAATCTCGGCACGAACCTCGCCTTTGCGGTCGTGACGCTGCAATAATTTATCGAATTGTGATTGGTGACTCTTGCGAGGGTCGATCAGACTACTGATACCCGGTGCCGTAGCGGCAGCAGCGGTGGTGACGAGCAAAGTGGCGATTGTTTTGGTAGAGAGCTTTTTCATGCGAGCGTTACTCCTTTTCTTTTGACGGTGGAACGAATGTGCTATAGCTTTGTACTATTCACTATACCTCGTGAAAACCCGTGAATATAACGTGCTTTTTGCAACAATCGTGCCTAAACCAATGCTGTCATCTGTTACTGAAAATATCCTTAGAAAATGAAAAACGGTTTTTGTGAAGTATGTCACAGTCTTCGTTATACTAGTGATATGAAGCGACTCGATAGCTACTCACAACATTTTTTGCGTTCACCCCGCCTGGTAGCCGAACTAGTCGGTCACTCAAACATCCGCCCATGCGACCTAGTGCTTGACCTGGGCGCTGGTAGTGGCATCATCACCTCCGTCCTGGCACGACGAGCGGGTCGTGTTATCGCTGTCGAATCTGAGCCACGCACTGCTGAACTGTTACGAAAAAACACTGCCGCATTGAGTAATGTCAGTATCGAAACCCGCGATATCCTGAAAGTTGCTTTGCCAAATGAACCCTACAAAGTATTTGCCAATATCCCGTTTCATCTGTCATCACCCATCGTTCGTCGTTTGACAGAGGCCAAGCACGCACCGACAAGCATCTATTTGATCGTCCAGCGACAATTTGCCAACAAATTACTCGCCAACGACAAACACTTTACCTCACAGCTCGGTGCCATGATCGCGCCTTGGTGGTCGGTACGGATTCGCAAGCCACTGCGAAAAACTGATTTCACGCCACCACCAGCTGTAGATACCGTACTGATCGAGATCAAGCAGCGCAGCGAACCACTTCTTCCTGTAGCGCAACAACCGCACTACGCACGGCTTATCGAGACTGCTTTTGAAACTCCGGCCTATTTTGCGCGGCTGCCGCGTCTCAAAGCCGGTATTAGCCCCGAGCTCAACCCGTCGCAGCTAACCGGCGAGCAATGGGCGCGACTGTATCTTGAGACAACCCCACGTTAGTGCTATAATTTCACTCTGTACTGGGGATTCGCCAAGTGGTAAGGCACCAGGTTCTGGTCCTGGCATTCGGGGTGAGAACTGCCAGTGGTAGTTCGGAAACGGACTTTCCGATGAAAACTAGGTTTTCAATCGTGAAATCCGGAGCCCGCGGAACGCGGGTCGAATCCCAGATTAATAATTCGAATATTTCTCTCCTGGCATCCTTATAGTGGGGATTCGCCAAGCGGTAAGGCACTGGGTTCTGGTCCCAGCATTCGGGGGTTCGAATCCCTCATCCCCA
>CAYNWV010000002.1:101265-248499 GCA_964401035.1 uncultured Candidatus Saccharibacteria bacterium | reverse complement strand
CATTCCGAACACAGAAGTCAAGCTCGTCAGCGGCGATTATACTGCCAAAAGTGGGAAACTAGCACGGTGCCGAATTATATAAAGAACCTCCGAATAGGAGGTTTTTTATATAATTCGATTTTGTATTATTCCCACCTGTTGCAGTGTAAACCCGGCGGCGCATTATACGCCGAGGAAACGAGTGAAAATAATGAGCTTGCTCAGTATTTTCCGAGTAACGAGAGCGTATCTGTCCCAGATACTGCCAAAAGTGGGAAACTAGCACGGTGCCGAATTATACAATAACCCTCCGAATAGGGGGTTTTTGTTATAATTCGATACAGTAACATCAAGAGCGAATACTTCCAGAACAGGAGGAGCAGTGTGAGTAATTACTATCCAAGCACTACTGAGAGGTTGCATGGGCGAAGCCTCGAATCGTTTTTCGATGACGTTAGCGAGGCAAATCGACAAGCGATCGATAGCTTCTTGACGTATGGCGATCATCAACGTAGGATCGATACCGCACCTGGTTCGCGAAATGCGCATCATGATTGGCTAGGGGGCTACAAAGAGCATGTTCGTCAGACATTTGTGATTGCGAGCGCTAACTATCAATTGATGGAGCAGATGGGGCTGTTGGAGCAATTGCCTGATGAGGAGCAGTTTACGCTGAGTGATGCGCTGACTGTCATGTTCTTGCATGATATTGAGAAACCCTTCATATATGAATTCAATCAGCCGGACGGTGAGATTATTACTCGGACGAAAATGACTAAGGCTGATAGAAAAACATTTCGGAAGGGGATTATCGATACATATGGATTTCATATCACTCCAACGATGGAAAATGCACTGCTGCATGTCGAAGGAGTAAGGGATGAATACTATGTGCCAGGGGAAAGGGCGGACCAACCGTTAGCCGCTCTATGTCATGCTGCGGACAATCTGAGTGCACGTGGTTTCTATAGCTATAAAGGGAAATAAAAAGTTAGGAAATTAAAATAACCCGTCTCTAGAGAGGGGTTATTTTAATTTGTGGTGGATTCTCGGATCTCGCAGAAAACGGGAATCCTATTGACTGTGATGGATCTCGCAGGAGATTCAAACAGGTGCTTATCTATAATATCGCATGGATAGCATAAGTGCAATACTTTTTATATCACAAAATCATGGACTGTAACCATTGACATTTTGAAGTGTTTGTGCTAATATGTAAAGCATACACATACCATATGTGAGGTAAAGCGAGGGTTTCGATGTCATCTACAGAGGTGATACGAGACCTTTTTATATTATTTTTTCTCTGCAGGTCAGGGAGAAGGAGAGAGCAAAATGGCTGGTACAGTCGCTGGTGGCCGCAAGGCTGCTGCAAAAAACTTGGCAAAAGACCCAAACTTCTACGCGAAGATTGGTGCAAAAGGTGGCAAAAATGGCCGTACGGGCGGTTTTGCTGCTAACCCAGAGCTTGCTCGTATTGCAGGCGCAAAAGGTGGTCGCATCTCACGACGCGGCAAAGCAAAGAAAATTGCTGCCTAGTTTTGATAAGTTCTAGAGAGACTTATGTGACAAAATAACCCCTGAAATAGGGGTTATTTTGTTTGGTAGCGACGCAACTCGCAGGTGCGAGCTTCGTTGACTCGCCATGTTTGGCGGCACGATATACAGGTGTAATGTGTCCGGTTACTCTGCAAGCCAGTTGCCTGACAGGTGGGACAGAGCGACCTAGCGTGGAGCCAGTTGCGGTATGTGTCCAGGTGATCCTCGATACTATCGTCGTCGATTGGGTGGCCGTAGCCCGTCGCCAGCTCAATGGCTTTGTCCCATGCCGCGCGCTCCAGGCGTAGTAGCTCGATATCGCGCATATAATCTGTATGGCCAAGCAGGGCATGGCCGAGTTCGTGCAACAGCAAACTAGGCGCGTCAGGCGCAGATTCGTTGTAATAGACGGTATGTGACGAAGGATCCCACCGAAATTCATCACTCGGAGCAAATAAAATCCGGTCGCCACTGGGTGTGCTGAAGCTATCGCTTGGTAGCTGCTTGATCAGCCAGGTAGTCTGTCCCATAGTAGTAGCATCCATAGACTACCGCCTCTTCCGGATGTTTTGCCTGACGGAGTTTCGGGCACGGGATGTGTGGTGGTAGGTTTGTTCGTAGTATTTCTTCGAGGTAGTCGCCGTAACGCTCATAATACGTGCCGACACTACCACCAAATATGATGACGTCCGGTTGCGTGATGGGGATATAGACCAACAGGCCGCGGCTAATTCGATCGGCAATCTGGCGCCAGGTACGCTTGCTGGTGATCTCGCGAGCGTATTTTTTGTAGACACGGACGATGGCTTTTCCAGAGGCGAACGACTCCCAGGCCTGAATACGACCGTCATATTCGATACGCATATGGCCAGCTTCGCTCTTGCGGAGTCCTGGGTCGATATGGCCGTTGGTGATGATACCAGCGCCGATACCTGTGCTGACACTCAGGTATGTTGCCCCTGTCGGAATGGTTTTTAGGATACGTGTTTCGCCGAGACCAGCTAGGTTGACGTCGTTTTCCAGTAATAGTGGCACACCCGGCAAGATGTCTTTGATGAGGTTGTAGACGGGCACGTTGACCCAGCCTTTGCCGACATTTGGTGCCCATTTGGCGACACCATCGACGATCGCACTCGGGAAAGCCACGACGATTAAGTCGACTTTTTTGTCACCATAGCGTTCACGGACGACGTTTTTGAGGGCTTTGACATATTCACGCGGTTCTCCAGGGGTAGGAAACTTGATCGATTCACCCATCTTGCCGTCGCGCCCAAACGACGTCACGAGGGTTTTTGTCCCACCAGTATCGATAGTTACTAACATATTCCTAGTCTATCATAGACCGACGGACATTTGTCCGAGACAAGGGGTTGCGTAGACATGGCCAAACATGGTATAATAAGCGAAACTACTTTGAGAGGTACCGATACATGAACCAACGACAACGAGGATCTGTTCTCAGCTATGCACTTATTGCAGTACTTTTGGCTGCATTACTTATCGGTGGGATTATCTTTTTCAAAAACAATAGCACCAAACTCGCTGGCAATACATCACCGTTTCAGCCAATGACCGAGGGCGTGAACAACACGTCATCAGACGACAAGGCAAAGCAAGACCAAGCCGCACAAAACGAAGCCGCACTCAAGCAACAGCAGGTTGACGCTGAAAAGAAAGCTGCTGAACAGCAAAAAGCTGCCGAGCAGAACACTACAAACTCTCAAGTCGCAGCCAATAGTGGCACAAATGCCTCGGGCACGGGCATGCCACACACTGCAACTGCACCGTCGACACTGCCGACCACTGGCTCTGAGGATATGTTTGCGCCAGCATTTGGTGCTGCAACCTTGATCGGTATGACGCTTGCGTATCGCCGTTCACGAGCTGCGCTCTAATCCCTAGACATCTCTGTTCGACTAGTGTAAAATAAGTCGGAGTCTATAGGTGTTTTTTCATGCGCCCATGGCACAATATTAACTTTAAAGAGGAGTTACTAATGGCAAAAAACGCCACTGTAACGATGGACGACCTGCTCGCTAGCGATAGCGTCAAGCAAGTTGTATCAGGCGAAGTTGTCACAGGCACAGTCCTGTCAGTTCGCAAACACGAAGTATTAATTGATTTAGGCGCTCAAGGTGTCGGCTATGTGCCACGCCGCGAAGTTGGCCACGCTCGCACGCTCAAAGAGGGCGATGAAGTCACGGCTAGCGTTGTCGATGCCGAACTTGATAATGGGTATTCACTCCTGAGTCTTCGCAAAGCCGCAAAAGATCGCGGCTGGGAAGACGTACAGGCCAAGATGGACGAAGCAGCGATTATCGATGTTAGCCCATACGATGCCAACCGTGGCGGTATGCTGATTGAATACGAAGGCGTCCGCGGCTTCCTACCAGTTTCGCAGCTATCTGCCGAGCACTACCCGCGTGTCGGTAGCGCCGATAAAGATGAGATTTTGCAGCGTCTGAATGGCCTGGTTGGCCAGACACTACGCGTGCGGATTTTGGATTGTGATCGCAAGACCAACAAACTGATCTTTTCTGAAAAAGAAGCTGTCAAAGACGGTCTGGCGGAACGATTTGAGAAACTAGCTGTCGGTGATACGATCAAAGGCGTCGTGACTGGTGTTGTCGATTTTGGCGTGTTCGTAAACGTCGATGGTATCGAAGGCCTCGTTCATATTTCGGAGATTTCCTGGGAGCGTGTCAACAACCCTGGCGATTATGTCAAAGTTGGTGATACGATCGAAGCCAAGATTATCTCGATCGACAAGGATCGCTTGAGCCTTAGTATGAAGCAGTTGACAAAAGATCCATGGCTCGATGAAGTCGAGAAATTTGCGAAGGGCGCAAAGGTAGAAGGTACGGTCACTCGTATCACGCCATTTGGTGCTTTTGTGCAGATTAGCCCAGCTGTCGAAGCCCTCGTTCATATTTCAGAACTTGGTGGCGGCAGCGATGTCGATCCAGAAAAAGTCTTTACACTCAATGAGCGCAAAGAGTTTGTGATCCTAGATATCGACAAAGACAACCGAAAGATTTCTCTCAGCCTGGCTGACAAGAAAAAGAAGTAATGCGTAACGCGTAATAGTTCGCTGCCAAACTAGAATTTTCTAAAGAGGTGACGGACAGAAAGGAGCCGTTCATCATGGCAGAGCCAGACAAAAAGATCCTGGTCATTGCAGACTCTATCACGGTAGGAGAGCTCGCCGAAACGCTCAATCTGCCCGTCACTGGGCTAGTTGGCGAACTATTCAAAAACGGTATTGTTGCGACGATCAATCAGCGGATTGATTTTGAGACCGCACAAATTATCGTCGAGGAATTGGGAATTCAGGTCGACCTAAAGCGCAGAGATGCCTCGACGGCCGCCGAGCGAAAAATTCATGCGCCTTCTGCGGCGGCTGTCGAGCGTCCACCGATCGTGGCTGTGATGGGGCATGTCGACCACGGCAAGACGACACTACTCGACGCGATTCTCGATACCAAAGTTGTCGAAGGCGAAGCGGGTGGAATCACGCAGCATATTAGCGCTTATCAAACTCGACGTAAAAACCGGGTTATTACACTGCTCGATACACCAGGACACGAGGCTTTTGCGGCTTTGCGCCAACACGGCGCAGCGCTGACCGATGTAGTGATTATCGTGGTGGCGGCCGATGACGGAGTCAAACCGCAGACTGTCGAAGCGATTCGATTTGCACGGAGCGCTCATGCGAAGATTGTGGTGGCGATCAACAAAATCGACAAAGAAGCGGCAAACCCCGATATGGTCAAAGCGCAGCTCGCCAGTGAGCATGGTCTGAACCCCGAAGAATGGGGTGGTGATGTCGTGATGGTGCCAGTCAGCGCCAAGCGCGGTGATGGCCTGGACAAGCTACTCGACATGGTGCTGCTGGTAGCTGACATGGAAGAGTTGCGGGCGGATAGCGACGTGCCGGGTGAAGGCCTGGTAATCGAATCGCATATGGAAACTGGCCGTGGTTCGGTCGTGTCGTTGCTCGTCGAACAGGGCAAGCTACGTCCAGGGCATTTCCTAGTGGCTGGTACGACATACGGTAAGATTCGCACGCTACAGGACTACGCTGGTCGTACGATCAAAGAAGCTGGTCCGTCGACGCCGGTTATCGTATCGGGTTTTAAAGAACTGCCACAATTTGGCGATGTCTTCACGGTCGTGAAGAACGAAAAAGAAGCGCGTAGCCTGACCGAGCAGACAAAAATCGAGCGCGAACGCAACGCTGCGACGACCAATATGACAGGCACTGACCTGCTAAAACTCATGACACAAAAACACGACAGCCAGGATTTTAACGTTGTCGTAAAAGCCGATGTGCAAGGTTCGCTGACCTCTGTTGTCGATAGCCTCAAGCTGATCGAAACTGGCGGCGATATTGCGCTCCATGCTATTCGCACAGGCGTTGGCGATATCAAAGAAAACGATATCAATGCTGCCGCGGCGGCTGGTGCGATCGTCTATGGGTTTAGCGTTGGCATGTCGCCGGCCGTCAAACGCCTGGCGATGCGCGACAAAGTCGAAGTGCGCCTGTACCGGGTGATTTATGAACTGCTGGACGACGCCCGAACAAGCATGGAGACTATGCTGGCACCAGAAGTTGTCGAGACCGAAGTCGGGGCACTGACCATAAAAGGCGTGTTCCGGACGATGCGCGATGAAGTGATTTGTGGCGGGGAAGTGACGCGGGGCAAAGTCGCGCCGAATTTGCTGGCGCGTGTCAAACGTGGTGACGAGCAATTAGCCGAAGTCGAAGTCACCCATGTGCAACGGCAGCATGTTGAGGCCAAAGATGTATTCGAAGGCGAGATGTGTGGCCTGAGTCTCAAAACAGCCAAAAAACTGCAGATCGAAATCGGTGATAAACTAGAGTTCTTTACGCGCGAACTAGTCAAGCGGACTTTGAAATAAAATTGTGAAACGCAAAACACCCAGGGACAGTCCCTGGGTGTTTTTTGTATGCGAGCGGTCAGCTCCCACCTGATTTGATGTATCAAATCATGCTAGTCCATATCAATTCTGGGGTTGCGGGGGCGACTGTCTTGCGACGGTCGCCCCCTGGGTGGAAGTATATGAAATTGTGCGGGACGAACCCGCCCTGAGACCACGAGGGCCAGAGGGTGGGTTCGACTTGTTCAGCCGACTCGAGCGTAGATGACCAAGTTGAGGTCGCCATTCAGCACAACACCAGACTTGGTGCCGAGCTGGTCATTCTTGTCCTTTGCGAGGGGAGCGAGAATGACCATAACGCGGCCATCGCCAGAAGCGGTGACCCGAGGGCCACCGGCGATCTGGTACGATGAGTTGCCGTGAACGATATTGATCACCGTTGTCGAGAGCGGATGCGTGGCCTGCTTGTTGGCGAGGTCGCGCACTTGCTGATCGGTCAGTGCCTTGTCGTCCAGGGCAACGGCCAACCGGAAGTCATTATCCATCTTTGCCCAGGTGAGGACGTCGGTGGACGAAAATCCTAGCTGGTCCTTTGCCGCGTCTACGCGGGAGAGGAACTCCGCACGCTTCCCCGACTGATCGAGATAGCGGAGGAGGTCACCCCAGGAGCGAATGTCGGCGACCTTGAGGGTCGCCGCAGATGGCGACGTCGACGGCGCCTGCGATGAGGCAGGGGCCGATGACATGCCGATCGGTGGCGGAGTTGCCGATGACGGTGAGGTTGCCGTGGCGGACGCGGACTGCGTCGCCGTGGCAGATGCCGACGTGCTCTGCGACGGCTTTAGAGCCGCCGCGTTGCACGCAGTCTGCTTGGCATCGAGCCCGACGAGCGCCGCAGTGTATGCGGCCTCGTCAGGAATACCCCACTTGGTGGCGAGCTCGCCGCGCGCAGGCGTCCCATCAGGGAAGCCGTGTGCTTCGACAATCGCCGCCTTGACGGCCTGCACCTTAGTGCAGTCCATCTTAGCGATGGAGTCGACGGTCAGCGGGAACGCGATGTCACCGGAACCGGCGACGGTGTTGGCGCACC
The DNA here is from genome assembly GCA_964401035.1 of uncultured Candidatus Saccharibacteria bacterium. GTDB lineage: Bacteria > Patescibacteriota > Saccharimonadia > Saccharimonadales > Saccharimonadaceae > Saccharimonas. The sequence continues at coordinate 240,989 of CAYNWV010000002.1, read as the reverse complement.
CGGCGAGACCGCCGAGTGTGACAACAATCGCCAGACAGGCCGCGACCGCGACCTGCCTGAGGTTGAACTTCTTGTTCATGATCCCTCCTCAGGGGGTCGTAGTGGTTGGGGTGGTCGGAGCGAACGGTGTTGGAGCCGGCACGGGAGTAGCGGGTGAAGCCGGAGCAGTCGCCGCGAGGCGACTCATCCGAGCAGTCGCGCGGCGGTCGCGCCAACCCCTCCAGGTGTTCCAGCCGATGTGGCCGTAGACCAGGATGCCGTAGGCGATGCCGGCGACAACCAGGCTGAACAACAGAACGCCGAGGAAGCCGAAGCTTCCCGACAGGCTGAACACGCCGAAGAGGCCGAAAGCCGCGAACAGCAGGCCGATGGTCGTGATGAGGCCGACGAGCGCACCCTTGCCGCGGTTGCCGAAAACGATGTTCGCGACAACGATGGCGACGAAGATGGCAGCGACGACGAGGCTCAGGACCGAAGTACCGATGTCTCCGAAGAGAGCAGCGACACCCTTGCTGAAGCCCATGCCGGACAGCGTACCCGTGTAGACCACGGAGTAGAGGCCGAGGTAGGCGAGGGTGTTCAGGATTGATACTACGATCCAGGTGATGACGAACTTGCGCATGTCAATTCTCCTTCTCTCCGCTCGGGAGATGTTGGACTATTCGCGGGACTTTCCCGTAAGTAGGCGCCTCCCATGCGGTTTGGAGGTCACAGTCGACCGGTATGTGCTATATCGATCGGCTGTGGCCTCCAGTGGAGAAGAAATCATTTTTTCATATACTTCACGTTGCTGGCGGAGAGGGGAAACCTCTCAGAACGCGCAGCGCGGTATATCTGACAGTAGTCTGGTATACCGCGCTGCTCGCTCAGGTGTCAGCGATATGAAATAACATAATGTGATACATGTGATTTGTTAATGATCGCACTAGGTTGTATGAGCATACTCCCGCGTGATGTCATTCATATTAGCATAATCGACTAAAAAAGTCAATACCTCATAAAACATAAAGCACAATATTGCAAATAAAATGTATTGCAATAGTATCGATATTATGGTATTGTTTTGACAGAACAAATTGAGGTGTTTCCCCAGTGAGCAATCATAATACGATTCCTAGTCCTACTACTCTATCTCCTGAGCAGCAACAGCTGCAGGATTTAGGGGCTGAGCGTGATGAAAAACGCGCAGTTTTCGCTCAGCTTTCTCATGAGCGACAGAGCCGTATGGGTGACGCTTCACTCTGGAATCGTGACTTTATTACAGAATACATGGCCGCTCACGATGATTATATGGACACCGAAGTCCGCTACGGCATGACTTTGTTGCAAGATCAACTAGATGCAGCGGCTGACGAAGAGACCGCCGATGACCTGATGGCACAATATTGGATCAATCAGCAGAATGTCCTACGCGCCGAAACATCTGGTGTGACACAGAGCCAGACTGGCTGGAAGTTCCTCAACAAGATGGGGAAGTGGCTCAATAGTGGTACGACGAAGCAAAAGGTTGTCCGTAACCTCGTGCTTGGTAGCGTGGCTGGTGTTGTTGGCGGTGCACTCGGTGCCGCGGCTGGTGTTGCTGCGGTGGGTGCGGTGACGTTGGCGACATTCCGCGCTGTTCGTGGCTATGCAACTCATCAGCGCGGAGGTATGCAACAAATCCAGCTCTCGGCAGACGAGCTACGTGAACATACCGGTGATATTCAAGAAACAGATCGCCACGCTCGCTTTGCAGCTATTGGCGCTCGTACAATGGATTTATTTGAAAGCGACACAAAGAGTGAGCAGATACAAAACCGAAAGGCTGTGGCGTGGGGGATTGGTGCAGCGGCAGTTGGTGGTGTTATCGGTGCAGCTGCGCACTATGGACTCGGACTTTTTGAAGCACCGATGGCCCATGCTACAGAGTTTACGCCTCAGACGCTAACCGGTACAGGGGCGGATAGCTATGTACCTCTGGGTGCCGATACTATGCCCGCACTTGGCGCAGAACAGACGATAACGCCTCTCGGAGTAGAGAACTATACGCCTCTCGGGGCTGGAGTTACAGATAACTTAACGCCACTTGGCGCGGTGACAGACCATTATGTACCACTGGGTACTGACGCATATGCACCGTTAGGTGCCGACCACTACGCGCCGTTCGGTACAGGCGGTGCCTCGACAGACTATGTGCCGCTAGGTGCTGATCACTATACTCCACTCGGTGTAGACAACTATGAGCCGTTAGGTACCGATAACTATCCTCCGCTGGGCGCAGATTCAGCCACCTACACGCCACTTGGTGTCGAAGCAGCTCCGGCCGCAACCCCCGAAGTCGGCAGCCATATCTACAGCTATTGCTATGGTACAGCGACTGAGCATCTGACGAATAATGTCGCCAAAGACCTGGTTGGGCATAATTTGACTCCTGGCCAGCAATACTTACTGACAAATGAACTCTACAGCAAATTTGGTGCGAATGGCGTGTTCCGAGACGTCACGTTGGCACAGCATGGTACGGCGGCGCATCCAAATATCTGGATCATGAATCCAGGCGGCAAAACGCCGGGCTTTACACCTGAAGCAGCTAATTTTGTAAAAACCTGGCTGGCGACGCATAAGTAAGCGTCCTGAACTACTCGACCGCGCTCGTACCAGATGATATACTGTCTGTAGATAACGAAGGAGCGGTATGTTTCAGATTGACGATCAATTCTTACAAGATGTAGGCCTAGGCAATTTGCCTGAGGAACAAAAACAAGCATTCTTAGGTTATTTTCGCGAGCAGTTAGAGCTACGAGTTGGCACAAAACTGAGCGAAGGTCTGAGCGATGCTCAGTTAGCCGAATTTGAAGCTTTTATCGACCGTAACATGCCAAAAACTCAGGAATGGGTGGCGGCCAATGTGGCTGATTATGAGAACGATGAGATCTATAAAAAACTAAAAGGTGGTGCGCCCGACAGCGCGTCTCAGGATGACGTATTGGCCGAGTACGCGTCGTTACGCTGGCTCAGCCTGAACCGCCCCGACTACCGTGATGTCGTGTCGGCTACCATGGCCGAACTACGCGACGAAGTGATCAAAAACCGCGACGCGATCCTCGGTTCAGACCAGGCTCAAGCAGCGTAACCGCGCAAAAACGCGTCGGCAGGCATTTTCTTGCCCGATGGCGCTATGACTTCGTCGATCGATAAAACCCGGCCATCTCCACACGTCACATCAAGTGGCGTGTTTTTGGTGTCGCTGACATGAGCACGGGTGATAATGAGCGACCAGTTGCCGACCTGGCCGCGGCACTTTGGCCAAGGCTGAAAAGCGCGGATTTTACGCTCGATCACATCAGCCGGTTCGTTCCAGTCGATGATGCCATCTTGTTTTGTCAGTTTGCGCGAATAGGTGACACGGTCGGGATGCGGCTGTTGTTTTGGCTTCACCTCGCCGGCAAGGTAGCGGGGGATATATTCGGTCAATAATTCATCACTCAGACTAATCAAGCGATCGGTCAGTGTGATCGACGTCTCGTTCGGATTTATGTGCAGGGTACGGTAGGTGAGCAGTTTGCCAGTATCCATACCCTCATCAATCAGCATCAGGCTAACACCAGTTTTTTCCTGACCACTCAGGATAGCAAAGGTAATCGGATCGGCGCCGCGCCACTGCGGCAAAAGTGAAAAGTGACTGTTGATAATGCCAAGCGGGAAGGTATCGATAACCGTGCGGCTGACGATAATACCAAAGTCGATCAGGATAGCGAGACGGCTCGTGAAGGATTGTGCCTGAACGAGCGTATCGAGTTCGGCGCGGTTACGAGCGGTCAAAACTGGCAGATGGTGCTTTTCGGCTAGGCTGAGCACCGGTACGTCGTATCTGTGGTGCGGCGGCCGTGGCTTGGTGATAACGGCCTCGATTTCGGCGTGAGCAAGTAGCAACTCCAATGAGCGTGCCGCGACTGGTCCGCTGCCAAAAAAGACGACTCTAGGCTTCCCAGAGCTTGTCATTGTCTTTGATAGACTCATCGTAGTTAAGTGGCTGCAGCTCGCCCTTCGGGTCGAGTCGATAAAACGCGTCGTGCGTGTCGCGAATATGGTCGATAAAAACGATACCGTTGGTGTGATCGACTTCGTGCTGGATGACGCGCGCCAGGAAGCCTTCGGCTTTGAAGCGAACTTCATTGCCTTCGAGATTGAGTGCGCGGACACGGATTTTGGTATAGCGCGGCACTTTGCCATAGATGTCGCTGACGCTGAGGCAGCCTTCGTAGTCGGCGATTTGCTCACCTTCGTATTTGACGATTTCGGGGTTAATAAGAGCCGTAAAACCGTTGTCGGCTTTGTCATCAAAGTTGTTGCGAACAATAACAACTCGCTCTAGATGGTCGACCTGAACGGCCGCCAGAGCAGCGCTGATTTCGTGTGGTCGAGAGTTTTCCCAGTCGATACTGGCGCTCACCATGTCGTCAACCAAGCTCTTGGTGGCATCATCAACCATAAACACGCGTTTGGATTTTGCGCGTAGATGCGAATTTGGCAGGGTAATAATAGACTCTTTTTTCACTACCACTAGTATATCAGATGTATAACAGATAGTGATATGAGGCAGAAGCTAGCGACTATTTGAAAATACTACTTGCTGCTGTTTAGATTTCGACCAATACGAGAACTGATAATAATGACAAATACTAGGCAGATTGCCGCACCCGCTGCCAGAGAAGTTTGCCCCAGTTGTCGCCAGGTATACTATCCCTGTATTACTGCTACTCGCACCAAATCCCACATCGATAAGTCCAGTGTGGCCATATGGCTGCAGATCTGCATCTATCAGGCCTAGGGTGCTTGCAATAGAGGCTGATCCGATCTCTGTATGCGTAGGGTAGCGGTCGTTGAGTGTAAAAAAGTTTTCAAGTGCTCTCTGGAGTTTACCAGCTACGGCCGAGCGTGAACTATCGACGGCACGATCGGCCATGCCACTATAGGCAACAGCCGTCACTGAGGCTACAATGGCGATAACAATAATCACAACGAGCAACTCAACAATTGTAAAACCCTGGTGCATCGGCCTATTCATGCTTCAATAGTACCATAAGCGGAATATGGCTATAAGAGGCTCATCGGATCAAGATCAAATTGCCACTGCGGCGGAAGTGTTTTGGCAATTGCAATGAGGTGCGCGCGAACAGGTGATTTCAGGACAAGTTGCCAGCGATAGGTGTCGTGCTGACGTTCGTAAAAAGCTGGTGTCGGTCCCAGGATTGTAACACCAGGATGTGACTGCCGTAGCTCTGTTGCGAGTGCCTGGGCATTACGAATTGCCGCGGCTTCGGTCTTGTAAACGCAGGTGAGTTTGAGTAAGTAGGTGAATGGTGGATAGAGTGCGCGGTGACGTTCGGCAATAGTTTGGTTGTAAAATTCGGCATATTTTTGACCAATCCCAAGCTGGACGGCCGGAGCCTGCGGCTGATAACTCTGGACAATAATCGTGCTGTCGTGGGATGACCTACCGACCCGACCAACCACCTGAGCAAGTAACTGAAAGGTGCGCTCGCTGGCCGCGTAGTCGGGCAGTGATAGCCCAGCATCTGCCTGGACGACACCAACTAGGCGGAGTTTTGGCAGGTCGAGACCTTTGGCGATAACTTGCGTACCGATGATCAGATCGATCGTGCCATCATACAGCTGTTGGTAGCGTTGTTCGACGGTCTCTTCGTTTGCACTATCACCATCAAAGCGGGCGATCGTCTGCTCTGGGAAGAGTTTGCGCAGTTCAGATTCGATCAGCTTTGTACCGATGCCTTTGTGAATAATATCGGTTGACTGGCAGACCGGGCAATTGGTCGGGACTCGCTCTTTGTTGCCACAAATATGACAACGCAGCGTGAACATATCGGCATGTAGGGTGAAGGGCACGAAACAGCGGGGGCAGATAGCCGACCAACCACATTGCTCACAGAGTGTCGTGCTGGCGCTACCGCGGCGATTGTGAAAAATGAGCGCCTGGTTACCAGCCTGAAAGACTTCGTGTAATTTTGACACTAACTCGTCCGAAAAGAGCCGGTGAGTAGTGAAATGACTGCGCTTTGTCATGTCGACGAGGGTTGTTTCGGGTACTGTTGCATCTGACCGGGCGGGTTTTGTCATATGGATAATCGGTCGTTTGGCGTGGTCGGCTAAAAAGTATTCGCTGATAAGTGGCGTAGCTGAGCCCTGGATAACTTTTGCCTGATGAGCGCCCGCGAGAATTGATGCGACGCGCAGTGCCGAGTAACGGGGTGACTGATCTTGTTTGAAGCTCGGTTCGTGGGCTTCGTCGATGACGATCAAGCCAATATGGGCGATCGGCAGAAAAAGGGCGGAGCGTGGACCAATAATAATGCGCGGCGCCTGACTCTGTAGGGTATCGAGCCAAACCAGGTGTCGTTCGGCTTCAGTTTGCCGGGAGTGAGTCAGGATGATATCTGGAAAGTGCTGTTGAAATTCGGCGACGAGCTGTGAGGTCAGCGCGATTTCAGGCACGAGAATGACAGCTGATTTGTTGGCCGCGAGAGCCTGGCGAGCGAGTTCCAGATACACGGCAGTTTTGCCACTACCTGTGACACCGTGTAGGATAGCTGTGCCCGGCGACATCTGTGCGATTGTATCGACTGCTTGGCGTTGTTCCGATGTGAATAAAAAATGTGTTCGATCACGACTAATGACAGGGGTAGAGGATGACCGAGCACGTCGCTTTTTGGTAGTGCCACGTGGCAAAATCGTCTGGAGGACGGTTGCCAGATGGGTGGCGTAGTAATCGCTCATCCAGAGTGCTGTCGTGACTAATTCCGCTGGAACTGCCGGTATGTCGAGCCGGCTGCCAATCGGTTTTGTCATATATGACGGTTGTTTGACGGCACGGATCACAAGACCAGTCAGCGATTTCTTACCGACAGGAATAGTGACGAGCTGCCCAACGCTGAGCGTGAGATCTGACGAGTATGTAAATACAGAGCTTTCGGCGCGGACAATAGACAGTGGGGCTACCTCGTAATACATATACTCTAGTATACGCTGTCGGTGCGGGAGAAAAACTGGTACTATAAGCGTATGTATTTTGAGAACCGTGTTCAAGCCGGACAGTTGCTCGCGGCACAGTTATTTGAGCAGTATCGCTATGAGAACTGTGCAGTGTTGGCGCTCTCAAATGGCGGCGTGTTAGTCGGTGAACAAATAGCCGCACAGCTGCATAGTCCACTGATGATGCTGGTGACCGAAGATATCGATGTACCAGGTGAGGGTACGGTGTTTGGTTCAGTCAGTCAAAGTGGGGACTTTACCTATAACTCGGCATTTTCTAGCGGTGAGATCGAAGGCTATACCAGTGAATTTCATGGCTATCTGGCTGATAAAAAACGCGAAGCATTTAGCCGGATCAACCGTCTACTTGGTGATGGTGGCGTGATTGATGATAGCTTACTGCAAGATCGCACGATTATTTTGGTATCAGATGGCTTTGCAAATACCAGTGCTATCAGCGTGGCGATCGACTACTTAAAGCCAATTCGGATCCAAAAACTCATCGTCGTAGCACCGGTGGCCACGATCCCTGTCGTCGATGCACTGCATGTCACCGCTGATGAGTTGCATATTCTCGATGTCAAAGAGAACTTTATGGGAGTCGATCACTATTATGACGACAACGAGATTCCCAGCCAAGAAGAGACGATAGCAAAGATCAACCAGATTGTGCTCAACTGGCGGTAAAATTGCGATGTCAAGGGTTGCATTATGAGCCTCAAAAAGTGTAGAATAAAAAGCAACATACACGTCAACTAATGGAATAAAGGGAGCTATGCTAGACGTTTTTATCACATCTCGTGTTCGCCGGAAAATCGTTGTTGTCTATGCGAAGTATCCTGATTTTCACACTCATGTTCGTGGTCTCGCGAAACTGATCAAAGAAGACCCAGGTAATATCCAACGCGAACTGAAAAAACTCGAAAAAGTTGGTTTTTTGGCGGCTGAAAAGCAGGGTAATACCAAAATCTACGCCACAAACAAGCAGTTTCCAATCTTTAAAGAGCTACAAAGTATCGTCATCAAGTCGCAGCAGCAAGCCAACGCTGGCCGGCCGAAACGCACAAGCACTGATAACCTGTAATGACGTTATTTGACCAGATACTCGACTCGCGGGGGCTTGTCGGTAGGGCTCGTGATATATTTTTACACCCTGACTACGAGAAAGGCCACGATCCATTTCGGCTGCCTGATATGCAACAGGCGGTCGACCGATTGGTGTTGGCACGCGAGAAGCAAGAACATATCACGATCTATGGTGATTACGATATCGATGGCCTGACAGCCACAACAGTGTTACTGGATAGTTTTGAAAAGTTTGGCTTTCGTCATGTCGAAGCTTTTATCCCAAATCGGTTTGTCGAAGGCTACGGCCTGACAGTCGATGCTGTGGAGCGTATCGCAGCAACGGGCAGTACGCTCATTATCACAGTTGACTGCGGGAGTTTGAGTACCAAAGAGATTGAACGAGCCAATAACTTGGGGGTCGACGTGATCGTGACCGACCACCACAATGTTCTCAAAGTTCAGCCGCCGGCCGTAGCGGTGATAAATCCAAAACGACACCTCGATGAACACCCAAATCTCTACGACAATTACATCCTGAAACATCCCGAAAAACATCCGAAGCTCTATCCATTTGTGGATTTACCAGGAGTAGGCGTGGCATTCAAGCTCGTCCAGGCACTGCAAACCCGTATCGATGGCCTGCCGCTCGGACACGAAAAATGGCTACTTGATCTCGTGGGGCTTGGGACGGTCTGTGATGTCGTGACGCTGCGCGACGAAAATCGGACACATGTGTATTACGGCCTTGAGGTTATGAAGAAGACCAGACGACCGGGACTCAAGGCACTCATGGCAGTAGCAGGAATTGAGCCGGCAAAGATCACGGCTCGCAGTTTTGGTTTTCAGCTCGGACCACGGATGAACGCAGCAGGACGACTCGAGACCGCTCAGTATGCACTCGAGATGTTACGCGCACATGATGGCATGATAGCGCTCGAAAAAGCGCAGCAGCTTGACCTCATGAATACAGAACGACGCAGTGAACAGGACAAAATCTACAAGGCCGCTCTGGAGCAGGCCGAAATCTACAAAAATGACCCGGTACTGGTAGTGAGCGCGCCTGGCTGGAGTCACGGGATTATCGGTATAGTAGCGGCAAAATTGTTAGAGAAATATCATAAACCAACCTATGTGCTCGAAGAGATGGGTGATGAAGCAAAAGGTAGCGCGCGCAGTTTTGGCGACTTTAGTGCCGCTGATGCGATTCGCGCCAGCGACGATCTGATCACAAAAGGCGGCGGGCACAAGCTCGCAGCTGGCGTGACGCTGCCGACTGCGAATATTGATCTATTTCGGAAGCGAGTGAACGACTACTATGTGACACTGCAGCTAGCACCACAAGTACCGCTGCTATTGCCGCAGGCCGATGCTACCATCACCGACCTAAATGAAGTCAATAAATCGTTACTACAGCAACTCGAGGTACTTGAGCCGTTTGGCAATGGTAATCCTGAGCCAGTACTGTGTCTGCGCGACGTGGCGGTGAGTGACGTACGCCGCATGGGAGCCGATGCGCAGCATCTTAAAATAGAAGTCGTTGATGCTGACGGGCGACGCATCTCGCTGATTGCGTTTCAGGCTGATAGTTCATGGCAGCCTGAACTCGGTGATGTCGTTTCGGTATGGTTCCAGCCAACTCTCAATGAATGGCAGGGACGTCGAAGCGTTGAGGGCAAACTTGTGCGCTTTGAACTCGCGTAGTATAACGCGAAAGCATGAGTGTTTTTATGTATAATATCAAGAGAATTGTCGATAAAGACGAGTCTAGTGATTCACTATGATTGAAGATATACAAAGAGGTGGGGTAGCGGAGAGGCGGCAACGTCTTGCTTTGCCGCAGCGGCAGATGAGCCCATTTTCGTCGGTCTATGTGCCACGGCGGACGGTAATTACCGAAGTCGTCACGACGACCGATCCTGTGTCGGCGGTGTCGGTGCAGACGACAAAGACTCAGGAAACTGATTATTTTATTGTGTCGTCGCACGATGAACCATCTGCACCGATCCAGGATAATCAGGGGGCAAGAGTAGAGGATGATACCCAGTTACCGAACAACCTATCGCTTGCCAAAATACCGCTTTGGCGGCATCCGGCACTCGCGCTCGTGGTCAAATGGCTGCTGGTGGCGGCAATCATCGGTGCTACAGGCTATCTAGCAACGGACACGTATATGACAAATGCCGAGTTGAAGCGACGGATCGCCGCACTTTCATCGGTAGCTTCGAGTGGCGCGGCGACACCGGAACAGCGTCAACAGGCCGAAGGTACCGATGAGACGCAGCCACCGGCCAACGCGCTGGCAAATTACCATGTGGCGTCAGATATGCCACGCAGTATCACCATAGATAAAATAGGCGTCAAAGCGCGGGTGTTTCAGATGGGGGTTAATATGGATGGCAGTATGCAGGCACCGATAGGGATATATGACGCTGGTTGGTACACGGGTAGTGCGCGGCCAGGCACAAGAGGCGCAGCGGTGATCGACGCTCACGCCAGTGGGATAACGAAACAAGGTCTGTTTGGCTATCTCGATAATCTTGTCGTAGGTGATACGGTCGAGCTAGAACTAGGTGATTTAACGAAACTAACCTATCGAGTCGTAAACAAAGAGTCGGTCGCCAAAGATACGGTCGACATGAAAAAACTGCTGTCAGCACAAGGGCAGGGCGACGAAGGCCTCAACCTCATCACCTGTAGTGGTACCTGGGTGCAGAAACAGGTGACATACAGTAATCGGACGATCGTCTATACCGAACGCGTCAAATAGCTGGGTATCCGTATAAAAGTGTTATAAAAATTACAGCATAAGCATCTTGACAAGATGATCGAACTGTCGCAGTATCATAAGTATACAGACGTATAAATAAAAAGTGGTTCGGAGACAAAAATGAAAAAGCAAAGAGTACTATCAAGGTCTATAAAGTTGGGCGTCTTTTCGCTGGTGCTTATCGCAGCAGCCGTCGTCATCCCATCAAGTATTCGAGCAGCGAATTTTGACTCAGCAGCCGATCCGGTTATCGGGCCAATGCTCAACCGCTTCTCGACACTTCCTTCGTGGACGTTAGATGAGAATGACCAAAAAGCAATTGAGATCAATAACGGCGCGACACCAGCACAGAGAACGGCTGCCGAAGGTTTTTATCAGTATCCGTTTAGCCAGACAAGCCTTGCAACACTGACCTATGCAGGTGGAATTGCCAATGCCTATAGCGCCGCTAACGGTGCTAGTGAAGTACCACTCGTCAATACGTTACTCGCACAGGCTAATTACACGAACTCAAACAGTGCTTTTCTCGAGCCAGAGTGGGTGTCGAGTGATAACGCCAAGAATGACTACAAGTATCCGCGCCCATACTGTCGTCTGCCGCAGATTAATCCAATGGATGGCAGTGGCTGTCCAACAACCTATGGTTATCCGTCAGGTCATACCAAGATTGCTTGGAACGAGGGAGTAGGTCTCGCTATTATGCTGCCAGAGGTCGCTCCGCAAATTCTAGCACGAACAGCAGAGATCTCTCACGGACGTATCATTGTTGGTGCTCACTATCCGCTCGATGTGATGGCGGGTCGCGCAATTGCCACACGCATGATTGCTTACCGAATGCATGATGACACGTGGAAGGCAAAGTTTGACGCTGCTCGTACTCAGCTTCGTGCTGCTATCGAAGCGCACTGCGGCATGACGATCGCTGCCTGTGTTGCGGCGCAGCCACCAACATTGTCAAATGAATCCTCTATCACCTTAGAGCGAGACCGGTTGACATACGGCTTTTCATTAATCGGTACCACTGGCCAAAGCTTCCAGGCACCTGACTATAGTTACGAGTTACTAGCATATGCCTTCCCAACAAAGACGCAGGCTGAAAAAGAAACAATTTTGACCACAACAGCGATCGACTCGGGCTATCCGCTCGATACCACTGGTACAAGTGCTGGTACTGCAAACATCGGTTGGACACGACTTGATCTTGGCAAAGCACTGACATGGGTGGACGCTGTAGTCGCCATGTGTACTGTGCCAGGCAAGGAAAGCCTGCAGGCATCTGATCCAAACTGTAAGGCAGATCCAGTCAACCCAGCAAATCCGACGCCGTTGACATTTGAACTGTCAGGGGTGGCTGTCGGTACAACGAAAACAGCCTTTGTATTGAGTGGCGACTGCTCGACATCAGTTTCTAACCAAGCAGTTGCAACCACACCAGATGCTATCAAAGACAAAAACATCCTCTTTGGTGCGAAATTTAACGTTGGCTGTGCTGCATCGGGTGCAAGCACTCAGGTGGAAATGCGTCTCGACCGTGTCTACAGTCAATCAAAAGTCACCGTCTACAAGCAGGCGGGTAGCCAGGTGGACGATATCACCAGCCAAGTCACCCTGAGTGCCCAGACAATTGGTGGTGCACGAGTGACAGTCATCAATTACACCCTCAAAGATGGTGGATTTGGTGACGAGGATGGAGCTGCTAACAAGACAATCGTCGACCCAATCTTTGTAGCTTTCTCTGGCACGGCAGCCGATATCAGCGGTGGTACACCAGCGGTTCCAAATACTGGTCTCTACGCAGATGAAAAGAACTATCTGATCATCTTGGTAGCCGGTATTGTCGCTGCTCTGAGTGTTGCGCTCCTGATTGGTCGCAGGAAGAGTGTGGCGCAGTCAGTCCGCTAAAATATAAACGACGACACAGAAAAGGCAGCCGTTCCAGGCTGCCTTTTCATTGCAAAAGTATTTTCTATCTGTTACAATACAGTCGATATGGTACAAGTTACACGAAAAGACGAACGCGAAGCGAACGAAAATATTATTCGTCGTTTCAACCGCAAAGTTTTACAGAGCGGCGTGTTGGCGGAAGCCAAAGCTGCAATGCGATTTGCAAAGCCACTGAGCAAAACTGAGCGCCGCCAAAAGGCGATTATCCGCAAAGAACGCAAGGCGGACAAGATGAACAAAATGCGTCTCGGAGTACGCTAGCTCACATGTCGAGCGAGCTGAAAGACCGCATTCAATCTGAAATGAAAGCCGCTCTTCTGGGCGGCGATCGTTTTGTAGGCGAAACATTGCGAAACCTCAAGGCTGCAATTTTGGACGAAGAAGTGGCAACTGGCGCCCGGGACATGGGACTTCCTGATGATGCTATCGAACGGGTTGTTGCCCGCGAGGTCAAGAAGCGTACCGAGAGTGCGCGACTATACCGCGACAACGGCCGTGATGATCTGGCTGACCCCGAAGAGCGAGAGATTGAAATCTTAAACCGTTACTTACCACAACAAATGGACGAAACAGCACTACGAGTTTTAGTTGCACAAAAAATCACCGAACTTGGAGCGACGAATCCACAGATGATGGGTCAAGTGATCGGTGCAGTCAAAAAAGAGGTCGGCAACGCGGCTGACGGTGCGCTCGTGGCGCGTATCGTCAAAGAATTATTGACATAAACAGGGAGGAAAACAGGGGATGATCTTATTTTTCGGGCCGACGGGTGCAGGCAAAAGTGTGCAGGGACAGATGATGGCGGTGCGGCACGGCTGGAAATGGCTGAGCACTGGGCAGATGTTGCGTGAAAGCACCGATCCGACGATCCAACAGCTACTGCGCTCGGGCGAACTGGTAAGTGACGAGCAGACCTATACGGTTTTTGATCAGGCAATCCGTGAAGCCAAACAAAAAAACTTTTCGCAGATCATCGTCGATGGTTTTCCGCGGACACATGCCCAGGCTGACTGGTTGGGCGAGCATATGCAAGAGCACAACCAACAGATTGACTTGGTCGTAGTCTTTGAAGTACCGCAACAAGAAATTATGAAACGTCTGGATATCCGGGCTCGCGAAGAAGATACGCCAGAGGTGATCGAGAAACGACTCACTACCTATCGACAAAAAATGTATCCAGTACTTGGTGCTTTTGCCGAGCAAAATATAAAAATTGTTCACCTGGATGGCACGGGCACGGTCGGGCAGATTCATGACCGCATAGAAACGGAACTGGCAGCGTGTCATCTGGTCTGATAACTGGGGTAAAAACGTCCGAACAGATCCAAGCTATGCGTGATGGTGGCAAAATAATCGCTCGGATTTTTGATGATATTCGCGGATTTGTACATGCCGGTATGTCCGAAAAAGATGTCGATCGTTTTGTTGCCCAGAAAATTGAGAACTACGGCGCAATAGCCACTTATACCACGGATGAGGTGAAGTTCCCGGGTGTTATCTGCATCAGTACAAATGATGAAGTCGTGCACGGAGTACCAACTGACTATATCTTTGAGGTTGGAGATATCGTGAGCTTTGACCTGGTGATTACGTATGGTGGCATGAAGACCGATGCGGCATTCACGATGGTTGTCGATGCTGAGCCAGAGGGTGCTGTAAAAATGTTGCTCAAAGCTACCGAACAGAGTCTGTATGCCGGTATCGATGCGATTCATGGCCCTGTTCGGACAGGTGATATTGGAGAGGCAGTCGAAAAAGTATTACGAAAATCACACCTAGGCGTCATTCGTGACTTGGTGGGTCACGGTGTTGGTCTAAAAATGCACATGCCGCCTGATATTCCAAATTATGGCCGCAAAGGCGAAGGTCAATTACTGAGGCCTGGCGAGACGATCGCGATCGAACCCATGGCGACGCTCGGTGGTGAAGCGGTGATCGAACTCGATGATGACTGGACGTACGCAACGCGCGATGGCAGCCTAGCGGCACATTTCGAACATACCGTGCTGATTACAGAAGATGGTGCCGAGATTTTGACCCAAGCGTAAGCGTAGTCAACGGCCGCGAGCGGTGTTATAATACAAGTCATGCAAGACTCTTCTCGATATGCAGTCGGTATTGATGTCGGTACAACGACGATTCGTTGTGTCGTGGGACACGTCGATATGGCGACTGGAACACCGACAGTTGTCGGGGTAGGACAAGCGCCAAATAGCGGTATGCGCAAAGGTGTCGTGACAAATCTCAACGGTCCAGCACACGCGATTGACCAAGCCTTGGGCGAGGCCGAGCGTATGAGTGGCTACGAGGTCAACGAAGCAACTATTAGTATCAATGGCTCACATATTCTGAGCACCAAAGCCGATGGTATGATAGCAGTCGGTATGGCTGATCATGAGATCAGCGAAGAGGATGTGGCTAGGATCGAAGAAGTCGCAACAGTTGGTAAGGTGCCGGCAAATCGTGAAGTGCTCGAAGTCGTACCGCATACTTTTACACTCGATGGCCAGGCGGGTATCAAAGAACCGCTCGGCATGAACGGCACCAGACTCGAGATCGATGCCAATGTGATTTCGGCACTGACTCCCTATGTCCAAAATGTCGAAAAAGCCGCCGAAATGGCAACGGTCAGTGCAAACACCATTGTCGTTGCCGGGTTAGGGGCGGCAAAAGCGGTGTTGAACGAGCGTCAGATTGAGAGCGGCGTGGCAGTTATCGATCTGGGCGGTAGCACAACGACCGTTTCAGTCTTTGAAGAGGGTGATCTCCAGTATGTTGGTGTTATTCCGGTTGGCGGTGTCAATATCACGAATGACTTGGCAATTGGCCTCAAGGCCGATCCGGAAGTCGCCGAAGAAGTGAAGCTCCGGCATGCTGTGGCAGCTGGCCGAGACGGCTCAGAAGGCGTCAGTGTCAAGAGTGGTGAGGAAGTGTATTCATTTGCATCAGATGATATTGACGAAATTGTCGAAGCTCGGCTCGAAGAGATTTTCGAAGCGGTCGACAAGGAGCTAAAAAAAGCAGGACGATCAGGTCAATTGCCGAGCGGTGTGATTTTGACCGGTGGGACCGCTAACCTAAAGGGTATTGCAGAATTTGCCAAACAGCACCTTGGTCTAGCGGCTCGGGTCGGTAAACCGAGCGGCTTTGGCGGGGTGGCTGACAATATTACAAATCCGGAATTTGCGACCGCAGTCGGGCTGATGCTTATTGATGCTGAGTCGACGCCGAAGCCACGGTCGGGTAAGAAACCCCATCGTGATGTCAAGACGGCCGCCAAAAACGCCGGCGGTGTTCTATCTGGCTTTCTAAAGCGTTTCAAAGCTTAACTTTTGCCCCAGACTGGTCTATACTTAGTACAAGTTAATTGTTCATCACGTGATAGGGAGAGATACGCCAAATGCCTGAAGTAAAACCAAGCGAGATCCAGACCTTCGCTAGCATCAAAGTCGTTGGAGTCGGCGGTGCTGGTGGTTCCGCAGTCAATCGCATGAAAGATGCCGGTCTAGTCGGTGTTCAGTTTATAGCCATGAACACTGATGCGCAGGCACTGCATAATTCAAGAGCCGATGTCAAAATCCACCTTGGTCACAATACAACCAATGGTCTGGGCGCCGGAGCTGATCCATCGGTTGGGGAAGCCGCTGCTCGGGAGTCAATCGACGAAATTCGTGACGCCCTCGAAGGTGCTGATATGGTGTTCGTGACGATCGGTGCTGGTGGTGGTACTGGTTCGGGTGCCGGTCATATTGTGGCCGAAGTCGCACGCGACTTAGGTGTTCTCTGCGTTGGTGTGGCAACCAAACCGTTTAGTTTTGAAGGTGAAAAGCGTCGTTCAAATGCCGAATGGGCAATTGCGCAGCTGGGCAAGCAAGTCGACACTCTCATCACGATTCCCAATGACCGTCTGTTGCAGACCATCGATCGTCGCACGCCGCTGCTCGAGACCTTCAAAATAGCCGACGATGTGTTGCGCCAGGGCGTCCAGGGCATTTCAGAACTGATTACCGAACACGGCCTAATCAACCTCGACTTCGCTGACGTCAAAGCCATCATGAGTAACGCCGGTTCGGCACTGATGGGCATCGGTCGGGCTAGTGGCGACAACCGTGCTGCCCAGGCCGCCCAGCAGGCTATCGAGTCACCGCTCATCGAAGTTTCGATCGACGGCGCAAAGGGAGTCCTGTTCAATGTCACTGGTGGTTACGATATGTCGATGTCAGAAATCCAAGAAGCCGCCGAGATTATCACTAGTGCTGTCAGTCCAGACGCCAATATCATCTTTGGTGCGACTTTGAAACCTGAACTCGAGGACGAACTCATCATCACCGTCATCGCAACTGGTTTTGACAGCCAGTACTTTAGGGATCAGGCAGACGAGCCGGTTCAAACAGCCAGTCAAGCATCGTCTCTCGATAGTGCGATCGACAGTGTTGATGTCGATGCCGATCATTCAGCGGCCGCTGCGCATTTTGCTGAAGAGCCAAAAGAAAACATTTGGGACAAGCCCGACCAAGATGACGAAGACGATACGCCAGCATTTTTGCGCCGCCGCAAGAAGAACAAGCAAGGCGAGGAATAATCTATGGGTTCAATGCGCACCATAAAAATCGGTGATAGCCGCGTGCTTGAATCGCGTGAGTCGGCCGACGGTATTACGATTCGTCGTCGTCGCGAAACATCAGACGGTCGGCGGTTTACTACTTACGAGCGTATAGAGTATCCAAACCTGGCAGTCATCAAAAAAGATGGCGTTCGCGAGCTATTTGACCGCGAAAAACTGGCCAATTCGACACATAAATCAGTCGGCAAGTTCTTCAAAAGTGAACTCGAAGTCGAGGAAATCATCAACAATGTCGAAGCTGAACTCTACGAGTTAGGCGAAAACGAAGTCCAGTCAAAAAAGATTGGTGAGCTGGTGCTCGACCAGCTGGCGCTCAAAAACGAAGTGGCTTATGTCCGATTCGCCAGCGTGTTCTATAAATTCGAGACGCTCGACGATTTTGTAAAAATTCTCGAAAAACGCCGCAAAAAGGCGGCCAGCTAGTGGCGATGCGGGTGGTGATTTTAGCACGGGACGCCACCGACTACGCTCGCAGCGTCGAGATGTTTATGACTGACTTTTCGCGTCAGACCGGCAAAACGCTTGAACTGCTTAGCCCCGACACGCCTGAAGGTGATGCGCTAGCGCGCGTCTATGATATCGTGCAATACCCGACGATTATCGCGCTGGGCAGTGACGGGCAAATGCAAAATATGTGGGTCGGGCAGCCGTTACCAACAATCGGGGAGGTGAGTTACTATGCTTAGAACATTTTTTGTGCGCGAGAATTATCGAGCGGTTTTTGCCATCATGGCGATTGGCGCGGCACTTGGCCTACTGGCGTCTTTTGTGCTGTCTGTCGACTCGATCGAGCTAGCGAAGAATACCAATGCAGTGCTGACCTGTGATATCAACGCCGCTCTCAGCTGCAGTTCGGTCGGTCGGCATTGGACGGCGACGCTGCTTGGTTTTCCAAACGCCTTTATCGGTATGATGTCATTTAGTGTGCTACTGACTGTCGCGATAGCTGGCCTGATGGGCACGAAATTCCTGAAGCGGTTCATGCAGCTCGCGCAACTCGGGGCTCTGGCTGGCTTTGGTTTTGCGCTCTGGATGTTTGTCATGAGCTATAGTGTGATCGGCGTGCTGTGCCCGTGGTGTCTGACGACCGATATCGCGACATTACTCGTCGTCTTTGCGATCACGCGTTATAACATCCTCGAAAAAAATTTACCAGTTACAAAACGAATCCAAAATTCGCTTATCACGGCTGTTCGCAAAAACTACGATGTCGTGGCGTTTGTGTCACTCGGTCTTCTCGCTGCGCTTTTGATTGTTATCAAATTCGGCACACAGCTCTTCTAGCTTTTTTGAACAATTATCAGTACAATACACCCTAGACAGGCATACGAGTGGTTATCAGCCACCAGCCGCGAGAAGAACCGGAGTATTCCTCAGTAGAACTCGCCGTGACACTGCGTCAATGTGGAATGAAGCGCTAAAAGAATCACTTCTTTTGGAAACGAGATGGTACCGCCGATAATTCATCGGTTCTCGTAGACAAACGAAGTGTTTTTTATGTAGTAAAAGGAGTGAGCAATGGCGTTTGACCCAGAGAAAATCAAGAGAAATGACAAATCCCCGGTGTGGGAAGTCGGTCATGGCACCCGAGCGGCTGCCGCGCCAGCCGCAGGGGAAGCTCGGGTAGATGACGCCGACCAAGAGCTTGGTCACGAGGATGAGCCTAAAATGAATGTTGCAAAAACGGAGAATGGTGATGAAGTTTAAATCAGGTACCCGCCGTCGGGCGCTGGAATACGAAAAAGATTGGGTGCAGCGCTGGAAAGCTGACAAGACATTTGAAAAGTCGGTCGAAAATCGTCCGAAAGAAGATAGCTATGTGTTTTACGATGGCCCGCCGTTTATTAGCGGCGTGCCACACCACGGCACGCTACTGAGTAGTATCGTAAAAGATGCCGTCCCGCGCTATCAGACTATGAAAGGCAAGCGCGTCGAGCGAGTCTGGGGCTGGGACTGCCATGGTCTACCCGCCGAACGCTATAGCGAAAAAAAGCTCGGGCTGAAGAGTCGCCAGGACGTACTAGACTATGGCCTCGAAAAATACATTGTCGCCACGCGCGACTACATGAATCAAACAGCCGCCGAATGGGAGCAGGTGATTGATCGAATTGGTCGCTGGGTTGATTTTCAGGGCGCCTACAAAACCATGGATAAAAACTACATGGAAAGTGTCTGGTGGGCATTTAAAACCCTGTACGATAAGGGCAAGATCTACGAAGGTGAAAAGGTGCTGATGTACTGTACGCTGGACGGCACGCCACTTAGTAAAGCCGAAGTTACTATGGATGCCGGTTCGTACCAAGACATTACCGACCCGAGCGTGTATGTAAAGTTCCAACTCGATGATGGCTCGACACTGCTTGCCTGGACAACAACGCCGTGGACTTTGCCAGCTAATACAGCTGTGGCGGTCAATGAGAGCTTGGATTATGTCGAAGTACGGGTTGGTGATCAACAGTTTATCCTGGCGAAGGAGTTAGTCGGAAAAGTATTGCAGGATGAGAAGCATCAGCCGCTTGAGTACACACTCGTGCGTGAACTAAAGGGGAGCGAACTCGTCGGCAAATCATACGAACCACTGTTTGTGGATCGTGGCAAAAATGCCCATAAAGTCTGGTCAGCACCATATGTCAGCCACGAAGACGGTACGGGAATTGTACATTTGGCCCCCGCCTACGGTGAAGAAGATTTTGTGCTAGCCCAACAGAAAAGTATTCCCGTCGTGCACACTATTGACCAGAACGGTTTCTTTACTGAAGGCGACTGGCAAGGCGCAAACGTATGGGAAGTGAATAAGCAGATCGCCAAAGATTTAAAAGAGCGCGGTATCGTCTGGAAGATCGATTATATTCGCCATAGCTATCCGCACTGTCATCGCTGCGGTACGCGCCTCATGTACCGGGCATTACCGAGCTGGTTTGTAAATATCGATGAGCAGCGCACACTAATGTTGGAGCAAAATCAACCAATCAATTGGTTCCCGCCGCATGTCAAAAGTGGCCGGTTTGCCAAGAACATCGAACAAGCACCCGACTGGAATATCAACCGCGACAGGTTTTGGGCGACAGCGCTGCCGGTTTGGAAGAGCCCGAGCGGCAAAATAAAAGTGGTTGGCAGCTACGCCGAACTCAAGGAGCTGTCAGGCGTCGAGCTACAGGACTACCACCGTCCATGGATCGACGACGTGACATTTACCATAGACGGCGAACAGTACACGCGTATCGACAAAGTAATGGACAGCTGGTTTGAGGCCGGTAGTATGCCGTTTGCACAGTTCCATTATCCGTTTGAAAACAAAGAGAAATTTGAAGCTAATTTTCCGGGCGACTTTATCGTGGAATATATTGGCCAAGTGCGCGCTTGGTTTTACTATATGCACGCCATGAGTGTGGCACTGTTTGATACCAATAGCTTCAAAAATGTGATCGTAACGGGCAATGTGGCAGGCAACGATGGCCGCAAAATGAGCAAAAGCTACGGCAACTACACCGATCCAAATGAGCTGATGGACAAATTTAGCGCTGACAGTCTGCGTTTTTTGCTGCTATCGAGTCCGCTCTTAAGTGGTGAAGATTTTAGTCTGCAAGACAAAGACGTCGGTGACGTAGCACGCAAGCTCGGCATGATCTGGAATATGTACGACTTTTTCACCATGTATGCCGAAGTCGACGACTTTGCATTTCCGTACGATGCAGCGGCTTCGGGTGCATTTAGTGTGAATGAGCACCTATTGATCGATGTCGACCTGGCGAAACTCAAAAACCCACTGGATAGTTGGATAGTGTCAAAATTACACGAACTCGCTACCGAGGTCGAAAAACAGATGGATAGCTACAATCTGCCCGATGCTCTCAGCCCGATTTTGCCGTTTCTGGATGATGCCAGTAACTGGTATGTACGGCGGAGCCGACGACGCTTCTGGAAGAGCGACGAACTTGACGACAAAGAAGACGCCTATCGCACGCTGCATTATGTTCTGGTGCGATTAGCCTATATACTCGCGCCGTTTACACCATTTCTGGCCGAAGAACTATACCACAATCTGACAGGTGATACCGAGTCGATTCATCTTAAAAACTGGTGGAGTAGCGGTGCGGTCAACGAACTGGTACTGACAGAGATGAATGAAGTGCGCGACTATGTCAATGCCGGGTTGAGCCTCCGTGCCAGCGCCGGCCTAAAGGTTCGCCAACCACTCGCCAGTGTCACAGTGCCGCATCTCGGTGAAGCTGTCGACTTCGCAGCTATTCTGAAAGATGAATTGAACGTCAAAGCTGTCATGACTGGTGGCGAAGTAGCCATCGACGAGACAGTCACGCCGGAATTGCAACGCGAAGGTATGGCGCGCGAAGTGATTCGCTTTGTGCAGAATGCCCGCAAAGACGCTGGGTTGAATGTCGACGATCGAATTGTGCTAGCACTGATGGTTGCAGATGGTGGGGCAGATGAACTCGAAAAAGCTATCGAGGAGCACTCGGACACTATCAAAGCCGAGACGCTAGCTGTCGAATTTCGTGATGTCCAAGATGGCTATGACACAACCGTAAAAATCGATGGCTATGAGCTGCGGATTTGCCTCAAAAAAGCGTAAATTGTCACAGTACCTATGTAACATAACCGGTATACTAGACACATGAAACAGCCGTTGATTGTTGATACGCGTGAGCCCTATGAGTACGAACAAAGCCATGTCGCAGGCGCGATCAATGTCTCGCCGGCAGAATTTTTGAGTGGGGAGCTGCCGGCGGCTTTTGCCTCAGTCGCTAAAGAGACGCCGATCATCATGTATTGCCGGACTGGTCACCGAGCAAATACCTGCAGCATGATTCTGTATGGGTTTGGTTTTACCGATATCACAAATGGCACAAATGAACACCGGGTTCGCCAGATGCTCCGTGACCAGACAGTCTAGGGAGCGCGTCTTGACTTTTTATCAGGCTTATGCTACTATAGAATTATAAACTCAGTAAAAAACTAACATGAAACAAGTTAAAAACAGACCATTCAACATCACACAGGACGCCGGTATGCACATAGCGGCAGTACCGTATGAAGACGATGAGTTGATTCAGGCGATCGAAAGTGACCGTCGCAAGAACGCGACTTTTTCGCTGTCGGGTGATCCCGATGTCGATGGTATTACTGAATTCTGGACGAGCGTGCAGCGCGACCTCAAAAAAGATCCAAACTGGTACACATTTGCGAACGACTAGGGCATACTAGGTGTATGCAAATCACAAAAGCCGTTATCATGGTGGCTGGCTGGGGGACCCGCATGCTACCGATTACAAAATCAATCGAAAAATGTATGTTGCCCGTGGGCAAGCGCCCGGTTATCGATTACATTGCGCAAGACCTGATGGGCGCTGACATTACTGATATTTACTTTGTGGTGGGCGAGCAAAGCACGCAGCTACAAAGTTATTACCGTACGAATATTCCGCTCAATGATTATTTACGGCGGAGCGGTAAGCAAGATCTATTGCCTCTGGTGGGCGCAATCAAAGGTGTCAATACGCACTTCGTGGTACAAACCAGCACCGGGAAATACGGTACGAGCGTGCCAGCGAGTCTAGTGAACGAGTTTATTGGTGCAGATGAATCGGCGCTCTATGTCAACGGTGATAACTTTTTTTATCGGACTGACGGCGGTTCGTGTGCGGCCGACTTAGTGGCGCTTTGCACCGAGAAGGGAACAGCGGCGGGATTACTGAGCAATGAAGTCTCTCCGGAACAGATCCAGCGCTTAGGCATGGTTGAAAAGGACGGTCAGGACAACTTTGTGCGGATTGTCGAAAAGCCAGCGCTAGGTGAGGTGACGAGCAACCTCAATAACTCGGGCTATTATCTGTTTCCGAAAGCAATTTTTGAGCTGGCTACAACCTTACCCGCCAACCCAAAGCGCGGCGAATATGAAATTACCGACGCCATCAATGCCTACGTCACCGAGGGTAACACTATCACTGTTGGTGTCGCCCAGGGTGAGTACATGGAATGTGGGAGTGTGGAGGGTTGGCTAGCGGCGAATAACCACATAGTTGGCGGTAACGCTTGAAAAAGTTCGCTATCTCTGGTACAATCGACCACTGATAATCAATAACAAAGGAATCAAATGAAAGCAGTCGTGAAGATCGCTGGCAAGCAGTATGTTGCGAGCGAAAAAGAGACCCTCATGGTGGACCTCCTCCCTGAAGGCACAAAAGAGCTCACTCTCGACGCACTTCTCCTGATCGATGGCGACAAAACGACCGTTGGCGCGCCATTTGTCAAAGATATCAAGGTGAAGGCCAAAGTAGTGGACGAAAAAGTTGCCGGAGACAAACTCCGCGTGATTCGTTACAAAGCGAAAAAACGTGTGCACAAAGAAATTGGCCATCGCCAAAAATACACCAAGCTCGAGATCGTCTCGATCAAATAGCTTCGACCAAGTCCCCCGTGAAAAGCGGGGGATTTTTGTTGCACTTATGCTATACTACCAGTAGGAAATTGAGGGGAAACTAACACGTGGCAACCATAATATCGGTGACGAATCAAAAGGGTGGTGTCGGTAAGACAACCAGTGCGATCAATGTCGCGTATTATTTGGCGCGCTTGGGACACAAGACACTGCTCGTTGATTTCGACCCGCAAGGCAATGCCACCAGTGGCTTGGGTGTTGACAAGCAGAACCTGTTGTCTGGCACGATGACCGATGTCGTGGCCGAACGCCGAAGTCTGGCGGAGATTATCTTGACGACCGACCATAACAACCTCTTTCTCGCACCTTCGACACCAGAACTTGCGAATGCCGAAGTCGAGCTTGCGAATGCCGAACGGAAGTTTACGCGGCTGCGCAATGCACTCACGAGTAGCCCAGAATTTGATTTTATCGTCATCGATAGCCCGCCAAGCCTGAGTCTCCTCACTGTGAACGGCCTGGTGGCAGCGCGTTACGTGCTATTGCCGGTACAAGCCGAGTTTTATGCACTCGAAGGTCTGGGGCAGCTACTCGAAACTATGAAATTGATCCGAAAAGGCCTCAACCCGACACTCGACCTCATCGGCGTACTACCGACGATGGTTGATTCACGCACGTCACTATCGACTCAGGTACTGGCCGAAATCACCAAGCATTTTCCGGCAAAAGTTTTTAAAGCCACGATTCCGCGCAATGTCCGGCTAGCTGAAGCACCGAGCCACGGTTTGCCAATCGGCGCCTATGACCGGTTTAGTAAAGGCGCGCGGGCATACAAAGCAGTCACAAAAGAAATTATCGAACGAGTAGGCTAAAGGAGGCAATGTAGTGAAAAAAGGTTTAGGACGCGGCTTTGACTCATTGATTCCGACAGAACTGCTCGATGAATCGTTCGACCCAACCGCTGACCAGGACGAGCAGGTGAGCGACCTGCGCTCAATTAAGATTGCCGAAATTGTCGCCGATCCCGATCAGCCACGTCGTAAATTCGATGATGTCGCACTGCAGGAGCTCGCAGCTTCGATTCGAACTCATGGTATCTTGCAGCCAATTGTGGTTCGTCCATCGTCGGGCGGTTACATGATCGTGGCGGGTGAGCGTCGTTGGCGCGCCGCGAAACTGGCGGGGCTCGACAAGATTCCGGCGCTGGTGCGGACACTCAGCGATCAGCACAAACTCGAGCTATCGCTCATCGAAAATCTGCAGCGTGCCGACCTCAACCCGCTTGAAACTGCGACGGCGTACCTGAAACTACGCGATCAATTTAACCTCACACTCGAACAGGTTAGTGAGCGAGTTGGCGGTAAATCACAAAGCGCGATCTCAAACACCATGCGACTCTTGCGTCTACCAGACTTTGTCCACGAAGAAATCACCAATGGTCGTTTGACCGAAGGGCAGGCGCGGCCGCTCATTGGTCTCGATCCAGATTTGATTCGAGAAGTTCTGCCGCGTATTCTAGAAGAATCCTGGAGCGCGCGCATGGTTGAGCAGTATCTTGTCCAGCTGAAGCGTGCCACGGCTGCCAAAGTCCGTACCGTTAAAACCGCCAAAGACCTCGAAGAAAAACCGTATCAGGCAGATGTAAATCGGATGAATCGATTCCTCAGAACAACTGTTCAGGTCAAGACAAGTGCTCGCGGTAACGGCCAGATCGTGATTAAATTTAGAAACGAACGCGAGTTTCAGCGTCTCGCAAAACTACTCGAGAAAACTAGTACGCGCTCAAGCCAGTAACTGGCCAGATACGAAACGCCACCGGACCGATAACGTCGAATAGGGGAATTGCACCAAGCCCAGTTCGAGAATCGTATGAATTGCCGCCAATTCGGTTGTCTCCCGACACGAAGATTGTACCATCAGGAACAGTGATATCGATCTCGCCACTCGACGGACTTTGGGGCCCTTTGCCGTTTTTCTGCCACTGCGTGTCTGGTTGGTATCCATCTTGGTGCTCGCTATTAAACACGGTTACAATACCATTGGCGACTTTGACACGTTCACCAGCAAAAGCAACCACGCGTTTGACTAAATATTCATCAGCTGCGCCATCGGTGTAGCGCGGATTTTTGAAGACGATGATTTGACCACGGTCTGGCACGTATTGTTTATTCTGAATTTGCGAAGCAGTGATCGGCAGGCGATTGACAATCAGACGGTCGCCATCCTGGAGTGTTTTTTCCATACTATGTCCTGACACGTTAAAGCTCCGAAAGACGAAGGTATTGATGAGAATCGTGCCAACGACGACACAAATAACAAATAAAAAGAAATGCAGCACGTCGCGTGCCCGGGGGTGTCGTTCTAGGTAACCGGCTTCCATCTCCTTTACTATACACTAGGATTTTTAAAATTTTGCCATAAAGCCAACGTTTTAATTTTGAAAATACCGCTGATATCGAGTATGATGGGAGAAGATTTATGGCTGATAGAAATAGTGTCGACGGTTTTATTGCGCGCCGACCCGCCTCTCAATTAGGCGGGCAACACAAACATACCCCTAGCGTAGCCGAGGATGAGACCGAGACTGGTCTCGCGCCACACGACAGCCAGCATGGACTCGAACGTCCTGCAAGCTATAGCGACGAACAAGCGACTCTTGGTAGTCAGGGTCTACGGCGGAGTGATGTCGATGAATCACTGGCCGAGATCGACGCCGAAGAGCGCGACGAAGAGCCAAAAAAACCCGGTCGGCCACCGCGTAAGCCACTGAGCAAGAAAAAAATCATCAAGTGGGCTATACTCGCACTGATTCTTATTGCGCTCGGTATTGGCGGGTTCTTTGTGTACCGAGTTCTATCGACTGGTGGATCGGTATTTCGGGGCGATATATTTGGTTTGTTACAGCAAAAAGATCTCAAAATGGATGCCAATGGTCGCAGCAACGTGTTGATTATCGGTACATCAGAGGATGACCCTGGACATGATGCTGCCTATCTGACCGATTCGATCATGGTGCTCAGTGTTGATCAAAAAGCCAAAAACGCCTATATGATGAGTGTGCCGCGCGATCTCTACATCAAGTACGGCCAAGCGTGCATCCCTGGTTATGCTGGTAAGATCAATGTCTATTTCAACTGCGTGAATGACGATTACAATTCAAAAAGTGCCGAAGAAGAACGCCAGACCAAGATGCGTGAACTCGTCGGCAGCATCCTGGGTATGGATATTCAATACAGTGCCCATGTCAATTACAGTGTGGTGCGCGATGTTGTCAATGCCGTTGGATCGATCACGGTGAATATAGAGGGTAGCCAGGGCGCGCCGGGCGTCATGGATAGTAACTTTGACTGGAAATGCAAAGGCAACACAGCCGCCGAGAAACGGGCGAGTTGTCCGCCAAACGGTCACTTCATTGAATACCCAAATGGTCCGGCGACACTTGATGCCGAACACGCGCTCTACCTAGCTCAAGCGCGCGGTGACGCTATCCCAACCTACGGCCTGGGACGCTCAAATTTTGACCGCGAACTCAATCAGCAAAAGATCATCAAAGCTATCAAAGAAAAAGCGGTGAGTGCCGGTACGCTCACTGATCTTGGCAAAGTGAATAACTTGATTTCCGCGATAGGTGATAACCTGCGAACGAATTTTGATTCGAGTGAAATTCGAACGCTTGTGACGCTAACACAAGATGTGCCAAATGATTCGATTCAGAGCATCAGTTTAGTCGATGCGGAGCCTGCGCTGTTCACTGGTGATGGTGCTAACAATATCATTCCGACTGCAGGCACGTATGACTATAGCGCAATTCAAGCCTATATCAAGAAAACGATGAACGCCAGTCCTCTTGTTAAAGAAAATGCTAAGGTACTGGTGCTGAATGGCTCGGGAGTTGTCGGACTCGCCAAGACGGAAGGCGATAAGCTGACTGCACTGGGTATAAATGTTGCAGCTCCCGCAAATGCTCCAGCGGGCACGTACCCAAAGAGTGTTATCTATGCAATTGATTCAAACAAGGCAAAGACTGCCGAGAAGTTATCGCAGATTTATGGTGCGACACCAACGACAGACAAGCCGCCACTAGAAGTTGCCGCCGACATCGACTTCGTGATTATCGTCTCATCGCCATCGTCAGTCGCGTCACCAACTGGCGGTACGTCCGAAACTACCACAACAGAGTAATGTGCTAAAATAAAGCTATATGGATTTGGTGAAATCACACAAGCGCCGTTCTCGTTTGAGCGATGCCGTCTACTTTATCTTGAACATTGGCCTGGCTGTTGGCCTGTTGATAATTGTGCAATATGTGCAATCACCGTGGCTGGCTATCGTACTCGTAGCGCTCAGTAAATGGCGGGCGCTGGCAGTCAAGCCACGCTTTTGGTTTGCAAACCTGGTTGCGAATATGGTGGACTTTATTGTCGGTCTGAGCATCGTTGCTTTGATGTACCGGGCTGGTGGTGAATTTTGGCTCCAGGCAGTGCTCGTGGCGCTCTATGCTATATGGCTGCTCCTCATCAAGCCGCGCTCTTCCCGCAAGATGGTTGCTATCCAGGCAGCTGTGGCGGTCTTTTTGGGCGTGACGGCTCTCGCTACTGTTTCATTTTCGTGGGACGTGCTGTTCTTTGTCGTCTTCATGTGGCTGATCGGGTATTCGGCGGTGCGGCACGTGCTCGGCAGCTATGAAGAGTCGATGACGTCAATTTATAGCTTGATCGGAGGTTTTCTCTTTGCGGAACTAGGATGGATTAGTTTTCACTGGCTGTTTGCTTATACCTTACCGCGGATGGGTGATATCAAAATCCCGCAACTAGCCATTTTGATTAGCTTGTATTGTCTTGTGGCCGAACGTTCTTATGCTAGTTTTAAGCAACACGGTGCTATAAAAAAGAATGATATTATTATGCCGGTCGTGCTGGCACTTGCAGTCACGGTGATTCTGCTTGTGTTTTACAACCGGATATCGCTCGGTGGAGCGCTATAGGTACGAAAGGGGAATCACGCGGTGGCAACCAAAGAATCGACAAAACCAGATACAACAGTGCGAAATGGCCTAATTGCTCTTTTTGCGGTGGTCATAACAGCACTGCTAGGTGCTTTGTTGCTAAAAACCTTCATCCCGTCTTTGCAGCCAGCGACAAACGGCGTACCAACTGGCAATAACAATATGCAGCCGCTCAATCCAACTTACGACGGTAACAAAGCCAAAACTGTCGAAGAGCAATCAGTCATGGGCGTGACCGAAAAAGTCTCGCCGAGCGTGGTCTCCATCGTCACCAATATTCGGACGCAGTCGTATTTTGGCATGCAGGACGCTCAGGCGGCTGGTACGGGGATTATCGTTAGCAAAGACGGTTACATACTGACAAACAAGCATGTGATTAGTGGTGCTAGCTCGGTACAAGTAATTACGGTCGACGGTACAACATACAATAGCGTGGCTGTGGTGGGGGTTGATCCTTTGAACGACGTAGCGTACCTGAAAGTTCCTGGGGTCAATAATCTTCCTCCGGCCGAGCTTGGCGATTCGTCAACTGTTCGTGTCGGTCAGAGTGTGGTGGCGATCGGCAATGCGCTTGGCCAATATCAAAATACCGTGACGAGCGGCATTATTTCAGGTGTTGGGCGTCCAGTTGAGGCGGGTGATGGTGAAGGTTCGGTAGAATCTCTGACAGACTTGCTACAAACCGATGCAGCGATCAACCCTGGAAACTCTGGTGGACCACTGCTCAATATGGCAGGGCAGGTAATCGGTATTAATACCGCGATTGCACAAGATGCGCAGGGGATTGGGTTTACTATCCCGATCAATGCCACCAAAGGCATGCTCAAAAGTGTCCTTGCGGGCAAAGGGGTCAAGCGTTCGTATATCGGCCTGCGCTATCTGCCAATCACTGCCGAACTAGCTGTGCGACAAAATCTGCCAGTTCGCCAAGGTGCCTATATTCGAACCGATGACGGCTCGTCGGCAGTGGTGGCGGGTGGCCCCGCTGACAAGGCTGGGATTCGAAACGGCGATATCGTGACAAAGATCAATAACCTAGAAGTCGGAAAAAATGGTGGGATTGCCAGTCTGATCGGTGCTTTTGCGCCTGGCGAGACAGTCAAGGTCACACTGCTGCGTGACGGCAAAGAACAGGCTATATCGGTCACTCTCGGCGCGTACTAGACTTTTTCAAACACCAGTGCATAATCTTGATGGTCTTTTGGCACCAGTCGGTGCTCAGAGGCGATTTCGGTGATGGCTGGGTGCTGCTCTGGGTCGGCTTCGAGAAACAGTAGGCCACCAGTTTTGAGACGACGATCCGTCTGGGCAATCAGTCGGCGGATCAGTGCTAGGCCGCCATCGTCGGCGAATAGCGCTTCGGCCGGTTCGTGATTCGTTTCTGGCGAGCGCTCCCAGTCCCTATCGACATAGGGTAGATTTGCGATGATGGCATCGTAGACACTACTGGTTTTCTCGAGCAGATCGGACAGTTGCGTCTCGACAGTAGCGCCTAGGTAATTGGCGTTTGCTTCGGCGACTTTTAGCGCATGACGGCTGGTGTCAGACAACGTAACCGTGAGGTCGGGCAACTCTAGCTTTGTGGTGATACCCAAGCAGCCCGAGCCCGTGCCGACATCGATGACAGAGCCAGAGGTGTTGCTGAGATATCGCTTCATGAGCTCGATCAGTGCTTCACTTTCAGGGCGCGGTATCAGCACGCTTGGCGTGACTTTGAATAGTCGTCCGTAAAATTCTTTGTGACCGATAATATAGGCGACTGGCACACGGTCTTTTCGGAGATCCAGCCGTGCGTTAGTGATCTCGAGACGTCGTGGGTCGATCTCGTCATCGCCATGGGCGTGCAGCCAAGTGCGACTCTGGCGCAGCGTGTGTGACAGTATGATTTCAGCATCCAGTAGGGCGGAGGCAATCCCAGCCATAGCCAACTCTTCTGCGGCATCGCGCAGCCAGATCTGGATGGTGACTATTGACTTTTTTGCCATTAT
Organism: uncultured Candidatus Saccharibacteria bacterium; assembly: GCA_964401035.1. Taxonomy (GTDB): domain Bacteria; phylum Patescibacteriota; class Saccharimonadia; order Saccharimonadales; family Saccharimonadaceae; genus Saccharimonas. Next base: position 210,167 of record CAYNWV010000002.1, on the reverse strand, counting down.
ATGCTACATTGTATAACATACAGTCATAAAAACAAAAAAAGAAGGACATATGGCCCAAACAACAGTAAAACTACCACGGGTATTTAAAAGAGATCTTGATAAGCTACAGGCGCTCAACGCACTGGAAGAAGAAAAGGCTCGGATACATGCACGGTTTTATGCTGGTGATATTACGAGCGAGGAGCATGAGAGACAGATCGATGAGATTGAGCTGAGAATGCATGATTTGGCAGAGAGCGCCGGTAAGTTGCTTGCTCTAGAAGGCAAGCTCGAGACCAGCCTACGGAAGAGCTATAATAGTCATCAGCATCCAGAAAATTCTGATGATGATCCAGTAGAAGATTATCAATACCATGTCGACGACTTATAGATACGAAGCGTATGTCAGCAACTGATCCAAAGCCTAAAGAACGCGAAAATGCTCCCGACTCAACGTTTCGTGTATTGCGTAACCGGCTGACAGGGTATACATACCCAAATCCTGAACACTCAGAGTTTAGTCGATCTGACAGCGGTTCTTCGGTGACGCTTATCGACTGGACACAAGGTTACGATGTGCAGCGGCGTAGAACTGACGGCACAGTTGTATATCGAATTCAAACCTCTCAAGGTGATAACTATACGCGGATTGAGGTGAGCGCCGACGGCATCGTGCGCACTGTGACGAACAGCGAACGGGAACAAAAAGAATATACCACAACGACTGAACCCGAAGATGATGAGACTTTGGCGGACGAAGCTAGCAATGCGATCCGTGTTCTTGATCGTATTGATCAATCCCAGTTATCATTACTACAGAGACTTGGCCGATTTGTGACAGGTCGCTAGGCTACGATGCGCTTTGGGCTTTGAGCTCACGCTCGTAGGCCTGGAGGTGATCCACTAGATCGTCAATATTCCCGTTCATTGCAGCGGGAATATTTGATCTGGAGTAGCCGATCCGATGGTCGGTGATACGATCTTGGGGGAAGTTATAGGTACGGATCTTCTCGCTACGATCGCCCGACCCGATGAGGCCACGGCGTTCGGCAGTCAGTTTGGCATTTTCTTCGTCGATTTTCATTTGCAAGAGGCGTGAGCGCAGGATACTCATGGCTTTTTCTCTGTTTTTGATCTGTGATTTCTCGTCCTGGTTGGTGACGATCATGCCGGTCGGTAGATAGGTGATACGCACAGCGCTATCGGTCGTGTTGACACTCTGGCCACCGTGGCCGCCGCTGCGGTAGACATCGATACGGAGATCATTTGGATTGATCTGGATATCGGTTTCTTCGGCTTCGGGTAGGACGGCGACCGTGACGGTGCTAGTGTGGATGCGGCCTTGGCTTTCCGTCACTGGGACACGCTGGACGCGGTGAACGCCCGATTCGAATTTCAATTTGCTGTAGGGCATGTCGCCGCGGATTTGGAAGATGACTTCTTTGTAGCCACCAGATTCGTTGGCGCTTTCGTTCATGACTTCGGTTTTGAGGCCGTGCATTTCGCAGTAGCGTAGATACATGCGGTACAGTTCGGCAGCAAACAGCGAAGCTTCGTCACCGCCAGCACCAGCACGAATTTCGACAATGACGTTTTTTTCGTCGTTCAGGTCTTTTGGTGTCAGCAGGACAAATAGCTGTTCGTTGACGGTCGCTAGCTCTTCTTCGAGCAAGGGTAATTCTTCCTTGGCGAGTGCAGCCAGTTCATCACCCCCGTTTGCCAGCTCGTAGGCCTGTTTTATCTGGTCTTCGAGCGCTATCTGGCGCTCGCCAGTCGCGATCAATTCATCGAGTTCGAGCAGACGGCGGTTTTTGCGCGCAAAATCTGGGTCAGAAAAAGCCTCGGGTTGTGCCAAAAAATCCGTTAGATCGGATTTTTCAGTGCGTAACTCGTCGAGGTTTAGATTGATCTTTGGCATAACAGTTCTATTATCTCATATAACGAAAAAAGAGACCGCCTGAAAGTCTGCGGTCTCTTCATGATCGTCGTTATTTTTCGACTTTTGCGGCTTTTTTGGCGACAGCTTTTTTCGCTTTGTTTGCCAGTTGTTCTTGGCGCTTTTTGGCGGCTTCGGCGCGAGCCTTGAAGCGGTCAACACGACCTTCGGTGTCGATGATCTTCTCTTCGCCAGTGAAGAATGGGTGACTAGCCGAGCTAATGTGGACTTTGACGAGTGGGTACTCGTTGCCGTCTTCCCATTTGATAGTTTCGTCTGACTGAGCGGTTGACTTGGTCAGAAACGTGAAGCCTGCTTGTTCATCGCTAAATACGACCAGGCGGTAGGTTTGTGGGTGAATACTGCTTTTCATAATCAAAGATGGATTATATCTGTTTTTCTTGCAAATGTCAAAGATATAGCAGATAATCTATAAGAGAATACGCAGAAACAAAAACATCTATGGAAAACTACAAAAAACTCGGATTTGACCAGCCGCTACCAGGAGCAACTGGAAGGATTGACATCGTAGACCCTCGAACCGAGGAGCGAGAGCGACTGGAAGCAGCGCGCCGGACTGTTGATGAGGCATCTCGGTCGTTGTTAGATATTGATCCTGCACAGAGAGACGAGGTTGTTGCTCAAGAGATTCGTGAGGGTGCCATAGAGAGTCCGGAGGAGCCTCTTGAGGAGCTAGAAACAGGTGTCAAGGGAATCCTTCAGGCTGCTGAAGGCGGAGAAGAGACGGCGTGGGCTATGGAGGCTCTGCCGACTGAGGAGGTTACTGAAGCAGTTGAAACAGCACTAGATGGCGGCATACCAGTAGAAGTTGTCGAATGTGCTGTACAGGCTATTGATCAGGTGAGCGAAGCGCGTCAGCCAAATGGGGCGACGGAGCGTATCGATGTAATAGTCGGGCTACAGTCTGTCGATGCACAAAAAGAAGCCGAGCGACGACGGGATAGTTTAAGGCTAGATTTTCGTGATAACTTAGCGATCGTCACACCGGAAGAGGGCGATCCAGCCTATCAGAGACAACGTGAGCTTATTGCAACAACGCACAACCCTATGAACGATCTTGATCGACGGTTCGGCATTCGGAATAGAGAGGCACTCGATGCAATGAAACAGGACGCAATCGATCACTTGCAGCAGCCGACTGCGAGACGCAAGGGTGAGGCACTCGTCGATGCATCGGGCCTAGAGCGACGTCCGATAGTTGACATTTCGTTGCCTGAAGAGACTCGGATTATGGTTGGTGAACAGGTCGAGCTACGTCAACGAACATTTCAAGAAGCGCTGGCTGCTCTTGATGCGTGCGATGGGTCAGAGGCGGGCAAACAAGCCCTCAGAGACCAGCTCCTTTCTGAGGCCAGCGGTACGCTGTACGAAGGTGGGATTCTGTCCCGATATTATGGTAAAGATGCTCTGACGACGAAAGGTGGCTATCGAGATAATGCTTCTGCCCGTGGAACCTTACCCGATCTTTTTGTGGGAGAGGTAGATATTGCAAATTACAACCAGCTACAGCAAAAACTTCAGGACGTTATAGGTGTCGATATCGATATGATGGCGGAGCTTGGGGATCGTGTGATTGGTGTCGCGAGCAATATGTTTGCCGAAGGCACACAGTTTATGCACGCTACGAGACAACCAGCACTTGATGCGATCGTCAACCGCGGTGGTATAGCACCACGAAGCATGACGCTGCATGGTACGGAGCGCCAAGGCAGTGGGCTGCACGGTGCTTACGTACATCTCACCGCTCCTGGATCTGTGGCAACTGAATACGGGGATGTCTATATTGGTATCCCTGTTGAAACAGTCATGAAACACTCACCGCGCCTTCAGCTCGAATCCGACTATGCAAGTAACGTGTTTCATCGAGGTGAGACAAAGCTGCATCAACAAGAAGTTATGACTGACGTGACATTCAATGATCCATCGGCAGCTGACATGCCGCAGGCATTTCGGTTTGCCCTTGATCAAATGGCGCAAAACAAATTTGGTCTACGCCACACCGATATCGGCCAGGGTCAGTACAATAATTTTTCGTTCGCGGCGACAGGAGAGGCTGGTTCGGCCGGCAACTACATGTACCCAATTGACGAACTAAACATCTACATATCAGGAAAAGATGGTGGATCAATAGCAAGCCGATATCCTGCAAAGGCTGACCTGGTAGCGTCTCGCACTATCATGGCGGCAGACACGGACTCGTTAGCTGTTCAGAGCCATGACCCTCGTGACTATCTGGAATTACCGACGCCCGATCTTAATAAACCGCTACGATGCTTTACGCCAGGTAGGAGCGAATTAGTAGCTTTTGACGAGAACTCGATCGAACAGACCATAAATAAAACCACCCTGGAACTAGGCAGGACCGAATCAAGTCTCCCGATGACAGTCGAAAACATTGTGCCAGGCAAGGTGGGTGCCTTTTTCGGGCCATTGATAAAGAATGGCGAAGATCCTAGACGGGTGATTGAGGTGACTATGAAAGAGCTTGCCGAAGGGTCAGCCAGGCCGCTCGACTGGGTGTTGCAATATGAAGGCGTCAAGACGGCTATGGAGCAGGCTGGCGTTAGTGCCGCTGATGTGGCGGCGAGCATCCCTAGTATACGGCTAGACGAAGCGCTAGGTGCCGCACTTACTCTCCATGAGAACAGGGGCATGGGGACCGAGTTAAGTGGAGTATATGACAGCGAAGGTGGCGAGCAGTTTGTCCGAGAGCTCGCTGAGTCGTTATATGCAAGAGACTTGCGCTCATTTGCGCATCGCGTTGATCAGCTTGGGCGCAATGGATATGTGATCAGACCCGACCAAGAAGCTGCCATTCAAGTTGTGAAACAGCAAATTGAGGAAGAGCGCCGCTTAAAGGCGGAGATGACTCCAGACTTATCTGATATGATGATGTAGCTCACTAGACAAGTGCGAGCAACAGTAGTATAATTGCTCGGTAACAATTTTTAATGACACAACTCGCTTCATACTCCTGACATCAGGGAAGCGGGTGAGGGAAAAAGGAGTACTACTATGGCCGTAGAGGTTGATATTAAGGAACTGTTCGAAGCCGGCGCGCATTTCGGACACAAAACCAGTCGTTGGCACCCGAAAATGGCGCCTTATATTCATAGCAAGCGTCAGGATAGCCACATTATCGATCTAGCAAAGACTGTCGAAGCTTTCGACAAAGCTCTGCCATTTCTGACAAAAGTCGCTGCAACTGGTCGCCCGATTCTATTTGTGGCGACTAAAAAACAGCTCAAAGATATCGTGCGCACGGCGGCTGAAAAAGTCGAAATGCCATACGTCACCGAGCGTTGGATTGGCGGTATGTTGACGAATGTCGCAACAGTCGGTTCACAGATCAAAAAACTCAAAGACCTCGAACGCCGCATGGCGAGTGGCGATCTGGAAAAGCGCTACAACAAACTCGAAGTCCAGCGTTTCCAAGAGGAAATCGATGTCCTGAATACCAAATATGGCGGCATCAAAGACATGAGCGGGCACCCAGCTGCACTGATCGTCCTCGATACACTAGCCGACGACAACGCGATTAAAGAAGCGGCAAATTTGCATATCCCAGTCTTCGCTATCGTTGACAGCAATGCTGATCCAAGTGCTGTCGCGTATCCAATTCCCGGCAATGACGATGCAATCAAGGCTGTCGAAAAATACGTCGAATACTTCGTTGCCGCTATTCAAGAGGGCAAAGCCGGCGCCGCAAAGGCCGAGAAAGCAGCTGTAAAGAAAGAGGAGAAATAGGATGGGCGTGACGATTGAAGATATCAAGAAGCTGAAAGAACTAACCGGCGTTGGTTTGACTGATGCTAAGCAAGCACTCGTTGAAGCCGCTGGTGACTTTGATAAGGCTCTAGAGGCTATGCGCAAAAAAGGCCTTACCAAAGCCGAGAAAAAAGGCGACCGCGAGACCCGTGAAGGCCTAATCGAAAGTTATGTGCACGGCAACCGTATCGGTGTTGTGGTCGAAGTCAACTGTGAGACTGATTTTGTGGCACGGCTCCCAGAGTTCAAAGAATTTGCTCACAAAATCGCTATGCAAATCGCTGCCATGAGTCCACGATATGCGACCATGGAAGATATTCCAGTCGCCGAGTACGAGGCCAAGAAGAAAGAACTGCTAGAAAGCGATGCCCTGAAGAGTAAGCCGGCTGACATGGCCGACAAGATCGTCGAAGGCCAGCTGAAAAAGCACTTCCAGGAACAAGTGTTGTTCGAGCAGGCATTTGTGCTCGATGATAGCAAAACCGTGGGCGATATTGTCAAAGAACAAATCGCCAAGAGTGGTGAAAATATTCGGGTGGCGCAATTCCGCCGCATCGAATTGGGCGTGACCGAATAGGCGCGCATAATATATAGCACAATAACACAGCTTCAGAACCAAAATAGAACTCCGCACAGGGGTTCTATTTTTATAACAATATGTCGTTAGTTTAGGAAATTCATTGTATAACCATTGACATTATATATTGTTTATGCTAAGATCAATACATCAGTTCATCAAAAATAAAAAAAGCAAACGAATAGAAAAATGCGCAACTTCAATAAACCAGGTTCTGGGATGGGCTACGAAAACCCATTTGCACCGAGTCAGAGCGGTAACTTCGCACCCGCTCAGACATATAACACCGATCCATTCGGCGTCAGTGCTATGAACTTTGCACCACAGAACTTTAATACAGCAAATCCATTTCCAGCAGCGCAAAACTTCAATACCAGTCCACTCCCGGGTTCGCAGATGGGCAGTAGCTTTAATTTCGCGCCACAGCAGACATCGGAAACACTCAGCAATCGTGAATCACTCATCTCGAAACTAAGAGGTGGTCTCGGACGTATTGCTGATAAACTAGCGGGTCTTACGCAGGGTGCGCAAAAAATCGATGTTGCGACCCATTTTGGTGCCGGTGGTACGATTGATCGTGGTATCATGGCCGCTCATGGACAAGTCAACCGAGTTGACCAGATGGCGAATAGCGGTACTGCGAATATGCTCAAAAAGATTCCTGGTCTCGGGAAACACGTGGAAACAGTACAGAGCTTGACTGGCGCGGCAGCTGAAATCTCTGGCATGGCCAGTCAATATGGCAATATGGCGTCAGCAGTCACTGGTCTGAATCAAGATCGTGGGGCAGCAATGAACCAGGCGGCCGGGTACGCAAGAGAAGCGGGCATGCGTGTCGCCGGGGCTGGTGTCAGTGCCGCAATGGAATCATTCGGTAATGCGTCTGGTGTCACTATGGAGCGTGGTGATGACGGCCAGAATAAACTGAAAGTTCAAAAGGGTAAATTAGCAAAGTTTGCACTCAAAGCCGTCTTTAGTGGTGGCAAGAATATTGTCGGAGCCGGTCGCGAAGCCGTTGTTGCTGGCGCCAATGGTGCTCGCTCTGCTGCACAGGGTGAAGTTGCCATGGCACGTGGTGCTGCAATGGGCGCGGTACAGACCGCTGCTGAAACTGGCTCCTTCTGGGGTGCTGGTCAGCAATTTAACACTGCACCCGTACAGCCGTTTAACACCTATACTGCGCCTCAGCAGCAGTACTATGAACAGCCCGCTGCGCAGCCACATTGGGCAGCAGCTTACGGCCAAGCTCCAGCACCGCAGGCTGCCCCCGCTTATAATCCGTTCTCTCAAATGGCCGCCTAGTTGAGTTCAATAATCTTTGCATCGATCTTCAGTTCATCACGCAGGTCGGTTGCAGTTATGACTGTCTGATAGCCGCGCAGCGCTTCCATTAGCTGTTGCTCGCGGGAGCTATCGAGTTCGGAAAACACGTCATCCATCAGGATCAGCGGGCTAAATCCATATAATTCTTCCTGTAACTCAACCTCGAGCAGCTTGTAGGCCAGCATAATAGTCCGCATTTCACCGCGGCTGGCAGTTTCTGATGCCGGATGACCGTCGAGTGCCACGATAAAATCATCGCGGTGTGGCCCTAGGCTGGTAAAACCGCGCATAGCGTCGGCATGGCGGCGGAGCTCGAGCTGTTTGAGTAAGTTCTGGGCGTAGTTGTATTGGGGCATGGCGCTGTCGTAGCTGACCGTCACGCTGTGGTCGGCACCAGCCATCGATGAGTACAGTCGCGAGAGGTGTTGATTGCTGGTCTGGATAAATTCCGCGCGGAACCGCACAAGTGTTTCGGCCAGCTCGACAAACGCCACATCCCAGGCAAATACATGTGCATCCCAGGTCGCTGCATCAGTGTCATTTTGGCGTTTTAACAGCTCGTTACGCTGCAGCAGGACACGCTGGTAGCGCGACAGGGTAGTAGCGTACTGCGGGTAGAGCCGCGACAAGACATCGTCAAAAAACTGGCGGCGACGAGTGGGGGAAGAGCTGAGGAGTCGGAGCGCTTCTGGTTCAAATAGCACGACGGGTAGGCGGTATTTTATCGGCATACGCTGGGAGTGCTTGCCGTCGATCTGAAAGCTCTTTTTTAGTTTATCGTCAGGTAGGATCTCTAACCGCCCACGACGCTCAATGCCAGACTCGTCAGCGATAACAATGTCGGTCATGAGCGTGTCGTGCGCTATCATATCGCGGTCGCGACCACGAAAACTCGTGCCTTGGGCGAGGAAATACAGACTTTCGAGCAGCGTCGTTTTGCCAGTGCCGTTGCGCCCTAGGATGAGAGTGACGGATGGGTCGAGCGATGCCGAAAAAAGCTCGTAGGAACGAACATTGCGGACACGAACCTCTCGAACATTCATAGCCTCTAGTATAGCTTACAGAGACAGATGAATGATATAATCAGGCTAGATAAGAGAGAGGATACGAGATATGTTTGACACAGCTGAGTACGAACTGAAGATGGCTGCCGCTCTGGAGCATTTTGAAGACGAGCTAAAAAAGATCCGCACTGGTCGCGCTCATCCAAGTATGCTCGATGGTGTGAAAGTCGAAGCTTACGGCGCAGAGGTGCCGCTCAACCAAGTTGCCAATATCACTGCACCGGAGGCGCAGCTGTTGCAGATCACACCATTTGATCCTTCGAATGTCCAGAAAATCGCAGCTGCAATCCGTAATAACCAAAGTCTTGGATTTAACCCAAGTGATGATGGGCGAGTCGTTCGCGTGCCGATACCAGCGTTGACCGAAGAGCGCCGCCGTGACATGGTCAAAAAAATCGGCGAAAAGGTCGAAGAGTGCCGGATCGCTCTTCGTAACGTTCGCCAAGATGCCCTCAAAGAAGCCAAGCGCCTAAAAGACGACAAGCAATTGAGTGAAGATGATGTCAAGCACATCGAAAAAGGTGTCGACGACGACATGAAAAAATATCAGCTACAAATTGACGATATGTTCAAGGTCAAAGAAAAAGAAGTAATGACGATTTAGTCTATGGCTATAGGCGAATTAAGAGAACAAGAGCGACGACCGTCGAGAGTCGGCGGACACGTCATCAACCGAGTGGCGAAGCTCGCCATGCGGGGTAAGGATGATTTTTCGATTGGCTGGATTCATCATTTTCTACGTCCAGACGATTATCAAGCGATCGTAACAGACCTCGAATCGAGAGGCATCAAGGCTCTTGTATATTCGCGTGCTTGGAAAGATAGCTCTGGAGGACATAGCTATGTCGGTGCGCCGCGAGTAAATATCCAAGAGCGTGGTACAACAAAGACTGGCGCGCCGCTCGTCAAGATCTATCCTGGCGGATACATGCTTGATGAACGGCATGCTCGGATTGCCGGTGAGTTGCCGGCCGAGCCATCGAGGAATGTCGAGTGGCCTGCATATCCACCCATCGCGAAAGAGGAAGCGATTTCAGATGCCAAGTAAAGCAAAACTACCAGTGCATATTGGTTTTATCGTCGATGGCAACCGAAGGTGGGCAAAAGCCAGAGGGCTCAAATCGTACGAAGGCTACTATGCGGGCTACGATACGGTCAAAGAAGTCTTGATCGAGACACTCCATCGCGGTGTCAAATACGCCAGCTGCTATATCTTTAGCACCGAAAACTGGACACGACCGCCCGAAGAGATCGCCAAGATCATGGAGCTGCTACTCCGTGTCTTGAACGAAGATGCTCATATATTTAACGAAGAAAACGTCAAGCTGCGGGTGATTGGTAGTCGTGAACGCTTGAAGCCAAAGCTCGTGCGGTCAATTGAACGGGTCGAAGCAGCGACAGCCGCTAACACTGGTGGTGAATTACTGATCTGTCTAGATTATGGTGGGCAACAAGAAATTGTCGATGCGGTTAAAAAAATTGTTCAATCTGGCGTACCAGCTGCTGCTATTACGCCGCAAACAATTGCCGACAACCTGTACGCACCAGAGGTGCCACCGTGCGATCTGATAGTGCGCACAAGTGGCGAGCACCGGCTGAGCGGCTACATGTTGTGGCGTGCCAGCTACAGCGAGTATCTGTTTTTAGATAAACATTGGCCAGACCTGACAAAGGCCGACGTAGACGGTATACTAAAAGAATACGAAAAACGAAACCGAACATTTGGAGGGTAGATGGATCTTATCTTTGGCATCATTTTAGGCGTTATTGTACTGACTTTTCTGGTGGCAATTCATGAACTAGGCCACGGTATTGTGGCACGTCGCAACGGTGTCAAAGTCGAAGAGTTTGGCATCGGGTTCCCGCCAAAAGCTTGGGGCAAACGGCTCAAAGATAGTATTTTAGGCGAAAATGTCACCTATACGGTCAACTGGCTACCACTTGGTGGTTTTGTGAGGCTGAAAGGTGAGTACGATGACGCGACAGCCGAAAACACCTACGGTTCAAAGACATTCTGGCAAAAAACCAAGATTCTTTTGGCCGGCGTTGTTATGAACTGGCTGATTGCTGTCGTTTTGTTCACGTTCCTGGCTATCGCTGGCTTACCAAAAATTATCCCAGGACAGTTTACCGTAGCGTCGGATACGCGAGTTGACCAAGGTCGCGTACAGATAGCCAGTGTGGTGGCGGGATTGCCGGCCGCTCAGTCAGGGCTCAGGGTCGGCGATTCGATCGTTCGCTTTAATAGCCTGCCGGTCGAGTCCCCGGAAGATTTAACTGAAAAAGTAAAAGCTCAAAAAGGCAAAACGGTCGAAATTATCTATTCGCGGGGTAATGTCGAGTCAAATGCTTCGGTAAATATTCGCTCTGATAACACTGACCGCAAAGGCTATCTCGGTGCGGGGCTGAATCAACAAACCTTGTATCACTCAACCTGGTCGGCGCCAATTGTCGGTGTCGTGACAACGCTCCAGTTGACGGGCGCTACATTCCAAGGGCTTGGAGATACACTCGTCAAGACGCTCACAGGTCTCATTGGTCAGCTGAGCAGTGACCCCACCGCGCGAAAAGCGGCGAACGAGAACTTGGCCGCGGCGGGTGATGCTGTGGCGGGGCCAGTTGGGATTTTCGGCGTCATTTTTCCGGCGGCAGAAAAAGCTGGGTTGCGACACATTGTCTTATTAAGTGCCATCATATCGTTGACGCTCGCGGTTATGAATATCTTGCCGGTGCCTGGACTAGATGGTGGCAGATGGTTCCTGACAGTGCTGTTTCGACTCATGAAGAAGCCGCTCACGGAAGAGTTAGAAGCAAAGATTAACAGTATCGGCATGATGGTTTTGGTTGGCCTAGTGATCGTCATTACGATTGCTGATATAGGGAAGTTGATGCGATGAAAAAACCTAGCATGACCGCAGATCATAAGTGGTGGGTGATCTGGCCGCTCTGGCTCATTGCCTGCTTCATTAGTGCCGCGGTTATCGGAGTGGTTGTCGCGATCATCGCACAATCAATGGGCATTTCATTACCAATGAGCACCACGCTGACTCTGTTGCTAGCGAATACTTTGATTTATGCGCTCATGCTCGCGCTCTTACTGAGTTTGCCATATGCCAAAAAATGGCTGTCGTGGAAGTTGCTTGGTTTTGGACGACTGGTCAAATGGTCCGACATCGGCTATAGCGTAGCAGGGTATGTCATCTATTTTATCGCAGCTGCTGTCGTGATCAATATCGTGGCGAAGCTCGTACCGGGGTTTAACGCCGACCAAGCGCAGGATATTGGTTTCACAAGCGTCTATGGGCTGGAGCGTGCCGCTGCATTTATCGTCCTAGTGGTCATAGCGCCGATTGTCGAAGAAACGATATTTCGTGGCTTTCTGTTTGGCAAATTACGCCAGCACAAAATGCCACTCTGGCCGGCCATCCTGGTCGTGAGCGTGTTGTTCGGCTTGGCGCACGGTCAGTGGAATGTCGGCATAGGGACGTTTATTTTGAGTATCATTATGTGTTATTTGCGCGAAATGACAGGCTCGATCTGGGCGGGGGTGTTGGTGCACATGATCAATAACGCCGTTGCCTTTCTGCTGTTATTTGTTATCCAGTTACCTCGGTAGTGTATAGTAGGGGGTGATATGAGACGTTCAGAATTATTTACCAAAACGAGTAAGACCGCTCCGGCAGACGAAGTCGCTAGGAACGCACAGCTGCTGATTCGTGCCGGGTTTGTCTACAAAGAGATGGCCGGCGTGTATGTGTATTTGCCGCTGGGCAAACGGGTGCTCGATAAGATTGTTCAGATTATCCGCGAGGAAATGAACGCTGTCGGTGGTCAAGAACTGAGCCTGACGGCACTGCAGCAAAAAGACACCTGGGAAGCCAGTGGCCGCTGGGACGACGCGGTGATGGATGTTTGGTTCAAGACAAAACTTGCGAGTGGCACCGAGCTAGGTTTGGCACCGACCCATGAAGAACCGCTGACGCGACTCATGAAGACGTTTATTGCGAGTTACAAAGATTTGCCGGTCTATCCGTATCAGTTTCAGATTAAATTTCGCAATGAACTGCGTTCAAAAAGCGGGCTGATGCGTGGCCGTGAGTTCTGGATGAAAGATCTGTATTCATTTTCCCGCGATGAGGCAGAGCACCGTCAGTATTACGATGTTATGTCAGGTGCCTATGAAAAAGTCTTTGCGCGGCTTGGCCTCGGTGATATCACCTACAAAACTTTCGCGAGCGGCGGTAGTTTCTCGAAATACAGTCACGAATTTCAGACAATCAGTGATGCCGGTGAGGATACAGTTTATGTACACGAGGGTAAGAAAATTGCTATCAACGAAGAGGTTTATACCGACGAAGTGCTAGTCGATCTAGGGGTGACTAGAGAAGAACTCGTCGAGAAGAAAGCTATCGAAGTCGGTAATATCTTTACGCTTGGTACGAAATTTTCGGACGCGTTGGGGCTAACGTACACGGATGAATCCGGCCACGAGCACACGGTCTATATGGGTAGCTATGGGATTGGTCCGAGCCGGCTCATGGGCGTCATTGCTGAGCTGTTTTCGGATGACAAAGGCCTGGTTTGGCCGCGTAATGTTGCACCATTTGATGTCTATCTGGTATCGATTGGTGTCGATGGCGGACGTACAGCTGACAATTTATACAGCGAGCTAGAAGCAGCTGGTATCTCGGTATTGTATGATGACCGCGACGAACGGCCAGGTGCAAAGTTTGCCGATGCTGAGCTGATGGGGATGCCGTACCGCGTGACGGCGAGTGATCGTTTAGCGGGCGACCAAAAGTACGAATTAACAGATAGAAAAACCGGCGAAACTGTCATATTGACGCACGAAGAGTTACTTGCTACACTGAAGTAACTTCGAGATCCTTTTGGAGGGGCAACCATACAAGTATACCGCCTAGGTGCTCTAAAAGATGTTCGAATTTAACCCGAGGAACAATTATGAAAAAAGCATACCAAATTACTGCTGCAGGACGCGCTGAGCTCGAAAAAGAGCTCGTTGAATTAAAGGGTCGCCGCGGCGAAATTGCCGATAAGATTTCGGAGGCTCGCGACTATGGTGATCTATCCGAAAATGCCGAATACGATAGCGCCCGCGAAGAGCAGGGTCTGGTCGAGACGCGAATCGCCGAAATCGAAGATATCCTGATGAACGCCGAAGAAATTAAAGCGAAAAAAGGTGGCAAGATCCACCTAGGCAGCACTGTTGAGCTCAAAAATGGCAAATCGGTCACCTATACTATCGTTGGACCAGTCGAAGCCGATCCTATCCATGGCAAAATCAGCAATGAATCGCCAATCGGTGTGGCACTGATGGGCAAGAGCGAAGGTGAAAAAGTCACGATCACGACACCAAAAGGCGCCACGGCCTACACGATTATCTCTGTTTCTTAGGCTCGATATAGCTCAAGCACAAATGCGCATCGTCTCGGTGCGTATTTTTTTGTGACAATAGGCAGTCCCGTATCTGTGCGATATAATAAGACAAAGTATGGCTACACTCAAAGATTATCGGGACGAACGACTACGGAAATTGGACGAACTACGCGCACTTGGTATCAACGCCTATCCAGCTGATGCGCATCGTACACATAACACACAAGATGTTATCGATCAGTTCGATACTCTCGAAGGTCAGACTGTGACAGTTGCGGGGCGTGTTATGGCGCTTCGAAAATTCGGTAAGCTAGGTTTTATTGTGGTACGCGATCAATCAGGAGCGGTGCAGCTATTTTTGGCGGCGAATGATGTCGCGCCACTGGATGCCGCACGGGGTGTGCTCGGTATGGAGCAGTTGCCACTTCTCGATACGGGTGACTTTGTAGAGGCGACCGGACAGGTTATCAAGACAAAGACTGGTGAGATATCAGTTGGCGTCAAAGAGCTACGTCTGCTTGCCAAAGCTCTACGGCCGATGCCGACCGAACTAACAAGCAAAGAAGAGCGCCTGCGTCGCCGCTATGTGGATATGAATGTCAACCTAGATGTGCGCCAGCGATTTGTGCGCCGCAGTCGGTTTTGGCAGGCAACACGCAACTATCTGAATCAGCATGGCTTTACAGAAATCAACATTCCGGTGCTTGAACATACGACAGGTGGCGCTGATGCCAATCCGTTTGTAACTCACATGGATGCGCTTGACCAAGATTTCTACCTGCGGATTAGCCATGAGTTGCCCTTGAAGCGTTTGCTCGGTGCGGGCTTTGAAAAAGTCTATGATATCGGCGCACGGTTCCGTAATGAAAACTATAGCGACGAACACCTGCCGGAGCACGTGGCTATGGAGTGGTATTGGGCATATGCGAACTGGCAGGACGGCATGAAATTCATGGAGGATATGTACAAATACGTCCTCCAAGAAACATTTGGGACGCTGCAGTTCAAACTGGGTACTTTTGACGTCAATATGGCAGGCGAGTGGCAGGTTTGGGATTACGCCACAGTAATTCGCGATCGATACGGTATCGATGTCTGGAACACGACCATCGAAGAAGTGGCCGCAAAGCTGAAAGAGCAGGGGCTAGAAGTCGAAAAAACCGATAGTATTCCGCGCGGCATCGATAAATTGTGGAAGCATATCCGTAAAGATGTCGCGGGGCCAGTGTGGCTCATTAACACACCGAAATTTATTAGCCCACTGTCGAAAAGCGACCCAAATAACGAGCACGTCGTACAGCGCTTTCAGCCAGTGATTGCCGGCAGCGAATTAGGTAATGGCTTCTCAGAACTCAACGATCCGCTCGACCAATACCAACGCTTCGTCGAGCAGCAACAGATGCGGGAAGCCGGTGATGATGAAGCCATGATGATGGATATTGATTTTGTGGAAATGCTGGAATACGGTATGCCGCCGGCTTGTGGTTGGGGCTATAGCGAGCGAGTATTCTGGATTTTTGAAGGTGTGACAGCGCGCGAAGGTGTACCATTTCCGCAGCTGCGAGCCGACGTCGATGAGACGACGCGCGAACTATATCCTGACGCGAAGTTGTAGGTAGGTTATGTCGAGCTATCGTGGGCATCTGGTGGGCGGTGTGGCGGCAGCGGGTATATATACCGCAGCCATGCTATTCGTGCCGATCGTCCAGTTTGCGACCTATGCAAACTTACTCCACGACTACCAGGTATTTATCGCAGTATTCGTAGTTGCAATGCTATTTGCACTGTTTCCAGATGTGGATACAAAGTCCAAAGGGCAGGGGATATTTTATTGGGGTGCGTTTATTCTCAATATTTTATTGATTTGGAATAAACAAATTCAAGCGGCGGCTTACTTAGGTTTAGTGGCCATGCTGCCACTGCTGACACATCATCGAGGCTGGACGCACAGTGTCTGGGCGGCGCTACTCGTGCCGCTACCGATTGTCGGTGTGCCGTATTTATTTAGTGACCGCATGCTGCCGGTTAGCCTGGTGTTTTATGGCGCTGCTGTGGTTGGGTATCTATCGCACCTAGCGCTCGATGGTGTCCTACTACGTGGCGTTAAGCGGCTGACTGATTGAACTGATCGCTGTCTTCGGCGATTTCACCGAGCAATATATCAACTTCGTCTTGGACAATATCTTGGAGATCAGGCACATTGTCAATCAGCCATTGATTGACGCGCTCGTCGTCATCACCTAGGTTGGCCAGTTCGGCGGCTTGTTCGGGTGTGAGTCCTTCGACGATCTCGTTAACGACGCGTTCGTGGAGTGTCGAGTCGAAATGTGCTGCAAGTGCTTGGTACTCAGCATCATCTAGTTCGATGCCGATTGAGGCAAAAAATGTTTTGTTGAGGAGTGACATAGGGAAGTGTCCTTTCGTTAGAGTGATTTATCGATCGTACGTTGTGTCGCGCCAGCGCGTCGATTATAGGTATCTTGTTGACGTGCCTGACGTGTTGCGGCTTGAGTCGCAGAAGCTTTAACCCTGTCAAGATCTCGGAGTGCATTGATTGACTTTGCGCGCATTTCGATGGCTCGTTTAGCTTGAGCCTCTTGGTTTTTACGCAGCTTCACCAGCTCATCTCGAGAGTGGACTAGCTGTGCCGCAATTTTGTTATATGCTATCTCGGCCTCTCGATACTCGGCCAGGTCGGCTCCATTTGTCTGTAGAACGTTCATTTTGTTACCAGCGTCAGCAGCTTGAGCCTCAAGATCTGGTATGCCGGTTGATTCGAGCGTGTCGGCAGATGATTTTAAGCTGGCTGAGAGTGTACGGGCTTCAGCTGCGTTTTTCTGAAAGTCAGTGATGTCAGATTCAAGCTTCGCCTGGGCAGTATCAGCTTTATCTTGTTCCCGTGTGGCTTTTTGGAGGGCTTGTTCGGCGGCTGATTCCAGACACTTGGCGCGGCCGATACGCTGCAGTTGTTCGGATGACATCTCTTGGAGTGCGCGCCGACGCTCGAATATACCAGCACCTTCTTGTTTCATCGATTTGCGCAGAGCTTTGCGAGCTTCGGCTGATTGGCGTCGGGATTGGTAGTGGTCGATGCGTGCTTGGTAATTCGCATCACGCTCGTTTCGTGTGCCCTCGGCTGTTTTTTTACGCTCATCTATAGGTTCGCGCCGAGCTTTGTAGCGCTCATCGCGAGGTTTTAGGACATTTTGCTCATATGCATCGGCTCTCCGTTGTCGCCCCTTTTTGATAAGCCTGCCAAAGGTCGTCGTCGGGTTGCTCTCCTCGAGCTTCTTGGTCATGCGCGCGTGCTTGCGTTTGGCAGACTTTGTGCTGTTTGCTGCCCAAATATACTTTGGGTTTGCCATGGCTAAGGCATTGCGTCCACCGTGACGGATTGTCGTGGCGAGGTTTGCAATACCGCGCATTTTGTCAAAGATCACCCGCTTAATGCCGTGGCTCTTGCCCAGAATCAACTTGTCGGCTGCTTTGTTCCTCTCTAGGTCGGCTACTTCCTCTTTCTCGTGGCTAGTTAGCTGTAGATCCTCCATTTGTTCGGCGTATTCTGCGTATCGAGCACCATAGAGTACTGCAGCAAGTTCTTTAGACTGGGATGAAAAAGCGTCTTTGCTTTGCTGATCAGCGGTCGGGTGTTCGGATGCGTAGTCCGTACTCATCTTGAGTAGAAACTCGCCAGGATCGGCAATA
This sequence comes from uncultured Candidatus Saccharibacteria bacterium, assembly GCA_964401035.1. Taxonomy (GTDB): domain Bacteria; phylum Patescibacteriota; class Saccharimonadia; order Saccharimonadales; family Saccharimonadaceae; genus Saccharimonas. The sequence continues at coordinate 192,397 of CAYNWV010000002.1, read as the reverse complement.
TTCGCGACGATCATGCTTCCATAAGCTGCTGCAACGTCATCTTGACTTGTGAATACACCATCTTTCTCATCGGCACCGGGCTCACGAGAGATCTGATCTCGGATCGACGTGAACGATTTTGATAAGTCATCAGAAGAGCCGTCACTCGACTCGAGATGTCTCATTAACTTGAGACCGTATACGTTGTGCGCAATCTCTAGATCTGACTCAGATAAGCTCTTCCAGCCGTCGAGAGGGGTCTCTGCAGTCAGAACCCTGTCTTTATCTAATAATACCTCTCGTGACCGCGAGGGATGTTGTGCGTATCGAGATTCCTTTTCGCCCATTTTTGTTTCCAATCCTTTTCACACATGATCATACTACGCTTATGGTTTTTGCACAAGGGGTTGATAGGTGTCCTTAAATTGCTATACTAGAACATAGATAAACGGGGGAGAATATGGTTAGTTTCAGAAAGATAGCATCGTATACAGCACTTGTCGTTTTTGGGTTGACGCTTGCAGCGACCGTTAATACGTCGCCAGCCCAGGCGGAAGCACGTTTTAGCGGAGCAGAAGCGGCCTATGTAGCCGCAGGTGAAACGATCGATGGTAACGCCTATCTCGCTGGAAACTCTATTCGGGTTGAAGGCACGGTCAACGGCGATGTCTACTGCGCCGGTTCGTCAATCGTTATTACCGGCACTGTCAATGGCGATGTTCACTGTGCGGGTCAGACTCTCACGATAGGCGGCCATGTGAACGGTAGTGTGCAGGCAGCCGGTCAAAGTATTACGCTCAACGGCGTGGTGGGTGGTGGCGTGGCTGCGTACGGTAGTACAGTGACGGCTGAGTCCGCTGCAAGTATTGGACGTGATCTAACGGTCGGCGGCATGGATGTCGTGCTAAACGGTACGGTAGCGCGTGATGTCATAGGTGGCGCCGAACAGATGACAATCGGCGGCCAAATCGGTCGCAACGTGCATGGTGAGTACACAAAGCTAAAGGTTGCAGCTGACGGTACGATCGGCGGCTTTTTGCAATACACGGCGCCAAACGACGCAGCCGTAGAGGGCAAAGTAGCAGGCGAGACTAAGCGCTTTGCGTCAGATTCCTACCGCGGTCAACACGCCTACAGCCCACTTGTTGAGCTATTAACGCTTGTTATGACCTGTATCGTCTGGACGGTCATGATAGCGCTGCTCCTCCTGTTCGCTGCACCAAAGAAACTGCGTACGGCAACAAATCTGACGCCGCGCGATCTTATCGTTGTATTCGCGCTCGGATTTATGGCGCTATTTGCTGCACCGATTGTCTTGATTTTCTTGGCACTCACGGTCGTTGGTCTGCCGATTGCGCTGGTTGCTCTCGTGGTCTGGCTGCTTCTCCTGATGGTCAGCTGTGGTGTGACGAGCTACTACTTGGGGCGGCTCCTGCTCAAGACACTGCATCCGGTAGCCGCCACAGTTTTGGCTGCTGTACTGCTATCACTATCATTTGCGATTCCATTCCTCAATATCCTCACTATGATCGGTTCGGCAGCATTTGGTATGGGAGCACTCCTCTACGCAGTTCGTGGTGAATACGAAGCACCACACGGACGCGTGCGACTAGCGAAAGTCCAGAAGGCATAGACTGTCCGATGGCACATATCGAGGTTCGGAACGTCACAAAAACCTATGGCAAAAAGAAAAACCGCTTTACGGCGCTGAAAGACATTAATGTCGTTATACCAGACGGCGTGACGGTCGCTATAGTCGGCAAATCAGGCAGCGGTAAATCGACACTCATGCACACTATGAGCGGGCTAGACCGACCCGAACAGGGTCAGGTTGTGATCGATGGTGAGGATATCTTGCAGCTGAAACCGAAGCAAGTCGATGCGTTCCGGTCGCAGAAGATGGCCTTTATCTTTCAGAGCTTCTTTGTCGAAGGCAATGACACTTGCTACAGCAACGTCAGCTTGCCGCTCGAAATTGCCAAAGTACCGCTGCGTCGTCGCAGGTCACGTATTATGAACGCTCTCAAGTCTGTTGAACTTGGCGAAAAAGCTCATAGTCGCGCGGCCAATTTATCGGGTGGCCAAAAACAGCGCCTGGCAATTGCCCGAGCAATCGTCAATGAACCAAAAGTTTTGTTTGCCGACGAACCAACTGGCAACCTGGATAGTGTTACTGGTGCGCATGTCGAAGAGATGCTATTTGACTACGCGCACACCCAGGGTGCGACACTGATCGTCGTGACACACGACCATGATCTGGCAAACCGCTGCGACATGCAAATATATCTAAAAGATGGTGCAGTTGAGCGAATCGAACATGGGCGGCCAAAGTCTGAGCCAAAAACAACCAACGGCAAGCGTCCGCTTGGCGCTACACGAAAGGTAGTAGCCCGATGAAACGTCTCGATATCATAAAGCGCGCCATGCGGAATTTATTGCAGTCAAAAGCTCGAACCTTCTTGACGAGCCTGGCGATTGCAGTCGGCGCGTTTACGCTCACTATGGCACTGGCGGCCGGCCAGGGTACGCGTGATTATGCCGACAAATTACTCAAAAACAATATCGATCCACAGGCCATGTTTGTCGTCAAGGATAAGTCGTTGTTTGAAGATGGCGGCACAGTGGGGCTGCGTGAATACGATCCAGATGTCAGCACGAGCACATCTGGTCGGCCGGGCGCCACGATCAAAATGCTCAATGAGTCAGACGTCGATTATTTAAAGAGTCGCAGCGACCTGACAGATGTTATACCGGTCTATATGTTGAGCCCCAAGTCGGTGCAGTTTGAAGGCAGCGATAAGCGCTATATTGGTGCGGTTGACTACTACGATGCAACGATTCTAACCGAAGCAACAACAGGCGACCTACCACCACTTGGCACCCAGATTCCTGATGGCGATATTGTCGTACCGCAAAAGTATGTCACCACACTTGGGGTTGAGCCGTCGGCGCTCATTGGCAAAAAAGTTTCGTTGACCTTTATGCAGCAGACGGTCAATGCCACGCAAGACGATATTCAGGCGGCGTTTATGAGTGGCGGGACGCAGGCAGTGCAAGATCTGCTAAATCCTCAAGAAAAAGTTTTCACCTACACAGTACGAGCTGTCGCAAAATCTCCCACCATGTCATTTAGCGCAACGCCTCGAATGCTCATATCGGCACATAGCGCACGGGTCGCAAACGACTATCAGACGGCAGGCTCATCAGGATTTGGTAAGTACACTGGCGTCAGTATGCTCGCAAAAAAAGACGCTGATCCCATGGCGATCAAAAAAGACCTGGAATCTCGCGGCTATGCAGCACAAACTGCCAAAGACGCTCAAAGCATTTTGTTTACAATCGTCAACACATTGCAGGGTATTGTGGCCGGTTTTGGACTGCTGACACTCCTCGCAAGTTTGTTCGGTATTATTAACACGCAGTATATTAGTGTTCTCGAACGCACGAGCCAGATTGGACTCATGAAAGCACTCGGTATGCCAAAACGAGGTGTGGCCAAACTTTTCCGCTACGAAGCGGCTTGGATCGGATTTTTGGGTGGCGCAATCGGCGCCGGTATAGCGCTGATTACTGGAACATTTGCCAACCCAGCTATTAGCAAATGGCTTGATATCGGTGACGATCGAATCTTGGAATTTGTCTGGTGGCAGATTGCGGCTATGATCGGCATCTTGGTAGTAATCGCAATCGTAGCTGGTTGGTTCCCGGCGCGGAAAGCCGCTCGTCTTGACCCGATTGAAGCGCTGCGCACTGAGTAACGGTGAGGTTTGCCGCCCGTCCTCTTCAACTGGTATACTACTACTATGTTAGATATTCGTTTCATCCGTGAGAACGCCGAGCGTGTCCAGGCGGCAACAGCACAAAAAGGCTACACCGTTAGTATTCAAGCGCTTCTCGATGCCGATGAGTCGCGGCGCGCATCACAGCAAAAGGTTGATGAGCTACGCGCGAAGCGAAATGAGCTGTCATCACAGATGCAGGGTGGTCAACCTAGCTCAGAGGTGATCGAGCAGGGCAGACAACTCAAGGCTGAGCTTGCTGAAGTCGAAGACCAGTTGCGTGTTGCGAACGGTACTTTTATGGATCTTCTCAAAAAAGTCCCAAATATGCCGCACGACGATGTGCCGGTGGGCGCTAGTGAAGATGAGAATGTCGAAGTCAAAGTGGTTGGCGACAAGCCGCAGTTTGATTTTGCGCCAAAAAATCACTATGAGATCGCTGAAGCCAAAGGATGGCTCGACAAAGAGCGAGCCGCCAAGGTGTCGGGCGCACGATTTGCCTATGTTATGGGCGACCTGGTACTACTCCAGCAAGCGATCATCCAGTTTGTCATGACGTCACTGACTAACCCGCAGATTATTGCGGACATCGCTCAGCAGGCCAACCTCGATGTCGATACCAGGCCATTTATTCCTGTCTTGCCACCACTGATGATTCGCACCGAACCGTACGATCAAATGGATCGACTCGAACCGCGGGATGATCGCTACAAGATTGAGGGCGAAGAATTATGGCTGCAGGGTAGCGCTGAACATGTCCTCGGCAGTATGCACGCTGGTGAAGTATTTGAATCTGCCCAGTTGCCACTACGCTATCTGGGTTTTGCGACGAGTTTTCGTAAGGAGGCCGGCACGTATGGTAAGGATATGGAAGGCCTGATTCGGATGCACCAATTTGACAAGCTCGAAATTGAAAGTTTTTCGAAACCTGACCAAAGCTACCAAGAACACTTGCTATTTATCGCGATCCAGGAATGGCTGCTGGCACAACTGCATCTGCCGTATCACGTACTGATGAAGTGCACTGGTGATATCGGTAAACCGAATGCGCGTGGTGTCGACATGGAGGTGTGGTTGCCGGGGCAGGGCAAATACCGCGAGACACATACCGCCGACTACATGACTGATTACCAGGCTCGTCGCTTACAGACGCGGTTTAAAACCGATGATGGCTTGCAGCTCGTACACACAAATGACGCCACAGCATTTGCGCTCGGCCGGGCTATGGTGGCGATCATCGAAAACTACCAAACTGCTCAGGGTGACGTCGTCATCCCTGAAGTATTGCGGCCATTTATGGGTGGCCGCGAACAGCTATAGGGAGTATACTAGAGCTAATGATACGACTGATCGGGAAGGCAACACGGACCGGCTATCAACGCATAGCAAAACCTGTCTTGTTTAGCAGAAAGCCCGATTCTGTCCATAAAGAACTTGTTCGTACCGCCAAATTTGTCCAGAAACTCCCTGGTATTCGCGCTCTGCCAGGGCTTTGGGCATATCAAAACTCAGCGGTGCTGTCTCAGACGGTATTTGGCCTCAAGTTTCGTAACCCAGTTGGATTATCGGCCGGTTTTGATAAAAAGATTGACATGCCGCGCATCATGAAAGCAGTTGGTTTCGGTTTTATGACTGGCGGCTCGGTCACCTATGGTGAAGCGCCAGGCAATAAAGGTGACTGGTTCTATCGATTGCCAAAGTCACAGTCACTTGTCGTCAATGCTGGCTTACCGAGCGAGGGGACGCCAGTTGTTTCGGAGCGAGTTGCGAAGTATCCGCATACGGTGTTTTCGAGATTCCCGCTGGTTGTTTCGGTTGCCAAAACAAACTCCAAAGAAGCTGCCGGCGACGAGATGGCAATTCGTGATTATGCGGCGAGTCTTGCTGTTTTTGACGATGTCCGCAATGTAGCCATGCTAGAGATTAATATTTCCTGTCCAAATACCTATGGCGGTGAGCCGTTTACGACACCAGGACGCCTCGATGTATTACTCGATGCAGTTGACGCGCTCGCTTTAGTGAAACCAGTGGTTATCAAGATGCCGATTAGCGTACCCCTCGTGACGTTTCGCAGCTTACTCGATATTATAGCCAAGCACAATATTGCCGGCGTGACGATCGGTAATCTGATGAAAGACCGCAAAAAAGCCAAGCTAAAAGACGATCTGCCACAGGTAGTCAAAGGCAATCTGTCTGGCGCACCAAATCGAGAATTGACAACAAAACTTGTTCGAGAGGCCTATGAGCGTCACGGTGACAAACTAGTTGTTATCGGTGTCGGCGGTATTTTTTCGGCTGAAGATGCCTATGAGAAAATCTGTGCCGGCGCGACACTTGTCGAGCTGATTACGGGAATGATTTTCGAAGGCCCACAACTCATAGGGGAGATCAACAGTGAGCTCGTGAAACTAGTACGAGCAGATGGTTATGCACATATTTCCGAAGCGATTGGTAAACATACCGAAAGGGGGAAGATGCAATGATAGAAAACGTAGAAATCTCCGGGGCAGGTGCGTACGAGCCGGATGAAAAAGTAAAAAAATACATCACCAAGCAGATTGGCCGACTCGACCGATTCATTCCGCGTCATACTCGCAAGAGTATGCAGGCTCACGTCGTAGCGTCAGAGGTCAATCAAGCCAATGGCAACAAATACTTGGTTGAGGTCAAGGTTGTTGTACCAGATAAAACCTTTCATGCGTCTGATACTACGGTTAACGTCTTAGCAGCGACCGATATAGTCGAAGCCAAGCTAGCGGCTCAACTACGTAAATACAAACAAGAACGTCGCTCTCATGTTGGTCGCCACCGCTTTTTGGCACGTCTCAAACGTGAGACAAAAAACGCTGAATAAATCTTCTCTAGCCCTTTTGTAACCCTATAAAACAGGGTATAATGGACAGGAGTTTCTACTAGTGTCCAAATAGGAAGGGTTTATACATGGTGAACCAACAAAAAGCTTTGACTAAGATTTTCGGTGATCCTCAGAAGAGGATCTTGCGTCGTTTGCAGAAAAAAGTTGATCAAGTCAACGCGCTTGCTCCGAAATATCAGAAAATGACAAAAAAAGAACTACGCGAACAGACTGCGGTTCTCAAAAAACATCTCCAGAAAAAAGGCGTGACGCTCGATGCGATATTGCCAGATGCTTTTGCGCTCGTGCGCGAGATGGCTGATCGTGAGATCGGTGAGCGCCACTATGATGTGCAGCTGATGGGTGCAATGGTGCTCAATGAAGGCAATGTTGCAGAACTGAAAACTGGCGAAGGCAAGACTCTCATGTCGACACTTGCCGCTTACCTCAATGCTCTCGAAGGCAAAGGCGTCCATGTTGTGACGGTCAACGATTATTTGGCACAGCGTGATGCTGGCTGGATGGGGCAGATCTACGGTGCACTTGGCCTACAAACCGGTGTTATTATCAACGAAGCCTCATTTGTCTACGACGAAAGTTTTGACAACGAACACCATACTGACCCACGGATGAAAAAACTTCGCCCCGTGACACGCAAAGAAGCGTATCAAGCCGACGTGACGTATGGCACCAACAACGAATTTGGCTTTGACTATTTGCGCGACAACATGGTCAATGAAATGGATCTTGTTCGTCAACGCGAGCTAAACTTCGCGATTGTGGACGAGGTTGACTCGATCTTGATCGATGAAGCGCGAACGCCGCTTATCATCTCTGCGCCGGCTGCTGAAAACCCAGAAAGCTACTACCAATTTGCGAAAATTGCCGCTCGCTTGGTACCGGCTGATTATATCCTCGACGAAAAACGCCGTACCGTGGCACTGACCGATGAAGGCGTCGAAAAAGTTCAGAAAATGCTTGGTGTGAAAAATCTCTATACACCCGACCATGTTCGGAGCGTGTATCACCTCGACCAGGCACTGCGCGCGCAGACGTTGTTCAAACGGGATAAAGACTATGTTGTCACGAATGACGGCGAAGTTATCATCGTTGATGAGCATACTGGTCGCTTAAAGCAGGGTAACCGTTACAACGAAGGCCTGCACCAGGCGATTGAAGCCAAAGAGGGTGTGCCCGTGCTCCAAGAGAGTATGACGCTAGCGACTATTTCATTCCAAAACTATTTCCGCCTCTACAAAAAGCTATCCGGCATGACTGGTACGGCCTTTACCGAAGCCGAAGAGTTCCAACAGATTTATAGTCTCGAAGTTGTGCAAGTACCACCGAACAAAAAAATTGTTCGTAACGATCACGAAGATCTGATCTACAAAACTGAGAAAGCCAAACTAAAGGCTGTGGCCGATGCGATCCAGGAATACCACGCAGCTGGCCGGCCAGTGCTTGTGGGGTCTGGTTCGATTGCCAAAAACGAGATGATTGCCGATTACCTGGATAAACAGGGGATTACTTATGAGATTCTGAACGCCAAAAATAACGAGCGCGAGGCAGCGATTGTTGCCAAAGCCGGCGAAAAAGGCGCTATCACACTAGCTACCAATATTGCTGGACGCGGTACCGACATCAAGCTCGGTAAAGGCGTGCGTGAACTAGGTGGTCTGGTGGTGATCGGCAGTGAGCGCCACGAATCACGCCGCATCGACAACCAGCTCCGTGGACGCGGTGGTCGCCAGGGTGATCCAGGCGATACGCAGTTTTATGTTTCGACCGAAGACGACCTCATGCGTATCTTCCAGGGTGAGCGCATAGCTCTTTTGATGGATAGGCTAGGTGTCGATGATGATATGCCGATTCAAAACCGTGCCATCACAAAGACACTTGAGGCGGCACAGAAACGTGTCGAAGGCTACAACTTCGATACGCGCAAAAATGTCGTGCAGTACGACAACGTTATCAACCGTCATCGAAAAGTCGTTTACACAATTCGCCGGAAGATCCTAGAAGGCGACAATATTCAGCCGGAAGTGCAGACATTGCTCGAAGAACAGGTGCGCCTGAAGTCAGAATTGCCGCTCAAAAATAATCCACGGTTTATCGAAGAATTTCAGACGATTATTCCACTTGATAACAATCGGCTTGAGACAATTGGTCGTGAGAAAAAAGATAAACTTCGTACTGAACTAGCACTCAAAGAGTCCAAAAAACTTTATGACGAGAAAGAGCAGGAGCTCGGTTCGGAGATTATGCGTGGCATCGAACGTGAGATCTATCTACAGGTACTTGATACATTGTGGATGCAGCACCTCGAAAATATGCAACATCTGCGTGAAGGAATTCACTGGCGCAGTGTTGGCCAGCGTGATCCATTGGTTGAGTACCGCGTCGAGAGCCAAAAACTATTCGATAGTATGCATGCGACGCTGCGCGACGAAGTATTGCGTGCGCTTTTCCATGTCCACAAATCTGATGCTATCACGCGCGAAGCGATCGACGACGAACACGATACTGAGCTCACAAAACTGGCCGAAAATGCTGTCGAAAAGGGTGTCAATGAAGTGACTGGCGGTGAGCTCAATCGCGACGATGATTTTAGTGACAAAGTCAAAAAAGGCGGCGCTAATGCCGAGGTGAACCACCAGCGCAACGTTGCACGCAAGAAAAAGAAAGCGGCGCGTCAAAATCGGAAGCGGAAGCGTTAGATGAAACACACCACCACAGAAGTAACGTTAAAAAACGGCGCACGCGGTCTATTGATTGACGTGCCAGGTGCAACGGTCATGAGTTTTCAGTTTCAGTTTCGTGCCGGGAATCGATATGTCAATGACAAAGATATCTACGAGACGGCGCATATCATGGAACACATGGCGTTTGGTGCCAATGCTGAGTTCACGACGGAACATGCCTACGAGGCTGAGTTTACAAAAAATGGCGCCTATCACAACGCCTTTACCAGTGATTTGTCGATGGTCTACCTGGCAGACTGTGCAGACTTCGAATGGGATCGGATTCTCGACTTGCAACGCGTAGCGATTTGTCAGCCAAAGTTTAATAACGCCGAACTCGAAGCCGAAAAAGGCAACGTCAAGAGCGAGCTGACTGGGTATCTCAACAACCACAATCGCTTGCTTTGGCCAAAAGTGCAGCAACTGCTCGGTGAAGATGTCTACAATTTTCGTCAGCGGCTACTCACTATCCCGACTGTCAAATTAAAAGACATCAAAGAACATCATCTTCGAACACACACCTCGGACAATATGCGCTTCGTAATAGCTGGAAAACTCCATGGTCGCAAGTCAAAAATTATCGAGAACCTGGAATCATGGACACTACCTCGCGGTGAACGATTTACGGTACCGCGTGACGAACTGCACCGCGCCAACCCGCACTTGATCCGCCGCAAAGAAGCTTCAAATCTGACATTTGCAGTGTCTATGACCGTGCCGCGCGAACTCAGTGATGAAGAAGCCGAAGCTATGGGATGTCTCGACCAGATCTTGACCGGTACATTGCATTCACGCATCTACGGTGCCGCCCGCAAAAAAGGACTGGCCTACAATGTCTTTAGTGACACTAGCGTGGGCTTTCATGACAGCAGCTGGGACTTTGGCGGAGCAGTGAATCTCGATAAAGCCGATGACCTGATGGCGATTATTGTTCGCGAAGTCAAAGCTGTGATCGATGGTAAAATTACCGAAGAAGAAGTTGCAGCAGCAAAATCATATGCACTTGGCCGTCATCAAATGGGCGCCCAAACCGTAGCTCAAATTAGCAACTTCTACTCAAATCGCTATTTCGGCGATGAGGTTGTCAAAGATTACGAGAAACTACCCGATGCGATCTGTCGGATTACGCTCGATCGTATGCGCAAAACCGCCTGTGAGTTTATCGATGCAAACACTTGGGTACTGGCTGGCGTCTCGAGCGGTGAAAAAGATGAGCTATTGTCACTGAACAGCAAACTGGAAGAGATTTTTCCAAAGGAGGGGTAGGGCATGAAAGTCGCGATTGCATGGTACGGCGCCGAAGGGCAGGCAAGCTATCAGTACTATACGGCGCGCGGTGATGATGTGACGATCGTCACGACCAAAGTTGCCCCGCAGTTTCCGATTCCTAAAGGTGCGCAGTCGATCGTATCTGACGATGCTTTTGAGCAACTAAACGGCTACGATCTCGTGATTCGGAGCTCGAGCGTCAGACCAGATAGCCTGAAAACCGATGGCAAAATCTGGTCGGCAACCAACGAATTTTTTGCACAGTGTCCAGCGCCGATCATTGGCGTGACAGGCACAAAAGGTAAAGGTACGACTTCGAGCTTGATTGCCGCTATGCTACGAGCCGACGGTAAAACTGTGCACTTGGTTGGTAATATTGGCGTGCCACCGTTGGAACTGCTGGATTCAATTCAGCCCACCGATTTTGTTGTCTACGAACTGTCGAGTTTTCAACTGTGGGATATCGAAAAAAGCCCCCATATCGCGGTTGTTCTGATGATCGAACCGGATCATATGAATGTTCACGCCGACATGGATGAGTATGTGACTGCAAAAGCCCGTATCGCGGCATTTCAAACCAGTAGTGACTTACTCGTGTATAACCAACGAAATACCTATGCTCAGTCTATCGCTGAAAACAGTTTGGCTGAGTGCAAGATGCCGTATCAGAACGAGCAGTATGCACATGTGGCGGACGAGACATTATATTTTGGCGACGAAGTGGTCTGCCCGGTGGCATCGGTGCGGGTTCCTGGCCGGCACAACCTCGACAACATATGTGCTGCAATTTCCGCCGTGCGAGGGCTCGTGCAAGACCCAAATAGTCTGCGGAGAGGAATCGAAAACTTCGATGGTTTGCCGCATCGCATCAAGTTTGTGAAAACTGTCGATGGTGTCCAGTACTACGATGATAGCTATTCGTCGGCTCCGGGTGCTGCTGTGGCGGCTATCGAATCATTCACGCAACCAGAAATTGTTATTCTGGGTGGTTTTGATCGGGGTCTTGACCTGATGGAGATCGCCGAAAGCGCAAAACGGCATCCTCATTTCAAAAAAGCGCTTATTATTGGACAGACGAGCAGCAAACTCGCTGCCTGTTTTGACCAACTAGGTTTGCAGGATGCATATGAATTAGTGGGGGAATTTTCGGAAACCGTACAGCGCGCTCGCGAGCTAGCCGAACCAGGTGACGTGGTGATTTTGAGCCCAGGTTGTCCGAGCTTTGACATGTTCAAAGACTTCACCGAACGTGGCGAAACCTTTATAAAAATTATGGAGGAGTGGTAATGTACCAGGCATTTTGTTTTGAAGAATACTCATTTGATGGGGGAGTGGCACGGTTTCGGTATAGCTTCGACCATGAGCGCTATTTCGAAGAAAAAATTACCTTTCCATCAGTCGAACAGTACGACCAGCAGGTATTTGATCGGGTACGAAAGCTAGCATTTCTCATAGTCGGTGTTTCGTACTACAAATGCTTCCCAACGAGACAAGTTGACTTCGGCTCACTGCAGCTGTCGAAACTGGATGCCGAACTATTCATGGCGGTCTATCATGATGGAATGAGTCAGTTTATGTTTGAAAATAAGCTCGGTCTTAGGGATATGCTTGCCGACATACGTTCAGAGCACCTGCCAGATGCAGTCGAATCAGTGGCCTATGACGGTGAGGGTATTCTGACCCTGCAGAGTGGCGGCAAAGATTCGCTATTGGTAGCGACAATGCTCGAACAGCATTCCCTGGAGTTTCTGCCATGGTATATGTCGCAAAACGGTGGCTCACATCCACTCGTACTTGATAATTTTGAGACACCACTTCGGGTGATCGAGCGTGATATTGACCGCGATGCGCTGAAACAAGCCCGAGAGGATGGCGGCCTCAATGGGCATGTGCCAGTAACGTACATCACATTTTCGCTCGCACTGATGGACGCTGTCTTAAATCGTAAAGACACCGTCCTGGTTGCTATCGGACAAGAAGGCAACGAGCCGCATGAATATATTGGCGACCTACCGGTGAATCATCAGTGGGCAAAGACGTGGCAGGCTGAGCAGCTATTTATGCACTATATTCAGACAGCGATTACGACCAATCTGCGCCTCGGCTCACCACTGCGTGGCCTAACTGAGCTTCGTGTTGCGGAGCTGTTTGTTGAACGCGCGTGGGCGCGATTTGGCCATTCATTCTCATCATGCAACCTCGCCAATTATCAACAAGCCCACGACAACCAAACACTTGTCTGGTGTGGTGAATGTCCGAAATGTGCCAATAGCTTTTTACTCTTCGCACCATTTGTTGATCCAGCTGAACTCCAAGCGATTTTCAACAGCGAAAACCTTCTCCAAAAACCTGGTCTTGTCGAAACATACAAAGGCTTGCTCGGCATCGACGGTGTCATGAAGCCATTTGAATGCGTGGGGGAAGTTGACGAGTTGCGGCTGGCCTACCAAATGGCCAACGACCGTTTCGGCGCCATGTACGCATTGCCATTTGATGTGCCGTCGAGCAACTTTGACTACAAGACCACCAGGGAATCACAGTCATGGGCGAGCGATTTGCTATACTGAGCGTTAGATATATAAAAGGGGAGACAATACCGTGGAGGAGACAAATTCAAGCGACAGCGCACCAGTAGAGGTGCCAGTCGTAAAAAAAGCTGGCAACCCGGCAATGTGGGTCGGTATTATTTTGGTGGCAACTCTCTCTGTCGTCTTTATCATCGTGGTCGTCATTGCGGTTCTCAATAGTGCGGCAATGCTGTCGAAACGCGCGGCAGATATTGACTACAATCAGAACAATTCAAGCAATACCAATGGCAACAATAGACAACAGCCATCGTCCGACATGAGTACCGTCACCTTTGGCAAGATGTCATATAACACACCAAAAACCTGGACGGAGTTAACATACCCAGGAAAATCGTACGGCACTGATGGCTCGCAGCTGAACAATTTGCGCGGGGATGTTATCACCGCAGGTGGCACGACGGTGCTTGGAGTTTTTCACCAGGATACTCCGGCCGGTAGTCCCGTACCAGGCGTGGAACGACAAAAGCAAAAAGCCCAGCTATCATACGACATCATGAAAGGGCTCTCGATCGAGCGAATGCTGACAGCACGTAATATGTACGGCGAGACTCAGTTAGCATGTGGTAAAGATTTTGCCTATGATGACAAGGGCATGACGATGGTGACCGATACCGTCACCGGTAAATATGGCATAGAATATGGTTTTACGTGTCTGACGGCGAGTGACCGCAAGATCATTGGTTTCCATGGTTCGTATTACGATTCGGACGATACATTGCATTCATTTGATATTGTTGGTCTCGAAACAAACTGGAATAACCATAAAGATGAGATTGCAAAGATCCGCGACTCAATCAAGCTCCAGTAATCTATAATAGATCTATGCAACCACTCAAAAAGCGTGCTCGCGAACTTGGACGGCAGATTACCGATGCTTGCACGTCACTGCAAATTGACAGGAAACAACAGGAGCTCGTGGGTCTCGACGGCCAACTGGCTGATTCCGGGGTTTGGGCAAATGTTGAACGCGCGCAGATGCTATCAAAACAAGCTGCTGGCCTGCGAACCCAGATCGAGCCATGGCAGGTATTGCGCGCCCAGGTAGCAGATATCCAAGAGCTGATGGAACTCTGTGATGATTCGATGTGCGAAGAATTTTCAGGGCAGTTAGCCGCACTCGAAGCCGACTACGATCGTCTGCGAAAAGATTTGTTGTTTCACGGGCAGTACGATGATCATGCGGCTGTTCTCAAACTGAGCGCTGGTGCTGGTGGTACCGATGCCCAAGATTGGTGCGAAATGTTGGAGCGTATGTACCTGAGGTGGACGGAAAAATCAGGCATGAAAACTGAGCTCGTCGAGCGTACGACCGGGGAAGAAGCTGGGATCAAAAGTGCGACCTACACGGTCGATGGCTCCTATGCGTACGGCAAGCTCCAGTCCGAACATGGTGTGCACCGGTTGGTGCGACTGAGCCCGTTCAACGCCGATAGTTTGCGGCAGACAAGTTTTGCGCTGGTGGAAGTTATGCCCGAAATTGATGCCCCTGATGAAGTCCAGGTCGATGACAAAGATCTCAAAATCGATGTGTATCGCAGCGGCGGCCATGGTGGTCAGAGCGTCAATACGACTGACAGCGCGGTGCGAATCACGCATTTGCCGACTGGTACGGTCGTAGCTATCCAAAACGAGCGCTCACAGCTGCAAAACAAAGAAACGGCGATGAAAATCCTGCGTTCAAAGCTTGCCCAGATGCAGGTTGAGCAACATGCCGAGACCTTGGCTGACCTCCGAGCGGGGGAGTCAGCCAGTTGGGGCAATCAAATCCGAAACTATGTCCTACATCCCTACACGCTCGTCAAAGATGCCCGAACAAAGCACGAAAGTCGCGACACGAGCGGTGTGCTGGACGGCAAGATCGACGAGTTTATCGATGCGTATCTGCAGTACCAGACAGATCATACAGCAAATTAGGCCATGTCTTTTCGACACATATTGGTATAATAGAATAGAAGAAAAGGAGAGTAGAATAACAATGAAAAACAAGTGGACTATACCCGGCATTATCGTAGCGGCTGTGGTGATTATTGGAGGGCTGATTGCCAGCAGCTACAACGGTCTTGTGACGAGCCGTGAAACTGTCAAAAAATCATTTGGTGATGTGCAGAGCGCCTACCAGCGTCGCAATGACCTGGTGCCAAATCTCGTCAATATTGTGAAAGGTTCATCAAGTTTTGAACAAGACACGCTAACGGCGGTCGTCGAGGCTCGCGCTAAAGCTACCAGTATTACGGTTGACCCAACAACCGCCACACCAGAACAGTTGAACGCATTTGCCAATGCTCAAAATGGTGTCGCAAGTTCACTCGGAAAATTACTCGCGGTTGTCGAGAACTATCCTGATATCAAATCAACCCAAGCCTACCAGGATCTCATGGTACAGCTGGAAGGCACCGAAAACCGGATCAATGTCACGCGCAATGACTTCAACAAAGCCGCACAAGACTACAACACCAAGCGCCAGCGTTTCCCAACCTCACTTGTCGCAGGCATGTTTGGCTTCAAAGAATACAACTATTTCCAGGCTAGCACTGGCGCCGAGACCGCTCCAACAATTAGCTTCGATTAGTTTACGATGCGTATAACTAGCTATCTCAAGCTCGGAATTGTGAGCGCGGTTATTGCCGCGCTACTTCCGTATTATGGCGTGATTGCTCTAGCTGTGCCACCAGCGCCACCGCTCAACGCGCCGGTGGTTGACCAGTCGGGTACGCTCACGCCCGACCAAGTTGCAACGCTCAATCAGCAAATTAACGATAGTCGCAAGCAAAAGGATTATCAGATCGGTGTGCTGATCGTCTCTAGTCTGGAGGGCGATAGCCTGGATACTTATGCGCTCAATGTGGCTCGTACTTGGGGGATTGGCGACAAAACTCAAGACAACGGGGTACTGCTGCTGGTTGCTATGCAAGAACATGGTATCCGGATCGAAGTCGGTCGTAAGTTAGAGATAGATCTGACCGACGCCGAAGCCGGACGAATTATTCGCAATACGATAAGTCCGCAGTTCAAAAAAGGCGACTATTTCAGCGGTATTAGCTTAGGTATTCAAAATATTGCCATGCAGGTGACGGGACACCCCGAAGCTGACACTTCGGCTAATACAGTCGCCAGCACGGTTGCCGGTGGTATCGGTGAGATTTTTTTCATGATTTTGTTCTTTGGCGCGTCGTTTCTGTCATGGATTGGTTCGATGCTCGCTCGCAGTCGCAGCTGGTGGTTGGGCGGCGTGATGGGAGGTGGCATCGGCGTCATACTCGCACTACTTGCCGGATGGGCTGTTTGGGCAATCATCACGGCTTTTGGTTTGATGATATTTGGCTTTTTATTCGACTGGGCGGTATCGCGAAATTACGCACAGCGCGCGTCACATGATCTTTCTCCCTCATGGTGGGCGGGTGGCTCGATCTTTCCTGGTGGTGGGGGAGGTGGCGGTAGTTTTGGCGGGGGCGGCTTCGGCGGCGGCGGTGCCAGCGGCGACTGGTAGCTGAGTCAGCGCTTATGGTATAATGAAGCGCAATGATTTTGTTAGATAGGGTAACAAAAACGTATGGGAAAACTGATAGTCCGGCACTCAACCGGATTAGTTTGCATGTTGAGCCAAATGAGTTTGTGATTTTGGTCGGCACATCTGGAGCTGGCAAGTCGACTCTCTTGAAACTCTTAACCCGCGAAGAAAAACCAACCAGTGGCAAGATTGTGGTCGGTGGTATTGATTACGACTCACTCAAAGACAAGCACATCCCACTGCTCCGACGCAAAATCGGCGTGGTATTTCAGGACTTCAAACTTTTGCCGCAGCGAACGGTGTTCGAAAATATCGCATTTGCACTCGAAATCGCTGGCATGACCAACCGTGAAATCAACAGCACCGTGCCGAAAGTTATCGACCTCGTCGGTTTGTCGGGCAAGGAAAGAGCTTTCCCGCATCAGCTATCTGGTGGTGAGCGTCAGCGCGTGGCAATAGCGCGCGCTGTTGTGCGGCAACCAAAGATCTTGATCGCCGATGAGCCAACTGGTAACCTCGACCCAAAGCACAGCTGGGATATTGTCCGCTTGCTCGAAAAAATTAACAGCTATGGGACAACCGTGCTACTGACTACGCACAACGTCGAGATCGTCAATAAGCTGAAGCGCCGTGTCATCACAATTGACAACGGCAAGATCACCAGCGACCAAGCGCAGGGGAGCTACAGACAGTAATGGCAAAAAATAAAGGCACAGCTAGGGCTTTCGCGCAGCAAAAACGTCACCGCCGCAAGTGGCTGTCGTTTCTTCGCATGTGCCGGTACGGTATCAATAACTTTAGCCGTAATGCTTGGCTGACCGTGGCGGCCACAGCCGTCATGACGATCACGCTGCTGATTATTTTTGTGACCGTCAGTGCGCGCAATGTGCTGACTGATTCGGTGGCAGAAATCAGTCGCAAAGTTGACATGTCGATCTATCTCAAGGGTACAATTCCTGATGACCAGGCAAAACTGATCACCGATGATCTGATGAAATTACCAAACGTCCAACAGGTAACCTATATCAGCGCCGCGCAGGCGAGAGACGATTTTGCACAGAAGAACAAATCTGACGCCAAGACCCTCGAAGCGCTCAACAACGCCACCAACAAATTTTTCGCGACGCTTCGTATCAACCTCAAAGATATCAATGACGTCTCACAGCTCGATCACTTCGTGAAATCAAATCCGCGGGTCAAAGAGTATTTAGACCCCAGCCATCCGCCGTCATTTGCCGGCAGTCGTCGCAGCGCCATCCAAAATCTAGCGCGGTGGACTGATTTTGCGCAAAAAGCCGGGATTGTGGCCAGTATCATCTTTATTGCCATCTCGTCACTGATTGTTTTCAATACCATTCGCATGGCGATTTTCAACCGTCGTGATGAAATCGAGATGATGAAGCTGATCGGTGCTGACAAAAGCTTTATCCGGGGGCCATTTGTCGTCGAAGCCATAGTCTACGGTTTTATCGCTGGTGTGGCAGCTACGGCGCTTGGTTTTCTGACGCTCAACAGCTCGGGCTCAAAACTGAGCGAATACGGCGTGGCGATTCAGCCAACCATAGACTTTTTGACAACATATTTACCATTCGTCTTACTTGCGATGATTGTGCTCGGTGCCCTGATAGGCGCCTGCTCATCATTGCTTGCAACGCGAAAATATCTGAAAATTTAGTAAACTATAACACAATCTTATTGACAGGGGCATAGTGCTTATGGTAATATCTAGGTACATGAAACGACGGTCCACCACACCAGTTTCGGTCAGAGGGTTAGCCACGAAATCATCCGTGGTGGCCGCTGCTGTGCTGGTGGCTGTGGCCGGTCCAATGGCGATGTATCAACCCGCTTCGGCCGATCAGTACGATGATCAGATTCGTTCTCTCCAGTCAGAAATCGACCAATATGCCGCCCAGGCGCAGACACTTGGTAGCCAGGTTCGATCGTTACAGCAAGAACTGCAGGCACTCGATAATCAGAAATCGATTATTCAGGCACAGATTGAGCAGAGCCAGGCCAAACTCGATCAACTCAAGCAACAGATTATCGAGACGCAGGCCAAAATCGACCAGACCAAAGAATCACTCGGCAATACTCTGGCAAATATGTATGTCGAAGACTCGATCACGCCGCTCGAGATGCTCGCTAGTTCAAACAGTATCGGTGACTATGTCGATAAGCAGGAAGTCCGTACATCTGTTCGTGATCAGCTGACACAGCAAGTCGATGAAATCAACAAACTCAAAGCCGATCTAGAAAAGCAGCAGGCCGACACCAATCGCGTCCTGGTCGATCAGCAAAACTCTCGTCAGGCACTTGTCGCCAAAGAAGCCGAACGCAACGATCTGTTAGCAAAGACGCAAAATGATGAAAACGCTTACAAATCACTGGTCAGCGATCGTCAAGCTCGTCAGCTGCAGATTCAGCAACAGCAGCAAGCGGCTATCGAAGCCGCAATCCGTGCCGCTGGCGGCGGCAAAGGGGCGATACTTGTGGGTGGTAGCTCCGGTGGTTACCCATGGAATGCGAATAACTGCTACGTCGACGCTAATGCCTGGTCATGGGGCGGTGCTGATGGTAACGGCACCGATGGCTACGGGTACGGTTGTCGCCAGTGTGTCAGCTATGTTGCTTGGCGTGTCGGTCAAGAGCGCGGCTATATTCCAGTCAACTGGGGTAATGCCATCGACTGGGTGGCCAGTGGCCAATCGGCCGGTTATACCGTGAGTCGTACACCGCGCGCTGGTTCGGCAGGTGTTGTGACGGCTGGCGGTGGCGTAGGACATATTGTCTGGGTAGAGAGTGTTAACTCGGGCGATGGCACGATGACAGTCGCACAATACAACTACTACAACTCGAGCGATCCAGGCTGGGGCAAATTTAGCCGCATGATTGTGCCGATCGGCACCTACCAGTGGTACATCTACTTCTAGATTAGTTTTTACAACGATTTATAGCGCGCATCACTGACGGTGTGCGCTATAATCATAAGCAGTAAACGAAAATAAGGGAGAAATTAGTTGGTCAAACTCTCTGATTCTGATGTCGCCGAAATGACATCGGCCATTCCATCTTCGCGCGCGGTATCACGCGGCACGTTTTTTGTATCCTTAGCTATCATGGGAGTGGTTGGTTATATCTTGGGGACACGGTCTGCCGAAATTATGGCATTCGTGGGACCAGTGTTCGGTGTCAAAGTATCGGCCGACACGCTGGATCTAGGTTCGGTGCAAAACGTCTACCGGACGCTCAAGGCAAATTATGACGGCACACTCGACAGCCAAAAGCTCATCGACGGTGCAAGTCGTGGCATGACGGCCGCTGCCGGAGATCGCTATACGGTGTTTATGGACAAGGACGAGTCCACCGAATTTGCAAAAGACCTGTCGGGCGAGGTGAGTGGTATCGGTGCCGAGATCGGTCTGCGCTCGAGCCTGCCGACAATTGTACGGACGATTGCCGATTCGCCAGCACAGCAGGCTGGCATGAAGCCGGGTGATGTGATTATTGGTGTCAACGGTGAGTCGGTCGATGGCCTGACCACAGAACAAGTAGCCTCAAAAATCCGCGGTGAAGCCAGTACTTCTATCAAAGTCATGGTGCGTCGTGTTCAAGAGCCAAAAGAATTCACACTAACCCGCGCCAAGTTGACGGATAAGAGTGTCCGCACGGAAATCCGTGACGGTGTCGGTATCCTGACAATCAGTCGGTTTGATTCAAATACCGCTGATTTAGCACGTGCGGCGGCGCTTGATTTCAAAAATCAAGGCGTACAATCGGTCATTGTTGACCTGCGCGATGACGGCGGCGGCTACCTGGATGCAGCACGCGATGTGGCCGGCTTGTGGCTCGAAAAAGACAAGGTAATCATCGTCGAAAAGCAGGGCGATAAAGTCACAGATACGATCAAAGCTGCGGGTGATCCGGTGCTAGCTGGTATGAAAACAGTTGTCCTGGTCAACGGCGGCAGCGCCAGTGCCAGTGAGATTGTGGCGGGTGCGCTGCAAGATCACGGCATCGCAAAGCTGGTTGGCGAAAAGACCTACGGCAAGGGCTCGGTGCAGGAACTAATCAACCTAGCGGATGGGCGCCAGCTTAAAGTCACGGTTGCCAAATGGTACACGCCAAAGGGTAAAAACATCACCAAAGAGGGAATTGCTCCAGATCAGTCTGTCGTCATGACGATGGCCGACACCGATGCCGGCCGTGATCCGCAACTGGAAGCAGCCATAGCGGCCGTCAAACAATAACACTTGTGTTTTACAGAGTGACAGGGGTATAATCAAACTATGGATAAGAAAAAAATCTTGCTCGTTGAAGACGACAGGGCGCTCGCCAGCGTCTACCGAGCGCGTCTCGAACTCGAAGGCTTTGAAGTACAAGAAGTTAATGACGGTGAAGATGCCTTGTCGGCGGCTGTCAAATTCCGCCCGGATCTCATACTTCTCGACGCCATGATGCCAAAAATCAGTGGCTTTGATGTTCTGGACATCCTCCGTAACACGCCAGAAACTGCCAACATTCGGATCATCATGCTGACCGCTCTCAGTCAACCAAAAGACAAAGAACGCGCCGAACAACTGGGCGTCGACGATTACCTGGTCAAATCGCAAGTTGTTATCTCGGATGTTGTCGACCGCGTGAAGCACCATCTTGGCATTTCAACCACACCTTCGTAGTTGTAGCGAATCGTAGGAACATGGATTAGCCATAAGCCTATTGACTTTTCGTCAATTTCTTGCTATAGTTGAACTATAAGAAAGCAAAAACAAAAAGGAATGAATGTGTATGTCAACACCAAGCTCTGAAACACCACTTTACCCACGACGTTCGCTAACAGATCCAGAAGATGTCGCAGCGATCCGCGAGTTTGCCGAAAAGGCCTCTGAGGGCGTCGACCCAGTTGCTGCTGCAGAAATAGCAGATATCCTTAACTGTGATCCTGCCGATGAGGAAGCCGCAAAACGTGGGCAGGCGTTGATTGAGATGCCCAACTGGGTTAGTAGTGCACTACCCAAGACTGAGACTCCTGTTAATCAGGGCATGAATATTGATCCCAACGATCCGAGTCGTAATCTACCTGTTGAAGAGGGTATCATCCCAGGACATTGGGATATCAATAATCGTTGGATTCCTGCGACTCGACCAGCTTCATCTGTCAAGTCACCAGAAGCAAAGAGTGAATAAGATAATAGTCATCGTATCGAGCAGAAGGCACCCGAAAGGGTGTCTTTTCTATGTCCTTCATTGACGAGCACTCTGTATGTGGTATGATAAAAACATAAGAGGAATAAAGATAAAAAAGCTATGGAAGAACATACCCCGGAAGAAAGCCAAGAGCGACAAGCTACCGACCCCAACTCTGAACCCTGGAATATCCAGGAAGATGTACCATACAATCCCGACACGGTCGCGACGATGAGTCCTGAGGACATCGATGCAATCGAGAATCGTGTACACGAGATGAAAGAAGCTGGCTCCGAGCCGGCAGAAATACAAGCATATATAAACGATACGTTGCTCATAAAATACGATGATGACGGCAATAAAATCAGCGGCTTCATGGATCCAACTCAGATCGACGGCGAGGGTAATGCTATCGTGCGTGTCCAGGGCAAAGATGGCCAGGCCGTTGTACGAGGGATGGTTGTTGGCGAGCATGATTTTGGTACACATGTGACACGAATGCGGCCAGTTGAAATCGCTCCGGCGGTTACCGATGCAGCCGAGCAAGGTGGAGCGGCGCTGGCAAGGAACGAAGAGGCCGAGCAAGCTGCAGTGCTCGAGGATGCACGGGATGATGTAGAAGAAATATTTGAAGCTTCACAGGACGTCACTCCTGCCACGGACGAGCAAGTAGCAACAGCCTCTAACGAGGAAGCGCAGCGCATGCGGGCTGAACAAGATGCGGAGAAGCAGCGTGCGATAGAAGAGGCACTCGCAGAAGAAAAGAGAACCCTCGCAGAGTATGAGACTGTTTTATCGACCCGCGTAGGGCAGCTTGGAAAGCTATGCGAGACCGAGCAGATAGCGGCAGGAAGGCAGATGCTTCATGAGGCACACAGTAGGCTAGCGCCTATGGTGGCGCTTCTCTCGCGTGACCGTCAGATTCCTAGTCGAGGTCAAATTGCAGAGATGATGCTTGGGCTCGAATCGGTTCAGCGTTTCCTTGATCGTGAAGCAGCGAATATTGCTGGTGACTCGAATGATCTAGCATCAAATCGAGGTGAAATTGCTCAGGCTGATAGCGGTGCCAAGAAAAAGCTAGTATCTGAAGGGAACTTCGCACATGCACATCGTCTGGCAAACGGTGCCGGTGAAGTTATCAATACATTAGACTCTAATCTAAAGAATCAACAGGCTGGAAATACTGCTATTTCGCAGACGATTGATGGGCTGCATAGACTACTAGGCCAGGAGATGGCTGTTGCGCATCATAACCAGGGTGTCGAGGCCTATGCGAGCCAGATTCGACAGGCACTGACAGCTATCGAGACAAATATCACTGCGCGCGGTGGCTGGATCCGAGGGCTTGATGAGATACGAGCCGGTATCAACCAGTTCGTTCATAAGCTTGAAACAGAGTAGACTTATATCCTCTAAAAATAAAACCCCTTTTTAAAAAGGGGTTTTATGCACTCCAGAAAAGCAGTCTTACTCGACAACAACCTGTGTGCGAGGGGCGGTGCGGCCGGTGAACATCTGCTTTTTCACTTTTTTGAAACTGACAACACCTTCTTTTGCAGCGTGAATAGTGAAGTTGCTACTGATATATGTGCCAGGGCCAGCGATTTTTGTGGCGCCAGTTTGACGGACGAGTACTTCGCCAGCATTGACTTTTTGGCCGCCAAAGCGCTTGACGCCGAGGCGCGCGCCGGCGTTGTTGTGGACGTTCTTGCTTGAACCACCTGCTTTAACGTGTGACATCTATGACTCCTTAGACTTTTATAAACAAACTGCGGTCAATTGTATCAAATAAGTGGCATATATACAAGAGGCACTGGGTCTTTTTATTGACGTGAGCGGAATTATGATGGTATGGTATTGATGTCTGCACAATATAATGTGTAGACACAGGCTCTCCACGGAAGGAACAATAGTGAATCGTCGAATGTTTATCGGTCTGGTAGCTGGCTCCTGTGCGGTTGGGGGCGTATTGTTCGCTCCCGTCGCCGACGCTGCTCCCAGGGGTAGCAAGAAGCCCGCACCGACCCAGACGGTGGTGACACCGTCGCCGACCAAGGGGATCACCTACAGCACGCCTCCGTCGCCACCGGCGACTTGAGGCGCGCAACACTCTGTCGGGCTAGGTCATTTTGACTAGTCCGACAGAGATGCGCTAGAGCTATGAGCCCACCAGGGCTATTTTTTATGCAAAATCAACAGCTCGCGCGCTACGACTTGGGTCTCGCGAAAATACAATAATTCACTTTTTTTGACGTGCTGCAGGTCGATGGGTGTATAGCCCAGGCTGTCCAGGCGACCGATAACTGGCAGGTGGGTGAAGTTACCATGGGCGTCACGCCAGGCGGGGATAGCGAGAACAAGTGGTGTACCGGCTGAGAGTTGTGTGCCAATATTTTTCAAGAAGTCCGTCACGATGTGGTTACAATTGTCGCGCACTGCTGCGAGTTTTTCGGGTCGGGGTGGTGCAGAAAAGGGCTGACCCAGATAGGTTTCGGCCACCACAAGATCAAGCGGCTTCTGCCAGGCGAGCTTCATAGCATCGCCGACTTCGAATGTCGAAACTGTCTCGAGACGGTGCCGTCTCAGGAGCCATTCTAGGTTTTCGCCGGAATAGGCAACCATTTTTTCGGATAGGTCGGTACCGTAAATATTGAGCCCCATCAGGGCGGCTTCCTGCAGGACGACGCCGGTACCGCAAAACGGGTCGAGCAGCGTCAGGGGATGATCTAGCGTGATGCCAGATAGATTGATCATGATGCGAGCGAGTTTTGGCGGCAACATACCGACGAAGGCATCGGTGCGAGGACGGGCTTGGTCGCGTGCGGCTAGAGCAGTGATATTCTGCGATCCAACACTTTCGGCCACGATAACATCGCCATTGCCGGCGCGAACAACCAATAACTCGACTTTGTTATCGCTGAGGCCCAGTTTGTTGTGGTGGGATGTTGCGGTATTGAGAGCGGCATAGTCGTTGGGGATGAGGCGCAAGCTGACGCCACGAGACTTGAGTTTCTGTTTGAGCATAATACCAGTACGCTGCACATCACGCGGCGTAGCCTTAAACCCATAGGCGCTGATACCGAGGGTAATTTTGTGACCAATGCGCGACCAGGTTTCACTGTAATCGCTGACGATTTTCTCACCAACCTCTGACCAATTGCCACGCGTTTCGATAGTAACTAATCCAGCCTTCATGCTGCCACCGAGTTGCTCAAAATCAAAGTTCTCGTCCTCAATCAGCGCAGATTCGTTTGAAAACCACCGCGTTTTATCGCTACCGTAGATCCGCTCGAGCTCTGCCATGCCCAGAGCCGGCTGCCTCCCTAATATCGAGATATACATACTGCTTTTAGTATATACTAGAATCATGTCTGTTAGAACGATCTTGAGCTTGATCACGTTTGTATTGCTAGGAATTATCTTGTATAGCGCCCGCGGTTCACTCGAACACGCTTGGCAGCTGCTCGGCCATGTTAATGTCCCGATACTTCTCGCAGTTGTGCCAATTGTGATGATTAGCTATTTTGCGTCTGGAGAAATGATATTTTCGTATTTGCGACAGAAAAAACTGATTAGTCACTTAAATCCATTTCGATTGATGCGCGTATCGCTCGAGCTGAACTTTGTAAACCACGTGCTGCCGAGTGGTGGTGCCAGTGGTGTCGCCTACCTCAACTGGCGCATGGGCAAATTTGGCGTGCCGGTAGCGCGTGCTACCATGGCACAGGCGGTGCGCTATGTGGCTGGTTTTATGGCGGCAACAGTCATGCTGGGAGTGGCGCTTGTTGTCGTGACAGCTGACGGCACGGTGAATCGGTTGATCATCCTGATGAGCGCACTTCTGGTGATTTTGATGCTGGGCGCCACATTTGCACTGTATTTTTTGGTTAGTAGCCGCCGGCGTGCAGAACGAATTGCCAGCTGGGTGACGCGGGCGGCAAATGCCACCGTTCGCCAGGTAACTCTCGGCCGAAAATCAGCGGTTCTGAACTACAACCGTGTCAATGCCTACTTTGAAGAGCTGCACGATGATTACATCGAGCTGAGCCATGATCGCAAGCTACTGTTTCAGCCGTTTCTATGGGGAATTCTCTATGTCCTGATGGATATCGCTATGTTCTGGGTGACATTTGTGGCGCTTGGTACCTATGTCAACCCGGCGACTATTTTGATCGCGTACCATCTGGCTAGCCTGATGGGCTTTATTGTGGTGACTCCTGGTGGTGTCGGCGCCTACGAAGCGGTCATGGTGATGATCATCGTCTGGTCAGGTATCGGTAATGGCGACGCAATCGCCGGCGTGGTACTGGCGCGAGTTATTATACTGCTCGTGACCATTATATTTGGCTACATGTTTTATCAGGAGGCATTGATTCGGTATGGAAAACACGCACCAGCAGACACCGCTCCTGACAGTTAGTGATTTTTTGGCAGCGGTTAACCAAACGCTTGACTACGCCTATCCGAGCGTCGAGATCGAGGGCGAGGTGGCTAGTTTCAAGGTCAATCAAAACAAATATGTTTTTTTCGATCTGAAGGATGCCAGCGGAAGTGTCGGCTGCTTTATGACAGTCTGGCAGCTGCGCGTACCGATAGAAGACGGTATGAAAGTGATTGTCCGGGCGACCGCGAAACTGACACAATGGGGTAAGTTTAGCCTGACTGTTCAGTCGATTCGACCCAGCGGTGAGGGGAGTCTGAAAAAAAGTTACGAACTGTTGCGGGCAAAACTCGATACCGAAGGCTTATTTGCATCAGAGCGCAAGCGTCACCTGCCCGAACTACCAGAGCGTATCGCCGTGATCAGTAGTACGCAGGCTGCCGGCTATGCTGATTTTATAAAAATCCTCGATGAACGGTGGGGCGGTATGCGCGTCGATGTAGCTCATACGCAGGTTCAGGGCGAAGCCGCGCCAGATCAGATGATTCGGGCGATTCGGTATTTTAATGAACAGGCCGAGTTACCAGAAGTCTTGGTGATTATTCGCGGTGGCGGTAGTGCCGATGACCTGTCATGCTTTAATGACGAATTATTAGTGCGCGAGATAGCTGGAAGTCGTATTCCGACGTTAGTTGGTGTGGGACACGAAATTGATGAGACACTGGCTGACTTAGCGGCCGATGTACGGGCATCGACACCATCGAACGCGGCGCAGATTATCGTGCCTGATAGGCGTGAGATTGTGGCACAGGTACGGCACAACATGAAGCGTATTGTGACTGCTGCCGAAACTGCGATTCGGACGCTCGAGACCGATACCAGGCAGCAGCTCGATAGTGCCTATCAAGCGATTGTCGAGCAAGCTGCTATGCAGACGCAGCGCCTCGCCGATAAGCGCGCATTGCTTGCGGCGTATGATCCAACGCGCGTGCTGGACCGAGGGTACGCTATCGTCCAGGGCGACGTAGCTGTCGGTAAGCCTATCACGATTACAACAAAAGCAAAGGAAATAACAGCGGAGGTAACAGATGTCAAAAACCGATAAAGAGACGCTTGCCGACAAAATGGCTCGCCTGGACGAGTACGTCGAATGGTTTACGGGCGAAGATTTTGTGCTCGAGCAGTCGCTCGCGAAGTTTAACGAAGCTGAGAAATTAGCTGAATCGATAGAGCATGATCTCGCCACATTCAAAAACGAAATCACTGTACTAAAAAAGAAGTTTGATCAAGCCTAGCCATGTGGGTGTTTATTGTGGCGGCAGTGTTGTTGCTATTCGGCGTCACAGCCTTTACCGGTGCACCATATGTGCCGTCACGACGCGCAGAACTACGACAGGCATTTACGAAGCTATATCGATTGTCCGATCGTGACACGCTGGTTGATATCGGAGCCGGAGACGGTGTGGTGTTGCGGATTGCGAAGGAATACGGCGCGCATGGCATCGGCTATGAGATCAACCCACTGCTCGTACTCGTCGCAAAAGCTCTCGGAAGTGACGTGCGGTTGGCAAATTTATGGGGTGCGCGGTTTCCTGATTCAACGACAGTCGTGTATACATTTGGTGATTCGCGTGACATTGCAAAGATGTACAAAAAAGTTGAACACGAAGCGACGCGCCTAGGGCATGAGCTGGCGTTTATTACGTTTGGCTTTCCCGTGCCAGGCCAGTATCATAGTGCGAAGCATCGAGCTTTTTATCTCTATCATGTGAAGCCCTTGTCCGAATAGGGAAGCATAAGTATAATGCATAGTATGAAACAGCGTCTTCGTGATGAATCTGGGCATGTGTCGATGTCGGTACTATGGATTATTATTTTAGGTATTATGGCAGCTGGTTTTGCGGCACTTTCTATCTGGGCGTACATCAATTACACTGACCAAAAGCAAAATGTCGATAGCAAAGTCACGACAGCTGTTGCCGAAGCGGCCAAAGCTCAGTCCGATACCGATGAGGCGAAGTTTCTGGAGCGTGACAAGCAGCCGTTTCGCCAGTTTGCTGGTCTAGACGATTACGGTCATATTACGTTTGATTACCCAAAGACCTGGAGCGCCTACCAGGCAACAGATGTCAGTGTCGGCAATGGTGCGACGTATGCCGTATATTTGCACCCACTGCTTATTCCGCCAGCTCCGAATAGTCCACTCGCTGACCTCAACACCGTGCCAAAGACGTCGACACCGACGACAGTGGTGGTATCTCGGTTTGCGCTCCGTGTCGTTGTTGAACAAAAGGCATACGATCAGACACTCAAACAATACGACGAATTTATCAAAAACGGACAACTCAAATCGTCAGCGTTTTCAAATGACAACAAAATCAATGGGACGCGGATTGATGGCAGCTTCAACAAAGACATCCGTGGTTCAGCTATTGTTGTTAAAATACGTGACCGTACATTAACGATTCGTAGTGATTCCGACGCTTTTAAAGAAGATTTCGAACGAGCTATCAAAACCCTGAATTTCAACCAATAGTTTTCTGCATCGCTCCGCGTGATACACTAGATATAGTATGACGGAGGGAACTAATAGGGGCGGTCAAGACAGTGGGCCAATGATGTTTGATATCCCTGCGGTGATTGCGGCGGCGCACGAACTCAAAGCGCCACTGGCACTTGTCCGACAGCTCTCGCTTGTTCTCGGGAATGGTACTTGCAGCCCAAAAGAGCTTGAACAGATTGCCCACAAGATAACGCTCACAAGCGAGCGTGCTTTGCGGTTAACAACTGACCTGACTCGAGCAGCGCGACTAGAAAATAGCATATTTACGCTTCAGCCACTCAATCCTCTGTCGCTATGTGAAGAGGTTGCCGAAGAGCTAGCACCGCTGTATTCGGCTCGTGGTCGCCAGATTGCGGCTCGTGGTCGCAGGTATTCACTGCTGGCTGTGGCAAATTACGATTTGTTGCGTCGGATTTTACTCAACTTCGCCGACAACGCACTGCACTATAGTGCTCCTGACGCGCCGGTCGTATTGACGGCTGCGTCCCGCGATAGGGGGCAGACGATTCGCCTAGGTGTTCGTGACTATGGTCCAGCGCTGCCAGCTAGTATTTGGAAATCAATGAGTGGCTCGATCGAGCGCTACCAACAGTCACTGCACGCTCGACCAGCATCGAGCGGGTTAGGGATTCATATTGCACATCAGTTTGCCGAAGCCATGGGCGCACAGGTCGGTGCAACACGCCACCGTGACGGCGTGACGTTCTATGTCGACGTATCGGCCTCGACACAACTGAGGTTGCTATGAAATCGCGGCGCCCGATCATCGCGATTATCGACGACGACACGTGGTTGGTCGAAGAATACGTCCGGACGCTTGAAAAATCTGGTTATCGTACGGCAACCGCTAGTAATGCAGTCGAAGGTATTGATTTGATTGACCATGTCCATCCGCAGGTAGTGATACTCGACCTATTTATGCCAGGGCCAAACGGTATCGTGCTGCTACACGAGTTACGTTCACATACCGACTTGATGCATATTCCGATTGTTCTCATTTCAAATAGTGCCGGTGATTTAGATGCCGCCGCTGTGTCGGCCTATGGCGTGTCGCTGGTTCTCGATAAAACAACCATGCAGCCGAGCGATCTAGTAGCTGCCGTAAAAAAGGTCTTGCCATGAGTAGCACTGAGCGGACGCAGGCGATTATATTGCGCCGAACAAACTATGGTGAGGCCGATCGTATCCTCAAAATGATCACGCCACTCGGTCAGCGTTCGGTCATGGCGCGTGGTGTTCGGCGCGAGAAGAGTAAATTGGCCGGTGGTATCGAACTATTTGGTATTAGCGATATCGTGATTCAGCAGGGCAAGAGCGACCTGGGGGTACTGACGAGCTCCAGCTTGATTCATTTTTATCGACATATTTTGGAAGATTATGACCGCTTACAGTTTGGCTACGAATCGATCAACCTAGTTACGCGGGCGAGTGAGATGATAGACGAACCAGAATGGTTTGATGTGTTGGCCGAAGTTTACAAAGGTCTCGATAACTTTTCGGTGCCATTGCAGCTCGTCCAGACTTGGTTTTATGTACAGTACGCGGCATTGACCGGCTACGAGCTCAACCTCAGTCGAGACGTGACCGGCCGGTTGCTTTCGGCGGACAAAACCTACATGTACGATCCGGTTGAGCGGGGGCTCAGGCTATCCGAACAGGGTGATGTCACGGCCGAACACATAAAATACCTGCGAATTATTAGCGTCAAGGACTTAGCGACGATACTACAAGTCGGCGGGGCAGAGTACTTACTGCCCGATGTCTGGCTGATTGCTCGGCAACAGGCCGCAGTTTAGGCAGCAATGGGCAATTTATCGATTGAGACAGTGTAATGATCGGGTCGGAGTGCAAACATAACCGCGTGTATACCGATTGACCGATGAGTAGGGAGGTCTGCGACAGCCCTGTCGTACTCATCTCGATAGATTCCCTCAAAGTAGAAAGCATCATCAATATGCGTGTACGCACTGATCAAATCAACATAGGCTTTCGTCTGGCTATATGTTTCGTGTGTGATTGTTCCAATTGGTTGATCAAATGCTTCAGAGAAGTGACTGATTGATTGGCGTATCCATTCAATGGACATTTCGTAGCCGCGAACACGAAACTCTCTCGCATCAGCTTCACTCATATGCTCCTCGAACAGGCCTGGGGTGACTGATAAGTCATGCATGGCTCGCGCTGCCAATAAGTATGCTTCAGCGCGATCGAGCACCCGCTCCTCTGCTAGATTATCAATTGCTCTGACGGCTGTATCGAGAGCGAGGTTGAGAAGCTCGCGTTTCTGATGATGCAAAGCGGCACTTTCGGTAGTCGCGATGCCAACTTCAAATGCTGCCCAGCCTTGAGTAATTTGCGGTACGAGATTAGCCGAGAGCGGTGGTATCTCAGGAGGTCGGACAGCAGCGATCCTTTCATGTCTCGATACTGGGTTAGGGGTAGCTAAAGCAGGCTCAAGGCTTGAGAGGGTAATCTCTTCTTGCATATACTGGAGAGCGTGTGCCAGACCTGAAGTGCGTTGACTGCGACGGAACCATAGTCCATTGTCATCCTCATTTTTCTCATAGGTTACATTTTCCTCGAGATTGGTGGCGATAATAGTTCGGCGTGGCAGGTGATGATCTCGAATGAGAATATCGGCATATGTGACGGATCCCCAGTCAAGGTGAGGTACTATCTCATTTGCTAACCTATCATGTTCGCGACGAGCAGCGACAGTATTAGCCGCTATTTGGGCTATGTCTTCAAGATTTTCACCAGATGCGGTGATTAGGTCGAGCGCTTCAGTTAATAATCTAGTGGGAGCCCCACGTCGATCAGCATAAATAGCATGTATTCGAGCAGAGTCGAGATCTCGCCGAGTGAGTGTATCTCGTGGGGTTATTGGTTCTGGGGAGCGATCAGATTCTAATGAAGAACCAAGTCGCTCTGCGACAAGTGTCATTTTAGTCCCTACTTAGATTTTTGTTTATAACGAAAATCCACCTCCATTATAGTTCTCGTGATATAAAAACACAAGAGCTATTCGTGTATATTTTCACACTTTTCGGCTCGTTCTAGAGGGAAGGTAGTCGTGGTGCTATTGACAAATAGCACTGAATTTGCTATAATGTTTGTTATAAAGGAATAAAATAAAAAATAGAAATATGAACGACGAAAAAAAAGAAAAACACTCGAGGACGCGGCAACTAGAGGTGTTCTTGTAGCTAATCCAGGCGAGTATCAGAAAATGAGTCATGGTGAAGCAACGAGCATGACACCTGGAGCGGAAAGTACGAACCTTGGTCGCGCAGTCTCAAAGCTAATAGATTTTTTCACTCCACTTAGTGAAAAAGAGAAGCAGGACGCCGGTATAGTCCCGCGCAAGTAATGACTATAAGAGGCTAGCCAGAGCCGGGATGACCCGGCTCTTTTATGTGTACAACAGAGGTACGATGTGGTATCATTAACTCAATATATATACCGCCATGTTACCAACATGGAGAAAGGGAGCGTGACTCGTGAGTGAAGTGAAACTAGAGGATATTGTCAGCTTGGCCAAGCGCCGGGGGTTCATATATCAAGGATCAGAAGTCTATGGCGGCCTGGCTGGCACCTGGGACTATGGCCCACTGGGTGTGGCCTTGAAGCGCAATATTATGAATCTGTGGTGGAAGATGTTTGTCGACGGGCGCGATGACATGTACGGTGTCGATGCGGCGATCCTGATGAACCAAAAAGTCTGGCAGGCGAGTGGCCATGTGGATACATTTACAGACCCACTGGTCGAATGTTCGCACTGCAAAGGACGATTCCGTGCCGACAAGCTAGACAACCCCGACAAGTGCCCGACTTGTGGCACCGAACACTCTTTTGATGAGCCACGGGCATTTAATATGATGTTCAAGACTCATGTTGGCGCAACCGAAGATGATGCGGCGATTAGTTATCTGCGTCCAGAGACGGCGCAGGGGATATTTACGAATTTCAAAAACGTTGTTGATAGTTTTTATCCAGACCTACCCTTTGGTCTAGCGCAGCAGGGCAAGGCATTTCGCAATGAGATTAGTCCGCGCGATTTTGTGTTCCGCGCTAGGGAGTTCGAGCAGATGGAAATCGAGTACTTTATTGATCCAGCCAATTGGGAGGCAGAGTTTGAAAAATGGGTCATGTTGTGCAAAGAGTGGTTTGCGGCGCTGGGATTGCCAGCCGACAAAGTCCATGAGCTCGAAGTACCCGAAGCCGATCGTGCGCACTATAGTAAGCGAACAATTGATTTTGAATTTGATTTTCCGATCGGACGCGAAGAGTTGATGGGGCTGGCCTATCGGACGGATTTTGACCTAGGCAATATCCAGCGTGTCAGTGGCAAGTCGATGGAATACACCATAAAAGGCACGAATACAAAATTTGTTCCGCACGTTATCGAGCCGTCGTTTGGTGTCGAGCGGGCGCTCATGGCAGTGCTCGCGACCGCCTATACCGAAGACGAAGTCAACGGTGAGAAACGCTTCTATATGAAGTTTCCAGACAACCTAGCGCCGGTCAAATATTGTGTTTCGCCCCTGCTCAAGAACAAACCAGAGCTCGTCGACAAAGCTCGCGAAGTGTATGCCACGCTCAAAGCAAAGCACGGCAACGTCATGTGGGACGACAACGGCAATATCGGCAAGCGCTACCGCCGCCAAGACGAAATCGGCACGCCGTACTGTGTAGTGATTGACTTTCAGACTCTAGAGGACGGCACGGTGACGGTACGCGACCGGGATACGACCGAGCAAAAACGTGTCGCAGCTAATGACTTATAGAAAGGGTAGAACATATGAAACGAACACTTGATGTAACTCAGGAAATTGCTTGGCAGAAGAGCACGACACGACGATTGGTCGTGGCACTGCTTCTTATGCTGTCGGCTGTGGCTGTTATCGAAATTGGTCTCGTAGCTATTGGCTTTGTGGTGCTAGTGCTGCCACTGCTGGTCGGTGTTATGTATTTTGTTTCGTCCTGGGTGCTTGATGCCGTACAAGTGGCATGGACGAAGAATCAATTATCAAAGCAATCATGAAACTACTTCTGACATCATCGGGTCTGAGCAAGCGCCAGATTGGTGAGGCGTTGCAGCAAATGATCGGGAAAGAACCGAGTCGGTGCAAAGTCGGCTTTGTTCCAACGGCGGCCAATGTCGAGCCGTATGCCAAAGATTGGGTGATCGCACAGTTTGCACAGCTAGCACGCTATGGATTTTATAATATCGATATCGTGGATATTAGCGCCGACGGCGTGGACTGGCAGTCGCGCCTAGCGGATGTCGATGTGCTATGGCTGTCGGGCGGCAATACTTTTCATTTGCTCGACCAAGTTCGCAAAACTGGTTTTGATGTATGGCTGAAAAAGCATGGCAAGGATAAGGTCTATGTCGGTTCGAGCGCCAGTACTATACTGATGACGCCAAGTATCGAGGTGGCCGTAGGAGTCGACGAAAATTATATTGACCTGAAAGATCTGACAGGCCTCGGCTATGTTGATTTCGAAATCGATGTCCACTGCGACGCAGCAGGCCTAGAAAATGCGAAAGACTACGCTGCCCAGAGCGACTATGCGCTGTATGCACTTGACGACTTGTCAGCAATAAAAGTTGTGAACAGTAACATCGAAGTGATATCTGGTGGCAGCTGGAAACTCTACGCCTAGTTAGTGAACGAGCGCCCCGTAGGGCGACTCGTTCGGTCAAGCCCAAGGGCGCTCTGGTTGTTGTGAGGTCACGCCGCCGTTTTTCTACGACGATCGCGCGGGCGTGGTGGCGATGATTGGCCTCGTTTTTTCTGGTTCTCGGCGGTACGTGCAGCGGCCTGCTTGGCCTTGCGCTCGTGTGCGCTGATTGGCCTCGATGGCTGCTTCGGCTGCGGAGCAGCGGGTGACGACGCTCCGGGATCCACGATCCGTGTGGGTCGCGTGGGACCACCGTCATGGCCAGAGCAGGTGCCGCCGTACTGGTTCACCCAGGTGACGATGGTGCGGTAGGAGTACGTGTCGAAATCGTACCTCTCGGCCGTCGTCTGCCGGCATAGACGGTGAATACTCTCCCACAGGAGAGCGTCCAGCCGTTTTTGCGTCAGCCTTTCTGGCCTCGGCTTTGTACGCGATGTGCGTCCCATGTCAGTTTCCTCTCTCTGATGGGTTAGGCACACTATAGAGTACAGAGTTTAACGAGTCAATAAGTAGGAGAGCATGTATGAGAGTGAAACACTCGAAGTTTGGGATTTTGGGTGTACAATCGTACATATACTAATTGCCGATGAGGAATATGCCGTATGTCAATAGGGAGTGCCGAATTTCCCGAAAAGAAAATGATCAATGAACCGCCTCGCGCTATCGGTGTTAGTGCGGATTTTGATGCGCGAAAAATAGACATAGTAGGCGTGCTGAAGACTCCACTTTCTAATGAGGAGGTCAGCGCGCTTGATGGCCACGATGCTGGATTGAAAGAAGGTAAACGCAGTGTCGGTCGGTAGTCAAGAGCATCCAGAGCCAGAGCGAGAAGAAAGCATTATTGAGCAAGGGCTAGAGAATAATGTCCCTGTGTACGATGAGAACACGCCAGGTGACTCCATGCTCGGACCATCTGTTGAGCTAAATGAAGCGGAACAACAACAGCTATTTGAGTTGTTGACTGAAGGATCGAGTGAAGTGCCAAAATATGTACAGTGGGACTTCCATAGTGCAGGTCTACGGTTTCTCATACAAAAGCGGGTCATGGACGGCCTGCCTTTGTTTGACGAGGACTGGATAGATGACCTGAGTAGTTGCCGTAATACATGTGTCGATAGCTTCCAGGCAACTGTCCAATGGCTCTGTGACCAAGACGAAGATGAGGCAGTCATTGCAAATTGGATCGGCAACCTGCTGCTCGAGGATAGCTATAAGTGGCACGCGATGTATGTGGGCTTAGTTCTCAATCCAAATAGTCGAGCTATGTCTACTATAAATGTATCTGCTCTGGAGGGAGTTTTCACACAGGCATTTGAGTCCGAAGGAAGTGAGCAAACGGTAGACATAATTACCTCTACATATTCTGGTTTTCTGACTGTAGCGTACGAAAATTTCATTATGCTACATCAGGAAGATATGCAAATGGTCGAGCAACGGGAGCGTGAGGCTAGGCTAGAAGAGATATTGGCCGAACAGAGTGCAAAAATTGAAGAAATACAGCAGGCATTATGGGCAATCGCTCAAAAACTAGGCATAGTATCTGATACGCCTAAAGATGATGACGAAGATATTTGAGCTCGTGAGGCGTGTTGAGTCGTTCAGTATCGACTGAAGCCAACTTCTTGCGACGATGGTTTATGGCAAATACTACAACGATTCTGAGGATAGTAGCGGTGCGGTTGCGCTATAATGATAAGCACTAGTTTAATGCACAAGTGGGGGTGTATATATGGCAGTATCTTTATCAGCCAAGCGAGTTCGACATGGGCTGTTCGCAGTG
The DNA here is from genome assembly GCA_964401035.1 of uncultured Candidatus Saccharibacteria bacterium. Taxonomy (GTDB): domain Bacteria; phylum Patescibacteriota; class Saccharimonadia; order Saccharimonadales; family Saccharimonadaceae; genus Saccharimonas. Next base: position 156,080 of record CAYNWV010000002.1, on the reverse strand, counting down.
TCGTCGATAGTTGCGGTGACAGCTGCACCGCTCGTTATGTCGGCACGTTCGGGCGCACTGGGCGAGACAGTGTGTCCGGTGGGCTGCGCGTTCTCATCAATCCAGGGTGCGGTCAATGCCGCAGCCGATGGTGACACTATTACCGTTGGTGATGGTGTCTACAACGAATCGGTCACGGTGACAAAAACAGTCACGCTGCAGTCGGCCACGAAATACGGCGCGCGGGTCGTCGGTAGTTATGACTACAGCGGTTCAGCCTTTACAATCATGGCTCGCAGTGTGATTATCGATGGCTTCACGATCGGTGACCCAGCGATGTCATATGAGACAATTGCGGTGGATGCGAGTCTGGCCACGAGTCCAGTTATCCGGAACAATAAGATCGAGCATGCTTCGGTTGGCGTCTATGCCGGCTACGGTACAACCGGTGCGACAGTGATCGGCAATACCTTTGCAAACCTGAATTCAGCTGATACATCGCTCAACTATGGGATTTACGGCGATGGCATGAACACGATCTCTGTCGCGAACAATACGTTTGCGGGTATCGGCAACCAAGCCCTGATGCTGGCGAACGGTTCAAATGTCTACATAACTAGCAACTCGTTCGGCACAACGCCGAGTGCGGCGCTGCTTGCGCGTATCAATAACGCATCATTTGCCCGCAATGAAGGTGCTGATTTTACGGCAGACGCTGTCACGTTGTCGGCTGTCAGTAGTATTCTTGTTGCCGACAATATCTTGGGTGGCACAAAAGTAGCCGATGGTTTCAAGTTGAGTGGCACGTACGGGCCATCTTCTTATGTCACGCTGAGCGGCAACGGCATATTTGGTTTCGAAAATGCTATCAATGTCGAAAGCGCTGTCGGTAGCGTGATCGCAAACAATAACTTTTTGTCTGGTAACGAAGCCAGTGGTATACGAGTTGCGCCGGGTGCCGTGCAGGTAGATGCACCAAGCAACTGGTGGGGCAGTGCCAACGGTCCACGCGACACGGTGTCGGGGGACAATAGCGTCTACGATACAAATAACGGTAGCGGTACGGCAGCGATCGGTGCGGTCAAATACGCCGGCTGGTGCACAAACTCCAGCTGCGGGAAATTCGTCGAACCACAAACAATCGATGACTGTAAAAACGGCAACTATGCCACTTACACGACCGCATCGGGCAAGACCTTCAAAAACCAAGGCCTGTGTGTTAGTTATGTCAACGGTCGCACCAGCGGTCCGTCGAGCAACTAGTAGTTTTTGTCCTATAAAACAGAAAGAGCCGCGAATACCCGCGGCTCTTTCTTTCTCTGTAAAACACACATCTAGTGTCAATTGTGGGTTATGCGCAAAAAAGGTTATGTTTTCCACATTACCAATACGCTAGATATGGGCACACTACATATAGCGTAAGGTAGATTGTTTGTGAATTGTTGCAGCTATATGCGATATAATAGCGACAAGAGGAGAAGGAGAGGTATGAAACCACGATTGATCGTACAACAGAAAATCACGGCACTTGTCAACAAATACCGCATCATGGACGTGAGTCCAGAGGGCAGTGAAGGGCAGCTGTTGGCTTTGGCGCAGCAAAAGCGTATCGCACTAAAGGAAAAAGTGACGTTTTACACTGACGAAACTCGCGCGAAAGTTGCATTTACGTTTCGTGCCGAAAAAGTCCTGGATATTCATGGGCGGTATTTTGTCGAAGATACCAATGGCAATCTGATCGGTGGTTTTCGCAAAGATTTTGGTAAATCACTGGTCAATAGCACCTGGCATGTGTTTGATAAGAATGAGCAAGAGCTATTTACCGTACGCGAGAGCAACCAGACGGTGGCTGTGTTACGACGGTATAGCGATTTGATACCATTTGTCGGCGACCTCGTTGACCTCGTGATGGTATTTATCAAGTATCATTTTTCGTTTATTGATCCCGTGTCGCAGGCGGAAGTCGGAACGTATCGCAAAACGACGCTATTTCGTGACCACTACTTGCTTGAGACTGATGATTCGGCCTGGTCGCGCGCTGACTGGCGCGTTATGGCAGCTATGAGTGTGGCGCTTGACGCGCTGCAATCACGCTAAGAATGCGATATTTTTCACAGAATAACTACTAAGAGAAAGGCATAATAGAACCACTATGGCAAAAACAACGACACGACGAATCAAAGCAACCGAAGAACCTACAGAGACATCAACTGAACGGTCTGAGACGACACCACGCACTGGCACTACTGGACCAGCCTGGGCGGTATGGATTTTGAGCCGCTTTCCTGGCGTGCGTTACAAGTATCAGAACTGGAGCCGCGGCAAACGGATCTTTATCGCGATCTTGCTCTACCTCGTAGCGCTCCCGATCATCCCGATTGTTGTGACTATCGTTTTGTATGTACGCGATCCAGAAGGGTTTAAGAAAAGCCCGCTTCTTCCCATTATGGCAGCCGTGATTGCTGCGTGGTTCGGTGGATTTGGTTGGGTAGCAAACCAGACGCCGATTACCGACGGTACGCCGTATGCAAGTACGAAACCACAAGCTGATGGTGAATCGAGCACGACAAATGCCGACCCGGCCGCTGTCCCAAGCCAGGCTGCAAAAGATAAGATTGCAACTCAGGCAAAGAGCAACCCAACCAATGGCCAGAAGTTCGAGAACTGTACGGCGGCATTTGAGGCTGGCGTGTTTGATATAGCTCGCAACAATCCATCCTACGAGCGCAAGCTCGATCGCGACAATGATGGCATCGCCTGCGAGAAGTAACGGCTGGTGAGGATACTATTTACTGACGGTAGCGCAAGTCCGAACCCAGGTCCGGGTGGGTTTGCGGTTATCGAAGGCAACCAACCAGTTTGTCTGGGTTCAGAAGAGGGTGATACGACAAATATTCGTATGGAAGGCAAAGCGCTCATTGCAGCGCTAGGGTATCTGGACGGCACAGCTGCCGAGATCTACACTGATAGCGAATTCTGGATCAATGTTATTACCAAATGGGCACCAGGGTGGGAGCAGCGCGGCTGGACAAAAAAAGGTGGCGAGATCAAAAATCTCGATATCGTCAAAGAAGTCTGTGCGTTGTATAAAACAGGCCAGGCGAATTTAGTCTGGGTGCGTGGTCATGTTGGTGAAGAAGGCAACGAGCTGGCAGATCAGTGGGCAAACAAAGCGCGCGAGGGCGCTCGGATCTAACTGGTGTCTGAACGTCTAAAAAAAGATCGAGAGCTCACACCGCGTGAGTCGCTCGGTCTTTTTTCGGATGCCAAAAAACTCCTGAAGCGACTGCCGCAATTTGAGAACGAGACTGGCGGGAGTATTACTGATCACTATGACGTGCGGGCGCTTGCCGATAGGGGAATGGCAAGTGTCCTGGCGCGGCTAGAGTCCGAAAAGTATCATTTTGCGGGGGTTGATCACAGTGTGATACGGATTATTCGAGAGGAGTGGGCAGAGTACGACAGTGACTCGCCGTGGGTAGTACGTAGGTTGACGTATAGCCTCGATCGACACCGCTACAGCCAGCATCATGTTATCGTGCATAGCCACAAAGCAGTTGAAACTGGCATGACCGCACCTGATCAGACGCTAGAGGGTGTGATTTTACCCGAGCGATTGAGGAGCGGCCAGCCTGTTCTGACCAGTACGCTAGATGCCAGTTCGCGGCTGACTATTGCAGACGCAGCCTCTATTGAACAGCTGTTATCATTTGTCTCAGCACAAATCGAACAGCAATCGGGCAGGTTAGCCCCTGTTATACCTCTGAGAAAAGTTGGATATATCGGGCTAACCCTGGCTCGGGATGATGAGTCCTAGTATACTAAGGAGAGATGAATCAGGGGTTAGCACTCGAGGTGTTGCTTTCGGGAGAAAGCGCGTTTGTGACTGGTCCGGCCGGTACGGGAAAAACCTACCTGCTGAACCAGTTTGTTCGGCTGGCCAAATACGACGGTAAGCACGTCAGCGTCACGGCGACAACTGGCCTGGCGGCGACGCATCTCGGTGGGACGACAATTCACGCTTGGAGCGGTATCGGTGTGCTCGATACGCTACCCGACCGTTTTGCTGACCATATCGCCAAAGGTCGGCGCGAGATTATAGAGAAAACCGACATTTTATTGATTGATGAGATTTCGATGATGCATGATTTTCGGCTCGACATGGTCGATGAAGTCTGCCGGCTCGTTCGCAAGCAGCCCGATGTGCCATTCGGTGGTATCCAGGTGGTGATGAGCGGCGATTTCTTCCAGTTGCCACCGGTCAACCGCGGCGACAGTCGAGCTGGCGGTTTTGTGGTGAGTAGCAATGCCTGGCGCGAACTTGACCCGGTGATTATTTACCTGAGCGACCAGTATCGGCAGCGGGAAGGGGATGACCTACTGGAGATTTTGACGGCCATGCGTGCCGGTGATCTACGCCGTCGTCACGCCGAGAAGCTGCTTGAGCGGACAGAGGTAGAGCTGCCATTTGGCGAGTTAATCACGGAACTGCATACTATGAATGTCGATGTCGATCGGATCAACGAAGTCAAGTTGCGTGAGCTGCCGGGTGATGAATTGATCTACAGCCAGGCGACGACCGGTTCAGATAACTATGTCGAAAACTTGCAGCGATCCGTGCTGGCGCCAGCGGTATTGACGCTCAAACAAGGCGCGCTCGTCATGGCGGTCAAAAATGATGCGGCGCGGCGGTATGTCAACGGTAGTATAGGGATTGTCAAAGATTTCGAGCCTGGGACAGATTTTCCGGTTGTCGAGTATATGAATGGCAAAGTCGTCACCATGATGCCCGACACCTGGGAACTGCGCGATGGCGACAAAAAGCGGGCGAGCATCAGCCAGGTGCCGTTGCGCCTGGCCTATGCGATCACTGTCCATAAATCTCAGGGCATGACGCTCGATGCCGCGCGGGTTGACCTGCGCAAGGCGTTTGTCGAGGGCATGGGGTATGTGGCGCTGAGTCGCGTGCGCAATATCGCTACACTGTATCTCGACGGGATTAATCAGATGGCGCTGCGAGTCAGTCCAGAAGCCCAGCAGATCGATATCAACCTGAGGGATCGGGCGGCTCGGGATGCCAAGCGGTTTGTCCATTTGCAAGACAAGGTCGCTCGGCGCGCCACCGAACAGCCTGTTAAAAAGAAAAAATCGGGCAGCAGCGCCTCATGGCAAGAAAAGATCGCGCGTATGCGCGAAGTGCATCCAAATGCCTATAAACCGTGGGAAGTGCAAGATGACGCCGCGCTAAAACTCGGCTTTACCAATGGTGAAACGGTCAAACAGCTGAGCAAGAAGCTCGGCCGTCACGAGGGCAGTATTCGGATGCGTCTCCAAAAACATTTTGGAGAAGACGCAATCCAATAGTCGTCCAAAGTTTGTTACACTGGACGTATGGAAGATCAAAAACAAGTACAGGCAGCTGCCGAAGAGCAGCAACAGACAGATATTTTCTTGTGGGCGAATCAGGCAGATCAATATAAAGATAAGCTAGAAATCGATCTATTTTTATTTACCAAAGGCTATAGCGTCTACGCGACGAATTATGCCAAAGAGCTAAAGGCGCAGCTAAAAGTCCTCTTTCTATACGATATGATTGCGAGCGTCCAAACTGGTGCGGCGACTGGTATGATGGTGCGGGACTTTGAGAGTGCGGCAGCTGAGGAAAATGTTCTGGAACGCACAACGCTCGAGCGAGTTGAGCATGCTCAAGAGGTGATAGAGCAAATCGCCTACGGGGAAGAGGGATTAGAAGTCTTCACCGAAGGCGATCATGAGTTCAAAAAAGTCAAAGGCATCATCGCGCGGTTTACGCGCGAAGACGCTGAGCCATTTTATGTTGTCAAGTTGTTGCCGCAGTCGCAGGTCTTAAAAGGTGCAACCGCCTGGATGTATAACGGCAATAGCTTTGAACCATTTGCGGCTGATGCCGGGCTACGGATCACGCCCGACAACCAGGTGTTGATAGTCGGACAAGATATCTTTGCTTTTAGCGAGACGAAGTTTATCCGACTGTTTGGCTACGATGCAAAAAAGTTTGCAGTTGCCGAAGAGAAAATCGCTGAAATCGAAAAATATTTCAAGTTAGTTTTTCCAGAGGGCATGACGTTTGACGCCCTGGTGCGCGACAATACAAGCCTGGTCGGCAAGCTACAGAAAGTCGATCCGACCATCGTGACCCAAGACCAAATCGTTGAGCATGCCGATGAGATGGGGTTGGAGTTGATGACAGATGACGCGGCCGGCGCGATTATTATCATGGACGCAAAAGACGCGGCAAAATTTGTTAATTTGTTAAATGATGACTACGTCACGAGTGATATGACTGGTCTTAAGTACGAGCTCAAGGGCAAAAAGGAGCTAAAAGCTGACTCGGCTGAAAAAGACTAGCGCATCGCGGTATACTATACCTATGGAGAAGAAGTCCGGAATTTTGTTCCCAAAAAAATTCTTGTGGGGGGCAAGTTCGAGCGCTCATCAGGTCGAAGGTGGCCAGCACAATCAGTGGACTGTATGGGAGCTGGAGAATGCTAAAGCACTTGCGATGCAAGCCGAGTATTTGTATGATCATCTGCCAGCGTGGCCGCGCATTCGGGCATATGCCAAGACGCCGGGTAATTATATATCTGGAGTAGCGGTTAAGCATTATGAGCTTTATGAACAAGATTTTGCAATTCTACGGAAACTTCATCTCAATGCTTTTCGATTTAGTATTGAATGGTCGCGTATTGAACCGATGGAGGGCATCTGGGATGCGGAGGCGATAGAGCACTACAGGGGTTACATCGCAGCATTAAAGCGATCTGGGATCGAGCCGGTTGTGACGTTATTTCATTTTACGCTACCGGTTTGGTTTGCAACTTTGGGTGGATTCGAGAAACGGTCGAATATCAAATATTTTGTGCGGTTTGCCGAAAAGGTTATGAGTGAGGTCGGTGCTGATATTCGTTACGTCGTCACGATCAATGAAGCCGAGACGTATGCATTTGAAAGCTATCACACATCGCACTGGCCGCCAGGAGTTCATAACTGGCGACGAGCGCTCCGTGTTTACCGCAATCTAGCGACTGCTCATAACAGGGTAGCAGATATGCTGCATCGGAAAAGTCGGCGCTATAAGGTATCGGTAGCAAAATATTGTACCTATGCGTACCCTGGTGACGATGCGTGGCTGACTCGTTTAACGGCGCACATTGCCCAGTGGGCGCTTGATGACTATTGGCTCAGGAAAGTCCGCCGCCGCTGTGACTGGATCGGCGTAAATTATTATTATAGTGCACGCTTTTTTGGGTACCGCGTTCACGATCCTGAGCAGGCAGACAATGACATGGGTGTTCCGATGGAGCCGGCGAATCTGCAGTTTGAATTGGAGAGGTTGTGGCGGCGCTATAAGTTGCCAATTATGATCACAGAGAATGGCCTGGCCGATGGCGAAGATGCGAAGCGTCAATGGTGGCTGACAGAGTCGATCATGGCTATGCAGCGAGCTATGGCTGAAGGCGTGAAGTTGTTTGGGTATCTACATTGTAGTTTGACTGATAATTTCGAATGGGATAAGGGTCGATGGCCGCGGTTCGGTCTCGCAGCAGTTGACTATAAGACACAGGAGCGCACGCTGAGACCGAGTGCAGTGTGGCTCGGCAATGTCATAAAAAAGATTCGGGGGTTATAGCATGGCAAAACGTGAATATGCGAAGAACACACCAAGCGTCGTTGTGATCGGCGGTGGTACTGGTAGCTTTACGCTCCTGAGTGGGTTAAAAGATTATGTACAGGATCTAACGGCGCTTGTAAACATGGCGGATGACGGCGGCAGTACCGGGCAGCTGCGTGATGAGTTGGGCGTTTTGCCTCCGGGTGATGTTCGTCAGTGCCTGGTCGCGCTCAGTAATGGGCCAAAAGTTCGCGATCTATTCAACTACCGGTTCGACGACGGTGCACTCAAGGGACATGCCTTTGGAAATCTATTTTTAACGGCTCTCGAAAAAATGACCGGTAGCTTTGCGGAAGCAGTTGACCTAGCGAGCGAAGTCTTAAATATCACTGGCAGCGTCGAGCCAATCACGCTGACAAATGTGACGCTCTGCGCTGAAGGTGCTGACGGCAAGCCGGTCAGGGGTGAGTTTACGATTAGTGAATCAGCGATCGCGAAGCGTCCAAAGATTTGGCTGGAGCCGCAGGCAGAAGCAAACCCTGTTGCCGTTCAAGCTATTATGAAAGCTGATATGGTGGTGATCGCTCCAGGTAACTTATATGGAAGCCTAGCGCCTGCACTTGTCATAGACGGTATTCAGCAGGCTCTGCGCGAGACGCAGGCAACGTGTGTGTATGTTTGTAACCTCGTGACAAAGCCTGGTTCTACTGATGGGTTCATGGTGCATGATTTTGCAAGCGAAATTGAGCGTCTAGCTGGCGGCGCATTCTTGGACTATGTGGTGTTTAACAAAGAGCATCCGAGCACTGAACTGTTAGAGAAATACGCACACCAGGGCGAAATACCGGTCGATTATGATGAAACAATCCTCAAAAAACAGCACTATAGGTATCGTGCGGCTGATTTAGTAGCCGAAAGCGCTTGGTCGGGTGACCAGTCGAGCGATCCGATCGCCCATGCACGAAGTTTCATTCGTCATGACCCCGATGCCACGGCGCGTCAGTTGATGCGTATCTACTTCACCTAAATCATAAAGAAAAAGAGCTCACGTTATCCACAATTCTGTGGATAACTTCATTTTTATGGACAATTGTCAAAAATAGGCTTGCAAGTGGGTAATTGTGGGTAGTATAGTGAGGGCAGTGGAAAAAAGTGGGTAACACCCACCGCCACACACAAAAACCACCTAAAAAACTAAAAAACATCAATCAACGGGAAGGTAAGGACAACAGGTTAGTCACATGGACTACTTCGAACGAAAGCTCGATGACAAACGTCGGTTAACGATACCGACTGAGCTACGTGAAGAAATGCAGTCCGGCGTCGTCTTAACCCGAGGGTTCGGTAATTACCTCCACATGTATTCTCAGGATGCCTGGGATAAACTCGTTGAACCTGAACTTCAGGGTAGCGTACTCGATGAACGTGTCGCCGACCTGAACGTTCGTTTCCGCTTTGGGAAATCGAGCGCCGAGCTCGACCAAAAGCAGGGCAGGGTGACAGTCGAACAGCATTTGCTCGATTACGCCGGGATCACGAGAGATGTTGTTGCCGTCAGAGCGGGCGCGTATTGGCGGTTACAGTCGCCGAAGACAGCTCTATAAGATTTTGCTTACCAACTGATTTGCTACCGTTCATTAACAATCTGACGTAATCGATATCCTCGAGATCAACAATCTGGTAGTGAGGCAGTGGGTACCCGGCCCACATGAAAACAGTCGGGCGTTCCTTCCTCCAAAACACCTCCCAAAAAACTCCACCTCACACATAAGTCTCTCAAGGCCAGTAGGCAAATCTATATGAGTTCTCCTAGAACCCATAGTCGGCGCCGAAAGCCTCACTTATACAAAAACAAACATTTCTATGCGAAAACAAAAATAAATCTCACTACCAGTTTGGTGATCTCGAAAACCCTTTGACCTAGCGTGCTAGAATAAAGGGGATATGAGTACTAAAGAACATCCACCACTTCATGTTCCGGTTCTGCTCGATGCAGTGTTGCGACTACTAGACCCAAAAAAAGGTGAGAATTATCTCGACCTGACGGCTGGGTATGGCGGTCACGCGCGCGCAGTGTTAGCTCGAACCGAAAACTACGAGGAGTCGTGCTTGGTCGATCGTGATAGCAATGCAATTGCCGAGCTACATGACATCGCACAGCATGGCACCAAACTACTCCACGCAGATTTTCTGTCGGCAGCGACAGAACTTGCGAATGATGGAGTCATGTTTGACCTCATACTACTTGACTTGGGGGTGTCGTCACCACAGCTCGATAGAGCTGAACGAGGGTTTTCTTTTACAAAAAACGGTCCACTCGATATGCGCATGGACAATCGCCAAACACTGACAGCCGAAAGGGTAGCCAACACATGGAAAAAAGACGAGATTGCGCAGATTATTCGAACGTATGGCGAAGAATCGCCACGCGTTAGTGCTCGCTATGCGGACGCTATCACGAAACATCGACCGTACCACACAACAGAAGAGCTCGCGAATACTATCAAAACCGCCCACGTTGGCAAATGGAGTCGCATCCATCCTGCTACGCGTACATTTCAGGCATTCCGTATTGTCGTCAACGACGAACTCGGTCAGATCGAACGCACCTTGCCGCTTATGAGCCGGTTACTGAAGCCGGGTGGCAGGGTAGCAGTGATTAGCTTTCATAGCCTAGAAGATCGGATCGTCAAACGATATTTTGCCGAAGAGACCCAAGCTGGCTATGAAGCTGAGCTGCAGGTCTTGACAAAACACCCTGTCTTGGGCGACACTGAAGATGTTCACAACCCGCGCTCTAGGAGTGCAAAGCTCCGGGCCGCTGTGAAAAATAAACAAAAGGAGAAGGGATATGCCATTACACATCCCAGTGCAAAACGAATCGGTTGAGACGCAAGTCGTCGTCCGCTTCAAATAATCCACGAGTAGCGATACTCATCCGCCGGCAGAAACTCCAAGTATAGAGGGAGTTTCTGCCAGCGCGGCGGAAAATCAAAAAAACAAAACTTAACACAAAAAGACACCACCACAATGTCATATACACGTACACTACAATTTAACGGTAGGCGCCAGGGCAACTGGGGTCGCAACCAAAACACAGTTGCATTTGCTTCTGCTGTCAAGCTTGGCCCAGTCACGCACACCGTACTTGTCGCACTGATGATTACCGTCCTCGGTTTGATCTATTTGACACAGGCGACTCGTGCTTCGGGCTTTGACTATACGGCAAGCCAGGTGCAGGACAAGATTTCGGCTCTGAGTGACCAGAAAAAAGATCTCGAAGTTGAAAATGCTCGCCTGACCGCTATGCAAACAGTCCAAAACTCGAGCGTCGCGAAAAACATGACCGCTCCGACCGACGTTCAGCATGTAACCGAATAATATTTATGGATTTTGCATTCACAAAAGGAAACAGGACTCGTCTCCTCGCTATACTGGTAATCGCCGTTATGGCGCTTTTTGTGATTCGGCTGTTTTATATTCAGGTCGTCCAGCATAGTTATTATGTTGAGCAAGCTGACGGTGAATATATCAAACAATTTACGCTCCACGCGAAGCGCGGCGAAATCTACACGATGGACGGCGACAAGCCAAACAAGCTGGTCATGAACGAGACAGTCTATACCGTCTGGGCTGACCCGACGGCTGTTGTCGATAAGCGTCAGGTGATCGATACGATTAATCGTATCGCTGGTGGCAATACGCGCAAAGATTTCGGTCAATACCTTGACGCCAAAAACTCACGATACCAAGTGCTCGCCACGAAAGTGACACGTAAGCAGGCTGAAATGTTAAAAAATGAACGACTGGCCGGAGTCGGTTTTGATGGCGTCAGTCAGCGCGTCTATCCAGAGGGTCAGCTAGCTAGCCAGGTGCTCGGGTTTGTTGATGCTGAAGGTGACGGCAAATATGGTTTTGAGCAAGCCAATGACAAGCTGCTAAAAGGTCAAAATGGTATCTTGAAAACCGTCACCGATGTTCGGGATGTACCACTGACAGTTGGCGACAAAAACGTCAAAGTTGCGGCCGTCGATGGGGCAAATGTTGTGCTGACGATCGATCGGAACGTGCAAGCAAAGGCTGAGCGGGCACTGGCCGATGGTTTGCAGCGAACTGGCGCCAAAGAGGGCAGTGTCCTCGTGATGGATCCAAATACCGGCAAAGTCCTCGCTATGGCAAATCTCCCAACTTACAACCCGTCAGACCTAAATAGCGTCACAGACGCGGCGGCGTTTAACAACAATACTGTCTCAAATCCATATGAGCCAGGTTCTGACATCAAGACATTTACTGTTGCTGCCGGTATCGACAAAGGTGTTATCACGCCAGATTCGACATACAACAACACCGACCAGATTCGAGTCGACGATATCGTTATCAAAAACGCAAGTATGGGGCGCAAGACCGGTATCATCACTATGCAAGACGCCTTGAACTGGTCATTTAACACTGGTACCGTCACAATAGCACAGCGTCTAGGAGACGGCGAGACTATCAATCGACAGGCGCGTGACACGCTGTATGACTATTTTCATAATAAGTTTCGGCTAGCTGAACGGTCAGGAATTGAGTTAGCAAACGAGGCTGCGGGTACGATTATCCCGCCATCTGACCCTCAGGGTAATGCCGTACGCTACTCGAATATGACATTTGGCCAGGGCTTGAACGTGACCATGCTCCAAGTGTCGGCTGGCTTTGGTGCAGCGATAAATGGCGGCACATACTATACACCAACAGTGGTTGCAGGCACGATCGACACCAATGGTGATTTCAAGACGGCCGAAGCGCGAAAAACCTACACTGGAGTCATAAAAGACAGCTCTTCGCGGACAGTTCGTGAGATGGTGTATAAGGCCCGCCAAGAATTTTATGCTGGTCATGACAAAAAAGGCTACTATATTGGCGGTAAAACCGGCACCTCGCAGACTATCGAAAACGGTAAATATGTCGATAATCAGACAATTGCGACCTATCTCGGCTTTGGCGGTGAGGTAGGTGCACCGTCTCGCTACGTCGTCATGGTGGAGCTATCTGGGAAGGGTATGAACCTTCAGGGCGCCGCCGATGCATTGCCAATTTTCACTGATATCTCAAACTGGATGATCGACTACTTGAAGCTACAACCGAAAGGATAGATAATAACTCTATGAAACTACAAACATTTACCGGAGAAATGAGCAGCGTTTTTCTACTCAGCGTTGGCGCATTTTTGCTGGCAATGATGCTGACGCCAATCTACACGTACTTTGCGTACAAATATAAATTCTGGAAAAGACAGCGTGCCGTCAGTACAACTGGCGAGAAATTGGAAATTTTTACAAAACTACATGCCGCGAAATTCACGCGTCATATCCCCACCATGGCAGGGGTGATTACGGTTATCGCCATCACCACGATTACCCTGGTGTTTAACCGTGATCGCGCGCAGACTTGGCTGCCGATTGCGTCACTGGTTGGGGGCGGTATCGTCGGTTTGATCGATGATATTATCAACGTGCGCGGCAAGGGCAGGGGAGTTGCGGGGCTACGGACGAGCCTGAAGTTTTTGATGATCACCGTGCTGTCGGTGGCGCTTGGCTGGTTCTTTTACGTCAAGCTGGGTTATAGTTCGATCCATATTCCGTATCTGGGTGCATGGGAAGTGGGTGCTTGGATCATACCGATCTTTGCTTTTGCCGTTGTCGCGACAGGCAATGCTGTGAATATTTCCGATGGACTGGACGGCCTGGCTGGCGGACTGTTAAGCGTCAGTTTTGCGGTTTTTGGGGTTATCGCCCTACTGCAGGGGCATACCATGCTTGCCGGGTTGTGTTTTACTGTTGTCGGCGCACTACTAGCCTATCTCTGGTTTAACATATATCCAGCGCGGTTCTTTATGGGTGATGTTGGCAGCTTTGCGCTCGGCACGACACTTGGTGTGGTTGCGATGCTGACGAATACGCTGTTTTTGCTGCCGATTATCGGCGTGCTATTTGTCATCGAGGCTGGCTCGAGCCTGATCCAAATCACCAGTAAACGCTTATTTCATCGCAAAGTCTTTGTGTCGGCGCCACTGCATCACCATCTAGAGGCGACAGGCTGGCCAGAAGTCAAAGTCACTATGCGGTTCTGGGTGATCAGCTGCGTGGCTGGATTTCTCGGGCTGTTGATCGCCCTGGCCGGAGGCTATATCCAGTGATTGATCGTTTCATTCGTCGTGCTGCACGGCCAGCCGCTACTGCGTCGGGGCAGCGGGCACACGCACCAGACTACCAGATCGTTCTTTTTATGGGACTTTTGATGCTGGTCGGCCTGGTCGTGATGTATGCGATAGGACCGCAGCGTGCCAATGTTCTCAATAACGCGCAGGGTGCTAGCTATAGCGATACGTATTTCGTGGTCAAACAGGTCGTTAGCCTCACGTTATCGATTGCAGCTTTTGTGATTGTTTCGAAAATTCCATTTGGTTGGTTTCAAAAACACGCCGAACACCTGCTAATTGCTGGCCTGGGCATGTGCGCAGTGCTATTTTTCTTTGGTAATGTGGTACATGTTCCGGCTATCACGCAGTGTAGTCTTGGTGCGTGCCGGTGGTTTGAGCTCGGTCCGTTTGGCGGGTTTCAGCCGGCAGAATTTTTGAAATTTGCTATTCTGATGTATCTTGCAACGTTCTTGTCAGTGCGGATTCGGCAGGGATTGCTCAATGATTTTCAAAAAACCATTGTGCCGGTAATCGGCGTGACACTTGCGGCATTGTTCTTTGTCGTTATCCTCCAAAAAGATATGGGGACAGGGCTGGCGTTATCGTCGATTGTAGCCTCGATTTTGATGGTCAGCGGTGTGAGCAAAAAGATCGGCATGAAGCTTCTCATTGGTGCAGTAATTTTGGCAGTTGTGTCTGTTGTGATCGCACCGCACCGTATGGAGCGTATCGTGACATTTTTCCAGGGTGACAATCACACTGCGCTAGCGGCCGACGACGAAGGGTATCATATTCGCAACGCTATGATCGCGCTGGGCACTGGTGGATTATTTGGTCGCGGTATTGGCAATAGTATCCAGGCAACCGGTTATTTACCGGAAGCGATCAATGACTCGGTTTTTGCAATTATGGGCGAGACCTTTGGGTTTGTCGGTGTCACTGTTATCCTGGGATTATTTACCGCGTTGTTAATGCGGTTAGTGAGAATTGTTGACCACATGTCTACTGTGGCAATGCGTCTTGCGGTAGCGGGTATCTTTGGCTGGCTCGCAGCGCACGTGGTGCTGAATGTTGGTTCGATGATCGGTATTTTCCCATTGACCGGTATCACATTGCCGTTACTGAGCTTTGGTGGCACGAGTATGATCTTTATGACCGGTGCACTTGGATTAGCTTTTCAGATTTCTAAATTTACATCCCATAGTCAACTAGAGTTTAACAAGGAGGCAGATGGTGAAGATTCTGGCAGCCGGCGGCGGATCGGGGGGTCACGTTACTCCAGTCGCCGTCGTACTACAAGAGCTTAAGAAGCGCGACAAAGATGTCGAAGCGATGTTTCTATGCGATGCGGCTTTTGAAGCGCAGGCGCGTGGTCTTATGGAGCAGGCCAACGTACCGGTTCGGGTGATCAGCGCTGGCAAATTTCGCCGCTATGCTCATCTGACGTTTTGGCAGCACTTTACGGTACCAAAAGTTGTCAGCGGTAATCTACGCGATGTATTGCGGATTGCTCGAGGGTTTTTCCAGAGTCTACGTGTCATCCGCCAGTTTAAACCCGATGTTGTCTTCACGAAGGGTGGGTTTGTCTGTCTGCCAGTCGGTATGGCAGCGCACCTGCTGCGGGTGCCGCTGGTGATTCATGATTCGGATGCTCGACCAGGTCTCACGAACCGATTTCTCGCCAAATGGGCAGACATCATCGCTACTGGTTCGCCACTTGAAAACTATCATTATCCCGCGAATAAGTCGCATTATGTCGGTGTGCCGATTGCTGCAAAGTTTGCGCCAAAGACCGAAGCAGAGCAGCGTGCCTACAAACAGAAATTTGGTTTTGACCCTGATAAGCTGCTGGTTGTCGCTGTTGGCGGGGGATTAGGTGCGCGGAGTATCAATCTCGCCATGGCAAGGGCAGGGGAGCGGCTCATGGCTGCTGACCTGGGCGTCTATGTCGTAGCAGGTAAGGGCGGCTTCGATGAGGCATCGGACGCAGCACCAAAGAGCGATAATTTCAAAGTTGTACCTTTTGTCTATGATGGCATGGATGAGTTGCTCGGGGCGGCTGATATTGTCGTCAGCCGGGGAAGTGCAACCTTTCTCCAGGAACTGGCGGGACTTGGTAAAGCAGTCGTGGTCGTACCAGCACATCAGTTAGGGGATCAGCTCAAAAATGCGGAAGTTTTTCGAAAGGCAGATGCTGTGACTGTTATTGATAATGTCAATATTGAGACTGATGATAGGATGGAAGCGGCGATCCGGGCACTAGCGGCAGACCCAGAGAAGCGAAAGCAGCTTGGTCAGCGGCTCCATGAATTTGCCAAGCCGGACGCAGCAACTGATCTGGTCGATTTAATAGTGACGGCGGCAAAGCGCTAATGCTATACTATCAGTAGTCATATGGTCTTTTTGTCAAAAAAACAACAGTCGACACCACGCCGACGCATGAATCCTACTGAGCCGAGCGGGGAGGCTCGTGCAACTGCTGAAGACCTCAAAACTCGCTACAATTTTCGGCGCAATCGGACGCTCACAGGTAGCCTATCATCCGATGTCGCTAGCGCCAACGAGCATCGTTCGGAGCTGCGGTCTGGTCGTGTTCACACGCATCATCTGCGTCGACATCGACGTCATGCGGGTATGGCACTGCTGATGAGCTTACTCTTCGCGGCTGGTCTTGGCTTTTTGCTGTATCAAGCAATTGGCACGGTGCAGGTCGCGGCTTCCGTTGGAGGTTCACCAGACCGATCACTGTATACGGCAAAGATTACTGATTATTTGAACCGACATCCAGGCGAGCGATTTCGATTTTCGCTCAATACGGCTGGGCTAGCGAGCTATCTCCAGAACCATGACGCACCAGAAGTTGCTTCAGTAGCAGGTGATGTCGCATTAAACGGTTTTACACGTGCTGAAGTCTATCTAAAGTTTCGACAACCTGTCGTTGCCTGGCAAACTGGTGGAGCACACATGTATGTCGATGGCGAAGGTGTCGCATTCTCACGCAACTACTACAGTGAGCCACGTGTCCAGGTTGTCGATCAAACTGGCATTCAGGCGAAAGATAACCAAGTCCTGGCGAGTAACCGGTTTCTAGGCTTTATCGGTAAGGTCGTTGGTCGTATGAGCACCCATGGCTACGAGGTAACAGATATTATACTGCCGGCCAATACAACCAGACAGATTGAAGTCAAATGCGCAACGGTCAGTTATCCAATAAAATTCTCGATCGATCGCCCCGTAGGGGAGCAGGCCGAGGATGCTTCGCGGTCTATCCAATATTTCACCCAGCATGCTGTCACACCCCAATACCTCGATGTTCGAGTCAGCGGGCGAGCCTTCTATAAGTAGCTCCAGGTACTCTACTCTACCGTGGAGTGATGTTCTACTTTTGTTCGGTATATAGAAAAAACTATATATAAACATCGAAAGTGGAGAAATGCAAATAGCGACAAAAATAGGAAAAAGTAGTAGGGGAATATAAAAAATGAAAAAAGTCAAAACATATAAAAATCTGTGGATAATTCATGAGATGGCGGCCAAAGACCAAATATGATGTCAAAATGCACAACACGCGCCATGGTACATGACGTGGAATAAAAATGGAAACAGTGCATGCAGTTACACGCCGTGTAGCAGATCACTACCCCCCGATAGTAGTGCCAGTATCATCTGTTGGCACTCGGTTTGGATGGATGCTGATTCATCTTTGTCCTCTAAGCTCAATGTCGTAAAACAAACATTGTGCGACGTTAACTCTATGTATAAAACATGATTCACTTATCCAACTTTTATTTCCAAAAAATCTTTCATATGCCCCACTATGACCGCCCTGCTCGTGCGTGGATCCCCTGACTATGGCCGTGACTCACATGTCCATGGTCGCGGTGCCTTTTTTCAGTTCGCTGGATTGCTGGTCGATTTATGGCACGCCACGCAGTGTTATTTAGATCATCGGATATGTTCTATATTTGTTCTATATGTTTCATGTGCTCGCGACGAGTATTGTCAAAAAAGAGAGTAGGGGGCGAGATTGCCCCTACCCTTGCTATCCAAGCAAGAGTGCGGTGTATGGGATAAAAAATCCGAGATACAGCGCTGTCTGAGCGATCAGTGCACCGTGCGGATGGCGTATCAGGAGCCACAAAGCCGCGGCTGACATAAACATGCCGCCAACCATCGAATAATAGCGCATCGTCGGTGTGGCAAGCATGAATAGCAAGACAAGCACCGCCATGATACCGGCAGTGATGCCAGCGAAGATACGGCTCCAGCGGGTTCGTTTGGGGCTTGATTCGGGTATACAGGCGCTCATGATCTGTGAGAGTGCTGCCAGCCAGCCTAGAACCGTCACGGCCGCTGGGAGGTCGTATTTTGGCACGATATACACCATCAATAGCCAAGCAAGTGGTACAAATGTTGAAACAAAGATGGCAATGTAATATATATGCAATGCTCGTGACTGCGCTGCATGCTGGCCAAATGTCGTGTTAGCGCCAGACGATGTCGGAAAATGGACGATCAACACGTAGATGAGGATAATCAGGAGGACGATGTTGGCGATACCGAGTGTTTGGTATGAGTCCACCTAACGCCGCCTAGTGAAGTCTTAGGATTGTTGGGTCGGCGTCATCACGAGTGTTTGAGCGAGGAGGCGCTGCCGGCACGTAAGGGATATCTACCCTGCCCTCTGGCTGTGTTGCCTGCTGGCTATCACCCGGTTTTTTCTTGCGACTACGAGTGCGCTTGCGCTTCTTTTTCGGCTCGTTATCGTCTTCGGACGACTCTCGCTCGGTCGGCGGAAGAGAAGCAGCTACTGTTCCCTGCTCGACACTATGGGTCGCGATACTAGCAAGCGCTGGTTCGACCGCCAGAGGCGCGACCTCTGTCGGCAAGATACCTTCTTCCCCTAGGAATTTCTTTTGATTGTCAGTATAGCCAGGATTGCCCTTACCTTTTGACTGCAGGTTTTGCGGTGGTAAGATACGATCTGAAATAGCAGCTTCGACGACCGCGCGTGGTTGGCCATAACGAGTCCGGGTGTTCTCAATGATTTGATGCGTATTATCAGAGGTCGCGGTCGGTAGATTGAGCGTACGGGCGCTAAAGGCCGGCGCTTTCTCGCCGTTGATTACCATGTTGATGATAAAGTTACGGTTGTGCATCTGCAACAGATCTTGAGGCTCAAACTGAGGCTCAAACTGCTTGGATAATATCGGGCTATCGTCGGCCGAAACGCGAAAACTAATCATGGTGCCGACGTTGCCGAACACGGCATCACGCACCGTCTCGGACATCTGTGATATGTATTGGTTGGCAACGGTCAGGTTGAGGCCGTATTTGCGAGCTTCGGATAAAATCATGGCGAATGAATCGGTGGCAAAGTTTTGAAACTCGTCGACATACAGATAGAACGGCCGGCGATCTTCGATATTTGGGATGTCGCTGCGGCTCATGGCGGCCAGTTGGATCTTTGTTACCAGAAAGGCACCCAGAATACCGGCATTGTCTTCACCAATCAGACCCTTACTGAGATTGACGATCAGAATCTTGCCGTCGTCCATGATCTCGCGGATATTGAAGGTGCTTTTGGGCTGGCCGATAATATTGCGGATGATAGGGTTGGCCGTAAAAGCACCGACTTTGTTGAGGACTGGCGCGATAGCTTCGGCCTGAAATTTCTCTGTCCAGCTATCAAATTCGACATTCCAGAATTGCAGAACGACGGTATCGCGGCAATAACTGAGGGTTTCTTTGCGGAACCGTTTATCGGTGAGCATGCGGGTAATATCGAGCATGGTAGTCTCGGGACGGTCGAGCAGCGCCAGAATAGTGTAGCGCAGGATGTACTCGAGACGCGGCCCCCAACTCTCGCCGAACATACGCTTCAAAACGCCAATTACTTCGGAGCTGATGTTGGTCTTTTGTGAGGGGTTGGTGACTTCGAGTGGGTTAAAACCAAGTGGATGGTCGGTATCGGCTGGGTTGAAATAGACCACATCGTCCAGGCGTGCGCCCGGGATAAATTTCATGTTATTGATCGCAAAGTCGCCGTGCGGATCGATAATAGCGTAGCCTTGGCCATGGAAGACATCGGAGAGTGCCAGTAGCTCGAGTGTACCAGATTTACCAGCACCGGTCTGCCCGATGATATAGATGTGGCGTGAGCGGTCGTAGCGCAGCATACCGAACTGGTGGTTGATGCCGCGGAAATTGGTCAAGCCAAAGGCGCTGATATTTTCGTCGACAGCTGCATTGCCAGTGATGACCGGTAATTTTGCGGGTGGTTCAGCGGTTTTGTTCGATGCCCAGACGATATTTGGTGTTTCGACATTGGTATGCGGTAAGTGGTAGACGCTGGCGACTTCTTCGATATTCAGAATATAGCCGCGGTCGGCGAACAAACGGCTCTTGTATTTGGCCAGGTCTTCTTTTTTGAAGCTATCGTTCGCCATCTTGAAGCCGTTGAGGTTGGTGGAGTTAAACTGTTTGAATGTGCCGATGATGGCCTGCATTCGCAATTTGGCATTAGCCTGATTGTCACCGAGGTAGGCCAGGCGGATTTTGACCTGGTAGCCTAGTTTGGTAGCCTTTTTCTCAGCTTCGCCAATACGCGTCTTGTCACGATCAGATATCTCTGGTGCGCTGGCTTTTTCGCCGCCTTCGGGCGCCTGCCAGAGAGCTTCGATCAGCATAGTGAACCATTTGATATCGATAGTGCCGAGTAGTCCCCCGCCCTTGCCGCTGCGGACACTAGTTACCCATTTTTCGGAATCTTTGTGCCAATCGTCGGCAACCGGACGCACCAGAATTTGGATCCAGATTTCGTCGTTGGTGTCTTCGAGCTTGGCGAGCGTGCCAGTGATACCGGCAAGCGGGTCGACCTCGAAGCTTTGGAAGGTCTTGATCGGTAGGTATTCGGTCGTGGTGAGAGCGGCTTCAGCTGTGTAGACAACAGAGTGTTGACGTTCGTGGCTGACATAATCTTCGTCAGCTTCACTGATCTGAACGGTTGGATATTGTGAATATATCTGACCTTCGACAAAGCTCTGGAGAGTTTTTGGTGTCCAAACATAAAAACGAATACGGCCACCGACAGAGGCGATTTCGAAACTCAGGTGCTCTTGGTAGCCGCCATTTTCTTTGAGCTCTTTGGCGTCGCGCAAGATACCGTGGAGGCTGGCAAACAGCTGTTCGGCCGCCAGTTCTGACTTATCGTTGGCTTTTGGGATCTCGAGTACCAGAAGAACGCTTTCGGTATTTCGCACAACTCTCACCTGTTGGTTATTGCGCCAGGTCAAGTAGCCGAGGATGAGGACGATTGGAATCCAAACGTACCACTGGAGCAAGAAAGTAAAGACCGCCGAGATGAATTCCATAACTGAGGTCGATTGTATCACAAACAGAGGTAAAATGCAAGGGTTAGCGGTATAAAAATGAAAGAGCTAAAAAATAGCCCCACTAGGATGCTAGCGAGGTTATTTTGTAGTCGAGACTGGCCTATTTCTCGGCAGCCAGGCTGTAAGTGGCTTTGGCGACACGCTTGAATTCGGGTTTGCTCTGGAGGTTCAACAGAATAGTTGTTTCTTTGACCTGGCGACTTTTTAGGACGCGCTTGACGATCTCGTCGCGGTGCAAGGGCTCCCCCGCCCCCGCTAGGACGTCGCGGATAATATCACTGACTGTGCCCTTGCTGTAGCCCCACGTATCAAGCGCGTAGATACCGCGGCCGATTAGGACGAATCGCTTGTCTTTGATCAGTTCATTGTGGATGGCCTGTGTCGTGACATCTTTGCGCTTGAAGTCGCTATCTTTGATCTTTGTAGCGATAGCGCTAAAGTGCATTGGTTTGCCGTTGTCGGCTAGGATGACGTAGATTTTGTCGCGGATGTTCTTTGGGTTGACGGTCGGCCATTTGGTAAGACCCCACATACCCTTGAGGTGCGCCAGGAGTTTTGAGAGGCTAGCGAGGGCACGGACTTGTTCAGGTGTCTCGTAGCCGTCCAGCTGATCGTACAGCGCTTCAATACTCAGCGGTGACCCCTGTTTTTTGATGGTCTTGACGATCTCATCGACACGGCTTTTGACTTTCTTTTCGTCACCGTACTCTGCGATACCGATACCCTGGAAATAGTTGTCGTTTTCGGATACGGTCGTCAGCTTCGGGGAGATTTCACCGATAAATGCCAGGTGGGCGCGAGTCGTGCCCTCACTCTTGCCGGTCATGCGGCTAGCAATATCTTGAACACGGGCGACACGACCGTTTTCTGAGAGGTCGCGGACGATGAGCTTTTCGGTATCGACAACAGCAGGGATCTTGCCGTCATCAGCAGCGATTTTGAGGCGGATCAGGATGGCTTTTTCGAGTTGGCGGACACGCTCACGGGTGATTCCCAGCAGTTCGCCGATCTGTTCTAGAGTTTCCTTACGGTCAAACAGTCCAAAACGCCGCGTGATGATCTCGCGTTCACGCTCCTGATCGATTGTCTTTAGGATGTCCTGTACTGCTGACTTTAGTTCAGCGGCAGTATCTTTCGCTACAGGTTCACTCATGGCGTTATAACTATGTCCTCTCTGCCTCACCGTTTCTTAGATTTGTTATAGTACGTTATGCAAGATTATAGAACAATAGTTCCAAGATGTCAAACATATTTTCGTCTGCCATAATTATATCACAACTTCGACGCTTATGGTAAATACTTTTTTCGAGCTTTTTATTGTAAAAAAGTATGATGAGGCTAACCACGGAACTGTCAATAGTCAAATTAACAGATATGACGAACCCACCCGTTGGCGAGTTCTCTCGAGCTGACATCGTCAGCGAGTGGGCTCGTCACTTGGGTGGGCTAAGAGGCTTCCCGGTAGCCGACTAATAGGACACGGACAACCTGTCCTTCGGCGTCGACGTAGAATAGGTACTCGTACCGGGTGTAGTAGCGGTGAGTACCCATGTTTCCGCGTTCGTATGAACCTACCAGACAACGGAGCCACCCCTTGCGAGTAAAGACGGATCCCTCCTCTGTTCTCGGCCACGAAATGTGAGCCGCTTTACCGTTGAGGGTGTGCGGAGCGTCGTCTTCGGCAATCCACGAGGGACGGTTGTTGTCGTCCTCGAAGTAGCTTAGCTGCAGGCCGTGGAGCAGGCTCCAGAGGTCATATCCCATCTTGTCGGCGAAGTCAGCCCAGGCACGCACCTCACGGTAGATTCGCCTCCACTCGCTCGGGGCGATGCTGCTTTCGAATCGATGCTTTCTTGCGGTCATGACGACCACACCTTTCTCTTGAGAAGGGACAGCTAAACTATACTATAAATACAAGTGCTGGTCAAAAAATCGTACCACAAACCTATTTTTTGGCACGGGTGCGGTAGCGAGCTTTGGATTTGGCGGGAGCTTCCGAGAGCAGTTTTTTGGCTTCGGTTTCGGATAGTTTCTTTGGGTCGGTATCTTTGGGGATTTTGGCGTTTTTCTTGCCGTCGGTAATATAGGCACCAAATCGGCCATTTAACACTTTGACGGTACCCCAGTCGGCGATGGTTTTTTCGGCCTCGCTTTTGAGCTTTGCGGCATATAACTCGCGGGCTTCGGCCTCACTAATCTCGCGTGGGTCGTGGTCTTTTATGCTGACAAATGTCTTGCCGACCTGGATATAGGGGCCAAAACGCCCAACATTTGCCCGGATATCCTGTCCATCTGCGGTCGTACCGACTAGACGTGGTAGCTCAAAGGCTTTGAGCGCTTGCTCAATAGTCACGTCCTCGATCCGTGCGCCGCGGGGCATAGGGGCGAATTGTGGCTTATTGGCCTTGTCTTCAGTGACGCCCAGCTGTAGCATCGGCCCGAAGCGACCAAACCGGGCAATAATGGCTCGACCGGTTTTTGGGTCGGTGCCGACTTCGCGAGTGTTGCCGACACTGGCGCGGTCGATGTCGCCGGAATTTTCGATCAATTCGTGAAATGGCGTATAAAAATCGGTCAACATGCGGTTACGGTCGAGGGTATTGTCGGCAATGTTATCGAAATGCTGCTCGACGCTGGCGGTAAAGCCGTAGTCAACAACAGTCTCAAAGTGGTTGGTCAGGAAGTCGGCAATGAGCTCGCCGGCTGGCGTCGGGACTAGTTTGCCCTTGGTCGAACCGGTCTTTTCTTCGACGATCGATCGGTCAACACTGCCATCGAGCAGCTGCAGGACGATGATATCGCGGGGCTTGCCTTCATCTTCGCCGCGCTCGACATAGCCGCGAGTTTGGACGGTATTAATGATAGTGGCGTAGGTCGATGGTCGACCGATACCGAGTTCTTCGAGTTTTTTGACGAGTGAACCTTCGGTGTAGCGGGCTGGTGGACGGGCAAAGACCTGGCGGGCTTCGATCTGATAGGGTTCGAGCACTTCGCCGCTCTGGACTTCGGGCAAGATCGCATCATCTTTGTTTGAGAGATTATAGACCCGCAGGAAGCCGTCAAATGTAATAACTTGGCCTTTGGCCTCAAAGATAGGTGTGTCGTCGTTACTTTCTAACTTTCCAACTTTCAAACTCTCCAACTTAATCCCTATCGTCACCGTCGTATTTTCCAGCTTGGCTGGTGCCATTTGGCTGGCCAGGGTGCGACGGCGGATCAGATCGTATAATTTCTGCTCGTAACTATCGCCGCTGACATCTTCGCGTGAGATGTCAGTTGGTCGGATAGCTTCGTGGGCTTCCTGGGCGCTGGCTGATTTGGTCTTGAATTTGCGGACATGGCTATAGTCGTGCCCATACAGGCGTTTGACGTAGTCGGCGATAGCCGCAATCGCCTGCCCGCTCAGGTTGACGCTGTCGGTTCGCATATAGGTGATTTTGCCGTCTTGGTAGAGTTTTTGGGCAGCTGACATAGTAGCGCGGGAGCCCATACCTAGTTTGGCATTGGCTTCTTGCTGCAGGGTGCTCGTGGTAAAGGGCGCGGTAGGGTTTCGCGTGCCGGGGTTGGTCTGGATGTCGCTGACAGTGAAGGTTGCGCCGTTCAGACTCTCCAGAAACGCAGTTGCCTCGGTCTCAGTTCCGAAGCGACGATTTAGTTCGGCTTTGAACTCTTGCTTGCCGTGGGTAAAAATAGCGGTGACTTTGAATTCGGCGCTACTTTCAAATGCCATGATCTCGCGCTCGCGCTCGACGAGTAGTCGAACAGCTGGGCTTTGGACACGGCCAGCTGATTTGCCACCAGGGACTTTTTGCCAGACAACCGGGCTCAGTTCAAAGCCCACGATCCGGTCGAGGATTTGACGGGCTTGTTGGGCGCGCACCAGGTTCATATCGACAGTGCGTGGCTGTTTGATGGCGGCTTCGATAGCCGATTTTGTAATCTCGTGAAAGACAATCCGTTTGGTTTTGGTGGGGTCGAGACCGAGCACTTCACAGAGGTGCCAAGCGATTGCTTCACCTTCGCGGTCTTCATCGGTTGCCAGCCAGACATTGGCTGCGCCGACAGTTTTTACCTGCTTTTTGAGTTCGGTGATAACTTTTTTCTTTTCGGGATCTATCTCATAGACTGTCGCAAAATTGTTCTTGATATCAATCGGTGGCGTGCCGTCTTTGGTTTTTTTGGCGATACTGCGGATATGGCCAACGCTTGAGAGTACCTTGAAGTCACCACCGAGATACTTCTCGATAGTCTTGGCTTTGGCGGGTGACTCGACGATAACAAGGTTTTTTGACATATGCCCTCTCACTATACAACAGCAACCTATACTAACAGCAAATGTTATTTTCGCAAAAAACGGGCAAATATAGAGATGCAACTCTGGTAATGTGATTTTCTATGACATATAATACATAGCAACATGCTTATCGTTATGAGGGGGTCTCGGCCGTGAGGCAAAAGCTTTACGAAGCTATCAATATGGCAATTGCGGCTGGCGTACCTTTTGAAATGGTGGCCGATGTCCTGACCGGTGTTGGTTGGCCGCGAAATGACGTCAACAAAGCCCTGCAGGAATGGGCGATCCGCAATAACAGCCGTGCCAAAAAGACCGACTTCAAAACCTGGCTCAAAAAATACCAAAAACGCGCTATTCCGGCCGTGGCTATCGTAGTGGTCATCGGACTCGTGCAATCGCTCTTTACCCTGCTCCGGCCTTGGCCGACAAAGATCATGGCTGATTCGGCGCTCGGTACGATTCCGGCACCGTGGCCGCTCGAGTCGTTTACCCATACACCGGCTCTGATCGCGATTACCAGCGTGATGACACTCATCATCTTTCTGGTTGGGTCGGCATTTAGTTGGATGACTGACTTTTTACTGCTGAGGATCGGTTTTTGGCTGAATCGCTCGATTAAGATCGAATCATTCCGTCATATTCTGCACCTACCGCTGTTTCACCAGGAACGATTAGCCAAAGGCGACTACGTGTATCGACAAAACGTGGTCACAAACAGTCTGTCCGATCTCGTCCTCGGTTCGACAGCTTCGATTATTAGTTCCATCATTATGATTATCGGCGTGTTGATTATTATGGCGTCATTTAATATTGTGCTGACGCTGGTATCGGTCGTCCTGATGCCGCTACTCTATTTGATGATCCGACTCATCTCACCTCGTCTCGGTATCTATTCGAATCGGCTCATGGAAATTAACACAAAAACCGCGGCGCGGATCAACGAAGCGGTCGATAACGCCGAGACCGTCCAGTCTTTTACGCTCGAGGATAAGCTATTGATGCGTGTCGATGATCTGTGGAATGCCGGCTACAATGCCAGCCGGTCGAGCATGATGTGGGGTAACCTGCTGCAGTACTCGAACTCACTGCTGATTATCCTGGCGACATCGGTCGTGATGTTCTTTGGTGGTTCGGCTGCCATGCGCGGTGAGCTGACATTTGGACAGCTGTTTATCTTTATGACTTATATGGGGTATTTGCTCAACCCGGTCGAGACGCTGGTGCACCGTATTACGGCGCGGGCACAGAGCGTGATCGATGTCGGGCGTATCTACGAAGTGCTCAGTGACCACGAGGGCGTCGAAAACCTACGCAGCGATCAGCAAATGATGACGAATGTTTCGGGCGTGATCGATTTCCAGGATGTGCGGTACTCGTACAATGGCAACACGGTCTTTGATGGCTTGACGCTCCATGTTAGCCAGGGTGAAAAAGTCGCTATCATCGGTCCGAGTGGTGGTGGCAAGAGCACGCTCCTAAAGCTATTGCCACTGTTTATTGAGCCCGAAGCCGGTACGATTATGATAGATGGCGTCGATACGCAGTCGGTTTCGCTTAAAGGCTTGCGTCAAAAAATCGCTTGGGTGAGCCAGACCCCGCAGCTGTTTACGGGCAGTATTTTGGAAAATGTCTATGACGGTGATGTCTATCGACAGGTGCAGGTCGAAGAGGTCAAGCACGCCTTTGAGGTGGCTAATGTCCTAGAATTTACCGCCAAACTACCGATGGGCGTCAACTCGCCGGCTGGTGAGAATGGCTCATCACTCAGTGGTGGACAGCGCCAGCGCGTGGCGATTGCCCGTTCGTTGATCCGTGATGCGCCGATACTATGTCTGGACGAGCCGACGGCCGCACTCGATGCCAAAAGCGAAAACTATATCCGAGATTCGTTGATGCAGATTGTGCAGCACAAAACCGTCCTGATGGTGACGCACCGCAAGGCGCTGCTGGCGCTGATGGACACTATTTACGTGCTCGATGGTGGTAAATTGACGAACGTGAACGAGCTTGGCGGGCTAGACTACTACCTAGCCATCCTGGAAGGTGTGGCCGAACAAAAGATCGCCAAAGAGATCGAAAACGACAAGCTGTATGCCCAAAACACAGAGGTAGTCAGTCATATTGGCCTGGCCGATGCCGCGCCGACAGTGGCGCATGATGTTGGGTCGTCAGATCGCATCTACACTATTACACCCACAGAAGAGTCAACATTTGTCAGTACTGTTCCTGTACGGGCGGATGTTTCGCGCCATAGCGGGACATGGGACGATTCGGGCGAAGTGATTATTAAACTACGGTAGCCGCTACCACGAGCCATTGCTACCAGCATAAAAAAGAACCCTTGCGCGGGTTCTTTTTTAAAGAGCCTGTCGAACGGTCTACGGATAGCCAGCCGATGGTGCCGGTGGCATACCGACAACTGGTGCAGCTGCCGAAGCATTGCTTGGGTCGCCGCCGGTCATGCCGCCACCTGCGCCCTTGCCACCTTCTGGGAGCTTCAGTGTCGATCCAGTGTAGATCAAATCAGGGTTCTTGATATTGTTGAGTTTTGCGAGAGCATCGACAGTTGTACCATATTTGACCGCGAGTTCACTCAGGGTGTCACCAGACTGAACAACGTGTGTCCCACCAGTGCCTGGCAGGGCAAACTGACTTGCGTCTTGGCTACTGGTTGAGCTACTAGCGCCGGCGCCTTGACCACCCGTTGGGATTTTCAGCGTCGTACCATCGATAATCAGATCTGGGTTCTTAATACCATTGAGCTGCGCGATAGCTGCTACGGTCGTGCCGTGTTTTGCTGCTAGGCCACTGAGTGTGTCGCTAGACGTGACGACGTGTGTCGTAACAGCACCGGTTGCACCACCGCCATTGTTGGTGCCGGCTCCTTGCCCGCCAGTAGCACCTACAGCGCCAACTGCTCCGATGCCACCTGATGTATCACTGGCTGCACCGATGCCGCCTGCTCCCTTGCCACCTACTGGAATCTGGAGGACTGCACCGTCGCGGATGAGGTTAGGATTCGAGATATTGTTAAGTTTTGCGATTGCTTCCACGGTCGTACCGTTCTTGGCGGCGATACCGCTCAGGGTATCGCTGGATGTGACGGTATGAGTAGTAGTGACAGTAGGGGCGCCAGTTCCTGCCGCCGCTTTTGGAGCAAATGATGGGCCGGTATAGTCACCTTCCTGTGCTTGGCCTGATGAGGTATACCCTGCTTGACCACCTTGTGCGCCGGCTTTGTTGAGCTGATCAATATAGTTCCGCTGCGCAATAGCGCTTCCAGACGGTCCTTCCGTAGCTGCAGAAATCATTGCATCGTGTGCATCAGCGGCAGCAGCTTTCAAAGGAGCATTATTCTCCTGAGCATACTTATTGACGGACTGAGTTTGCGAGTAGCCCATCGAGTTCATCTGGCCACCATAGGTTGATTTCGCTTGATCGAGATAGGTATTTTCAGCCTCACGCGCTGCAGCTTGCGTCGCTGAACCCTTAAGTTGTTGCACTTGGGCTGCTTGAGCTGCAGCAGCATCGGCTTGCTGTTGCTGTAAGACTGCAGCTGCAGCGGCCTCTTCTTGCTGACGCTGCGCATCGAGTGCTCGCTGGTCGGCTAGCTGCTGGGCTGCTGCAGCGGCCTGTGCATCTTGCTGTTGCTGCAAGACTGCAGCTGCAGCGGCCTCTTCTTGCTGGCGCCTCGCATCGAGTGCTTGTTGGTCAGCTCTTTGTTGCGCGGCTCGCTTTGCTGCCGCTGCGGCACTGGATTTGCTCACCGAATTCTGTACGCTGCGCCCACTTATTACCGGAGTAACAGGTGGAGGTGTCGGAACTGCTTCAGCGTATGGTTGGCCATATACACCAGGTACAATTGAACCGGCGTATGGGTTATCATTGGCTCCACCTTCGTCGCCTATTATTGGCATAATTTCTCCCCTTCTCTTACCTCGTTAGGCTGAGGTTTCTTTAAGCTTGTGGTATTAATAGAATATAACAAAGCCAGTTAGGCGTCAACGCGCTTATGCATCGGATGACAAATAAAAAACACCCCTAGGGTGTACTACTGTTTTCGTGGCTTTGTGGCGCGTGAAGACGAATCTCCACGCGCCACGTCGCACATCATCGCTGAGTCAGCTGGCACTCGGCGAGCCGAGCGAACGCTTTCCCGGTTGCGGGGTCATCCAGGCCGGCATCGACAACCCAGCCGTGGCGGTCGTCGTCCTGGGAGTAGACCCAGAACCAGTAACGACCCTGACGGTCGGGGGCGTTCCGCGACAGCCGAGCGTCGGCGGAGCCGGTGTCGACCCAGCCAACGACAGTGACGTAGATGGATGAGCCGCCCTCAGTCCCATGGAACTGGCCGATTTGTTCGCCACCAGCGGGTGTGCCGCCAGCGCGGTCACTGATGACCGCACCGTCGACGCCGTTTTCTCCTAGGTCGCTTCTGTCTGAGGTTGAGGCCTGGAAGATTCGAGCCGTCTGGCCGAGCAAACAGGTTCTGGCGGCTGTATAGCCGTCCGGGAAGGCCGGAATGAGGGGACGCGACTGCGCCCCCTGGACGTTGCCGAACAGCATGCCGGCGATGAAGCCGACGAACAGGGCGACGATGATGCTCGCCCACCACGTATCCTTGACTAGCTCGGGTAGTGCGATCTTGGCGGAGGTATTTGTCATTGTGACCCCTAATTTTCGATGTGCGGTTGTCCGCACGAAGTTTGTTGCGCTTCTGCGCGGGACTGATGCATTGTAGCAAATTATTGCATATTTGTCAATATAGCACTACCGCTATGAACGGAGTGTCCACTGATTGGCGCCGAGTGACCGGGTAACACCGGTCAGCTCGAGCATGGTGAGTGTGCTGGCGAGTTCGGCTGGTTCCAGATTGAGCTGCGACTGTAGGTCGTCACCATCGCGAATACCGCTTTTTAGCAGGGTAATCACCTGGGTTTCCAGTGGAGTCGAACCGAGCGCCAGCGAAGTTTGCGCCGATATCAGATCTGGCGCGATAATTTCGAGGATATCTTCAGGGGTAGTCACGGGCAAAGCACCTTGTTTTAACAGGTTATTGCAACCGGCCGACAGCGGGCTGGTGATATTGCCCGGCACCACGAAAACTTCTTTGCCCTGCGCTAGGGCATGGCTGGCGGTGTTCAGTGTACCGCTGCGCACGCCGGCTTCAGTGATCAGGATGGCGTCGGATAGCCCGCTGACGATCCGGTTGCGGTAGAGAAAGCTCCATTTGCCGAACATATCGTCATCGGTCATCTCTGATACGATCGCACCGCCCTCCTGGATGATTCGCTCCCCTAGCCCGCGGTTGGAGTGCGGTGTGATGTCAGGCAAAGTGTTAGCCAGGACAGCGATAGTCGTACCGTGAGCGTCGAGCGCTGCCCGATGCGCCAGAGCGTCGACCCCGAGGGCTAGACCACTGACAATGACGATACCTCGGCTGGCCAGTTCGTAGGCAAAGCGCTCGGTCACCTCTGTACCGTAGCGAGTTGGCTTGCGGGTACCGACGATAGCCAGTGTCGGTCGGCGAGCTGTTGGCAGAGTGCCCAGGTAATACAATGTATCAACTGGCTTGTCCATAGTAGACAGTATCTGGAGATACTTATGCTTATCTGGTGAGATGTTATTGATTTTCATGCAAATCTATGTCAAAAGGTATTGACTTTCTGTCAAAGTCGTGCTAATATGAGGACGATTGATTACCCCTAGGGGATGATCAAGCACCTTATACCCCCTATTCTAACTTATGTTAGGTTGCGTGTGATATATATCGTAGTAATCTACCCTCCACTGCGATATCGTTAGACAGTATCGCACGTATACTAACCCCTTTGTCCAGCGGATCGCTCGTCTATGTGAGGTGGATCACGTTTACCCGATAGGGTGGGACGAAGGGCAAATTGGCGCCAGGTGATGCCCACCCTTACCTGACGCCAATCTGAAAAACGACTCTCTAAAGGAGTCGTTTTTGTTTTTTGAAGCTAGTATCAGGGGGGGTTGCCCCGGCTGCAGGGTGTGCAGCCGGGGCGGAGCTTGGTGTTATCCCCTAGTCCGGATGGGACTCGGGGGTGACAACACCGGTGAGAAGTTGAGCAGGTAGCGTGCAAGTCGCGGCCACCTGCCGAACCACAACAGGTAGACCAGTGTGCGGCGCAGGCGCCGCATGATCTCGGCGGTTTGCTTGGGGTCATCGAGGTCGGGTCGGACGAGACTGGAGGTGTCGCCCTTGCCGTACACCATGATGCCGAAATCGCCGATCAGATACGGCAGCTTGCAGGGGTCATCGCACTCCATCCAGGCGCCCAGGCCGGTGTCGATGGGGAGGATGAGGCCGTGGTATAGCACGGTACGGTTTTGCCACAGTACCCCACTGCCTCCCTGAAGAATCGTTGGGTACCGTTTATGCAGGACGAGCAGGCGCATAACGAGCTGGTCGATCCGCTCTGCGAGTGACCATGCCTGGTGAGGGCCTCGGGCAACCTCACGCTGTGTCGCGCCATATGCTATATCGGTGTCATATGGATCCATGTCTGCTCCTATTTCTGTCAAGCTCCGATCCCGGAGCATGACGGTGTCTATGCTTCGAGATTATCTATATTATTACATCTCAACCAGGAAAAGTAAAACTATTTGGCATGATACAATTTGTAGAGATATGACACTTTTTTTGATGATACTAGCCATCGTGCTCGGTAGCGTGATCTCGCTTGGTGGTGGTGCGCTATTGTTTTTGACCGAACGACGACGCAACCGGGCTATCCAGATTGCATTGCCTTTTGGTGCGGGAGCGCTGTTGGCGGCGGCTTTCTTCGATCTGTTGCCAGAGGCTTTCGAACTTGGTCAGCCGAGGGCGCTGCTCATCTGGGCGCTTGTCGGTTTCACGTTGTTTTTTATCTTGGAGCGGACAGCAACCTGGTTTCATCACCACCATGAACATCACGGTGAAAAGCGGGGCGAACACCAGAATCGCCTGATGATGCTGGGTGATCTGGTACATAACATTATCGATGGTATTGCTATCGGTGCAGCTTTTTTGGCGAATCCAGTGACGGGACTGATTACGACGCTGGCTGTCAGTGCTCATGAGATACCAAAAGAGCTCGGGACATTTGGCATACTGCTGTCGCGTGGCTGGCAGGACAAAAAAGTCATGCTAGCGAATATCATGACAGCACTCGGGACACTCGCTGCCGCGCTGATCGTGTATCTGGGTAACGATATGCTGCACATCCCCGAGGCCGAGCTGCTGGCGCTGACCAGTGGCTTTTTCGTCTATATCGCGGCCAGTGATATCATACCGGGTATCCATGAACAGCCGCGGCGACTGGGGACGGTTCAAGCTATGGTACTGGTGAGCGGGATGGTTTTTGTCGGGTTGGTGATCTTGGCTTTAGGGGTTTAGTACTTGTTCTCTTTGCGGAGAACCAGACAGATCGTTCCTTTTTCGAGGAACCGAACGACCTCCTTTTGATCGCAAAATCCTAGTTCTTTTTTGCCAAAGAACCAAAAGGCCTTACTTTGCCCGGCAAAGTAAGACAAACCGCCGGGGTGGCTTCCTGTCGCGGTGCTATGTGCTATGTGATCTCACGGTGAAGCTGCGGGCAACACTTCGTTGGTTGCATGTCCTCGCTTCCCAGAGATCACATACCCCCTAGCTCCGGACAGTCCAGATACCCCGGACCCCGCCTTGGTTTTGTGGCTACGCCACTATTATCAGCGGCTCTTGAGCCGCTCAATATAAATGGGGTTTGGGGCAACCTGCAGGCGCCCAAGAGTTTTCAGAGCAGACTCCTGGTATGTCGAGCACGAGCTTTGCTCCGCGCGCAGACAGCCAAGAGTATGAAATGAAAAGTCCTGGAGCGATGAAGCCTGCCCCAATGTTTTGACTACTTTTGCACCAAAAGTAGTTCGTTCGGTTCCTCGAGAAAGGAACAGGGAGGTTGTATATTTTTCTTGTCGGGGAATCAGGGTGTAGGGTTCTTTGGCAAAGAGAACACAATCTTATCGATGTGTTGTCACCGCAAAATCACCTCTGATAAACAGCTCGATAACAGCAGTGATTTTTGGCGTGATAGCGGTGAGAGTTTCGAGTTCTGCGGGGGTAAATTTCGACAACACGAACGTCGCATCGTCGATAGAATCACGATGCTCGCTCCAGGTACCGATACGCAGCCGAGCCGTTGCTTCGCCGACATGCTGATTGACCGATTTCACACCGTTATTGCCGGCATCGCTACCACCGATACGAGTGCGGATAGTGCCAAGCGGCAGGGCTAGGTCATCGTGGACGAGTAAGGTGTCGACTGGGGCTATTTTGTAAAAATCGCTCAGAGCGCGTACTGACTCACCTATCAGATTGTAGTAAGTAGTGGGTTTGACAAGCAAGATCTTTTCTTCGCCGGCGATTTCGGCAATATCGGCGTGGAATTTCGGTTTTGGTGCAAAAGTCGCACCGATTTTGCGGGCATAACTATCGACAACCGCAAAGCCGATATTGTGTCTGGTGTGGGCATACTGTTTGTCGGGGTTACCGAGCGCGACGATGAGCTTCATAGGCCTCTTTTTTTTCGGCTTCTTTGCGTTTTTTGTAGGCTTTTGTGACTGGTTCTTTGCCTTCGGCAATGCGCTGTTTGTTAGCTTTGATCTGTTTTTCGTCGCGGAAGCTAAATTTGATCGGTGTACCGCTGTAGTTATAGAGGTCGCGGATCTGGCGCTCGAGGTAGCGTTTGTAGCTCCAGTGCAGGAATTTGAGGCTACTACCGTAGATAACAAACCATGGCGGCGAGGTATCGGTCTGCACCATATACCGCAGTTTCGGATGCGAATTCTTGAGGCCAGCCGGTGGATGAGCCTGGACAGCGGCCGACAGCGCGTCATTGAGCGCCCGCGTACTGGTCTTTTGCTGCCGACGGGCGTCGATCTGCAGGGCGATATCAAATAGTTTCGTGACATTTTGACCGGTGACAGCACTGGTAAAGATCAGCGGCGCCCAGGGTACGAAGTCAAAATTGTGCGCGATTTTCGGGGCGATAGCGTCACGCGTGTAGGCATCTTTTTCGGCTGAATCCCATTTGCTGACAACCAGCACCAGGCCTTTGCCACTTTCTTCGATAATACCAGCTAGCCTCTGGTCTAATTGCACGTTCAATTCATGCACATCCATCAGTAGTAGGCAGATATCGGCTTCTTCGATAGCATTCATGGTGCGCAGTACCGAGAATTTCTCGATTCCCCGCTCTTGTTTGCCCTGGCGGCGCACGCCAGCGGTGTCGATGAGTTCGATCGCGCGGTCTTTGTAGGTGACTTCGACGCGGTTGAGGTCGCGTGTCGTACCAGCAACGTTGGCCACCAGTGCCTGTTGTTTGCCAGCCAAAGTGTTAAATAGGTTGCTCTTGCCGACGTTTGGACGACCGATCAAGGCGACACGCAGCACGTCATCGGGTTCGATTTCGTGAGCTTCGGGTAGTAGTGTTGCTAGGCGGTCTAGTAACTCGCTGATCCCCTGCCCATGCTCGGCACTAGTACGGATGATATCTTTGACGCCAAGTCGTCGGAACTCGTCGTCCTCGAGGGATTCTTTGAGGTCGGCTTTGTTGGTAATTAGGATGACGGGTTTTCGGCTTTTGAGGGCTTTTTTGGCGACAATTCGCTCTTCATCGCCAGGGTATTGGGTGCTATCGACAACGACCAATATAACATCGGCCGCTTCGGCAGCATCTTCGATCTGGTCTTGGATGCCAGCTTCAAACTCGTCGGTCGGGTCTTTAAGGCCAGCGGTGTCGATGAGGATAAATTCACCGTCTTTACTAGTGTTCCATTTCCCGCTCCCGTCGTAACCGTGTGCGTCGGCACGTAGGTCGCTAGGCGCGGGTCCTGCCCCGGAGTTCGCCCCATCCTCGCTAAAATCGGGAGATTTTATCTCGGTGGGAGCACCCTCTTCCAGGTCACCCGCTTGGTACCGAGCGTTTACCCTATTACGCTGGTAGGCAACCTTTCCGACGACATTATCGCGGGTTGTGCCAGCTTCCCTGGCGACGATGGCTTGCTGCGAACGGACGAGACGGTTAAACAGCGAGCTTTTGCCCGCGTTGGCGCGTCCGATGATAGCAACGGTAGGAAGTTTGGTCATTGGCCATAATTATAACAGAGGTCGCGTCATTTTGCGAACATAAGCAGTATATCACCTAGCGGATATTGGTCAAGAGCCCCTCGCCTAATCTTATATCACTGGGCGTATAGTCGTGTATTTGATAAAACGTTGCTAAATTGTATAATACACAAATTATGGATAAGCTACCGGTATCAACTGGCCTGCGGGATGAGGTACTGTTGGATCATTTAATAGCGCAACAGGCTTTCATCCCCTTCTCTCATATGGTCGAGGATTTGATAGTGCGCCATCCTATCAAGCGGCCAGAAGCTCTCTTATCTGATGAGCGGGCGATTATCGCGAAGCTAGGTGTTCATGGTCTCAGGGTGGCACTAGAGAGCTCGTTGGGCAACGAAGATCTCGTAACAGTAAGGTCTATGCCTGTCCAGCCAGCAGATATGATGCGATACCCGGAGTCTTTTGTGACTGAAGAAGCCCCAGGTGTTGTTGAATGGGCAGATGCGCTAGGTGAAGCCTTGCTGAGTGAGGCCTATCTGTGCCTCGGTGAGGACGTCGAAACTCAAATTGCAGCGTATCGGCAGGCAACATCGGCCGAAGAACAGTACAGGGTTATCGAATGGCTCGATGCACGCCTAAAAGACATGAAGGAAAAAGTACAAAGATCTGATATCGATGGAGATGAGATGAGTTACGAGTTTTATCATCCGATTCGCCTAGCTCCAAAATTTATTGACGTATACCCGCATAATCCGCTTTCCCCGACTTGTCTCGGTTTGAGTATTATTGCGGCAAGTTTTATGAACAGAGCTAGTGCGCCAATACTTCATGCGGGTATCATGTGTACATCCCAGCAATACGATGCGACCGAGCTTAGCGCTGATGCAATTACAAAATCACTGGAGTTTCAAGATATTGCAGGGGGAAGTACGCTGTTTACCGAGGCGCTTCAAGAGAGAGGCAATGCAATCTATAGGTCTGTTCTCGGCAATGACTACGGGTACCATGCTGTTACGATGACTAGATTGCTCGACGATACCTGGGCGCAAATTGACCCAAACTACAATAAAACGCAAATCATAGATAGTCGTCAGGTTAGTGAAAGATTTACGGCCTGCTATGACGCTCTTGAGACTTTCTCAGTTGTCGCCCCACAGCTCGAACTTGGAGTTTTAGTGCCGACACCAACGCCACTAGAGTTTTGGCTGAAACGGTATGAACCGACAGCCGACATGGTCCAGGATTTGATAGACAGGGCGACCACAATATTGACTGATAGCGATGACGAAGCACTCCTCACCCGTCTATGCGAGGCCATCATGCTTTTTGATGGTGATGCTATCGATATGCTCGAGGATGGCGTGCAAGAGCTGGTGCAGTTTCTCAAGGAGCGGCTGCTCTGTATAACTGCCGACGGAGATGTCGAGCCTGTGAGTGATCGAACGTTGCTTGGGTGGGAGGTCTACGCTGCAATTCAAAAGTATGTTCTACATGGTGACGATGTTAGTGTACTCAAAGAGCGCTGCCGGGCAGACCCTAGCTACCTTCAGCATCGACTGACTGATGTATTATTTCTCGCGAGCACTGTCAATAACCTAGGCGCCGCCAGTATGTTTGCTCAGGCGAATGACTTGACGCGGCTAGAATACTCATATGAGCTCGGCCGACCCTCTACGCGTATCGGTTTTGCCGTCGCTTATGAGGTAGCATCATTGATCGCAGAGGATCCGCTGCCGCCAACTTTTTGGCAGAGTGTCTGGCCGAGCATGATTCCAGTCGTTGACTCTCCGCTCGCCGCTAAATCTACTCATCAAAAAGAGGCTGCTCTCAATATGATGCGGTATGCGGCGAGCAAGGCTTTGCGATATACCAAGGATTATGGTATGATTATAAAGTCCATGGAGATCGACGAAAGGAGTAGCCATGGCACGACGCCGGAAGCTTGATCCACAACAGCTCGAAGCGCTTCTCGCCGACGCTGGCATCAGCGACGAGCAGAAGCAGGCTGTACTCGCGGCCAATGAGCGCTCAGAGCCGAAGGATCCTGCCCCGCAGCCGCCCCCACGGGGACACGGTGCACCGACGGAGGGACGTATTCGCGTACCCACGCTGTGACGTCCTGGGGGGGGGGGGGGGGGGGGGGGGGGCCCCCCCCCCCCCCCCCGACCCACTCTTCTTCGAATAACCTAAACAACTTCGGTGAGACGATACTCACCTTTTTTCATATCACCGAGCGAGTAATTGCCGAACTGAATACGGTGGAGGGCAATGACTTCGTAACCGAGAGCGGCGAAAGTCCGGCGGATTTGGCGGTTACGACCTTCGGTCATGGTGACTTGCCAATCGCTTTGGCTGCCGTCTTGGAGGCGCACGAGACTAAGCTGTGATTTGCCGTCGGGCAGATCGATACCGAAGTCGCTAATCATCTGTTGGTGGAGCGGCTCGAGGGCGTGATCGAGCCGTGCCTCGTACACCTTGGTTTTGTAGAACTTTGGATGAGTCATCTGATAAGCAAAATCACCGTCGTTAGTGAGTAGGATGACGCCAGAACTATCTTTGTCCAGGCGTCCAACGGGTTTCAGATGATCGAACGAATCTGGCAGTAGCGAATAAATCGTCGGATTATCGCCTTGGGCGCGTCGCGAGCAGACATATCCAGCAGGTTTATAAAACACCAGGTATTGTTTTTCGACATCGGCAGCGGCCAGCGGTTTACCATTGACAGCGACAGTAGCACTGGGCGAGATACGCGCACCGAGTGTGGCGACAGCGCCGTCAATCGTG
Source organism: uncultured Candidatus Saccharibacteria bacterium (assembly GCA_964401035.1). Lineage (GTDB taxonomy): Bacteria > Patescibacteriota > Saccharimonadia > Saccharimonadales > Saccharimonadaceae > Saccharimonas. The sequence goes on along the minus strand of CAYNWV010000002.1, from coordinate 117,689 downwards.
ACTTTTCGCGCGGCAATCAAGTCATCGGCTTCACGCCGAGAAACACCTAGCTGCAGCGCTAGGTGTTTGTTGAGTCGGATTGATGTGTCCGCCGTCATATGGCGATATTATACACCAGTTTGGGGTGGCGCAGGAGGTGGTGGTGCTAGTTGAGGAGCCGCAGCAGGTACAGGAGCGGGTGTTTCTTCGAAATTCAAACCCGATACTGGCGCGGCTGGGGCTGGTGGCGCCATTGGGGTCGGCATTGGTGCCGGCTGTGCAAGCGGTGGAACCATTGGCTGCGTAACGGGAGCAAGCGACGGTGCAGGTGCTGGCGCGGGTATCGGTTGCGGTGCAGGTGCGACAGGTGTTGGATCTGGCACTGGTGGGGCGACCGGCTCTGGCATCGGTGCAGGCTGTGGAGCCTGATGAAGCTCGCTGTCCATCATGGCGGCAAAATTCGTCGGAGGTGTACTACTGGTGAGCGGATGGATAACACGATCTCCGAGGTTAGCCGGACGATTGGTCGAAAATGGCGCAGACGGCTGTGGTAGTGGCGATGACGGTGCTACTGGAGGCGCTGACGGAGGTACGGGTGGCGGTGTCATCGACATAGGTGTTGGCATGGTTGGTACAGGGGCTGGCGCGGTGGGTGCTGCTGGCGCAGGGGCTGGTGTGCTAAACGCATTGGTCGTTGGCGCGGCAACAGGTGCATCGCCGAGTACTTCGTGAACAGCCCGGACGACGTCTTCGATACCGACCTGTGATTTCACCAGATAGCGATCGGCACCGAGTGCTTGACCACGTTGACGCTGATCCTCGCTGGACAGTGCGGTCATCATGATGACTTTGATGTCTTTTGTCTCAGTGGTGGAGCGCAAAATATCAAGCATGTCGAAACCGCTGATTTTTGGCATCATTACATCACTCACGATCAAACTGGGGCGGTCTTTGATCGCCAGGGCGAGCGCTTCTTCACCGTCACCGGCAGAAACAATGTCGTAGCCTTCGGCAAGTAGTCGCACGCCATAAATCTCTCGTAGGCTTTTATCGTCTTCGACTAATAGGATTTTTGTCATAATTACCTCTTATTGTACCGCTAGTAGTGTGAAATTGCCATACTTCTTATGGTTGATCTCTAGGTGGAATTGATAGGCTGCGATTTTGAATTTGTTCAGCAAAGTGCTCTTTGTTGGCTTCGAGGGCGCTCAAAGGGACGTTTTGGAAACGCACAGACGTATCGACGGGTGGTTGTTGTGGCATCGGTTGTGGCATCGGCATAGGCATCGGTTGTGCTACTGGCTGTGGAACAACGACAGGAGGAGCGGTCGGCTGCTGTGTAATGATCGGCATGGGTTGAGGCATAACCGGTACTAGTTGGGGCAGTATCGGTGCTGGCTGAGGGGTGGGCGTGACAGGCGCAACTGGTGGTAGCGGCTCATTTGCGACAGCGGCGACCAGGTCGTCACTGGGTAGTGTCGTCGGCTGGGCTTCAACCACTTGGTTCTCAATATGTGCCGCTGCACTCTCCGTCTCCTGCATGATACGCGAGGCGTCGAGGCTAGAGGTTCGGGGGATCTCAAGGAAGAAGGTACTGCCTTTTTTGTATTCACTCTCCAGATACACCCGACCGTTCATAGCTTCGGCTAGCCGACGACAGAGGTATAGTCCGAGCCCAGTACCACCAATTTCGCGGGTTTGTGTGTTGTCGATGCGATAAAATTTCTGGAACAGGTGCGCCTGCTCCTCGCGCGGGATACCCAGGCCAGTATCGGCGATACTGATAGTGACGTGGCTATCGTCACCCTGGACGTCAACAGTCACCTGCCCTTCAAGGGTGTATTTGATAGCATTTTCAACCAGGTTCGCGACAATTTCGCGCAAGTGGTCGTTGTCGACATTGGCATAGAAAACTGGACTAATCGTACGGCCAGACAGCGTGTCACGCACCTGGCTATCTTCACCGAGCATTGGTCGGAAGATGAGCGCCAGTTTCTTCTCGTCGGCTTTTGGTCGGAGACCTTCGACGATATCTTTGCTAAAGCGCACAACATCGACCAGTTTTGGATCATTTTTGAGGCGACTATCATCGGCTTTTGAGACGTCCAGGAGATCTTGGAAAAGTCGCCCTAAGTGTTGGGCTGATTCGTGGGCTTTGGTGATAAAATCGCGGGCTTTTTCGTCGATTTGGGCGGTCTGGGGGTTGAGCGCCAGGCCAAGGTAGCCTTCGATCGATGCCACTGGTGTACGCATCTCATGACTCGCGGTCGAGATAAATTCGGCTTGTTGCCGTTCTTCGGCGCGCTCTTTGGTGATATCTCGGAAAACGACGATCGCACCCATGCCAGGCTGGCCAATTGGCGAGGCCACAACTGATACCAACAGGTTTCGTCCTGACTGTGTCACGAGGCTAAAGCTATCGGACGCCGAGGCGGTATTGGTCGTCAATGCAATCTGTACCGGATCCTGTGAAGGGTCGAGTTCATCGTTTTGTGAATTGACGAGTTTTAAGACCGATTTGTAGTTGAGGCTGAGGGCATCGCCATCTCCCCACCCCACGATTTGCTGGGCTGCTGGGTTAATAAGCTCAATCACACCTTTGCCGTCGAGCGCCAAAACGCCCTCACCGATCGTCTTGATAACCACGTCGGATTTGCCAGAGGCTTGATGTAATTGCTTGGCAATTGCGCTATAGGCTCGATCTTCCTTTGTCTGTTCGGCAGCTGGGTTAGTCGATTCGATGCCGTGCCACACAATCAGCCCGAGGAGAAGTGGTGCGTTAACTGTCGTAAAGAGGTAGATCATCTGATCCAGGGGATAATTTGCCCCCGTCACTGAGCTGAGGAGGATATAGCCGTTACCAACAATCAGTGACAAGATTGTTATAACTCCACCAAAAATTGGCGCAAAGGCCACTGCCACTGCCCAGAAAAATAGATACGGCATCGGTGTATGAGCCGTCACTGTCAGCGTGCCGCTGAGTGCCAAAAACAGGAGATAACAGATACGAGCGTTTTCATTGATATCTTCGGGGTGAGTTTTGAAATATGAATAGACTGCAATGATAACCGCAATACCAGCGCCGATAGCGGCTACCAGGCTGATATCGATCAGCGGTGCCCATGCGCGGGTCTTTGGGTATAGTATAGGCGTGACTGTTTCGACCGCAAACCCAATCAAAATGAGCAAACCAAATACCAGTAACGCCAGTGCAATGCGGCGTTGCCAGAACCGAGTCATGAAAAGCGGTTTGATGTGATGCCCCCTACGTTGTTTCCTTTGGTGTTAATTATAGCAAACCGCAAGCAGTATCGGCAAAAACTAGGTATTCAGGTCGCGCTTTTTGTAGATCACGGCTGCCATGATGACCGAAAAAATGGCGACTATGATTGATAGCCAAATATATCGATTATCGAGGCTATTTGTCGCAATAATATCTTTGGCATTGAAATACGCAAACGGCGAGATGTTTTTGAGCCACGCAAAATTACTCGACATCCCCTGGAGCACGTAACCGATATATGCGGCCGAGACCAGTCCCGCTACCAGTGCACCGGCGCGCTTTGGGTACGTTGCTATTGCCGCCATGAGAACACCAATCGCAAAAAATAGGAGCTGGATAACGGCAAGTCCGGCCGTAAAGACAGCTAAGATGTGAACTGGTACACTACCATGGTTGACGCTGGCGATTGAGGTGTAAGTAACCAGCGCTGTGACCGCGGCCAGGACGAGCATGATCGATGTTCCAGCCAAAAGCTTCATCGCAAATACTCGCAAACGAGCGACTGGCTTGACGTACAAAAACTCGGCAGTTTTGTCGATTTCTTCTTTTGCTAGTAGTTCGGCGCCCAGCTGCCCAGCGTGAATCGCTAACATGACGGCGATAAAGATAAAGCAGATACCATAGTAGCCCTCGATGGCTGTCAGGTTGAGCCCAGTCATGCCAAACACCGCCTGGAGTGTCTCAGGAAAGGCTTTCATGAGCTGTTGCGAGGCCGCCGCGTCGACCGACAGTGCGGCATATTTACCCATACTCAGGTACATAAAAGCCGTCATGACGACCGACCAGACGATCAAACTCTTGCGGTGAGCACGGAGCTCTCGGAGATAGACGTTCATACGGCTGCTGGCACGTCCTTTCGCGTGTAGATGACGTAACTCACGGCCACAAAGACCAGGATCAGAGCGCAGCCGTACAGGAAATGTCCTGGGTCGTAGGCTGAATCAGTCACGATTTTTTGGTAGTCGATAAAGCGAAACGGTGTGAGCCACCTGACGGCATCGTCGCCGACAATCATACCAAACAGTGCAAAAAGAAAGAACCCAAAGCTCATAGCTAGTGCATACGGCACAGTCGATTTGAGTCGATGGACGACCTGACTCACCAGAAGCCCTAGGCTAAAGAACCAGGCCTGGATGAGCGCGAAGACGCCCCAGAACATCAGGTAATCTCGTCCATCAAAGTTCCCTGCCCCAAACGCCGCTGCCAGCAAAAAAGCTGCGACCGTCACGGTAGCCGCGGTGACGATCAGCGAGATGGCTCCGGCGAGCACTTTTTGTCCGTAAATACTCTGCCTGGTACGAGGTTTTGTCAGTAAAAAATCGGTGGTTTTGGTGGCCGGTTCTTTCGATAGCAGTCCCAGCCCCGTCACCGAGGCTTGGATTGCACCGATTAATGTAATAAAAGGAAAGATATTGCCCCAAAAACCCAAAAAGCTAAACAGTTTCATCTCACCGCCCATGCCCATGATATGGTGCATGGCTGGCGGCAGGTTTTTAAGGGTGGCGAGCAGCTGATCGGCATCTTTTGCAAAGGCCGGGTAGATCGACATATACATAGCGATCAGCGCAATTGTCAGTAGGATCCACAGTAGTGTCCGGGTACGCAGGCTGCGGAGTTCAAAATGCAGAATATTCATGCTAGTCATCTTTTTTGTAATAGTGCATAAAGATTTCTTCGAGCTCGGGCTCTTCCAGCCAGGCGCTTTTCAGATTGTACTGAGAGAGGAGCGCGATAATGCGGTTGACGTCGCCGCGGTAGAGGAAACTGATAGTGTAACCATCGATCTGGAGATTGTTAATACCGTCGAGTCGCAGGGCGTCGCGAGTGACTTTTTGCTCGGTTTCGAACTGGCAGCGGACATAGTTTTTACCGCGCAGATCCGCCATTTTTTCGACTTTGACTAGTCTACCCTCTTTGATAATTGCCACCCGCTGACACATTTTTTGGACTTCGCTCAAGATATGGCTGGAAAATAGAATCGTGGCTCCCCGTTGGTTTTCTTCACGCAGTAGGTCAAAAAACGTCTGTTGCATCAGCGGGTCGAGGCCGCCAGTTGGCTCATCGAGGATGATCAAACGGGGCGAATGGAGCAACCCCTGCACGATACCGACTTTCTTTTTGTTGCCGTAGCTTAGGTCATCGATTTTGCGGTGTAGGTCGAGATCGAGACGCTTGGCGAGTTCGCGGATACGCTGCTGCATCTGTTTTGCTGGTTTGTGGTAGAAGCTGGCCGAATACTTGAGCAAGTCGATAACGCGCATATTGTCGTAGTAGAACACTTCGCTCGGCAGATAGCCGATTTCCTCACGGATAGCTGGACCATCGGTCAGGATGTCACGGCCAAAGATAGTAGCTTCGCCGCTGGTGGGCTTGATCAGACCGAGCAGGGTGCGAATAGTGGTTGACTTGCCGGCGCCGTTTGGTCCGATAAACCCAAAGATTTCGCCTTCTTCGACGTCGAGATTAATTGCCTCGATCCCGCGGCTTTGACCGTAGCGTTTGGTGAGATCGTGCGTATGAATGATGTTCGTCATGCTTTTATTGTACGCGCCGCCTGATAAAAATACAGAGCATCTGTGAGTAGATGCCCTGTATGTGGCGGACATGACCGAGTTAGTTGGTGGTTGAATTGGTCGTGGTGTGACCGCCAGGTTGACCCTGGAAATTCTTACCCATACCGCTCGATTGGCTGGTGACAGCGAAGTTACTATCCAAGAAAACTGTGGTCATCTGGCCATCGCTGGTCTGCATGTGAACCTCATAGGTACCCTCGCCATCCGCGTCAGTTTCGGCACGCACGACTGTTCCGCCGGAAACTTTAGCGGTTGCGGCAGCCGTCGCCTTCTCCAGGTCGCTGCCAGTTAGCGCGGTTTCAGTTTTGCCATTGGCTTGGTGTGGGCCATTTGGCTGCGTTTTCGCACTCGTCGCAGCAGTTGAGGTGCTCGTGGTAGCTGTTTCAGCGTTAGCCGCGATATTTGAGCCGGCGATACCGGCGACAATACCTGCTACGGCTACACCAGGGATAAGTAGCTGTTTCATCATAGAAACTCCTTTCGTTTAGACCAATTTTGGCCGTCCGCATGTTTATAGGACAGGGCTCACTATGACAAATAAAGCTTTGAAACCCATGAGAATTAGCTTGGAATATGGCTAAAAATAGCACGTGACTATTGGGGTGGTAGGGCGCTTTCGAGCAGTTCGGTGTGGAGATTTGCAGCATTCATAGCATCGATAAACGCCTGGAGATCACGCTTGAATTCGGGCCGAAAATGCATCAGCACAATATCGCCTGGTCGTAGACCGCTACCGATCTGATATTGCATCGAGCCGCCATTGGCTTTGGCAATCCAAGTGACAATAGCCGACATACCACAGTCGTGGGCGGCTTTTTGCATGGTTGTCGAGTAGGCGCCACCTGGAGGGCGGAAAAAGCGGGGGCGCTTGCCATAGGTTTTTTCTTCGAAATCGGCCATGCCACAGATTTCTTGTTTTTGCTGGGCGTAACTTTGAGTGCGAACCATGTTTGTATCGTGATTTAAGGTGTGATTTTCGATGACTGAGCCATCAGTCGTCAGTTGTTTGAAAAAATCCGGGTTTGAGCCAATAAAGAGCTTTGATAAATACAGGCTGGCTTTGATGTGGTTAGCGTGCATCAGCTGCACGACCTCGGGGTCTTTGTAGGCACCGTCATCGATACCCAAAAATACCACTGGCTGTTTGGTGTCGATGTGTGTGATCACTGGCGCCAGGCCATTGACCGTTTCGGGCAGACTAAAATCAGGGGTAAAAACAACTGGCTTGACGACTGGCGCTGGAGCCGGTTTGGGCTTTACTACGGCCACTGGGGTTGGTGTTGCAGGAGGTGTATCGTGCGTCAGAACCACGTAACTCCCCATACCGAGCGCTATGCCGCCAGCCACGACAAGGGCGTATAGCATAACGAGCTGCAAGATGTCGCGCGAGCGCTTTTCGGTAACGCTTCTCATATGAGGTCAGTATACCAGGCGTACACCTCGGTATTCAAGAGGTCAGTCAAAAAAATACCCGCGGTGAGCCACGGGTATTTTAGACGCGTCAACTATTAATGGGTGACGACTTTGTCGAGTGTTTTGGCGTGATCGATCATGTGTTGGACTTCAACTTCTGATGGTGCACGGTTGACGGTGTTGTGCTTGTCGTTGTAGTCTGCCATTGCTGCAGCTAGGTTTGCGGCATTGCGCTGTGCGAGTTCGGCAGGACTATCGACGCCGGCAGCCTCTAGGAGGTCGCTGTACTCTTCTCCGACACCTTTGACGCGCATGAGATCAGCGCGGTTGACCCATTCCAGGATATGAGCTTCCGAAAAACCGGTTGCTTCGGCTAGTTTGGCGCGTCCGGCTTTTGAGCCGGCGACTTCAAGCAGTTTTTCGGTTGTTTTCACACCGTGGTCAACTAGTTTGTCGCGGTATTGTTTGCCAATACCTTCGATATCTAAAATACTTGTCATAACTTTCCTCCGATTAGGTATGGTTCTAGTATAGAGAGCCGCCCCAGCAAGACTATGTGAAAAATTTCACAAAATGACCGTGAGGCTTTATTCGGCTTTTTGATATGCGACAGACAGGTTTCGGTAAGCGCGCGTCTGGAACGCAAACAATGCCGCAATGAGCATTAACAGGCCGGCAACCATGAAAGCTAGCGCCATGCCACGTGCGTGACCGTCACCAAGCAGCCAACCGAGTGAGGTGCGTCCGGTGTCGGAGTTCATAAACGGAATCAGCGAAAACTGCGCGATCGGCGCCACGATAAACGCGCTGATCGGTGAGCTGGCTGATTCGATAGCTTGGGCTAGTCCAAAGACCCGACCCTGACGCTTCAGGGGTACGACCCGCTGGATAATCGTCTGTTCGGCGGCTTCGATGATCGGAAAAATACACATGTAGACGAAAATACCAGCTACAAATAGCCACGGCCACTCGCGTAGGCCGAACAGCATGCCGACGATCGAGACCGCAATATTAGCGAGCAGCATACGTTGCAGGGGATTTTTGCCCAGACCTTTTTTGGCGACCAGGATACCTCCGACAATAAACCCTGTACTAGTAATGCCGAGCATCACGCCCCACCACTCGACCGAAAACAGCGTCAGACCATAGGGATCCATAAGTGCCATGAAAACACCTCCGACGAGGTTATTGAGGGTCGAAAACGCAATCAACCACCCGAGACCAGGCACCGAACGAATAGCCGCGATACTACCAGCCAGGTCGATCTTTGTCTGCGCGATAGCTGGATCGTGATAAATGTCTTTTTCGGGGATCTGGATCGTGAGCAGATGAACGAGCGATAATAGCGTCAGCGCTACCGCAATAGCCATTGTCCAGCCCATGCCCAAGAAGCCAACGGATAGACCACTAAATACACTGGTGACCATAAACGCCACCCCTTGCACTGTACCGACCATGCCATTGGCTTTGTCTCGCTCTCCTTTCGGTACGAGCAATGTTACGACTGTCGATAGCGCAATGTTCCGCATATTTTCGACGACGCTACCAATGAGAATGAGTCCAGCTAGCAGGTAAAAGGCATAGCTACTGAGGTCGGTCAGCTGCGTCTCGCTGTGGAGCAAAAAGCCAATGCCGGCAAATGTGTAAAAGACAGATGTTGCAACACTCGCAGCCACCATGACGCGTTTCTTTTTGTTGTGATCAACAATAACCCCGAACCACAAACTCATCAGCGCAACGAGTAGCATATAAGAGCCACCGATAATTCCCGTTGCAAGAACCGATTTTGTCTCAAGATACGTCCAAAACACCAGCGCAAACCACAGGTAGCTCGTCGTCACATTAGCGATCAAAGTATTCAAAAGGACTTGGTAAAAATTTCTCATTGGTCAAGTATAGCAAATGAGGCGAGACGTGCTACTGGTTTATCGGACGATTCGATTGGCATGGCGGCGTGCGAACAGCAACCCGCTAGCCGTGAGTAGCACAAGACCAGCAGCACCAATAACCCACACGCTCATCCCCGTACTCGCCAAAACCGCATCCGCATCTACCGTAATATAAATCGGATCAAGTATCTGGCCGTTAGCTTGTTGGTCGTCATCGAAGGTTTGACCATCGGTTAGGTTGTAGCTCAGGGAGATGGTTTTGGTAGCGGCGTTTTGGGTGACACTGACATGACTCGTTACGTCAGTAACTGTACCTGTTTGGTCTTTTTTGTAGACGTGGAGTTTTGCCAGGGAGTCAATGGTGGTAGGTAGTTGAATAGACACCTGAGCTTCCCCGCCGGCTGTTGCACACTGGAGAGTAAAAGCGAGACCGCCAAGCGTGCGTTCAGTTGGGTTTGGTGCAGTAAAGCTCGAGCTTGCGAGCAGTTCGGTCGATTCAATGTGGCTGCAGTCCTTGGCTGTATCGGTATGAAAGACACTCGCCCCGAGGGCTTTCTCAACATTTACCGGAGCTGTCTGTACCCCAAAGTTCACAGATGAGATTATTGGGCTGTAGACGAAGGTGTGGGTGTTAGCTAATGGGTTGGCTGACAGCACCAGACTAGCGGGAGCTGGGGTTATGTAGCCGCTCACTGCAGGGGGCGAAAACGTGACAGTCGAACTGACGCCTTGGTAGACGGAGAGTTCGACTGGATTCGCTGGATTAGCAATGGTTGGACCGTTCTTGACAAGATAGTCGGAGATGAAGATGCCCTCTGAGATCCTACCTGTCCTGGTCACCGAGGGAGCGAGCTCAGTGCCAGAGGTGTTCGTGAAGCGGAAGGTTGCAGAAGCGGCATCAATGACATGGCCGCCAAGCGAGTCCTCAGTCCTACCATTATTATTTGAGTCACCGCCCATCCACCAACTTTCACTCATGATGCCCGAGGTAAGATTATTAGGATTGCCGTTTGTGAGTAAGCGGACATACCATATTGAGTCAAGCGCAGACTGAACGACTGCCGGGTTGTTTGACCATAAGTATATAGCGCTGCTGTAGTCTTCTATATCTCTGCCGGCATTGTTTTGCTCGGAAAAAGCCGTAGGATTGATGGAGGCTACTGAATGGGGGACGACAACTGTAGATATCTTGTTCATCTGAAATGCGCCATCTGGTATACTGGTCAGGCTAGAGCCAAGGGAAAGCTGACTAATATAGTTCATAAAGAAACTACCTAGGCCGATTGACGTTACTGAATCAGGAATAGTGACCGAGGTAAGCCTATTTGCTCGAAAGGCGGCAGCCCCGATCGTCGTAATATTACCCGGTATGGATAGACTTACTATCTGGTTATTCATAAACGTGCTCGCCGGTATTGTTGTCACGGTGGGATTGGAAAAGTAGGCAGGAAGGGTCGTTAGCTGGTTATTCATGAAGACAGAAGTGCCAATAGCTGTCACGCTGCTCGGAACAGTCGCACTAGTCAGCTTGTTATTTGAGAATGCGTCATTTCCGATACTAGCTACACCGGGAGGAACCGTGACGTCAACGAGCTGATTGGTGTCAAATGCGTTATCTCCGATCGTAATCACAGAACCTGGAAGAGTCACGGCAGTAATTTGTCTACCATAAAACGCAGCACTCCCGACTGTCGTTACTGTAGCTCCTCCTATACTACCTGGGATATGCACTTCGGCCAGGCAGGCAGTGCCATTATTTTTTATAAGATCCATACTATTCGATCTATACCCTGCTATTGTTCCTGTTGCTGGGGTGAAAACAAAACACTGTTCGCTCGTCGGATTAGTAGGAGTATATGTCGTACCGCTATATGTTAACGAGACGATAGGGTTATTTTCAAAAGCCAGATCACCGATGGCTGTCACGCCACTTGGGACTATGACCGATGTTAGTTGGTTGTCTCGAAAGGCCATGTTGGCAATGTTCGTCACACTATTTGGGATAGTTACCGAAGTGAGCTGCCTGAAAGAAAAAGAGCTAGCGCCGATATTCACCGTACTCACTCCCCCAATCGTGCTCGGGATCTCGACATCCTTTGGGCAGGCTGGATTTGCAGTGTTATTGTCCTCGTTGGTGTAGTAGCTAGTAATCGTGCCGGTGCCAGAATTAAATCCGAAGCAGGCTTCGGATGTAGCTGCAGCATGAGCAATCTGTGGTTTCTGAATAAGGTTTTGGCTGAAGAGGGCAAGGCCAGCCATGAAGCCAATAGTCAGTGCAGTTGTGGTAACTTTCTTGAGCGTCGTTGTGGTGGCGAGCTGTAAGCGATACGACGCGGAACGGGTGATCCGCATGATAGTGTATTGATTCCCTCTCTTTAAAAAGCTCTCTGGTATTTCTCACACTTTTTGTCTTCGCTCGCATCGAGGACAATTCTCTGTTATTTTACCATGAGCGAGATACATGTACAATGATTTTCACAAAAACTATTGCATTTCGCAGAGATTTAGGTTATGATTATCAGAGTTTTACGTATTCTTACCTAAAATTCGGATGAATGCTCACTTTTAGCACTTAGCGATTCATCGGTCCTATGATGAACGAAAGGTGTCTCATATGTACAAAAAGCGATCTTTTCGCGCTGCTCCGGCGCGCGGAAATACCCGAAAAAGTAGCGGTAACCGCCGCTCAAAACAAGTTATCCACGAATCACGCTTCGTCAATCGCGAAACAGCAGCGGTCGACCAGCCAGAACTGGTGTTATCAACAGCCCAGTTTAGTGATTTTGCGCTCGATCCAGCGATTCAGCAGCGGTTAATTGCAGCTGGGTATCTCCGGCCGACGGCTATTCAGGAGCGGACGATTCCGGTTGCACTGACTGGACGCGATGTGATTGGCCTAGCCAACACGGGCACCGGCAAGACGGCGGCTTTTTTGCTGCCTATTCTCGATCGCCTGGTTGATACGCATCGATTTGAATCAGTACTGATCATGGCGCCGACACGCGAGCTGGCGCAGCAAATCGACGAAGAATTCAAGAAGTTTTCGGCTGGGATGCGGCTGTATTCGGCACTGTGTGTCGGTGGCGTCGGTATCGTGCCGCAACTGCGCGCTCTTGACCGTCGACCACATGTTATTATCGGCACGCCTGGACGGATTCGCGACCATATCAACCGCGGGTCGTTAAAGCTAAACAATGTCGAATTTTTCGTCCTAGACGAAGCTGACCGCATGCTCGACATGGGCTTTGTGGCCGAAATTCGTCGGATCGCTGCCCTACTGCCAGCCGCCAAACAGACACTGTGTTTTAGCGCCACATTTAGTGACGGTATCAAAGCGATTGCCGAAGATTTCATGCGTAGTCCCGAGCTAATATCGGTCAAAGTGACCGAAACCGCTGATCATATCTACCAGGACGTCGTGTATTACCGCGACAATGAGCATCGCCGCGATATCTTGCTGCACTTACTTGGCCAAGATGAGTTCGAAAAAGTTATCGTGTTTGGCGAGACAAAATACGGCGTACAGCGCCTGTCGGATCATATCGATAGCCAGGGTATATCGTCACGCGCCATTCATGGCAACAAATCACAGAGCCAGCGCAACCGTGCGCTCGATGAGTTCAAGACAAATCAAGCCCGTGTGCTATTCGCAACCGATGTCGCAGCGCGCGGCCTGGATATTCCAAATGTCAGCCATGTTATCAACTACGACACGCCACAGACCTATGACGACTATGTGCACCGTATCGGTCGCACTGGCCGCAATGGCAAATCAGGCACGGCGCTGACTTTTGTGCAGAAGAATTTGTAAATCAAAGAAAAATACCTCACAGAGATTGAGGCATTTTTCTTGGTGATCGTACCGGGAATCGAACCCGGATTGTCAGGATGAGAACCTGATGTCCTAACCGTTAGACGATACGACCATACATTAATTTTACAATAACCTGGTTCGATTCCGCGCGGGAATCGGTCACGTTCCGCGACCCCGACACTTCACGATTGCATTATACTACCAAACCCTAGACAGCCTGTCCAGGGGTGGAGGTGGCATCGAGTTGGTGAATGATTTCGAGCAGTTTACGCGGTGTGATCTCGGCTTTGATCAAATAGCCGTCAGCGTCTTGCTCCATGGCGACGCGCGAATCTTCGTCTTGGTCAAAATTTGTCATGATGATGACTTTTGCATGAGGCGCAATCGGCGATGAGCCTTTTTTGAGCTGCTGTAGGATATCGGTACCGCGCACTTCTGGCAGCATAATATCGAGTAATATCAGATCATACGGCTTATTGCGAGCGGCCACTAATCCGTCATTGCCATCGACAACCCAGTCGACAACATAGCCGGAGTGCTGCAGACTCCGAATATACATTTCGCCGATAAATCGGTCGTCTTCGATCACCAAAATTGTCTTTATCGCCATAGTTCTAGTATACCTCGCTTTTGAGTTTCAGGAAAAAGAGCAGCCGGACAAAAAGTCACGCCTTTTTGCCCGCGCGATGAGAAAAAACGTCGTTTTGTCTCATGAGGCATAGCCGCTATCCCTTATACATCGAATGATTCTTTATCCAGCTGCCACCACTCGACATCATGCCGGAGTCGGTGTTGATACCGTCACCGGCTAGCAGTTTATCTTTGACAGTGGCGTAAATCGGTATAGTAAAGCTAAACACCGACCCCTGTCCCTCGGCGCTCAAAACACCAATTGTGCCGCCATGGGATTCGACAATCGCCTTTGAAATATATAGGCCGATACCAGTACCAGCGACAGTTTCGCGCGAGCGGTGCGACCGGTAAAACTTGTGGAACAGGTTACCCACGACATTTGACGGCATACCGATACCATGATCTTCAATAGATATTTTGACATAGTTGCCATCGATACCGGCTTTGACATTGACGAGTCCGCCTTCGTGCGAATATTTGAGCGCATTGTCAACGAGGTTGCTGATGACTTCGGACAAACTGGAGCGGTCGGCGGCAATGGTCGGTAGATCACGCGGGATAGCCACCGACAGCATCCGACCTTGCGACTGGGCGCGCAGCATCATATCGTCATTGATCGTGTCGTAAATATCGACCAGGCTATCTTCGACTAGGTGGAGTTTTAGGTGACGGCGGTCGTAGCGCGAAGCGTTCAAAATGTTATTGATATAGCCAGACAGGCGGCTGGCGCTGACTATCAGGCGCTTGATAAGTTCACGCTGATCGGGCTGCAGTATACCGTCAGTTTCGATGTCGAGCACGTCCAAATAGCCGCGAATAACCGTAATCGGACCGCGCAGTTCGTGAGCAGCAAATGATATAAAATCGAGGGCGTCGTCTTCGGGCTGATACATGGCCGACTGGTCAAATAGCACCAAGACAACTTCGGCTTTACTGCCCTTTTCGAACGTCGCAGCCACGTCGTAGATACGCCTGCCTTCTTCGCCGACGATTTTGTCGGGTACGCGTTGCCAAACTTTTTCGGCGTGCACTTGGGTATCGTGGACAGAGGCGAGCCAATCTGTTAGCGCACCATCAGTTTCAAATACTAGCTCAAGCTGCTTGACGCCATTGCTGTCGGTCGAAATCGGTGCATTTTTGTTGGCAAATTGTACCACGCCGTTGCCGTCCAGCACGACGATACCGGCACTGGTTTGGTCAAATGCCTGGGCGAGCTTTTGGGTATCGCGTGTCTGGTCGGTTTCGGCGGGTTGCGCGCCGCTCGACGCATTTTCATAGATATATTGCAGCAGCGGTTTGAAGCCGTTTTGTTCGTAATGTTTGGCATTGGGGTTTGGTGGCACGATGACACTTGGCTCACCAGCCGCGTGCGTCAGCGCGTCCGCTAGGCTCTTGAGCGGGCGTGTCAGCTGGTTCATCAAGATGACATTGACGCCGATCGAACCAGCTAGCATGGCGATAATCACCACCCAAAACCCAACTGTCATAACCGGCATACCGGCTGCGGCCAAGGCTGCCGAAACGACGATGGTTAGCACAACTTGCATACCGACTGTCCCGAAGAGTGCTCGGCGGTAGTACGCTGGCCAGTATTCTTTTATCATCTTTTTTCGGGTTGGCTCTACTGCCATGCGACCGCTCCTGTCCTGTTTGGCACAGCCGAGATCCAGGTTTGACCGCGCACGAGTGATAACTCTGAGCCATCGGCCGCAATGAGTTTCAAGGGCTTCACTCGACCGTCTTTTTGCCAAGTGGCTTCAGTCACGGTACCATTTTGAAACACGTAGGCCTGACCCGAACCAGTCGTGGTGATATTTTCACGGTAGCCGTCTTCCATAACTGTCGTCATGGCAACTTTGAGCGCCACCACGACAGTCGGTGCGATCTGGCCATCTTCTCTGTCCAGGTGCGCACCGCCGCCCTGGGAACGTTTGTAGGTGTTTGTAGCGGCATCGTAGTCGTAATGCGAATTATAGGGTGCGCTGCTGATGGTCACATCCACACTCGTCGCATCTTTTGTGGCTGCTGGCTTGCTGTCGACGCGTGAGAATGAGCTGAACTCACTCGAAGTGTAGCCTTTTTTGGCACTCAGCGCGTCGAGTTTTTCGAAACTCGTATAGACATTGTGCGGGGCGTAGCGATCGGACGCTCGCCAATAGTAGCTACCGTTGAAAAACTCATCGATATCTCGGTAGTTGCCATTTCTGACTTCGTTGAGTGCAAATAGGCTGCCGCCGATATGGGCGATGCTCGGTTGATACGGGGCTGCCCAGTCTAGATAATACATACGCAGGCTGCGCACCGGTCCAATCAACCCTGGCTTGTTCTGCTGATAGACACACAAAAACCGTGTGATACCACCTTCGGCGATAGCTTCATACACGACCTGAGCCTGCTTCAGGCCAGACTGCGGCCGCGCATCGGGGCTATTTTCCATCATGATGGCCGTAACAGGGGCTTTTTGACCGGCCGGATCGGCGATCTGGGTACCGTCGAGGAGCGAGTAATATTTTGGTGCCGGTGGTTTTCGTGGCGCGGGTTTAGCAAGTTCAGGCTTTGGTAGTGGCAGGCTCAGCACCGCGTAGGTCGTGACAGCAGCCGAGGTGATCAGTAGGCCACCGACTATCAAGATAGTCGGGATTCGATGAGCGCGCACCCAGCTGCGGATACGTGAAAAAAGATCCCCTATCTGATGCCCGATCTTCATGGTTATGTTTTATTATACACAAAAAAAGACCCTCTGTGGGTCGAGTTGCATGAGATAAGTAGCAAAGTATGAGCGGCCGTACCGCAGCGGTAAACACCCCCCGGGGAGGTTTGCAGGGGTAACACGGGGTCGG
>CAYNWV010000002.1:0-101255 GCA_964401035.1 uncultured Candidatus Saccharibacteria bacterium | reverse complement strand
AAATTTTTGCGGGGCCCGCCCGCTCTCTCACCCCCCCCCCGGGGGGGCGGGGCGGCGGTACACGGGGTGCGTGGCTACATGTTGTCGTAGACGCCACGCATGTCGTCCGGCGGCCGCGGATCCTCGTCGGTGATGGGGTGTGACGGCCGTGTTGGCTGGTTCGTTTCCGTGGGATCTTCCTCTCCGAACGGATCGAAGGGGGTGATCGTACGGCTTGCAAAGTGAGCCTCGTGCCCCCAGCGTGCGGTGACCTTGTTATCACCGTCAGCAACGACGATGATGATGGCAGCCAGGCTGGAGTCAGGCGTCATGCCTATGTGAGGCAATGCCACCTCTTTCGCACGGAGCCACGCGTGGTCGAGCAGGGCTTCGGCGTCCAGTACCCTCTGTTTCTCGGGGTCTGGTACGATCTCATCAAGCCACGGTGTTGATGGTTGGGTCATTGACAGTTTCTTCCTGCAATCGCGAGTGTCCGGGGGTCGGACGAAACACCTCACGAAATAGCGATCAGGGCTCGACAGGCGTCAAGCCGCCATCGCTATTTCGTGGACTTTGCTACTTATCAAAAAACGAACATCGGAGCGACTACTCAACGATGCCTATCTCTATATTATACCAAATATATACAATATAGTCAATTGAAGCATTCAGCAAGTAGCCTGCTCTTACATGCTGACTGCAATATGCTGGATCTGTTCTGGTGTCAGATTAGCTGTACCAGTGATGGTGTGGAGTATGCCGCCATTGACCCAGGCAGCTTGTCGATTGTAGCTATAAATAGTCAGGCCGTTGGCTTCGGTCGTCATATAGTCCTGGCCAGCTTTTGGCTGAACGTAGTTTTCGAGTACTGCGGTCGAGTCCCAGTTAGAGCGTTCCTGAGTGACAGTGTAGTTTTGCGGTCCAGCATTGGCCGCGAATGTCATGGTGACGATACCGTTGTTGAACGCCACTGGACCAGTCAGACTGTAGCCAGATGGCTGGTATGACGGATAGCTGGCATTGATACCGGCTTGGGCAGCCGCGACACGCGTCGAGAGTGCTGGCATATTAATATAGGTCAAATAGCCGCCAAACAGCAGGACAGCTAGTGACGTGGCGACCAAGTTAACGCGCTGGCGCACCGGACTGCGTTCTTTTTTGAGTTTCAGAGGTTTTCGCGAATGGTTGACGGCACGCGCCATAGCTTCGTCGATAGCTTGGTTTTTGAGCACCTGCGACGGCTTCAGTGCGCGTGGTGCGATAGCGATTTTTTTGGCAGTATGAGCTACCTGGGCGCGTTCGGCGACCGGGTGACGTGTTGGTGCGATATCTTGCGCCATGGCTTTTGTCTGGGGACGCGGTGAAAAACGATGAATTTCGTGGACGGGGATACGATGACTTTCGGAGGGCACTGCGGGAGCTGGTCGCTCAGGTTTCTTGATCGCCAGCGAAGACCGGGTCTGTTCGGCAAGACCCAGTGGACGACCAGAAACGATATCGTATGTCGTGCCGTTGACCGTAATTGTATTATGTTTGTTCATACTTCCCCTCTCGGTGCTGCGCTATAAGAGCGTAAGCATTACCTCTATAGTAATTAACCATAAGAGAATATGCAAGGTTTCTCTTTTGGCGCGCTATCTATATAATGAACAGTACTATGTATCATGCTCCGTCGAAGCTGAAACTTCGGTTGCGTCTCGCGCTGGTCTATACGTTAATGGTCGTGTCGGTGATCGCCCTAGTGGCAATGCTGTTTTTTATCATGCAGGGGTATCGATTTAACCGCTATGATGGTCGTGTCGAACAAGGCGGCCTGGTGCAGTTTGACACAAAACCTGGCGGGGCTGATGTCTGGGTCGATCAAGCGCATCTCGCTAATAAAACACCGG
This sequence comes from uncultured Candidatus Saccharibacteria bacterium, assembly GCA_964401035.1. GTDB lineage: Bacteria > Patescibacteriota > Saccharimonadia > Saccharimonadales > Saccharimonadaceae > Saccharimonas. Next base: position 99,387 of record CAYNWV010000002.1, on the reverse strand, counting down.
CCAAAATCACGGTCACGGCTGGCGAGCATACGATTGCCATGTGGAAGCGCGGGTATCATGACTGGCGTAGCGATGTCACGGTGAAACCTGGCGTGATATTGTGGTTAAACTATGCCAGACTCGTGCCGCAGATTTTGCAGCAAGTAAGCGTGGCGCCGGTGGCAAAACTATCGAGTTCCGTGACGTCACCTGACTTCAAGTCAATGGCCTATGTGACAGATGAAGCGCAGCCTACTCTTGTGGTCGTCGGACTCGATACCAATACGCCACAGCCGGATATAATCACCCTACCAGAGTCAGCCTATGCAAAAACGTCCGATGGCGCAAACGGCACTTTTTCTGTGGTGAGCTGGAGTAATGATAATCGATATGTGTTGATTCGCCATGACGTGCCGGGGAAAACCGAATGGATCAGTGTTGACACCCGCGGCAATCACGAGGCGCGCAATATTACAGCACTGCTCGGTATTGAGACGCACGATATTGCTTTTGCGCGGGGTGACTCTGGCGTCGTGTACTTTATCAATACAGCCGGCGAGTTGCGTCGTGGCGATATCAGCGCCCGGATGGTCTCTGGTCCGCTGCTGGCAAATGTCGAACAGTTTAGTCAGTTCGATAACGCTACGATAACATTCGTGACCCGGATTGATCCGGCGACGAAGAATCGCTCAGTTGGCTATCTGACCAGTGGTGCCAGCGCACCGCGGCTGGTTCGGAGCTACGCCGATGACGGCACAACATCGCTACGGTTTGGCATTAATCGCTACTATAATCAAAATCATTATGTCTTTGTGTACGGTGACGCGGTCGATATTTTGACAGGCGATCTACCAGCAAGCGATGCCAAAAATCCAAGTACACTCACTCCATTCGCTACGTATCAAGTGGCCGGCGGTGCTGATGCCGTGCAGTTCTCGCCCGAATCACATCGTTTTATCCTGACAGCGAACCAGACCGGCGCGTCGGTCTACGATTTAGAGTTAAAGCAGGCGTCTCGGGTTGACTTTGCGCGGCCACTCACGGCTATGTGGATCGACGAGTTCCATTTTGCGACCGTTGCGAGTGGTGGTGCGGTGCGGATGTATGATTTTAATGCCAAAAATAGTTATGACTTACTGACAAAGTCGCTCGGTGGTGCCGTGGCGCTGACGCCGAATGGCAAATATTTTTATGGCTTTACCGAACAAAATAGCGCGCCGGAATTGACGCGGGTGAAGTTATTGGTTGACTAGGCAGCTCAGGCAGCTACCCCTCCGCACACCAGCCGACCGCTAATTACCGCCACCAAAGATTCGCTCCCAGAATGAGGGCGAGTTTTTTGGCATCTGGGCAGCACTGCTCGTGCTAGCGGGTGCAGCCGCGGCAGCATTTGGATCGGGGTTGACTTGGTCGGCAAAAACTAGCAAGCGATTGGTGGCCGTACCGAGCGGCGTACAGGTGATGAGCGTCATCATGGGCTTGCTGCCGTCGGTCTGCAGGGCTGACACGTCGGTCGGTTTGACAACTTTTGTGCTGGCCACACGGTAGGTATAGCGGACTTTTTGGTAGTTGACATAGATCGTATCGCCGACCTGGAGTTTTTCGAGCGGCGCAAAGATAAACTTGTAGTCGCCGCCATCGAAAAAGTCATTTGAGGAGTGGCCAGATAGGGCAAGATTACCCTTTTCGCCGGGTTTGCTGTGGGCTTGCTGGACGTTAAACCACGCCACGCCTTTGTCCATAGCTTTATTGAGCGAGTCTTCGCTTGCGGCATTGGCTGTCCAGATGATTGGCACGTCAACGGTGATTTTCGGGATGATGAGTCGGTCATCAGGCGTCACGGTACTGACGTCAGCTGGATCGACAATGAGATTTGCCATTTTGGCATCACCCGGAGCGACGTAAGCTTGAACAAAAGCGAATATCGTGCGGTTGTACTGCAAGAACAAAAAGATAATCATGACAGCAACGGCTGACATAATTGGCCAAAAATGGTTGCTTCTGCGGACAGCGGTGGCTTTTTCGCGAACCTTGCGGACCAACTGAGAACGCAAATCATACATAGCTTCATCTTCGCTCATCGGGGCTTCGGCAATGTTTGATTGTTGCTCCAGTGAGTGTTTGGCGGCATGAACCTGGCCAACATAATATCGTTCGTAGTACTGCTGATAATAACTCTGCCAGGCGCTGTGGTATTCACTCCAGGCGTTTTGGTCGATCTGGTGTTTTGTGCTGTCGTGTGTGCGGGCGTAGGGGCTAGCTGCCTCGGTCTGTTGTGAAGGTTGTGCCTGAGGCGCCTGGGCGACGGTGGCGTTTTCGTCACCGCTGTATATGCGGTCGATCTGCTCGCGGACAATGTTCGCGGCTGGATCATTTTGGGCTGGACGCGCACCAACATGCAGCGATGTTTCACGCTGCGGTACTAACGGAGATGGATTTCGGGTATCATCACTAGGTTGCATTCTGGATTCCCACTTCTTTTTAGTATACAATACTATCTGTTGTTTCACGCAACTGGGCGGATGGCGGAATTGGTAGACGGACCTCTTCGTGGTCAGACGCAAATATATTGTTGGGCAAGTGGCGGAATTGGTAGACGCGCTAGACTCAAAATCTTGTAAGAGTAATCTTGTGAGGGTTCAATTCCCTCCTTGCCCACCAATACATTTGCGTTCGCTAGGGCGCAGTCGCGTGCGACTGCCGCTGGCGCGAAAAAATCTTGTGAGGGTGAGGATTGCAAGTCTGCAATCCGCAAGGCGACTTTCCGATGAAAGCTGTGCTTTCAATCGTGAGATCGCGGGGCCGCGGGACGTGGCCAAGCCCCTCTCCGCCCACCAATATCTGTATAAAAACAATTGAAGACCCGTCCCTGTAGCGACGAACGCCGCAGGGAGCGGGTCTTCGTCGTAGGGACGGGTTATGCGATCGGGACGCCAGCGTACTGCGCGAAGCCTCCTCGGTTGTCGATGTCCGGTAGTGTGTGTGCTCCTGCCGTGAGCGCGGCCAGGTGGACGTGCATCCGCCTGAGTTGGCTCATGAGATCATCGTAGATCTCCGTGAAGCGCGGATCTGCTACATGATCGGCGACCAGTGCGTACAGAGGTGCTAGGGCGGCTAGGGCCTCGTTGCTCCGCTCATGCGCTTCATCGAGGTCTCGTGCATCTTCGGCGACACACCAGAGGATGTATTCCTCTACCCCGTCCACGACCGGATCCATGGCTCGCTGGAGATAGCAGCACTCGACCTGGCTCTCTACTGACAGGATCGGCTTGGTTGCGAGGAAGTCGTAGAACTCGCCGAATACGGCGGGATCGTAGACAACTGAAATTGGTGGCACAGCAGTTCCTTTCGTCGAACCGTGGGGATAGTATACTAATCTTTTTCGATATTTTGCAATAGGCTCGCCGTCACGGCCTCGAGAGGCTGTGACGGATTCCATGTCCAATAGACAGCGGCGCGCGTGGCAGTGGTGCCGCGCCAGATCGCCATGGGGCTAATCCAGGGTGTCGTGGTGACTTCCCCGCCGTGCGCTACCACGAGCGTTTCTTTGTGTAAAACCGCCACTGTTATGGGGTACGTAATAGTAAACTTGTGGACGGCTTCGACCAGCTGCATCAGCTGCATGCTAAATGTCAGTACTTTTGGATAATACACAGCTTGAAATAATTTCTGTAACTGCGCAAACGACACTACTGCTAGTGTCTGCGGTCGGTTCACTAGTATATCTGCAGCATTTCTGACCAGATCGACAGCGTCGCGTGTCAGGGTGATCGCACCAGTGTGATTACGGAGCAGTGATTCGTAGATAATTGCTGTCTCGCTGTTGCGGCCCGCATCACCGATCAGGAGTGTCATGGTGCTCCAGTGCGCTAGTGCCATCAGATCTGGCAGGGCGTCTCTGGATAGGCCGCCACTTGTCGTACTGGGAGCCAGTGCGACATCTGTCCAGGCGCTCGGGATGTTTTTTCGAAGAGCATCGGGCAGCAGCACGCGCACTGCGCCAGCTCCGGTGTCGTAGGCCGCTGAATAACTTTCGGCCACACCCGCAAAACCGAGCTTATTGCCGCCAACAATCGCCAGCCGTCCGGCCTGTGCCCGCTGTTCAGGCTTGCTCCATTCGATATCAGGAAACAACGGTTCTTTCACCGTTTGCTGTTGCCAATAACTCAGATCCATAGGCTAAGTATAGTTTGCGCTTCTCGCGTGGTCAAACAGGGTTGCTCTTGTGCTACAAAAGAATAAGCAGTATAACTAGTGGAGTTTTTAAACACAAAGAGGGTGTCAGTATGCCGCATGATGGGAAATTTCCAAACACAAAAATAACGCAAGAGTCAGAGCACGCTGTATCTGGGAGACCGCGAGCCGATATTGGCAGTCGAGCACGCTTTTTGGATGAGGCTCTTCCGCCATACAGTCCCTATCAACAGATATGGAATACCGCGCCACGGCAGATTGAAGTCGGTGGCACCATTATCACGCCCGAGCTACCCGGCCTCAGATTTATCACAATCGGCCAGATCACCGAAGCCGAATTATTACGCGCAGGTAATCACTAAATTTTTGCCACTATACTCACTATATTCACCATATTCTATTTCGACACCCCCTCGTATTCTTTTGGTAGCAATTTCGTAACATTTTATAGGACGGCCGTCTCATAAAATGTTACAAAAAACGAGAAGACTTACAAGATAATAACTGGTGCCCGGAGTTTATAGATGGCGGGCCTCAAAGATTTGTACATAGCCCTCCAAGTGTTTTTCTTTTAGCCCTGCGTGCAGTAAGTCTTGACATTCGTACTGCGTCATCCAGACACTTTGCTGTATCTTTTGGAATTTAAGTTCACGCAGCAACAGTCTGAGCCACTGACGTTTGCCTCGCTCCTCCTCGGGTATATCGAAAATAACCAGGATATCGGCGCCACTCATTTGGACCGGCTCGTAGGGTTGAAGAGCCTTTCTTCCCTGATCACTTAGTTGGGGTTGGCCGCTCTCGTCGATTATGAGACCGCGCTGCTTGGCCTCATAATATGCGCGTCGCAATGAGCCAAGGGCATAGGCTCGTTTCGTTTCGCGTCGAGATAGTTCATTGAAAAACACACCAGGCTTAAACGCGAGCGCCATATTCGCGTTACTGTATGGTATGAGTGCTTCTAGCACGAAGCGTGTCGCACTGGGCGGAAGTGTCTTGCGCTGCTCCCGTAGCCACTCTTTAAACTCCCTACCGTCAGCCTTTTTCTCGATCATGACAAAATTGTAACATTTTATGAGACGGCCGTCTCATAAAATGTTACAGGATTATTACATGGTGATGATCTATTATTTTGCAGGTACTATGTGGATATCTGATTAGAAATGAATTAGTTGATACGGCATACCGCTATCGGTGTATTGAGGCCTATCAGACTCGAGTATGGCTGCGCACTAGGATGCAGCTTACTCGTTGATAATCTCCCACCCGCGTTCAGTTGCGATGGTCTGCAGGTCTAGCGTCGGTGTTACTGCGATGGCGTGCGTGACGTATTCTAGCATTGGCAGATCGTCCAGTGTGTCGCCGTATGCCCAGCTAAGACTGGGGTCGAGGGCGTGTTTATCGATAAGTTGCTTGAGTTGCAGTGATTTATCTTTTTGCTCAGGAGTGCGATGAGCGGGACCAGTGTAGAGGCCTCGTTCGTTAAACGGCGTCGGCGGCGTACTGTAATCGTCGAAATGCAGCAGTCGTGCGAGAGGTTCTATCGTCACAGAAGGCGACGTGCTAATGATAAGCAGCGCGTGACCATGAGTGCGGTGCCAGTCGATCCGCTCTTGTAGTTTTGGCCTAATAGTTTTGGCAGTTTCTTCGGCTAATTTCTGGCCAATGGTTTGCATTTCTGTCCGGGTGATAGGTTGAAGTGTCTCAAATTCTGGATAAAAATACTCCATGAAAAAAGCTGTTTTATCAGGTGCGGCGAGCCATTGATCGTGTAGTTCATGAATGGGATTTTTCGTGTAGCCGTGTCGACTGAGTGCCATGATAAACTGCGCGCCGAGCGCACCGCCATGGAGTGTACCGTCGACGTCAAAGACTGCAAAACTACGCCGTGTCATGACTGGCTATAGCTCAATACTGACTGGGCAGTGATCGCTACCCATGACTTCGGGGTGGATGGCAGGGTTTTTGACACGAGAGGCTATGGTTTTACTCGCTAGCCAGTAGTCGATGCGCCATCCGACGTTGCGGGCGCGGGCGTTTGCCCAGTGTGTCCACCAGGTGTAGGCGTCTTTTTGTTCGGGGTTGGCGCTGCGAAAGGTGTCGGCAAAGCCGGCGGCCAGATAGTCGCCAAATCGTTCGCGCTCTTCGTCAGTAAAGCCGTGTTTGCCGATGTTTGGCTTTGGGTTGGCCAGGTCGATTTCTTGGTGAGCCACGTTCATGTCACCGCAGTACAGGACGGGCTTGGTCTGCTCAAGTTGCTGCAGATACGCCAAGCACGCCCGATCCCAGCTATCGTAGCGCAGTTTGAGGCGACTCAGGTCGCCCTTGCTGTTTGGGGTGTAACAGGTCACGACCCAAAAAACGTCAAATTCAGCGGCGATGACCCTACCCTCTTCGTTCGGATTGCCGTAGGTGTCGCCGGTAACATTGAACTTTTTTATGATGTCATCAGGAAAGCCGTCGATATAACGGAGCGGCTTCGCTTTACTAAAAATAGCCGTGCCGCTGTAACCTTTTTTGACGGCGCTAAAAAAATGCTCGTAGTATTGGGGCAGATCGATCTCGACCTGACCGCGCTCAGCCTTGGTTTCTTGCAGACACAAGATATCCGGGTCGTGTTCAGCGATAAATTTCTGAAAATCACCGCGGTTTAAGACAGCGCGGATGCCATTGACGTTCCAGGAGTAGAGTTTCATACGGTACAGTATACTGTATTGCTTTTTAACGATAATGTGATAATATATTTCTGTCCCTACTCCCGAGAGGAAGCTGTAAGAGATGGCAAAACCCAATGCTAACAGGACGGCTCAGATGGCGCCAACCCGACGCACGACAACACATGTCCAGGGTCGCTTGTGTGACGCCAGCGAGGACGAACTGAAGCGTCTGATCGGTTCACGCACGACGCTGGTAAAGTGGCGGCGGGTCGCGCTCTCACACGCCAAGACTTTCGTGTTGAAGCAGGTCAAGATCACCCACCAGGTGCGCCCTGTGCGTGAGGCTGACGGACGCGTCTACCACGTCAGGAGCGAAAGCGTTGAGCTTGCTCGAGACGACGAGTCGGTCGGCAAGAACAAGAAGATCGTTCTACCAGCTGGCACAGTTCTCAACGTACTCAACAACACCGATTCGGTAGTGTTGGCTTACGTATCAGACTTCAGGTCTGATAACAGACTAGGCCAGCTTACCTTTCGCAAGGGAGGCGCGGTTGTCTTCGTTCCCTACCGAGGAGCGTCCTTCGCTCAACCGTGACACCATAGCCGCCCTGCCCCTCCGGGGGTATGGGCGGCTCGTCATAGTCGAACACTGTATGCGAATGGACGCAGGCTAATTGACAAAAAGTGTAGGGCATTTTACAATAATCCATGTTGTTCCTAGAGAGAGTGAGCATTCAGATGGTGGATGATCGAAACACAGTGGCGGATAACCTCGAAGGTGACGGACAGCTCTCAGTTGAGGAAGATACGTTACTCTGGTATACAGCGCGAACTCCAGATTGTGTGATCGCTGCCGCCGTAGAAGACGGTGATGAATCACTGGCCGAGCGGTGGCACCGTGAGGGGTTGTGTGGCTGTCTCCGACGCTAAGCTTCTCATAGTGCGACAGATAGCCGCCCTGCCCCTCCGGGGGTATGGGCGGCTTGTCATAGCTGGGAGCGTTTGAATTTATATGAAGAAAGTGCTATAATATAAAGTTATAGCGCCTTTGCTATGTCCCGCCCCCAAAAAAGTGCGGAGTTGACATCTATCCCTGGAAGGGGTGAACATTATGAGTGCCATGAAGGTAGTCGCGATCGTCATGATCGCGATGCTGGTATGGGCAGTGGCTATCGACCAGATCTCGCGCGGGATGCTCACCACGAGTGTTGCGGCGACATTCTGGAAGAGCGCCAGAGCCAAGACGGACACGCTCATCGTCTTCGCGCACGGTACCCAGGCGGGTATCGCCAACGCGATCGCGCTGAAGCCTGTGTTGGTCGCAAGTGGCGACGTCCTGGCTTTCCGTGAGACGGGTGACGACTCGGATATCGAGGAACTTGTCCGGTTCATGGTCGCCGAGATCACCGCCGAGCAGACGGTGCTGCCCTACAAGCGCATCATCTTCTACGGTGAGTCAAAGGGCGGGCAATTGCTCGTTCTCGTCGCCAGCGCGCTCAAGGCGGATCGTCTCTTCGACGACGTTCGGTTCGACCTGATCATGCACGGTACGCCGTACGATTCGTCCACGCTTCACGGCATGGGCAAGAGTTTCGGCTCCCTGCTCGGTCACATTCACACTGGCAAGCTGATGAACTTGCTCCCCGTCCTACGCTGGATGAGCGGTCCAGAGCTGGACTCTTACCGCTACGTCACGACGGATGCGGAGAAGCGGCTGATCGACCAAGCCCGTGAAGATGGCCTGTCGACGCCGTTCTCGCAGTGGACGGCACAAGTCGCATTCGCGTCGCGGCTGTCGGTAAATACTCGGATGCTCGAGATCTTCAAAACAGTTGTCTACATCATCGACACGCTCGACAACGAGGTTGTCGACGGCGAGGCCGCTCTCGCGAAGTTCCAGCAGCTCTACCCTGGCATCCGCCGGTACATTCAATCAGACCGGCACGTCAACGCGGCGCGCCGGCCGGAACTGAACCGCCAGACGCTGAGCAACGTCCTGGCGGACATGGGAGCGTGATCAACATACAGAAGGCGCTGGCCTCGGGGGAAACCCCGAGGCTATTCGCTTTTTTGGAGGGATAATTCTTTGCAGATTTTGGCCGCTGCAGCAGCACTTTTACGCCAGGTGAAGCGCGCGGTGTTTTGGTAGCCCCGCTCGGTATAATCTTGGCTCGTCCCTTGATCGGCAAACTGTCGAATAGCTTCGGCGCAGGCCTCTGGGCTATCGGGGTCAAAATACAACACGCTATCCCCACCAACTTCGTGAAAAATCGGCGTATCGGCACACGCAAACGGTACGCCGGCCTGTTGGGCTTCGATAACTGGCAGCCCAAACCCTTCGATCCGACTAGCGCTCACTGCGCAGCGTACTTCCGCGAGTGCTTGCTTGTACTGTTCGTCGGTCGCACCGTTATACAAGATGACACGGTCGGTGACGCCACGTTCCCGCATGAGGGCTTCGATAGCTGGTCGCCTGGCTTCGGGTAGTTTACCAAGCAGGTGCAGTGTCATATCGGGCAACAGCGCTAGCGCGTCGATCAGGCATTCGACGTTTTTGTAGGGTGTAAAAGCACCCATGTACAGGAAGCTATCTGAAGTAGCGCGCTTGGGGCTCGGGCCGGCTTTGAACTCGTCGGCGGCAGCGTTTAAGACCGGGACAATCTCGCGTTTTGTAGCCTGGGCATCGAGTAGTTCTTGGCGGGCTGTGGCACTGACGGTCGCGACAACATCGGCGTGACCAAGCTGCCAGCGCATCGGCCAGTAACTGGTATGGTAGAGCCGCCACCCCAGACGGATATGCCAGGGTAGCCACTGTGGCGGTGTGCGAAAAGTGTAATAAATCAGGTCGTGAATCGTCAGGACGAGTTGAAACTTTTTACCCAACGTGCCGACCGTGAAAAATGGCGAATACAGCAGTTTCGCGCCCGAGCGGTTGACTGTCCTCGCCAGAGTGAAGATTTCGGCAAAGGCATTGTTCGGATCGTTGGCTATGACATACGGTCGCTCCGGTAACTTAGCCAGTTGGCGCTTGTCATGAACCAGCCAGGTGATAGCTAGGTCATCGCGCTCCGCCAGGGCTTTGGCGAGCTCATGCGTGTAACGGCTGACGCCGTCAAATCGATTTTCGACTAGTATCCAGCGGGCATCGTAGAGAACGGGTATTTTATCTGCCATCGTGCCATCATGATAGCACAAGGAGGATGGTATAATGAGACCATATATGCGTATTTTATTGGCGTCTGACCTCTATTTTCCCGTCATGAACGGGGTCTCAATGTTTACTCGTAACCTCGCCCAGGGTCTTGCGGAACGCGGCCATACCGTGGCGATTATTGCACCTAGCCAGTCGATGAACCGCGATATCGAATTTGAGGGCGATGTCGCAATCTATCGCACACGGGCGGTTATATTTCCGTTCTACCAAAATATTCGGATATCGCTGTCGCCACAGATTGAAATCCGCCGAATCATCAAAGATTTTCAGCCCGATGTTATTCATAATCAGATGCCACTCGGGATTGGTCTCGGTGTTATGTCACTCGCCGAGCGCTACCGGATTCCTATCATCTCGACCAGTCACGCCATGCCAGAAAACCTGATTGATAACCTAAAACGTTTAAGCGCCTTTTCGCGCCCGATCAACTACATGATTCGGCAGCTGGGTAAGCGGTTTCATGAGCGTGCCGATATTATCACGTCGCCGACCCAGAGTGGTCTGGATAGTTTTGGCAAACATGCCCAAAATCTCAAAAAACCGGTGAGGATCATCTCAAATGGCATTAATTTACGTAAGTTTTCGCCCGGTGAGGCGCCTATCGATATTTACGAGCGCTATTTGCTGCCGCGCGACCTACCGATACTGGTCTATGTCGGGCGGCTCGATGCCGAAAAGCATATCGATGTCGTATTGCACGCCTTTCAGCGCGTCGTACGGGAAAAAGATGCCCACCTGCTGCTGATCGGGCATGGTCTTGAAGAGGATAATTTGAAACAATCAGCCCGCGATCTAGGGATTAGCTCGCACGTGACATTTGCCGGTTTTGTGTCCGAAGAAGACAAGATCGCGCTCGATAAAACTGGTTCAATATTTGCCATCGCCTCACCTGTTGAGCTGCAATGCATCGCCGCGCTAGAAGCAATGGCGAGCGGTATGGCGGTGGTGGCGGTTAACGCCGGTGCGCTACCCGAATTATGCCAAGATGGTAAAAATGGCTATACTTTCACACTGGACGACGACCAGGAAGCGGCCGACAAGATATTGGAAATTTTAGATGACCCCGCGCGCCTGAAAGCATTTTCAGCCGCCAGTCTGGCTATCGCGCGCTCGCATGATCTGGAACACACGCTCGATGAGTTTGAAAAACTGTACCACGAAGTTATTGACTGCAAAGTCAAACGAGTTGGCCGCAAAAAACGCATCATTTTGTCAAAAGCGCTACCAAAAACCATCCGCGCGAAGATGAGTGAACGCCGCAAGACTCGCTAGAGATTATAGAAGCTCAAGCGCTTTTCGTTCAACGCCCAGCTTATCGGCCAAAAAATTGATGTAGCGTTCGAGACGATCGATTTTGTGTTGCATAGCAGCCATTTCTGTAGCATAGGTGTCGAGGTTTGCAGCATAGCCGTCTATCACAGACTCAAGATGACGGATATCGTCTTTTGTAGATACCGTCTCCTTCAGATCACGAACTTCAGTACGTGTTTCCTCGACGTATTTGAATAGTTTCATGAATTGATCATCGTTCATAGAGTCTACTATACCATGCGAACCGCACGACGGCTCTCGCGCTCTTGGTCGCGGCGTTTCATGGTTTCGCGTTTGTCATAGTTTTTCTTGCCTTTACCGAGGGCAATGACGAGTTTGATGTGTCGGCCAGCCGTCAAGAGTTTTGTCGGCACGATCGACATACCTTGTTTTTTGCGTTCCTGGAGCGACATGATTTCTTTGTGCTTGGCAAGCAGTTTTCGTGGCGTTGTATCGACGGTGCGAGCACTCGCATCGCCTTTTTGGTTGAGTTTTAGGCTAAAACTAGCATTGTTGAGCCACAATTCGTTATCCCTGACCGTCACGAAGCTACCTTTTAGTTGGATATGACCGTCGCGGGCGGCGCGAGTTTCAGCACCAGTCAGCACTATCCCGACGACCAGGTCGTCACCGAGCTCATAATCAAACCGCGCGCGGCGATTGATGATCGACGCGGCCGGAGATTTTTTGCTAGGTTTTTTCTTTGCCATAACGCTAGTATAACAGATTGATTACGAGGCAGAATGTGGTAGATGTCCAAGCGCTATGACGCACCGTTCCATATCGATAGATTATCGCTCCAAGATAGTCGCTTGCGCCGCGACACGCTCCATCGCTTCGGGGTCATCGCCAAGTGCGTCGACTAGTTCTGTGCGGGTAAATGAATAACGAGCCAAACTGGGAGTTTCGAATACATCGAGTGTTGGGTGTGCGAGTCTTCGTATGATACTTGCTCGCTGACGTTTATGAGCGGCTCGTTGCGAGGCTCTAGTGTCGATGGCGTGTGTGTTCGGGGCAGGATTGACCGGGGTTTGTGCTTGTAGTATGTGTGCTGGGTCGTGCATCCCATCTGTATGTGCATCAAGATGAATCTTCGGGTCAGGTAAAACAACAATACCTTGCTTGTAGTATAAGCCGCTCGGGACATTATGCATGCAGGTTGACGCAATTGGGCACATACCACATGACCTGGCATATTGTCCATGCTGCTTTGGTGTTGCTGTTTCGGCGCTTGTCAGGGTACGTTCAAATTGTGTAGCGCGCGCCGCATACTCACCTATTTGGCGGAGTGTGTTACCGGGTGAGTGTGAGCAGAGTTCTCTCGAAAATAACCATACTACGTCGCATAGCTCTAGCTGGCTAATATCATGATGGTCGGCGAAATCATAAAAAATCTCACGCAGAAAGTCGGTGGTTGCGTCGAAAGGTATAATGCCCGTTTCGGGCAAGTCGTTAAAGCGTATCATCTCCTGGGAGACGCTCAGTCGGATGACATGGAAGTCGACGGGCAGCGGATGGTTTTTGTAGGGGATAAGCCCAGTTGCCATATAAAAATACGACAGCATACTAGTCATCTTCTTTTGGAAACCTTTGAATCCCCCGCCTTTGTGGTCGTTTCGAACACGAGAAACTAGATCGTCGTAGGTATCGGCACCGTCAAAAATACGTAAAGGATTGCCATCATAAATCTCCACCATTCTTTTAGCATTCTCTACCCAGTGTTCAGAGGTCTGCTTGTGCTGAACCGCTAAATGGTAATCCAAAAGCAGGGTCTCGATTTCTGGTGGAGACATAGTCGCTGCGATTTCGAAGTCAAACAGCTCCGGATGGTCTTCGTAGAGCGCGGCGAGATTGATGGTCATATCATTTGAGTCATTGACTCCACGCATGTAATAGCAGTCGGCAAACCAAAAACTTGCTAGTTGTTTTGCCTGTTCGGGCGTTCGGGTTGCTGGATCCAAGTTGAGGTTACGCGGCATTTGTCGAGGGTCTTGTGGTACGCGCGTCGAGTCGAGGCTATAGGGAAACCCCGGCCGTCGATAGGTGTCGAGTAGTATCGCGAGCACGCTATCAATGCGTGCAAAATCGGGGATAATGCTTGGTTGACTGCCCTTGCACACTATACGCATGTGCTCGCCTGCCTCGCCGGCAGCTCTAAAAAATGCTTCTTCCGCAGCGTATCTTACACGAAACGTCGGCCTGCCCTCCGTTAAGTCGCGTGGTACGGACAGCCCATCGAGTGTCATATCGCGCATCTGGAGAATAAATTCACGCGTGACCTCATTTTGCGGTAATGCCGATACGCCGTACCACCAGTCTCGTCCCCATTCAGCACCTATCCGTGCCGTCTCTGGATCAATACCATACGCCTCGCTGAGCTCGAGTGCCATATGGTCGAGGGCTGTATCGTAGTCAAGATCTGGAAGGCGGGAGAGTTCAGACATGCCCTAAGTAAACCAAACGCCCACCCCCCGTACAAGCATAAACGACATATTCCACAACAATTCAGAGCTTGAAACAAGACACTAAATACGGCATGATAGAACATAATGACGACACTACGGAATGAGCGGAGGGTTACGCATGGTGCTAACACAGCGTTTTACGACGCGCCCCATTATCCGCCCAGTCCAGTTGAAGCAGAGGCACGAAATCCAGAACTTATCCTCGGTGGTAATTTTGAATACCTACCCTTTTATCCAGAAGAATTACTATCGATCAGCCAGATTCGCGGTGAGCGCAATGCTGTCACAGAGGAGCTGAAAGACGATATCACCTTTCAAGGACTGCTCAATCCAGTTGATGTGTCGCTGGTCAGCCGTGAGTTGCTGGAAGAATATATCGACTTCACGAACCGTACCTGGGGAGCCGAGGCATCGATTGCACAGTTTGAGAACCTGGTATTGCCTGATGACCGCTTCCCATTGCTAAAAGCTGGTCATTCCAGACACCAGGCAATCTTGGAATTGATCGCCGAAAGCCGCTTGCCTGCAGATGCAAAAGTCATGACACGAATCTCGGAAGCCAAAGATGTGTTTGCGATTGTCCAGTGGCAGCGTGGTGAAAACATTCATAGTCAGCCGCCACGGGAGCGTACTGCTATGGCGCTTGTTGAGTCCTATATGTATGGTCTGGAAAAGGGTGCTTGGCGGGACGAAGCTGATTTTGTCGCGCAGCAAAAAGCTCAAAATCGCAACGTGACCAAAGGTGCCCTCGACCAAGCGCTCAAATACTCCAGGCTACCGGCGCGGATTCGTAACTTCGTGCTGGCGGGCGAAATACCGTATCTTGCGGGTGTCGAAATGGGTGCAACGACCGATATTTTGACAGAATTTGTGGCTCGGAGTGCTGGTTTTGACGGCGTCAACGATCCGAAATTGACAGCCGAGCAGCAAAAAATCATTGCTGATACTGTCGTGATCGACCTCGATATCTTATGTAACCGAATTGCTGGGGATAACCTCAACTCGACGGCCGCTCAAAATCTGATCAAAGGCCGCCGCAACACCTGGCTTGATAGTATTAAGTCTATGCGACCAGGCGGTCGTGTATTGCAGCACGGTCTCGATTTTCAGTTTGCCGATGATCAGCTGACGGTTAATTACCGCGTAAAAGAGGCGGAGCTGCGCCGCCAACTAGCCGAGCTGCATCGAAAATACAGTGGCCATGATATTGCAGGCATCCTGACTTTGCAGCATGGAATCTTGCCAGAAGCAACAGTCGCCGAACTATTAGCTGATCTTGAGCAACAACTCCGACGTACGCAAGAAGCTCTGGGCGCCCAGGCAGTGCCAGCGGCTCTATACGATGAAGATCTCTTTGGCACCGCATAAGTTTCTCGTAGTCTGATACAAAAAGGCCGCACAGTCAGGCGGGCGGGAGCCTGGGGCTCGACCGTTTGGCCTGATTGTGCGGCTATGCCGCTACTTCGTGACGATGATGATGCCAGCGAAGTCAATGTACTGCTCTAGCAGCTCCGTTAGCTGCTCCTCGGTGCCGTCCCACCCAGTGATGATGAGCATCTGCTCACCTCCTCTCGGTTGGTGTGATGGGTACGGCGTCAGGCAGTGAGGGTTCCCTCGTTGACCACGGCGTGTCGGGGGGTTGATCCTCGAAGCCATCGTAGCCAGGGATGCCCGGATCTTCCCAGGCGGGTTCACCCTCGTGCCTGGGTTTGTGTGTGGGTTTGTCGAACTCGGCGTCGCCGTTGTTGGCATCGAACTGGTCAGACATGACAGTGGCCTTTCTTGTCGTAGCGTCAGGATCATATCCTTGACATATTAAAACAAAATATTCACGAAATGTCAATAAAGAGCACTCTGCTACCCATAAAAAATATCTCCAAAAAATTGAAAAAGGTCTGACCTTTTGGGGTTTTTGGAAGATGGGAGAGGAATGAGTTTTTTGAGAAAGGAAAAAGCCGTGCAGGACGGCGGGTGTGACTCGTTGCGCGAGTGACACGGCTTGTTCCTGCACGGCTTTTGAAGGAGCGTGCATCCTTGTTGCCGCTAGCGCTGGAAGCGGTCGGCTGTCCGACGGTACTCCATCGCTGCCAGCGCCAGGTTCGACAGCGCGACGGCCAGGGTGGCCTTGACCACTCCTGCAGTGTCGTTGGCGCACAGCCGCGCGTCGCGGATGGCGGATTGCGCACCCAGCGCGAAGTCGCTGGCCGCCTTGTCAAGCTCGCTGCCGTTGAGGGCATCGAAGTTCAACGTTGCCATGATGATCTCCTTCAGTTCGAAGCGGCGTCGGAGTGAGCCACTTATGAGTATCATTATAGCACTTATGTATATAAATGTCAATACTAACAGAGGTCATGGTATAATACAACAGATCCTATTCCATAATCCAAATTCTATATTCTACTCATATGATTGCCGATATTTCCATCACCGAAAAGTCGTTTGGCGCCAAGACTCTGATGACAGGGGTCAGGTTTAGCGTGGACGACAACGAAAAAGTCGGTGTGATCGGGCGAAATGGGATCGGTAAATCGACACTATTTGCCATGCTAACAGGGGCAGACACTGACTACACTGGCGAGATTATCTATCGTCGCGGCACTAGCGTAGTGGCAACAGCGCAGGAACACCACGCCGCCAAAGGTCTGACAGTCATGGCCTATATACTGCAGGGGCTACCGGAGTACGGCGAATTGCACGCTATCATCCACACCTACCCCGATACCATGGGTGACGACATGCGAAAAATCAACGTCTACAGCGAGGCGCTGGAACGATTTGGCCACAAAGGTTTTTACCAGATAGAAGAACTGGTGGCCGAAGAGCTAAAGAATTTCCAGCTCGAAGGCGCCGGCGACCGACCGCTCGCTTCCCTATCTGGTGGCCAGAAGCGCTTGGTCGAAGTAGTGAAGATTATGCACGCAGGTGCCGACCTGGCGCTGATCGACGAGCCGACCAATCACATGGATTATGTTGCCAAAAAGCAGTTTATCGACTGGATGAAAAATACGCGTCAAGCCATGCTGATCATCACCCACGACCGCGATGTGCTGGGCGAGGTCGACCGGATTATCGAGCTAAAAGATGGTACGGCGCAGAGTTTTCGGGGTAATTATGAGAGTTATCTGAAGCAAAATGCCCATTCGACCGGCACGGCGATGACGGAGTTTGAGCTGATAGAGCGGCGGATTGCAAACCTGAAAGAGAAAGTGTTGCAGTTTCGCCGGCTCAAAGAGCGCGCTCGTGACCCCGATACGATCAAGCAGTTCAAGCGGCGCGAACTACAGGCCGCCGAAGAGCTAGCGGTGCTTGAGCAAAAGGAAAAACCGACGTTTTGGATTGACCGCGATTCGGTGGAGCAGCTGAATTATAAAATTGCCTCGCAGTACGATAAATTCAAAGCCCGCAACATTCGTCTGAATGTCAAATCAGACGAGTCGCGCAGTAAGCATGTTTTGGTGAGCGCCAAAGATCTGGCGCTTGGGTATGGCGATACGGTGCTGTTTGAAGGGGTCAATATCGACCTGCGTGAGGGTGAAGCGCTGGAGCTGCGTGGACGGAACGGCGCTGGCAAGACGACGTTGATTCGGGCGCTTCTTGGCTACGTCGTGGTGCAACCTGGCTCGCCCATTGACAATTCACTGCAACCTGCGGGACTTGCTGCGCTCAAACAGTCCTCGGTCGGGCAAGAGCTGCGAGCGTCTATATCCGGGGGTGTTCATAATGTCGCTGACAGAACTGAAGCTGGCTCGGGTCTACGGATGTACGACGGCGAGTTGTCGCTCGATCCGCACGCGCGGGTGGGGATTTATGAGCAAGAGATATCGGAACACTATTTGGGTTTGCCACTGGCTCAAGCGATCGAACGAATGTATCTGGACAAAAATCTGCCGATTTCGACGACCAAGATCCGACAACTGCTGGCCGATTATTTGTTTGTTGAATCAGATACCGAAATTCCGCTCAGTCGTCTGAGCGGCGGTCAAAAAGCCAGGTTTCAGTTGATTAGCATGCTAGCCAATGACCCGCAGCTGCTGATTCTGGATGAGCCGACAAACCACTTGGACTTGCCGAGTATCGAAGAATTAGAACACGCTTTGCAGCGCTATACCGGCGCCATACTGTATGTATCGCACGACGGGTATTTCCGCGATCGGCTAGGTGGCGGTGTGGTGATGATCGGCGCGCGTTAGGATGGTAGCAGTTTTTTGGCGCGAAGCAGCTGATCGATTCTGGCGCGGTCAAAGCCGCGTACCAGTTCGCCGTCGATGTCAGTCACTGGTACGCCGGTAAAGGTATCACCTAATTTTTCGATTAATTCCTCGCGGTTTTTTGGGTCTAATTCGATATCTTTGACCACAAAATCGACCCCCAAATGCTCGAGGTATTGCTTTTCGGTTTTACAAAAAGCACAGGTCGGCGTGCTATAGATGATAACAGATGATCTGTTTGTCTTTGTCATACGAAACCTCCTATATCTAGTGTATGTATGGTAGCATACGGCGCTATGGAGTTTCAATACGGTCATGCTAAAATAAACCTATGAAGTTTCGAGGGGACGCAGGGGGTTTTGCCCTACCGACGGTTGTGATTACGTCGTTGATTTTAATGATGATGCTGATGGTCGGACTGTCGATGGCATACGGTACGCGGACAGCTCTCGATGAACAATACTATGATCAGCTGGCTCGTGAGGCCTCCGAAGCCGGTGTGGTATTTGCGCAGTCATGTTTGGAGTCAAACGGTTATGTTGCAAAATGGTCGGGTATAAAACCGCTCAAACCCGGTACTGATTGCTCGGGCAATGTACTCACCTCTCCGAGTTACGTCTACGCTGACTCGAAGATGCAAATTACCTTTTCGGTCGGTGTGCCAGTAGTTGTCAACGGTAGTCAGACCCTGGTCAGCAATGGGTCCGTCAACCTGCTACGAGCATCAAACTCGACGGTCTGGAAATCATACCCGACCACTGTCACAGCGCGGTATGGCGCGGAGACGACGCCGGCGAATGTAGCTTTTGGTTACAATGACAACGGTAGTTTTTTTGGCACAATCGGGATCGACGGTACAGTAAAGACAACCGGCAACAACTCTTTTGGTCAGCTCGGTAACGGCACAGCGACCAATTCACTCGTGCCGACGACTATGTTGACGAATCCTGCTGTGCGAGTGACTAAGCTGTTTTCAAGTTTGCTATCAGGTGGAGCTGATCTGTTTTATATCGATGAAAATGGCGACGTCTATGGAGCGGGTGCTAATGCAGCTGGTCAACTTGGTAACGGCACGACAACAAACCCCATAACAACGCCCGTCAAATATAACCTACCCGGTGGTCGTAAGGGACGCTCGATCACAACGCTATTACAAAACTCATATGTTGTCACGACCGACAACAACATCTACTCTGCGGGGCTATGTGTTAACGGCATACTTGGTAGTGGTGCGGCGATTGCAGGCTGTTCAAATGTTTCGACGCCAGTTCGTGTTGCTTTGCCCACGCCGACTACGAGCGATCTTAATACTTTGCCTACAGACATGATGACGGCAGATCGCTACACCATATATGTACTTATGCAAGGCGGTCGTGTCTACGGATGGGGCGACAACGTCTACGGCTTGCTCGGCACACCTCCAGGCACATTGGCGCAGACCTCGACGCCGCAAAAGATTGGCACTTTTGGCGACGCTGGCTCATCGAAAGCGGTTCATATCTCAACCGACGGACAGACGACCTATATTACAGATGATGCTGGCCAAGTCTGGTCGATGGGCGCGAATCAATGGGGACAGGCAGCGACGATGGGGCAAAATATCATCAATGTCGGCAGTAACAAATGTCTCAATAACATGTATCTGAATCTCACGGGTCTGTGGCTCTACGCATGCTCCCCTGGTGATGCGGCGTCGATGTTTACCTTCCGTCGTGACGGCCTGATCGAGCTAGCTGGCTATAATGTATGCGTTGACAATCCAAACGGAAATGGTGTAGCAGTTGGTTTAGTGGCATGTAATCCATCGGCTCCAAACCAAAAATTTGTTGTTAACAGTGGTCCAGGTATGCAGGCAGTACTGTACAATCTCGGTCTCGGAAAATGTCTCGATAACGTTTCGAGTAACGGCACTGACCTGCAGTTTTACCCCTGCAATTATAGCGGTGCGCAAAGTTTTAACCTGGAGAACAACACGGGAAAGATTAGCCGAGCATTCTTCCTACCGGCGACTGAAAAAGTCGTTAAAACGAGTACAGATTTTAACTTCGTTGCTGCACTAACCGAAAACGGCAACGTATGGATGGCCGGCTATAACCCTTGCGGCAACTTTGGTAATGGTAATTATGCGTTCTATAGCCCGGGTCCGACGAAGTTTCCATTGCCTGCTGGGGTTATCGCGAAAGATGTCTATGCGACCTACATGGGTGCTGATATGTATACGGCCAATGTATTTGTGGTCGGTTCGGACGGTAAGGTCTATGGTGCCGGCGGCAACCGCTATGGACAACTAGGCCAAGGTAGCTTTTATGACTGTGAACCAAACGTCAAAGCCATGTCGGTGATTGATGGTACGACGATCGTGGCACGTCAGGTCGTGGCTGGTACGGGTGCAGTGGTGATCTACGCCGCCAACGGTCGCGTATACACCGTCGGCAAGAATGACAGCGGCCAACTGGGCGATGGTACGACAAACAACAGCGCTACGCCAAAGGCAAATATCTACACCAACGTTATTCAGCCGTCCTACTACTAGTCAGGTGCCATTTCTGGCACTGCGGACACTGATAAACTGCCAGTGTGAGCGACGGCTGTTCGAGCATCTGTAGATCGGCTTGGCGTTCGGCCGCCAGTTGTGATGGAAAACGTCGTTTGTTTGCGCAGTCTGGGGCGGTTATTGGTTGACGCTTGGTAGGGATTTGGCGATTTTTTCGAGGCATGTTGTAAATAGTATACCGGACAGCACCTTACTTTTTGGTCACCACATTGGTACAATAGTCTCAGATGGGTAAACTGTCGAAGACACATGACGGTAGTGATGCTAATGAGTCGTCAGATAAGACGTCCAATTCGCTATATCTGATTGCCACGATGGCCGACACGACCTGGCGCATGTTTGTACCGACAATTGGCCTGCTGCTGCTCGGCAACTTGACCGATGACCGCTTGCACTCTAGTCCGTGGTTGATGATTGCCGGTGTCGTAGCTGGTACGGTGATCGCGGCATTTTTGATTCGTTCACAGCTCGCCAAGGGGAAGCGCGCATGATCTGGTTTGCGTCAGGTATTGCGATCAGACTCCCCAGTGAGACGATATTTCAGGTCGGCCCCCTGCCGGTCACGAATTCAATGATTCTCGGCGGTGTTGGTATTGTCATTATGCTTGTCGTCCTGGGGTTAGCCGCCTGGATGCTCCATCGCGGCAAACAAAACCGCTTTACTGGTCTGGTATCTTGGGCAGTCGAGGGTATGTATGGCACGGTGTTTGATATTATCCCAAATCAGGCCGTCGCAAAACGCATCGCGCCGCTCGCGCTGACGATATTTTTCACGGTGCTGTTCACGTATTGGTGTGCCGTGCTACCAGGGGTTGGTACGCTGACGTACGACCACAAAGAGCTGCTCCGGGAACTGCCGAGCGATCTCAACTTTACCTTTGCCATCGCCATTATCACCATGGTAACCGTGCAGTTTTTTGCCATTCGTGAACACGGTCTGTTCGGCAACCTGGGGCGCTATCTGAAAAATCCGCTCAAAAATCCGATTGGCGCTTTTGAGGGGCTACTGGAAGCGATCGGCGAATTTAGCCGCCTGGTAGCACTGGCGCTGCGTCTATTTGGTAACGCGTTTGCCGGTGCGGCGCTGCTGATGATTGTGGCGGTACTGGCCGGTTGGGCAGCCAGTCTCAGCCTACCGTTTATTATGATTTTCGAGCTTTTCATCGGCTTTATCCAGGCCTATGTGTTTTTCATGCTGACACTTATCTTTACGTCCCTGGCGATCGAAAGCCATGGTGACGCTCATACGGCTCACTCCCCTGCTCTATCACGCCAGACGGCAGATGAGCACGAGTGACATTACCATAAGTAAATACAATAATAAGGAGAAAATATATGGAACAATTAGCATACAGTCTCGCCTACGGTTTGCCAGCAATCGGTGCGGCAATTGGTGTGGGTTTAATCGGTGCTGCTGCATTGAACGCACTTGGCCGCAATCCAGAGAAAGTATCAGATATTCGCACCATGATGATCACCGCGATCGTTTTCGCTGACTCGCTGGCCATCATCGGTATTGTGGTCGCCTTTATCGTCGCAAAGGTCTTGTAGTTTCGTATGTTTGGGCTTGTCGTCACCTATTTTGCGTCGGAAGAAGCGAGTGGCAATATCCTGTCGATGCTCGGTATCGATTGGAAGCTGCTGTCGTTCCAGATCATTGCATTTGGACTGCTGGTCTTTATTTTAGCCAAATGGATTTTTCCGGTTTTCTTCAAAATCATCGATAAACGTCAAGCGGCTATCGATGCTGGCAACAAAGCCGCAGTCGAGGCAGCTAGGCATGCCGAAAAAGCCCAAGATGAGATCAAAAAAATGCTGACCGAAGCCCGTGCCGACGCCAAAGAGATTGTCGCCACCGCCAAAGAAGAGGCCGCAGCGCTAGCTTCCGAGTCTGAAAAGCGCAGTAAAACTCAGGCTGAACGAATTGTTCAGACAGCACACGACGAGCTCACCAAAGAGGTGGCCGCCGCGAAGCGAACACTTCATAACGAAACGATCGACCTCATCGCAACGGCCACGACAAAAGTTGTGGGTTCGTCGATTGGCGACAAGACCGACCGTCAGGTGATCGAGCGTGCGCTCAAGGAGTCTCAGTAAGTGGCTGCTCGAATATCGCGTCGGGCACTGGCTGAGTATTCGGCGACAAGACTGGCCAAGGGTGCGCCTGTTGCCGAAGTCGTGACGGAACTCGCTGCCTATTTGATCTCGACAGGTCGTGAACGTGAGGCCGATTTGATGGCGCGGGCGATCGAAGACCATCTAACGTCGCACGGTATCGTCATCGCTCGGGTAACAACTGCTCGTCCATTGACAGATGACATGCGCGCCGCTGTTCGAAAGACTGTTGCGGCTGAACGACTGGAAATCGATGAGATTATTGACCCAAGTGTTATCGGTGGTATCCGGATTGAGACACCTGATGCCGCATTTGACGGCACGATCAAACGAAAGCTCACCGCGCTGATGCAGGCGAAAGTCTAACAGGAAAGGACTGATATGGCAGAATTAGAAATTACAGAACTATCAAAAGGCCTCCGGGACGCAATCGCCAAATTGGATACGAGCGAGCAGTTCGAATCGGTTGGTATTGTGACACGTGTTGGTGACGGTGTGGCGTGGGTGCATGGGCTGCGCAAAGCTGGCTTTAACGAAGTCCTGGAGATCGAGACCAAGAGCGGTGTGATCGAAGCCTTTGTGCTGAACCTGATGGAAGATGAAATTGGTGCGGTACTGCTAGGTAGCGACCAAGCAGTCGCGGCTGGCGACAAGGTGCGACTCAAGGGTGAAGTTTTGAGTGTACCGATTGGCGAAGAACTGCTCGGTCGAGTTGTGAACCCGCTTGGCGAACCGCTCGATGGTGGCCCAGCTATTGTCACGAAACAGCGCGGCCTAGTGGAGCGCGAAGCGATCGGCGTCATGGGTCGCAAGCATGTCCATGAACCACTGATGACCGGTATTATGGCCATTGATGCCATGTTTCCGATTGGCCGCGGTCAGCGCGAGTTGATCATCGGTGACCGCCAGACTGGCAAGACCGCTATCGCTATCGATACTATGATCAACCAGTCTCGTCAAAAGAGCGGCGTGGTTAATGTCTATGTGGCAATCGGTCAAAAACTCAGCAAAGTTGCGGCACTCGTCGAGCGACTGCGCGCCGAAGGTGTTATGGAGCAGACGATTGTCGTGGCAACTGGTCCGAGCGACCCGGCTTCCCTGCTCTATCTGGCGCCCTATGCTGGTACAGCCATGGGTGAATATTTCCGTGACCACAGCAAGCACGCCCTGATGATCTATGACGACTTGACCAAACATGCCGTGGCATACCGTCAAATGTCACTGCTACTTCGTCGTCCACCAGGTCGCGAGGCTTTTCCGGGTGATGTTTTCTATCTGCACTCACGACTCCTTGAGCGTTCGGCTAAATTATCTGATGAACTAGGTGGCGGCTCATTGACGGCGCTGCCGATTATCGAGACCCAAGCCGGGGATATTTCGGCATATATTCCGACCAATGTGATTTCGATCACTGATGGCCAGATCTTTATGGAAACCGACTTGTTCTACCAAGGTATTCGCCCGGCAATTTCAGCCGGTCTATCGGTATCGCGTGTCGGTGGTGATGCTCAGACAAAAGCCGTCAAATCAGTCTCTGGCAACCTCAAGCTTGGTTTATCGCAGTTTCGCGAACTGGCGTCATTTGCGCAGTTTGGGTCTGACCTAGACGAAGCTACCAAACAGCAAATCAATCGCGGTCAACGCCTGACCGAGCTATTAAAACAAGCGCAGTTCCAGCCAATGGGAATCTGGGAACAAGTTGTCAGCGTGTTTGTTGTCAATGAAGGCCTGTTTGATGCGGTACAGACGGCTCGTATCAAAGACGCTCAAGCTGCTCTGCTGACTCGCCTCTGGACAGATCACAAAGACGAGATGAAACAGATCAATGCAGGTGACAAAAAATTTGGCGAAGACGAAGTGATCGTCAAACTAGTTAAAAAAGTCGCCGAATCAGTTGCGAAAGGATTTGAGGGGTAAATGGCCAGCACGCGCCAACTGAAGTCACGCATCCGCTCGGTGAAATCCACCAAGCAGATCACTAAAGCCATGCAAATGGTGGCGGCTTCCAAGATGCGGCGGGCGCAGGATGCGACAAAGGCCAGTGCGCCCTATGAGCGAGCTGCTGCCGAGCTGATGACGTATCTGGCTGGCCAGGGTGCAACAGATGACCATCCGTTGTTTGTGCGGCGAAAAATCAAAAACCGCCTGATTATTCTCATCGCCAGCGATAAAGGCTTGGCGGGCGCGTTTAACACCAACGTGCTACGCCACTATCTGGGGGTACTAAAACGAGACGATGAAAAAGGTATCGGCAACCTGACGATCACAGTTGGTCGCAAGGCAGCGCATTTCGCGAGCCGCCTCAAAGACACCTCGATAATCGGGAGTTACGAAGATATGCCCGACCACCCTGTCGGCGCCACGTTTCACGCAATTTTGAGTACGGCTTGTGACATGTATACCCAGCAAGAAGTCGATGCCGTGACGGTCGTTTACACCCAGTTTACGAGCAGTATCAAACAAGAAGCTATCAGTATGCGGCTGCTGCCAGCTGGTACGGAGATTTTGATTGACCCGAGCGAAGTGCGTAATTTTGTATCCGACGCCCTGTACGAGCCAAGTGTGCCAGAGGTGCTCAATGCCGTTACCTACCGCTTGGTGGGATCCAGGCTATTCCAGGCGCTGCTCGACAGCCGAGCCAGTGAGCACAGTATGCGCATGCTCGCCATGAAAAATGCCACGGATAATGCTAGCGACCTAGTGGATGACCTGACGCTGGCCATGAACAAAGCGCGTCAGGGCGCTATCACCCAGGAACTATCAGAAATTAGCGGCGGCGCGGAGGCGATGAAATGAGCCAGCGAATGACAGAGTTAGATCAAGGAGGAAATGATGAGTAGTACCGGAAAAATTATTCAGATTGTCGGCGTTGTGGTCGATGTCGAGTTCGCTAGCGGCACTTTGCCGGCTATCTATGACGCACTCGAAGTTGCGCACGGTGAGCGGACAGTCGTACTCGAAGTAGCACAGCATCTCGACGAGCATACTGTGCGTGCGGTGAGCTTGCAGAGCACCGATGGTCTGCAGCGTGGCCAAGAAACGATCGCAACTGGCGCGCCAATATCGGTACCAGTAGGCGTCGAGACGCAGGGGCGCATGTTTAATGTGGTTGGTGAGCCAATCGACGGGCGTGTTATGCCAAAAAGCGTCAAAAAAACCCCAATTCACCGCGAACCACCGAAATTGACCGAACAAAGCGGAAAAACGGAAATTTTGGAAACCGGTATCAAAGTCATCGACCTGATTGCACCGATCGCCAAAGGTGGTAAAGTTGGACTATTCGGTGGCGCTGGTGTCGGTAAAACCGTGCTGATCCAGGAACTTATCAACAACATCGCCAAATTCCACTCTGGTAACTCGGTGTTTGCTGGTGTCGGCGAGCGCACCCGCGAGGGCAATGACCTGTATCATGAGATGAAAGATGCCGGCGTGCTCGATAAGACATCGCTGGTGTTTGGCCAGATGAACGAACCACCTGGGGCACGTCTGCGCGTGGCACTGTCTGGTCTGACTATGGCCGAAGCATTTCGTGATGACGGCAAAGACGTGCTGCTATTTATCGACAACATCTTTCGTTTTACCCAGGCCGGTAGTGAGGTGTCAGCTCTACTTGGACGCTTACCGAGCGCTGTTGGCTACCAGCCGAATTTACAGCAAGAAATGGGCGCTTTGCAGGAGCGCATCACCAGCACCAAAAAAGGTTCAATTACTTCGGTGCAGGCCGTCTACGTGCCGGCTGACGACTTGACTGACCCGGCTCCAGCCACGACATTTGCTCACCTGGATAGCACCATCGTGCTCAACCGTGGCTTGACCGAAATCGGGATTTATCCGGCGGTCGATCCACTCGACTCCAATTCGACGATTCTTGACCCTGAAATCGTCGGTGAAGAACACTACCGGGTCGCCCGCGAAGTCCAGCGTATCTTGCAGCAGTACAAAGAACTGCAGGATATCATTGCGATCCTGGGCATGGAAGAGCTGTCAGACGACCAGAAACAGACGGTGTCGCGCGCTCGGCGTCTGCAGCGATTTCTGGCGCAGCCGTTTTATGTGGCCGAACAATTTACCGGTAACCCAGGTTCTTACATCAAACTAGAAGACTCGATCCGTGATGCCAGCGATATTTTGGCTGGTGCATACGACGACAAGCCAGAGAGTTGGTTCTACATGGCTGGCGGTCCGCTGTCGGAGAAAAAGGATTAGGTGATGCGACTGAAACTCGTTACACTCGGCGGTGTTGTCATAGACCAAGAAGTCTATGAGGTCATTGTGCCGACCCACGAGGGTGAAATCGGTGTCTTTCCCGACCACGAACCGCTGGTGACTGTCGCAAAATCAGGGGTAGTAACGGTCAAACTAGACAAGAGCCACAGCTCAGATCGACACGAGTTTTTTGCAATCAGCGGTGGCATCGTCGAGATAACTGGCAAGACGATCAAGATACTCGTCGACGAAGCTGACCACGGCGATGATATTGTCGAGGCTGAAACCGAAGCCGCTCTGGCGCGAGCGGTTGCGATGCGCGATAACGCGGCTGATCAGGTGGAACTAGACAAGGCGCATCAGCTGATCGACCGACACATGGTACGGCTGAAAGTCGCCGACCTTCATCGACGCCGCAGGTCAATGTAGTTTCCTACAACAGTGTTTTTATAATAGTGCGGGCTTCCGTCGTGGTTGTCGTGTGCATGAGTTTGTCGCGCACATCGCTCGCACCGTCAAAATCGCGGATATAGATTTTGAAAAAGCGTTTCAATGTCTCGTAGGGTCGCTTTGTGACAGGTGCGAACTGGTCGTAGAGGTCGAGGTGATAGTGTAGTAGGCTGATAAGTTGCTGCCTACGCTTACCGCTCGCTTGCCCGCCTTCAAAATTATCAGAAACGGCTTCGCGCCAGACTTCTGTCGAGTACGCATCGGCAGAAGTTTGGGCTGCAGATGTTTCTGTTAATTTGAAAGCGGTCGTCTCGCTGGCTGTCACCTGCTTTGCGTCTCCAAGAGAGGGCGGCTGAAAGCAGAATGGATTATGGAACACACCGCGGCCGATCATGACACCGTCGATACCATGGTCGCGTGCTAGTTTTTCACCCATAGCACGGTCTTCGATATCGCCGTTGATGACCAGCAAGGTGCGTGGTGCTATTTCGTCCCGCAGGGCTTTTATGGCGGGTATCAGCTCCCAGTGAGCGGGAACTTTGCTCATTTCTTTTTTGGTACGCAAATGAATCGTTAGTGTGACGATGTCTTGTTGCAGTACATGCGTTAGCCAGTCGCGCCACTCATCGATATGACTGTAGCCCAGGCGCGTTTTGACGCTGACCGGCAAGCCAGCAGTTTTTGCGGCAGCGATAGCGGCAGCAGCGAGGTCGGGTTGACGGATCAAGGCTGCACCGCCGGATTTGACAGCACTTTTGGCTGGACAGCCCATATTGATATCGATACCATGAAACCCTAGTTCGGCGCAGTGGCGAGCAAAAGCTGCCATATCTACCGGATTGCCGCCCCATATTTGTGCGACAATCGGCTGTTCGTCATCGGTTTTATACAACCGACCGCCGATACCGCGCTCGCCGGCATGTACCCAGCCGGTGGCATTGGCAAATTCAGTGTAAAAAATATCAGGTGCGCCGGCACGAGCCACGACATGCCGAAACACCACATCAGTCACACCCTCCATAGGAGCGAGGACGAAAAAAGGTTTCGGTAGATCGTGCCAAAAACTATGCATAGTCAGTAGGTATTATCTCATACTAAAAAAATATCCCACATGCCGTATGGCATATGGGATGCGGCCTCACCCGGGATGGACGTCAATGTCCATCCCGGGTGAGGTGCTGACGATAGAGCGCCCCCCGCTCAATACCATCCTTCAAAGAGGAGCTCGTTCCAGCCCCAGTCTGGAGACTCGACTCTTTGGTGTTACAGTGTGACCTCGGGGGAGGCTCGCCTTGTCGTCTTCCCCTACGACAACTCCAGGCGAGCCTCCCGGTTCAGGGTGCCGTGGTCATGAGGTCACGACTTCTTGCCGTGGATCTTCTCATGGCGACGAGCCGCGAAGTCCGCGTTGCGGACGTCTTGCATGTTGCTGCCCTGGTCGACGAGCGCTTGCTCCGCGGTGGTGCGAGCAGACGGGATCTTCTTGGCGGCGTTCAGGTACTGATCCTTGGTTGCCACGGTATAACCTTTCGGTTTTTGTGGAGGTCATCAAAGAGCGCCAGGACGAGGCGCTCACGGCACGACGTGCCGGACTTGCTCCATCTTGGTTGACTTATTTTAACCTATCTATATGTTATTGTCAATAATATCTTGTTCAAATTGTTCGATACCGCGAAGTGACTGGTCGTAGGTCGATATATCTGGCAAATCAAGCGCGGTGATTCGGCGCCAGACAGCCACAATGAGCTGCTGAAAATACACTAGTTCATCGGTCGAAAATGATGTCTCAAGCCGGTGGAGCTTGCCCTGGCGGTCGGGCTCGACAAACTGTAGGACTGCACCATCAAAGGTGTATTTGGCAAAATCGCGTGAATGCTCGATCAGTAGCTGGTAAAACATCAGCTGCTGGCGATATTTGTGCAGTTTGATCTTTTCGTATTCGGTACTACCCCGCCACTCGCGGCTGGGTGCGCCAGTTTTGTAATCAACCACACGAATCGATTTGTCATTGATCGTGACGAGATCGAGCGAACCAGTGAGCTTGGCACCGTCTAATACAACCCCTTGCTCGCCAAAACCTAGCTCAGTTTTTTGGGTTCTTGAGAAATTTCCATACTCGACTTCGAGGAATTTTGTCAGCGCATCGATACCGCGCTTTGTGAACTGTTTTTCGTCGTCGGGCTGCAGATGTTGACGTTCGAGCTCGTGTTCAAAATCATGCAAAATATCTTCGACGGGTCGCCGAATACCATTGGCCGTAAAAGTATTGTGCGCACGTTGCAACGTAGCATGGACAGCAGTGCCGTAACTGGCTTCGGGTGATTTTGCCTGTGGGAACCGGAGAAGGTTACGCATTAAGAAGTTGGCTGGTCCACCGCGGGTGACGTCGATGAAAGTACCGAGATGTGTAGCCGAAAGTTTGTAGGTTTCGAGCGTCGGTGCCAATAACTCACGCATCGATGCCGTTGGCGGTGCCGTATGTAGGCTACGCCAATCGGTCGTGAGCACTTGTGTTTCGTGCTCAATCGAAGGCGTGGCTGGGATCTGTACACTGAGGGTATCGTCGGCGAGAAAGCTCGCGAGCAGGGTCGATTTACCGACTTCGTCACTGGTTGAGTACGAAATCGATAGCTGCTTTTTGGCGCGTGTCATAGCGACAAAAAACAGTCGCAACCGTTCATCATAGCTATCGCCGGCCGGCGCAATCTGCAGGTTTTCTGGGTAGCCGATCAAGCGGCTACGGGTTCGGACGCGTTCGCCCCAGACCGAATCAACAGCATTCATAATATAGACATGATCGAACTCGAGACCTTTTGATTTATGCGCGGTCATCAGATTGACACTGCCCCCTAGCTTGTCGCTATGGCGTCGGAGCGTCGTAATACTCGAACCAAGTTCTTCATACAGTCGCACAAAGTCCAAAAAATCTTGAATATATAAAATCTCGCTAGCGCTATAGTCACGTAACTTGGCGCGAATGGTGCGGATGGCTTCGAGGTATTCCAGATAGCGGGAAGGTTCCCCCGCTAAGCGCTCTGGGCTAAAGTAATAGTCATAGAGCGGCGAGCGAAAACTCGCTATAACTGGCGTATCGGGAGCACCAATGAGCGTGTCGAGCATCTGCTCCAAATAGGCGCTGTCGGCGAGTTTACGAAGCTCGAGCAACCACGTAGCAAGTGGCGTAAACTCAGGAGTTAGTAGCATGGCCTCGAACAAGCGCTGATTGTTGCGGTGAGCGCCGAGGCTGAGTCGCCAGATTGCTTCAGCGCTAAAATTATAAATTGGTTGAGATAATAGCTCTGGCAGCAAACTGTCGGCTACCGAATTATCATCACCCCACAGCGCCGTCAAAATAGCTGACATCAGAAATAGTAATCGCACGGCTTCATTTTCGAGTACATTGTCACGACGTTCGTAGTTGATAGCAATACCCAGCCGCTCGAGGTATGGTACCAGGGCAATGAGCTCTTGGTGACGACGCGCTAAGACTGTAATTGATTCGGGAGCAACGCCTCGCTGGAGCTGCTCCTGGATGTCGCGGGCAATCCAAGCGCGTTCATCGAGCGGCGTATCGAACTGCCATAGCGCAACCGAAGCTTCCCCACTATGTGGCGTCAGCGTCTTGTCGACGAAGTCGATAGTTTCTTCTAGTCTGCCCTGCCCCTGTAAAATCACCGAACGAGCCTGGGATAGGACAGCTTGGCCAGAGCGATAATTGTCGGTTAGAACGACAATTTCATGTGCGGGGTATTGATCGCGAAACCGGTGAATATTGTTGATATCAGCGCCCTGAAAACTATAAATTGCCTGGTCGTCGTCACCGACCGCCATGATATTTGGCCGACCTTCGTGCGCTGGGTTGTTCGTCAGGTCAAACAAAATACGTAGCTGCGCCAGGTTCGTATCTTGAAATTCGTCGACCAAAATATACTGGTAGCGCTCCTGGAGGTTGTAGCGCAGGTCGTCATGTGTTTCGAGCGCGTGAACAACATTGAGGATCATATCGTCGTAGTCATACAGGCTAGCTTCGGTCATGCGCGTGAGATACAAGTAGTAGATATAGCTGATGGCGCGCAGTTTCGTGATACGTTTGCGGTCCTTAAATACCTGTATGCCGTCGTGATTTTTTTCCATCCATTGATTGCGCCAGACAGTGATAGCATTTGTCTTGCCAGTTTGGACAGCTTCGTCAAAAGCGTGCGCCATACTGAGCGCTAGAATATTGGACAACGGTGTAATGCCGGGTGGCAATGACGGCTGTGCGAGTGCAGCCACGCGCTCAGCGAGTGGCACGAGTGACGCGAGCATGGTTGTGCTGATTTTTGCCTGAAAAACCTCTGACAAGTCGGCTTCGACGGCATCGAGCACGGCTTGGTTGGCATCAAGAATTGTCACCAGCTCATCACTCGTTAAGCCGCTGTTTTTTAATTCGGAAATTGTCCGCAGCGCATCTTCTAGGTGGGCGTATTTTCCATTGTGTTTTGCGGCCAGTACATTGGCGTAGTCCAGCTCATCGAAAATTTTGGTCAGTATTTCACGACTGGTTATTTCATCGGCTGGCTGCAGACTGGCGCCATTATAAAAATATTCGCGGTGTTGATTGATAATTTCCGAACCAAAACTATGAAACGTGTGAATAGCAACGCGGTAGGCATCGGGACCGATGATGCTAGCCAGGCGCTCACGCATAGCATTGGCGCCGCTGTCAGTAAATGTCAGCAGCAAGATATTTTCTGGCAGTGTATCCGTGCGATCTAAGATAGTGGCAGTTCGCATACTGAGCAGCTCGGTCTTGCCGGTGCCGGGTCCCGCGATCACGAGTAATGGGCCATCGATCGTGTCGACAGCTTGTTTCTGACGAGTATTTAGCTGCTTATACCGCTCTCTATAGTTCATTGCTTAGTCTATTGTAGCGTACTCTGGTGGTATAATGACGGTATGAATGGCGACATCTTTGATGATTTTGCCCTCGAGCGCGAGGCGAGGGACAGGTTCGGTGTGCCGCTCGAAGTCGATACCGTGATCGTGCGCAATGCCGACGTCTCGAAGTCAGCGCGGGCGACTGTCTATCTGACCAAGAAAAAACAGCTGATGTGCTTTATCCATGGCCCATCGCGCTTACTCTATAGTGATGTCAAAAAGATTGTGGCACGCATGGGGCTCAAAGCCGAGACATACTTTCCGCCCAAAGGACGGCCACATTATTTTGAAGATTTCGGCCGCGAAAAATTTCGCGAAGTATTTCCGGGACGCGATCATGTGACTGACGCTGACCTGGTATTTTATCGCACACTGGCACCCTATTGCCCAGCGCTCATCCAGATTCACGAAGTAAAAGACGGTACGATTTATCAGGCCGATCATGATGCCCATGGCGGCTGGCGCCCGAGCGTAAAGTTCACCTATCGACGGATTATGACAAGCTAGTTGCCATAGCGGCACAATGGCGCATTATTCCACCATGTGAGGTTCGGCCGGTTACCGATTTGACAGACTGGAGAGGCTTCGTTACGAACTTCGATTGACCATTTGGTTGGTGTCGTATCATCGACGATATAGCGGTAGTAACCCATCGTATTTGGCTGTGGTGGAGTCGGTAGTTCTTCGATATATCGCGGTACGAGCATCGACGTTATGATGGCGATATCGTAGCCGGTGCCTTTGTCGTAGCCACTGGCTGGCCAAGGTGCTTCGGAGTTCTCGGCTATATAGCGTTCGACGGCCGCTTGCAGTTTGAGTACGTCGGACTGCCGGGTTGAATCACGGGATTGTCGCTGGATATTTTGAAATACGACGAGTGAAATCGTTACTAGAATTGCCAAGATTACAACGACTGTCGCAACTTCGATGACAGTAAAGCCGCGCATTTTTTTATGCATCATCGTACACGACCAAAAATATTGGAACTAGTGAACATACTTAAGGAGAAAGCCGTCGTATTTTGGATCGCTGATAGCTTTTTTGAGATCGTCGGGGATAACAAAGCTACTTTCGACATCGATTGATGGTGTGACGCGCGTGCCGACATATGACCACGTGCCGTCGATACTGGCAAAGATCAGCGTCACGGGTGGTTTAGTGGTATCGGTCGGTGCGGCTGATAGTAGACTAAGTCGCTTGTTACCTTCACTATGGATGGTCTGAACAATACTACTAAAATCTGCATGTGTGCCGGTCTTGGTGTAGAGGTCGAGAAGAGCCTTGATACTGTCGCGTTCGGCTACAATGGCCTTCTTGTCGGTGCAGACGAGGCCGTAGGACGAGACTTTCTTGTCTGGATGGAGGGAGCTATAGGTTTTACAGACTGTCTGCTGGCCATCATAGACCACCCAGTTCGTGTCTTTTGCTGGCTGATGATCAGCCAATTTGAGCCCATTGGTAGTCAGAAACGCTTTGCTATCACTGGCGGCCTTTGTAATATCATCTGCCGTGGAGTTTTCGGTACGCGTGAACTGCACCGTATCGATGGCGCTGACCTGAACGGCGTAGGGTGTCTCGCTCAATTTGTAGGGGATGATAGAATCGTTCATCGACGTGTTTAGCGCGTAGCCCTCGAGTTTGTGCTCATCTTTGTATTTTTTGACCATCTCGGCCGAACTAAGCTCTTTGACGGCGGGCGCTACAGGGGTGGGTGTTTTATAGAAAAACTTGATGAGCAACACGGTGATCACTGCTGACGCGACAATTACCGCTAGCCCAATAAGAACGCGTAGGATAAGTTTGCCGTGAGAACGCTGTGGTTGAGGCTGAAATTGATACGGATGCTGGTTCATCGATGCCTCCTAATAGGTACACCACGAAGTTGTTATTGTTGGAACACAGCCATAGCCGTAAGTGTACCAGGCGCCTACTGTTGCATCACCCCATGGACCCTGACAATGTAGTGTGACACGAATATCGCCATCACCCCAGGCAACCGCCTGATTGCTATACGATGTATATTGCACATAGGAGCCGCTAGCTGACCAGCCACCGCGGTTGGCCATGACGAACCAGTCGTAGCCAGAGGATGTCGTATAATTTGGACAGGTACCACCCCAGCTCATGACGCGGTTTGAGAGACCGGCCGTCCAAGCAGTTGGCCATGGCAGCGACATCGAAGCGCCGTTATTTGCCCAGATAAATCCACTAGAGTTTGCCGCAGTAATGCAACGTGTGGCAACAGTGAGAGTAGCGGTTTCATTCCAGCTTAGCCAGTGCGAGACAGTTTGGTACTGTGTGCCGCTGACCCAAAAAGCGTTATTGCCGTTGATATTCCGGTACCAGTCGTAACTCGGTGTCGTACCAGCTGGACAGGTTGCATTGCTTGTGGCGTAGAGTGCGTTCCATCCACCAGCGAGCGAGTTTGCCTGGCTGACAGTGTAAGCTGCTGGTGCATCGATATTGCTCAGCGCGGTAGCCGATGCTGACCAGGCCGAAGTAAAGGCGCCATTGACGGCCTGAGTACGGAAGTAGAGCCGAGTTCCCTGGTAGGTAGGTCCCCAGTTATAGCTGGTGGCTGTTGTACTTGATGATGGGTTCCAGGTAGCGTTATCGGTGGAATACTGTACATTGTAGCTGGTGGCACCCGAAATGGCTGGCCACGAAGACGTAAAGGTCGTGTTCGAGGTTGCTGTGGCGGTGACGACCGGTGTCGGTACGCTATTAGTGGTCGTGTTGACGACATTTGACCACGCACCCTGGCTACCTGGAGCATTCGCCAGTACTCGGAAGTAGTAGGCTGTATTTGTCGTCAGGCCAGTGTCAGAGAATGAAGATCCGATAACGGTACTATTGACAACACCAGTGGTAAATCCGGCGTTTGTTGCCCGTTGTACCTGATATGAAGTTGCGTTTGCTACTGATGTCCAGCTGAGGCTGACTTGGTCGAAACCAGGTGCTCCTGCTGTCAAGGTCGGTGCGCCGGACACGGCGACAAGTGCGCGGCGTCGACTGTCGATTTGCTTGATAGTGCTGCTACCTTCTTCGGTGTATTTGAGCGTCCAGCTAATACAGGCGGCGCCAGTTGTACAACCGGTACTTGTATCGCCGACATAGGCAAAAATATCGGGCGAGGATGCACTTGTCAGATCAGAACACTTAATAGAGTTTGTGTCGCCACTGGCACTTTTTGGGGTGAGAAGCGTTGTCTCGCCAACGCCAGATAGGACAGTCGAGTTGACTGTGCTCGCTGACTGAGAAAGCGTGGCACAGGCCGGGTATTCACCGTTTTTGTCGTAATATTTTTCGAGCGCATCGGCGATGACAGTTGCCCGGGTGGAGCGCACTGAGTCCCGAGCGTTGACCTGGACTCGTGTAAATGCGACCAGTACGAGGCTGACGAGTATGCCGAGGATGACGATGACAACCGAAATTTCAACAATAGTAAATCCGATGTCCCGTCTATACTTAACCATGACCTTATTGTAGCAAAATGTAGCACAAACTAAAGACTATTATTTTATCGGTACGCTACGACTTGGCTCTGTGGAGTATGACGAGGTGTTCGATATGAGGCGTGCGCGGGAAGAAGTTGTAGCCGCGGTGTTTTCCGATGCCGTATTCGCTCGCAAGCAGCGCGATGTCGCGGGCTTGCGTGACGGGGTTACAGCTGAGGTAAATGATGCGCTCTGGTTTCACTTCGAGTAAGCGTGTGATGACATCGTGGTGTATGCCAGCGCGCGGCGGATCGACGATAACGACACTGTCAGCCGTAATGTATTCGAGGGCTTTCTCCGTTGGGGCTAGGACAGCGGTTGCGTTTGTGCCGAGCATTGTGATGTTCTGCCTCATCTCTCTTACGGCGTCTTCATTGATCTCGACAAGTGTGACAGTATCGCCGCCGATCGTCAGGCCGATTGAACCGACACCAGAATAGAGATCTATAACGCGCTTATCCCCGCTCCCGTCGTTACCACCTGCGGTGGCACGTAGGTCGCTAGACGCGGGTCCCGCCACTCGGTCCGCCCCTTCTTTTACATCGCCTGCGGCGCTGCTAAAAGTGGGTGCTGCCCCGCCTCGTGTCACCCGCTTATCAGTGTCTTCACTACTTTCTAACTTTCCAACTTCCAAACTTTCCAACTCGCCCCCCATGTCTCGCAAAGCTTGCTCATACACCGGCAGGTTGACCTGGAAAAAGCCTTCTGTGGCATAACGGAATGGAACGCCGAAAATCGTATCGGTCAATACAGTGTCTCCAGCTGCCAAAAGTCGTTTGGTGATACGACTAGCGGGGCTTTTTGGATCGCTGTAGATAACTTCCCCGCCCTGGGCGTCGAAATCTTTGGCGGCTACCTCGTGAATAGATGAAAAGTGCCTGTCTTTGACATACAGCTGCCAGACGCAGTTGCCTGCTTGGTCGCAGCGGATCAAAAGAGTTTTCAGGTCTCGCGCCGCAACCTGTTTGGCCTGTAGATAATCTCGGATTTGGTACGCGAGGCGCATGATGTGTGGGTGCATCAGCGAGCAGTTGTCGATGATAACTTTGCCGCTGGTGCCGCGTCGGAAAAATGCTAGATCGAGGCGTTCTTCGCCAGATAACTCGTCGATATGACCATACCAGCTAAATTCAGCTTTGTTTCGGTACTCGTATTCGACGCCGTTTGTGTACACCTCAATTGCCTGTGGCAACACAATATCATGGAGCTCAAATGCTTCTTCGATCAGCGCGGATTTGTAGTGCTGTTCGGCGGACATACTCATAATTTGCCACGGGCTAGTCGAGAGATACGTATCAGGATCGCGTGGTTCGACACGCTCTAGCGAAGACTCAAGTACTTCGGTGACGATACCTTCGACAAATTTTGACTTGCGTTTTGTAACGGCGATAGTGACACGTTCGCCCGGTAGTCCACCCCACACGAAAGCTTTGCGGCCATCAGCCAGTGTGCCGAGTGCTTGGCCGCCGCCGACAATTTTGTCGAGGACAAGAGTTTCGAATTGAGGTGTCTTCACTGACTCATTCTACCGTGGGATGAGCGAATAGAAAAGCACCAGCGAGGCGATGGCCATTAGGACAAAAGCTGCAAAGACGCCGATATTGCTGAGAAATTTGTTTTTGTAGTCACCCATGACGGCTTTGTTGTTGCCAACCCGGAAAATCATCCAGAGTAACGGTACCGAGGCGACAGCGTTGAAGACAGCGGTAAAGATGAGCGCTTGGATAGGATCAATGCCGATGAAATTGATCACAAGACCGGCCAGAGTTGCCAGGGCGATAATCGTATAAAAGCCATGGGCTTTTCTGAAATTGCGATACAGCCCTTCTTTGAGACCGAGCGCCTCGCTAATAGCGTAACTCGACGACCCAGCTAGGACCGGCACGGCCAGTAGGCCAATACCAATAATTCCGACGCTAAAGAGTAGCTTTGCCAGCACGCCAGCGTACGGAAAACCGTGGACAAGTGGTTCGAGGGCTGCTGCTGCATCATTGGCGTTTTGGATCTGCGTGATGCCGTTGACGTGCAATGTACTGGCGCAGGCGATGATAATAAACCACGCTGAAACTGTGGCTAGCGACATGCCAGCAATATTATCTAGCTTGATTTTGCGCATAAAACTGCGGCTGATCCGCGGCGTGCCCTTGCCCGACGATATCATGATCCGATGGCTCTCGACTTCATCCTCGACAACTTCACTCGTATTCCAGAAGAACAAGTATGGGCTGATAGTTGTGCCAAGTATGCCAACAATGATATAAATCGTATCTTTATCGATATGAACATTTGGCACAAAAGTGCTCTTGAACACTTCGCCCCACGGCTGCCCAACGATAAAAGCTGTCACCGGATACGCAAACAGGGCGATAGCTAGCCATTTCAGAAATTTGGCATACTGACGGTATGGCACAAAAATTTGCAGTGCGATACACAAGATAGCAAAAAATATCGCCAGGCCGATAAACGGCACATTGGGTGCAAATAGCTGTACAGTTGCTGCCATGGCGGCGAGATCTGAGCCGATATTGACCGTATTTGCCACGACCACGAGCAAGACGGCGGCGATGAGCACTTTTTTCGAATAATGCTTTCTCAAGATTGCCGCTAAGCCGTCACCAGTGACAGCACCAATTCGGGCGCAGGATTCTTGGACAGCCAGGAGTAGTGGAAACATGATCGGAAATAGCCACAATAAGCCATAGCCATAGATAGCGCCAGCTTGCGAATAGGTCGCGATACCGCTTGGGTCATCGTCGGCCGCACCCGTCACGACGCCGGGGCCAAGCACTCGGACAAAACGACCAAAACGCGAATAGCGTTTGTGGGCTTTGACGATATTTTTTTCGTGTTGTTTGGCGAGTTTGGTTTGTTCGACTTTTCCGGTTATCCAGGACAGTAAACCCATAAATTTAGAGTACCTTTACGACGTGTTTAGCTATTTCGTGCGATTCGTCAGCGGGAATAACAATAATAGGTTTTGAAACTCCCTTTTCACTGATCACGGTCATCGTTTCAGGTGTCAAACAGGCATCATTAACGACGCCATCGAGGCTAAATTCGGCAAACCGCAGATGTGCCACAATGCGTCGACGCAAAATCGCTGATCGCTCACCGACCGTACCGGTAAAGACTAGGGCATCGGCGCCGCCGAGCGCCACGAGCATAGCACCAATTGCTTTGTGATACGTATGCACAAGCGTTGTGAGTGCGAGGTGCGCCAAATGATCGCCGTTGTTTTCTCGTTCAATCAGCTCACGAATATCTGCGCTCCCACCAATCCCCATCAGGCCAGATTCGTGATGGAGGTAGTCCTGCATGGCAACATCGTCTTTGCCGAGTTTTAGCTGAAGCGCCGCAACAGCAGTTGGATCAATAGAACCAGAGCGAGTGGCCATCAGGACACCTTCGAGCGGCGAAAATCCCATGGTGGTGTCAATGCTACGGCCATGATAGACGGCCGTAACTGATGAACCGCTACCGAGGTGACAGACGATAACTTTCGGTACTAGTTTGCCGGCATTCCATAACGCATCAATGGCGCTCTGAGTTGAGATGCCGTGATAGCCAAACCGTTTGATATCGTACGTATCAGCATCGGCGATGGGCAGTCCATAATTCCAGGCGTAGGGTGGTTTTGTGGCATGGAAAGCACTGTCCGATACGCCGACAACAGGTATATCGGCAAACTGTGATTGTAACGACGTGAGTTCGGCCAGTGTCCCGCTGATGTGAATTGGCGCGATTTCCTGGACTTCGTGTAATTTCGACACGAACTCTTCGGCGATAATTTGATCGCGCATGAAATAGCTGTTCGGCGCCACGACGCGTAAGCCGATTGCCGCCAGCGATTCTTGTTCGTACAGAGCACCTTCTTGACGCAAAATAGATTCGATATGTTGTGAACTATCGGCTAAATCGTCAAACTCTACTACTAGGTCAGCGCGGGGCTGATCGTACCGGACAATACTACCGAGCAGTCCCTGGTCACTGGTCTCGATATGGACAGTTGCGCGGGTTTTTAGGGTATCGTCTATAGACTCGTACAGCGCATATTTGCGACTCGAGCTACCTGGGTTGGCAACCAGGATTAGTTTTGTCTGCCCTTCCATACCCACGCGTCAATTTCTGGATCATCGATACCGTTTGCCTTGATATACTCAGTATTTTGGTTGATCTTTTCCATGTATTCGGCAATCTTGTGTTCAGATTCCGAGAACGGTACGACGCCAGTTCGACCTAGTCGGTCAAAGGCGGCGATAGCCAAGTGGTAGCGACTGGTAAAGTTGCGAACGTGCATGTCAAATGGCGTGGTCGTCGAGCCAACTTCGATATAGCCGCGGACATCGAAACGACGTGGATCGTAGGCATAGTTGAAGAGGATACTCTTGATTGTCTGCGGGTAGCCGTGGAAGTTGAAAATAACGGGTTTGTTATCGGTGAAGGCATCTTCGAATGCGACTTGATCGGTGACGTTTTCGATCGTGCCAAAGCCAGTTGTGGTCAGGCTCGACACGTTGACAAAACGGATACGAGCTTCAGGAAATTCTTCGTGCACGATATTGATAGCTGCCAGAGATTCTTTGACCGGATAGTCGCCGGCCGCTGCCATAACCAGGTCGGGATTGTCATCGGAAGCAAATTCCCAGATCATCAGGCCACGATTGACCTGTGCACGAGCTTGGTCAACCGACAGCCACTGCGGCTCCATGGTTTTGCCACCGACCACGGCGTTGATCTGACGGGTCGAGCTGAGCATACGTTCCATAGTGACCAGACAGCTGTTGGCGTCGGCTGGGAAGTAGACGTTACTAAAGTTGCTTTGTCGGCGCAAAATATCGTCGATAAAGCCCGGGTTTTGGTGGCTAAAGCCATTGTGGTCTTGGCGCCAGCCGCTCGATGTCAGGATGTAGTTGAGCGACGATATAGTCTCGCGCCATTCAACACCGCGGCTCTGGGTCAAGAATTTGGCACACTGGTCAACCATGCTCGAGATCACCTGCAGGAAAGCTTCGTAACTAGCCAGCACACCGTGGCGACCAGTCAAGACATAGCCTTGCATGAGACCCTGCATATTGTGTTCGGACAGCATTTCCATGACACGACCGTCCTGCGCCAGGTCTTTGTCCCACTCCATAATCGGCCATTGCCAGGCACGGTGCGTGCTTTGGAATACGGCATCGAGTTTGTTCGAGTAGGTTTCATCTGGACTCATAAAACGGAAGTTCTTGTTGTCGGCATTTAGGTCGAAAACACGCTTGAGATATTTACCGGTCTGGATCATGCTCGAGGCATTTGTCTGACCAGGTGTTTCGGCATTCTGAGCAAACTCAGTCACTTCAGGTAGCTCAAGTGGCTTGTAGACACCGCCGGCAGCGCGGGCGTGCTTGTTCATACCCAGGCGTTTTTCAGGATTTTCAGGGATGATATCTTTGACGTAGTCGCCAAAACCAGTCTTTGGACTAAAGAGCTCAGAGAAGTTGTAGCTCTGGAGCCAGGTGTTGAGAAGCTTTAGGTGCTCTTCATTCGTTTTTGCTTCTGTCAAAACAACTTGGTGCGACAGGCAGTTACCCTCGACTTTGTTACCATCGAGCTCTTTGACGCCAGTCCAGCCTTTGAGGGTGCGCATGATCAACATCGGAATACGCGGTGCGACGTCATCTTCACCGGCACGAATATCAGCGATGATATCGTGTGCCCAGTCCAGTGCTTCGGCCATGGCTTCATTTGGATTGACACCTTCTTTGGTGCAGTCAACGATACGTGGTTCGTAACCGTAGCCCGAAAACAGTGCCATGAGTTCGTAGTTGCTCATGCGACCAAAGACGGTTGGAGCGGAGATTTTATAGCCGTTCAGGTGAAGAATCGGCAGGACAATACCGTCTTTTTTCGGGTTGATGAGCTTGTTTAGATGCCACGCACCAGCGGTTGGACCAGTTTCAGCTTCACCGTCCCCCACTAGACAGGCTACCATTAGATCGGGGTTATCCATGACGGCACCATAGCTCGTCGATAGCGCATACCCCAGTTCGCCACCCTCTAGGATGACGCCTGGTGTTTCGGGGTTGGAGTGGCTCGGGTAGCCATACGGCCAGCTAAACTCGCGGCACAGGCGTTCGACACCGGCCATATCCATGGTCAGCGATGGGTCAAAGTGACTGAGTGTGCCTTCCATAAATAAGTTAGCCTGCAGACCCGGGAAACCGTGGCCTGGACCGACAACGTACATCATGTCTTGATCGTATTTTTTGGCGTAACGACTCAGGTGGGCATAGGCAAAGTTGATGCCCGGGCAGCTACCCCAGTGCCCGAGCAGGCGGTTTTTGACATCGTCAAATTTGAGATCCCGCTGCATTAAAAAGTTGTCATGTAAAAAAATCTGGGCTGCCGTCAAATAATTAACAGCGCGCAGATACTGGCTCATGGAGTGTTTCTCGTGCGTATTCATATTGATTTTAGTATAGCATTAGCGGAATCAACCGAGAAGTCATAAATCATCAGAAACGCGTATAATAAGACTAGTAGTATAAAACAGTAGAGACAAGGGAGCTATTTATGGATCTACAATCAATTCTTGGTTCGGTTATCGGTAACAGTACACACGATCAGATTTCTGAAGCGACTGGTGCCAGCAGCAACGATGTCTCGAAAGT
The DNA here is from genome assembly GCA_964401035.1 of uncultured Candidatus Saccharibacteria bacterium. GTDB lineage: Bacteria > Patescibacteriota > Saccharimonadia > Saccharimonadales > Saccharimonadaceae > Saccharimonas. Next base: position 56,970 of record CAYNWV010000002.1, on the reverse strand, counting down.
CATTGCGGCTGGTCTGCCGGTTATCCTGGGGCAGCTCGGTAATAATGCCCAGACTGCGAGTGGTGCCACGGCGCTCGATCAGGCGGTGGCTGGTCACGCCACAGATTCGCATGATACCGTGTTTGGTCAGGGCGCACAAAACGCCGATGGCATGAGTATTCTGGGGCATATTTTTGGCAGCAACGATACAAAGGCCGCCAACCAGATCTCCAAAAAGACAGGGGTTGATGCTCAAACGGTCATTCAGATCCTGAGTTTTGTGGCACCACTGGTACTCGCCTATCTCGGCAAGAAAAAACTCGATCAAAACATGAGTTCAGGTGATCTCGCGGATAGTTTGTCGAAACAAACCACGCAGTCAGGTAGCCCGCTGACGCAGATCGCCACTTCGATTTTGGACAAAAATCATGACGGTTCAGTGCTCGATGAAGTGCTGGGCGGCCTCAGTAGTTTGTTCGGCAAGAAATAGCGCTCCTCACCCCCGAGCAATGTGGTACAATATGCAGTGCGCCATTTATTGGGGTGTCGCCAAGTGGTAAGGCACATGGCTGTTCGAGCGCATCGCGCGAGTCAGAAAATAACAGTCCATAGACCAAAACCTTACTACCTGGCGGAATCTCAGTATCTCGCACATCTTGGGGTGTCGCCAAGTGGTAAGGCACATGGTTTTGGTCCATGCATTCGGGGGTTCAAATCCCTCCACCCCAGCCATAGTAATTCCCGTATATCAAAAGATATACGGGAATTACTTTTAGGATACAGTCAATGTTCGTTGCCTCCTGCGGCTGTTGGCTTCAAATACCATGAGCGACCAAAGAATGACACCAATGACGAACACTGCGCCAGCGAATAACACATGACCAGAGAGATATCCGTTGTCGGTTATGAACTTTGTCAGCAATGTTATAGCGATAATATCGCCAAGCAGTGTAAACAGGTTGAGCGCAGAAATAAGGGTCGCTTTGTATGCATGTTTCATCTCGTGGAGCATCTTTGCCTGGAATATTATCATCCGGACTCGTGTATAAGCCGCGAACAGTGTAAATGCCATCACCGCAACTATCGGGTTTGATGTTGCACCCATAAATACCAAACAGAGGGCTATTATCAGCAGATCAAATAGGTAAAATGACAGCGGCTTCATACGATCGAGAATATGAACATACCAGCCCATTATCGCCCCCATCAGACTAGCAAGCGCAAGAATGATGCCGAATAGCGTAACAGCTATGCCAACATGTTGAAATACGAGTTCTCGGAACTCGCCACCCTTATTTGAAACACCCGTCAGAAAACCAGAGAATATAAACAGCATGACATTCTCAGCGTTAACAATACTCTTTATTGCCAAAAACGGGTTTTTCTTTGCTGCTGTGGACTCCTCTGTCTTCGGGTGCTCGAAGCTGAACGTCAGCCATAACATGACTACTAATGAGAAAAATCCGATGACAAATGGCAGGGCATGATTTATCGAGTATGTGGCTGGGATGAGGGCGACGAGAATAATATTCCCAACCAGTCCGTATGTCTGAGCGTGACCCATAACTTTTGCATAATCCTTTTCCCTGTCGAGCGCAACGAGAGTGTCGTGGATAAAGGCTTCAAGTGCCCCTGATTGAAAAGCGTAGCCACCAAAAAATAAAATGGCAGCAATCAGACCACCCCAGAAGTTCGGTATAAAGGCGTAAAATAGCGGTGACGTAACTGCGATACTGGCACCGAGTATTATTGACTTGCGATTACCAATCTTATCTGCAATATATCCTGCCGGCATTTGCAAGATTGCCTGAACAATCGACGAGATGACGACAATAATCGCTAATTCTTCGAGTGTTACCTTGCCTACATTGACGAGCTGGATTGTGATAAGGGGCAAATAAACACGTTTTGTGAATACCTTGTACCAAGAATATTTGCCAATATTCCTCTCTAATCGACTTCTGTAGGTAGCATTCATGGTATTAAGTTTATCACGCACACTTTTTCGCGTGTGGATGTCATAGTGTGTCTATGTCAAAAGCGATTTTAATACCTCGACAAATTGATGAGAGCTCCCAATTCGATAGCGTGCCTCGGTCGGTTCGTCGCCAACGTGGATAGTGTAGGCAGCCTCTGGTGCGGCGGCGAACATGTGTTCGTCGGTATAGTCATCGCCGGCGATCAAAACATAATCAGGGTGCGTTTCGTCGATCAGTGAGCGCACCATGATGCCTTTATCCATGCTGCGCGGCTTGATTTCGATAATATTGCTACCGTCAAAGACACCGATTTGTTCGGTATTGACCAGTTCGGCGAGACCCTGTCTGATGGCAGGTAATGCACGCTCGACGGCTGGTTTATCCGCGGCTAAACGGTAATGAAATACCAGTCCGAAGCTTTTTTGCTCGATGGCTGTCCCAGGAAACTGCGCCACATAGGGCTGTAAAAATGCAACCAGATGACTCATGTCAAATCGCTCAACTTGAGCTTGCCATTCACCGTCAATCTTGCGCCAGGCGCCATGTTCGGCGCACAGGTCAATCTCTGGAGCTGTCTGAAACCAGTCTTGTAGAATCTCTCGGGTGCGTCCGCTGACGATGGTCAGATTGGTTTTTGGATCGGCTGCTAGGGCGCCCAGTAATCGCAGCGTGTCACCGGTAGGTCGAGCGCCTTCGACCGAAATATCATCGACAAGATCATGGAGCACCCCATCATAATCAAGCGCCAACAGACAACGCGAAGCCTGTCGGTATGCTGTTTTTAGTGATTCACCTGCGGCTGTATCGAGTAGTTCTGTCATGACTTTCCTATCTTTTCGTGGCTTAATTTATCGAGCAGCGTGAGAATTTTTTCCATTTTGCCGACCTGATATCGAGCGTGAGTTTGTCCGAAACCGATTTTGATAGTGTGCGCTTCGGCTGGCATGACACGAAAAGCTTCTTCGTCGGTGTAGTCATCGCCGGCGCAGAGTATGAAATCGCTCGGGTATTTGTCCAGTGATTCGCGAGCGATCACACCTTTATGCAGGCCGCGCGGCTTGACCTCGATGATTTTACGGCCGTCGTAGACGCCAATATCGGTGTGCTCGGTGGCTTCGCGCAGCTCGTGGCGCAGACCGGCGTTTCGGATATAGGCAAGTTCCGGATTGACGCGGCGATAGTGCCAGACAACTGAAAATTCTTTCTCGTCGATGACTGACCCAGCGGTGCGGACTCCGTAGCGTTTCATGATGTCAAGGTAGGGTTTTTTGTCGAATTCTTCGGTGTTTCGCTTCCATTCGCCATGATCGCGCGTCCAGGCGCCATGTTCGGCGACCAGTGAGACTTGCGCGAAATGCCCAAACCAACTCTGGAGCGTCTGGCGGTCACGGCCACTGGTGATGATAACTTTTGTGCCCGGTTGTTTGGCGAGACGATCGATCATAGCGAGCAGTTCAGCGTCGGGTCGCGCCGCTTCCCTACCTGGCGTGGCCACAAAATGATGAAGTGTCCCGTCGTAGTCAAGCAGCAGGAGTCTCGAGGTGGCCTGACGGTATTCACGAACAATCACTTCGCTATCTGCACTGCGTAGACGCTTTTGCAGTGAGCCTTTGTGAGTTTCACTGACAGCGTCGAGCTCACCTAGGAAATCATTGCCCCATTTTTGGACAGTATAATCGGCAATACGCTCCTGCATGCGCTCGAGACGAGTTAGCTGAGCATTTGTCGGCATTTCGAGCGCCTCATGTATTGCTGTTGCGACCTCGTGAGCGTCATTGGGGTTGATGAGTAGGGCATCCATCAGTTCATCGGCCGCGCCAGCGGTCTCACTGAGTATCAGCACGCCAGGCTGCGCTTGCTTGGAGGCGACATATTCTTTGGCGACTAGGTTCATACCATCACGGACGGGCGTTACCAGTGCTACATCAGCTCGATGGTAGAGCGGCACGATCTTGTCGAACCCGAGATTTTGGAATTGGTAGGCTATTGGCGACCAGCGATAGGTGGCATAGAGGCCATTGATACGACTGACGGTTTGTTCGACACTGTCGCGCAGCTGTCGATAGGTCTCGACTTCGGTTCGGGACGGCGCGGCAATCATATGAAACACGACTTTTTCGTGATATTCAGGGTGTTCTGCCAGAAATCGCTCAAAACCGGCCAGTCGCTCCGGGATACCTTTCGAATAATCGAGTCGGTCAACAGCCACGATCAATTTTTGATCAATAAAACGCTTGGTGAGCGACCGCAGTTCTTTCTTGACAGCAGGCTTTGCCAGTTCTTCTTTGAAGCGTCCATAGTCAACGCCGATTGGAAAAGTATCAACTTTGACCATGCGGCCATCGTGTTCGATCGTACCATTGTCACTCGTGGCGCCAAGCAGGCGCTGTGAACTACTGAGAAAGTGCCGCGCGTAGTCGTAGATATGGAAGCCAACCAGGTCAGCGCCGAGCATGCCGCGGATTAATTCTTTGCGCTCGGGGATGAGTCGAAAAATTTCGTACGATGGAAACGGAATATGCAGGAAAAAGCCGATTTTGGCATCGGGCAGCACGCGCCGGGTCATTTCGGGCAGGAGCATGAGATGGTAGTCGTGGATCCAAATACGCGAATCATCATCGGCAACACTCTCGATTGCTTGCAGGAATAATTGGTTGACCTCTTGATAAGTCGTCCAATACTCATCTCGGTAAACGGCGTGTGATTGAAAATAATGGAACAGTGGCCACAAGGTATCGTTAGCGTACCCTTCATAGTACAGGGCAATCTGTTGTCTCGTCTGAAAGACGGGGATGTAATTGAATTGCTCTTTGAGATCCTGGGTGATCTGCCGCATCTCTTCGTCGGTTAGTTCATCAGAGGCAATACCCGGCCAACCGACCCACACAAAATCATCGATATCGAGCGATGACATGGCCGTGCCCAAGCCGCCACTCGTATGCACATACGACAGCTTCCCGTCTTTTTTAGTGATCGCGATCGGCAGGCGATTTGATACAACAACTAACTTCCCCATTGGCTTCCAGTATAAGAGGTGGACTGATTGACAGCAGTGATAATTGTTACTAATATGAGGACATATGCGTTATGCGCTACAAAAGAACATAAAAACCTACCTCCGAAAAGACGCCAAACACGATATTATCGCTGGTCTGGTGGTTAGCGCCGTCGCTATACCGGAACTCATGGGTATCGCAGTTATCGCCGGCGTACCGATCGAAATGGGGCTGTATAGCGCCCTGCTGGCACCGATTGTGTTTGCGATTTTTGGGTCATCAAAACGCTTGATTATCGGGGCGGATTCGGCGACGGCCGTCTTGCTGGCGTCAGCGGCTATCAGTGTAGCGGCAGCGGGTACACCGCAATACGTCTCAACTGTCATTATCGTCAGCCTACTTGCCTCGATTATTTTGGCGCTCATTACCATCCTAAAGCTGAACTTTTTGTCCGATCTTATTTCGCGGCCAGTTATGGTCGGTTTCCTAGCCGGTGTTGGCGCGCAGCTGATGCTGACGAAGCTACCTGATATGCTCGGGATTACGCTCCATGGTTCGATCCGACAAGTCTTTGCGGCTATTCCAGAGCAGATCACGCATATCAATGGCATGTCAGCGACAATTGCTATTTTGGTGGTTGGGGTTATCTTAATTTTTCGACGCTCCAGGGTTCCTGGGCCACTGATTGCGCTGGCTGCTGCTATTATTTTGGCACTCTGTATTGACCTGACGCATATGGGTGTCGCTCTGGTCGGTGCCATACCGGGTGGGTTGCCGCAATTAACTCTGCCCAACCTCACTATCGAGACGATCGTGACACTCCTGCCGATTGCCTTTTCGGTTGCCATCGTTATCTTGGCACAAAGCACGGCGGTGATTCGTACGCACGCCACCGAACATGATGATCCGATTGATTTACCGCGCGATATGCTGGCGCTGAGCTTCTCTGGGGTTGTATCGTCACTGACGCATGGGTTTGCTATCAATGGTAGCCCCCCGCGAACAGCTATAGCTGATATCGCTGGTATGCGTACTCAAGGTACGGCAGTTGTCATGAGTTTGCTTGTTTGGCTGATCGTCCTATTCGGCGGCAGTATATTTGCATATTTGCCGGCACCAGCGCTAGCCGCAATAGTCTTCGCAATGGGGCTTCATTTGATTCGGGCACGCGAACTGCAGTATATTTTGCAAACCCACAAAGTCGAGTTTTTCATCGCGCTCGCAGCGCTATTTGGCGTGGTGTTTCTGGGTGTGTTCGGCGGTGTCGTGCTGGCTGTTGTCTTGTCGCTGATGGAGCGCCTAAGACGCGAATACCATCCGCGTGACGAGATACTACTCCGCGACGGCAAGTTGTCTGATTGGGCACGTGAGCGCGTCGGTGAAGTATCGCAAATACCAGAGGATATGATCGTCTATAGTTTCGACGGGCCACTGTTCTTTGAAAATAGCAACTATTTCATCCACCGACTCAAGCGCGCCGTCAAGGGTGCACAGCATGATGTTCGGTCGATGATTGTCGATGCAGGGGCGATCGATAGTATCGACTATACAGCCGTCGAACAGCTCAAATCGCTCTACCGCCTGCTGAGCGTCGATGGGATTCGCCTCGGTTTTGCCCATATCTCACCAGGGCTGCTGCGTGAGTTTGAGCGCTACGGAGTGACTGATCTCGTCGGGCACGCCAATATCATGCCGACTCTTCGCGCAGCAATTCTCTACGAAGTGCCGCACAATCGTACGGCGATTGACCGTGTCAAAGCACTGAAACTGCCGCTCGATCAAGTGATTATCGTCGGCGGCGGTGTCATGGAGACATTGAATCTTCGGGATACCACTGATGTCGATCTGGTTGTTTCCGACACTCTGTACGAAAAATATCGTCGCAAAGCCGACTGGAATGAGTATCTCGCACCGACTGGAAAAACGATCCTCACCCACAACGGCATTAACCTGATGCGTCGCTGGATTGGGCGCTCGTTTGACAGCCTCAAGCGCGGTGCCACGAAACAACAGGGCGTCATGCTGATGTCTGTCACCGACCTTATCGCTTGCAAGCAAAATCTCGGTCGTCGCAAAGATATGTCAGATATCCAAATGCTCGAAGCCTACCAGCGCCGAGTTAAGTCGTAAACATTTGGCTATTTCTTGAAATAGCGCCGGACGATGTACTTGTGGAGCTCGATCGTGATGATCGGCAAGAGCAGTGCTAGGAAGCCGACATAGGCGATATCACCGTAAGATATATTCGTGAGATGCAGTAGCGGCGCGAGCGGTCCGAGTACCGCAACTATCTGGAGTATGACTGAGAGTACAATACCAAACCAGAACGATGGATTACGGGTGAACATGCGTTTCCAGAATGGGTCGTGACCACTGCGGAAACAGAGCGCGCTTGACCACTGTATAGCCACCAGTGCGCAGAAGACGGTTGTTCTAGCGTAATCCACGCCGTAGCGTGTCATATAGGTGATATAAACACCGATGATAAACCAAGTGATAACAATCGTTAGGATAATCATGCGCGACAGCAGTGTGGCGCTCAGCAATGGCGCGCCAGGGCGAATTGGTGGGCGCTTCATGGTGTTATCGCGTGGTGGTTCAAGCCCAAGCGGAATCACCATTGTTGTATCAGTCACGAGGTTGATCCACAAGATCTGAATCGGCAGCAGCGGGATCGGATAGCCCATAGCCAGTGCAATAATCGAAATTGCGGCTTCGGCCAGGTTGGTCGATAGCAGGTACGCGACCATGCGCTGAATGTTTGCAAAGATAGTGCGGCCTTCGTGCACGGCATCAACAATTGATCCAAAGTCGTTGTTGAGCAGTATGATATCTCCAGCATCTTTGGCTATATCACTTCCCGACCCCATGGCAATACCGACATGGGCATTGGTGAGGGCTGGCACATCGTTGATACCATCACCGGTCATAGCAGCGATATCGTTTTCTTTTAAGATAGTCAAAATTCGGTGCTTACGCTCGGGCGTTACCCGGGCAAAGACGCGGATGTGGGGTAGAACATCTGCCAGCTCCTCGTCTCCCATATAGCGCATCTCTCTGGCATCAAACACCTCGCTTCGTGACGCGCAGAGTCCGAGCTTACGCCCAATATGGTAGGCGGTCTCGTAGTGGTCACCGGTAATCATGCGCACCGAAATACCAGCCCGGAGCGCTTGTTTGATCGCACTGCGCGCCTCAGGTCTCAGGGCATCAGCAACGGCTATCAGGCCATCAAACTGTAACTTGGCTGTGGCTGGCAGTCTACGGAGCGAAGCGACCTTGGGCACTTTTGTAGCGTGAGCCAAGGCAATCACGCGGTAGCCGAGACCGGCGTAATGATGAATACAGGCGACGGCGCGTTCACGGTCGTTTTCGGTCAAAGCTGCTCGGTCGAGAATTGTCTCAGGCGAGCCTTTGACATACAGCGTATAATCTTCGCCGTCATGGTAGAGAGTGCCACTGATGGCAGTCGTGTGCTCAAATGAGAAAGTCTGCGCAGGCAGATGACGAGGCTGTATAAAACGATAGCGCCGAGCATAGTCGTCGAGTGCCGTGTCGAGTGGATCGCGTCCGAGGTGATCGGCCGATTTTGGCAATGACACATGCGTCAGGGTGCGCTTGAGTTGCTTGAGGCTACGCTCCGGGCTCCAGAGCTCCAGAACAGTCAGCTGGTTTTTTGTTAACGTGCCAGTTTTATCGGTAGCGATAGTGGTAATGACACCGATTGATTCGATCGCAGCCATAGATCGTACCAACGCGCGGCGTTTCGCCATCCGGTACATGCCAACAGCCAATATAACTGATATGGCGACTGGTAGGCCTTCGGGCACAGCGCTGACCGCTACCGCAATAACAAACTTCAGGGCTTCAAATGCTTCCATACCGCGCATGACGGCTAGACCAAAGGTAATGAGGGCTAGGAGCGACACGGCGAAGATGACTTTCGTAATCAGAGCATCGATACGTTTACCTACGGGACTTTCTTCAGAGGTATCTGTTGCTAGCGTTGCCATACGGCCAAACTCGGTCGAGCGACCGGTTGCAATAACGACAGCCCGGCCGCTGCCGCCGGTCACAAACGAACCCTGAAAGACCATGTTTGATTGCTCGTAGAGTTCTTGGCGACCACTCAGTTTAGCTGGTGTTTTCGTGACTGGCTCGGATTCACCAGTTAGTTGAGACTCATCAACCCGTAGTGACGTGCAGGCTATCAGTCGGGCGTCCGCTGGCACCTTATCTCCTTCGGTGAGTAGTACAATATCACCAGGTACTAGCTCGCTCGCTTGGCAGGTGATTGTCGTATTATCGCGAATAACAGAGACAATATGTGGGGTTTTCTTTTGGAGTGAACGGATGATTCGTTCGGTCGAAAACTGTTGGATATAATCTATCAGCGCGCTCAGGACGATAACCGCCAGGATGATAGCACCATCGACCGGCGCGTCGTGCCAGAAACTGATAGCGGCAGCGATAACCAGGATAATCATAAAAACCGAGGCAAATGGCTGAACAACACGTCGCCAGAGCGGACGTTTCTTGACCACCACACGGTTGGCGCCATACTGTCGTCGTCGTTTGCTGACTTCGATGTTCGATAGCCCAGCGGCACTCGAATCGAACTCGCGCAGTACTCCCTCCACCGACTTCGAGTAATAATTCATCTGCCACTATTGTAGCAAACATCTTGCTAATCATAAGTGCTATGGAGTATGCTATAGCTTATGGTAGCAGCAAAGAAATCCAAGACACAGACAAAGTCGCGCGTCGTCAAGGCGAAAAAGCCTGTCGCGTCTAAAACTAAAAAATCATCACAAAAAGTCGATTTTTACCCAAATCGCATGACCTATGCCGTTTCGGCCGCCGCTGGTTCACTTTTGGTGCTGATCGCCGTCATGATCGCCTACTCGTAGGCCTTTTTATCGTCACTAAAATAAAGAACGCTCTGTCGGAGCGTTCTTTTTGTAATGGCAAGCTATTTCTTAAACAACATGCGCGGTGAAAGTTTTTTCGAATATTCGATAGCACCGTATTTGAACATGCGAATCGCAAAGAACATGACGATGATAGCCGAAATACCCAGAATTGCAATCACGAGTATGGCCTCCGAAGGGCTGAGGTTGCCAACGGCATTTCGCATCAGTGACGGAATTGGTGCAGTCAGCGGGAAATAGGTCAAAATCCTGACAATCAGGCTATCTGGCGCGGACAGGTAAAGTGCAAAAGCATAGAGTGGCGCAAACAGGAGTGTCATGACGATGCCCAGGAAATTTGAAGCCTCTTTGGCGGTTGGGCTGGCGGCACCAATCATGACGAGTAGACCCGTGAACAAGAAGAAGCTCGAGGCAAAGAGCGCCGCGCCCGTCAAGATACGTCCTGGGTCGACCGGAATCGCCGTCAGGTCAATCGCTGGAATAGCGAGCTGTTCTCGGAAAAAGAAGTAAGCGACGGCGACCGGTGTCGCGACAATCAGACCTTGGACAAAGGCCAGTGTGATCAGCGACAAAATCTTGCCAACGATCAGCGTACGAGCTGCCACGGTTGTGAGGATCATTTCCATGACACGGTTTTCTTTTTCTTCGGTCGTGCTGGTAAGCATTTGACCACCAAACATGGCGATCAGGAAGTAAAACAGTACTAGAAATAGCCCCGGAAATATGGCACGTTGTAGCCCATCGTAGACTGCGCCGTTTTGATAGGTCGTTGTCATGAACCTTGTGTTGCCGCGCAAAACATTCGAAACATTCGTATTGACGCCAGCGGCAATCGATTCCGTCAGTAGGTATTTGGCGACGGCTTGGTATTTGTCATTGTCGAATATACCGACGTTTTTGCCGTAGACTTCGACGGATTGTGTGGCGAGATCACTCGGGTAGTAAAAATAGGCATCGACTTTACCAGTTTTGACGGCTTCGATCCCCTGCTCTTTCGACGTGGCCGCCTGGATTTTGAGTGTTTCGACGTAGCGCGGAGAGATCGCCTGGGATTCGTCGGTCATGATGATGCTAAACGTGGCATTCTTCATCTTGTCAGCCGCTTCGTTAGTGGCTTTGTTTGAATAGTACATGATGCCGCCGATGACGATCATCAGGATCGGAAACATCAGTGCTGTAATCCAAAAACTTTTTTTCTTGAGTGTCCGGACAACTTCAAACGTGTAAACTGTGCCGAGATTAAACATTGTGCTCCTCCTGATTTTCGTCGCCGTAGATCGTCACAAAAATGTCATCCAGGCTCTTGTTCCCAAATTTTTTGCGGACAGATGCCACGGTACCATAGGCGCGGGCAACGCCGTCTTTGAGCAGAATTATGCGGTCACATAAGCGCTCAACTTCTTCCATCTGATGGGTAATAAAGATAATTGTCGCACCGGACTTTTGGTGTTCCTCGATAATATCCATCAGCAGCCGTCGATTCACGGGGTCAAACCCTTTGGTCGGTTCATCGAGGATCAGCAGTTCTGGATCGCCCATAATCGTGACACCCAGCTGAACTTTTTGCTGCTGACCGCCCGATAATTTGTCGAGCCGAGTCTGGGCGTGATGGCTTAGTCCGACTCGTTCCAAAAATCGCAGTGAAAAGGCTTCGGCGTCGTGGGGCGACAAACCCTTCAGGCGGCCAAAATAGCGCATGACATCCAGCACTTTTTCTTTTTTATAGAGGCCACGCTCCTCGGGTAGATAGCCCAGTCGCACCGAGCTCTTACCAGGCTGGAAAGTTTTTCCGTCGATTGTCAGTATGCCGCTCGATGGCTCGTAGAGTCCGAGCAACGCCCGAATCGTGGTGGTTTTGCCAGAACCGTTACTGCCCAAAAAGCCGAAGACCTCACCTCTTTGGACTTGAAACGATAAGTCTTTGATAACTGTTTTGTCACCGAACTTCATCATGAAGTGGGACACATCCACAATTGTATTGTCCTGCATATCTTTACGATACCATGCTTACGGTTCAGGTGGTATACTGAAGCTACTATGAAAACACGTATTGAAATCGACACCAAAACCTTCGTGCGGTTTTGGCTGGTCGTGATCGGGTTCGCGGCTCTCGCGATATTCTTGTATGGCGCACGAAACGCTCTTGTTCTGGTGGCGATCTCATTATTTTTGGCGCTGGCTTTTTCACGGCCAGTCACCTGGCTATCCAAGAAATTACCCGGTAATAGTCGCGTCGGCGCGACCGCCGTAGCTTTTATCTCGGTTGTCGCGATATTTGGAACGCTGATTTTTCTGGTAATCCCACCGATCGTCGATCAGAGCGCCCACCTAGCTGACAACTTTCCCTCTCTTGTTGAGAACGCGAGACATCAGTGGGGCGGACTCAATGACCTGATCCAGCGCCATAACCTCCAGCCACAGATTGATTCGGCTGTCGAAAATGTTAAAAGTAGTATGTTCTCATGGGCGGGTAACCTAGGACAAAGCTTTGTGAGCGGTCTCGGGTCAGTTCTGACGTTCTTTACGACCTCGCTTATCGTGCTATTTATGACGTTTTTCATGCTAGTGGAAGGTCCCGAATGGGCAAAGCGTGTCTGGCTGCTCTACCGCGATAACGGTAAAATGCGTTACCACAAAAAGCTCCTCGATCGCATGTACAACGTTGTCACTGGGTATGTGACTGGTCAGGTGACGGTGTCAGCTATCGATGGTGTGGCGGCAGGGCTAGCGGTGTTTATACTCAGCCTATTTTTCCACGAGATTCCATCGAGTCTGGCGCTACCGGTTGCTGCAATGTCGTTTGTCTTGTCGATGATCCCAATGTTCGGTGCCACAATCGCTGGAGCGCTCGCTGCGATCTTGATCGCCCTCAATAGTATTCCGGCAGCCATCATCTATATCGTCTACTTCTTTATCTACCAACAGATCGAGAACAACGTTATCGTGCCGGCTGTACAGGCGAAATCAATCAACTTGAGCGCACTGTCGATCCTAGTGGCGGTGACAATCGGTATCTTCATGCTTGGGCTGCCTGGCGGTATTATCGCCATCCCGCTAGCGGGCTGCCTGAAGATTTTGGCTGAAGAATACGTCGATAAAGTGAACGAGGAACGCCAGGCTGACGAGGCTCGCCGTGCCGCGCGTGCCGCTCGTGCCAAGCTTGAGAGCAAAAAAGCCTAACCTAGCTTTTACTAAAAATCCGGCTCATCTAGCCGGGTTTTTTTGTTAGCGATAACTCCAGACCGTTCCGTATTGCGTGTCGTTGAGCGCTATGTCGCTTTGTAATAATTCATCGCGAATCGCGTCTGAGCGCTGCCAGTCTTTGGCATCGCGGGCGCGCTGGCGCTCCAGGATGAGGCGTTTTTGGTCATCGCTGATATCTGGCGTCGAAGTGGCTAGCTGCAGCCCCAGCAGCTCATCGATATTGTCAATAAAAGCCACGAAACTACCGCGGTTGACAGTGTCTAGTTCGGCGCCGTCAAGTGTCTGAAAGGCCGCATCGACTGCGTGCAAAGCTTCGGGTGTGTTGAGGTTATCGGCTAGAGCAGTCTTGATGGCGTCTGGTGCGCTGTCAAATGTGACATGGCTGACTGTCTTTTTGTCATCATCACTCTGTAATCGGTCATGTGTCTGGTGTCGTAGTGCTGCATAGTTTCGCCAGTTATGCAGCCGATTTTTTGCCGCCTCTAGATTCTCCCAGGTAAAATTACCTTCGCTGACAAACTGGCTTTGCAAAATAAACATGCGTAGATCTAGCGGTGAGAAACCTTTTTCTTCGAGATCCTGGAGAGTATAGCCGTTGCCAAGCGATTTGCTGATTTTACTACCGTCAATTTTTAGGTGGTTGTTGTGGAGCCAATAGTTTGCAAACTTCTGACCGCTAGCAGCTTCGCTTTGGGCAACTTCGTTGGTATGGTGCACGGGTATATGGTCGATGCCGCCGGTGTGGATATCGATGGTCGGCCCCAGGATGCTCATAGCCATAGCGCTGCATTCAAGATGCCAGCCGGGAAATCCCATGACAGTTTGTCCCGCCGGACTCGCCTGCGACCCATCCGAAACGGCTTCGCGCCGCGCTTCTGTCGAGTACGCATCGGCAGAAGCTCGGGCTGCAGATGTTTCGTCAGAGTCGACAGGCTCCTCGGCTCTCGGTAATTCTAGCAAATCATCCGGTGTCTCCCATTCCATGTCGCGCTTCTGACCGACAGGCGTGAACTTCCAGAGTGCAAAATCCCACGGTTGGCGCTTTTCATCGTTGGCTTCGACCCTGGCACCGGCGCGCTGCGCTGCGAGATCGAGATGCGCGAAGTCCGCATAGGCCGGAAATGTCGAGGTGTCAAAGTAGATTCCATCGGTCGTCTGGTAAGTGTGCCCCTTTTCTTTGAGGACACGGATCAGCTCAATTTGTTGATCGATAAAATCAGTCGCTTTGGTGATATGTTCTGGCGGGATCAGACCCAGTTTTTCCATACCGTTTAGGAAATCTTCGGCATAAAATTCAGCGATTTCCCAAGCAGTCTTGCCCTCCCGCCGGGCGCCTTTTTCGAGCTTGTCCTCGCCATCATCAGCATCGCTTACCAGATGGCCGACATCAGTGATATTCATAACGCGTTCGACCGCATAGCCATGAGCGATCAGGGTGCGGACGAGCGTGTCCCAGTAGACATACGATGCCCAGTTGCCGACGTGTGGATAGTCGTAGACAGTTGGTCCACAGGTATAGAGTGTTACTTTGCCAGCGGTCAGCGGCGTGAACTCCTCAACTTTTTTTGTGAGTGTATTATGCAGTTTCAGTGCCATCGCGCAGGGCTTTCTCGGTTGCTGTTAGTACCTCTGGCAGTATGATGTCCAGGCTTTCGTTGACTTTAAATCCCGCTGCATAACTATGGCCACCACCGCCAAAGTAGCCAGCAATTGTACTGGCGACTGGTGTATTGCAGCGCAGTTTGCCGGTCAACTTGCCATCAGGATAGGTTTTTATAGCGCAGGCGACCTCTACGCCCTCCACTAGACGCATTTCATCGAGTACCAGGATACTCGGGTTGTAGCGGTCGCTGTATTCCTGGATGTCTTCCCACGGTATGTGCACGGTGGCTAATTTGCCGTCCAGGTGGTATTCGATGCGTTCGATCAGCTGGGCTTTGTAAGCCAAGATATCGGCTGGTTTTTTCATGTACTCGCGCCGCTTGGTTTCGATTTCATAGGGTTTTGCACCGGATTTTACCAGATCAGCCACGACTGCAAAGGTTTGTGCGGTAGCACCCTGAGTCGTCATGCCTAAAGTGTCAGCTGCGATACTGCTATACATGCTGGTGGCTGCCTGCGCGTTGATGGGCCAGTCATGTGCCTGGGCAATCTCCCAAATCAACTCGCTGGTGCTCGCGGCACTACTGCTCAATATAAACTCGTGCGGGAACGGCAGATCGTTGGTCGGTTCGTCTTCGTCGAGTTCGCCGTGGTGATCGAGGACGATGACTGGGTGTGATTCGAAGAAGTGGCGGATACCAGGTGTCGAGAGGGCTTTTTGGAGCAAGGCTTCGGCCGCCGTATCCACGATCAGTGCTAGATCGGACTGCCCGGACCACTCATTGGTGACCCTATCCCAGCCGTCGATGTAGCGCAGGTATTTCGGCATATCGATAGCACAGTACAGCGTGACGTCTTTTCCTAGGTCGCCCAGGATCTCTTCGAGCGCCAGCGAACTCCCCAGGCTGTCGCCATCTGGGTTTTCAGGTTGTATCACCACTATACTCTGCGCGGCATCAATCCGCTGCTTCACAATATCGTACATATGTACTATTGTAACAAACTGCCTGCCGTTACAGATATAAGTCGTGTAGATGAGATTCGAGGAAAGCATAATTAGATTGACAAAACATAACGATTGTGCTAAGATAGAGTTATTGAGTCTAACAAGACTCAATCGCGCCTTAAGAAGTAGAACCTGTATCAGTAGCCTGGCACTACCAGGTCGTTGATGCGGGTTCTACAACAGAGTCGAGCCCACTACGCTACAGGAGAAAAATGAGCACTACTGCAGACTTCGTCACTGTTGATCGTGACGAGCGCCGGCTGAATGTCGGAACATGGATCATGATGTCGGGTGTCATCCCGGCCATTGTGATCGTCGCGGCGCTGTTCTTCGGTGGTCTACCGCTGCCGATGACGATCACGCTGGCCGGTCTCGGCCTCGGTCTGATCGTCGGCGGCAGCCTGATCGCCAACTGGAAGGTCGCCATCGCCATCTGGGCGTTCATCGTTCCGGTGATGTTCGGCCTCTTCTGGTTGATCTTCTCGTTCCTGCCGAAGTGGTTGCCGAGTATCGGCATCAACTTCTGAGGCGCGCGACAGGTGCATGGTGTTTCTTTCGAGAAACTTCGTGCACCTGGCACCTCCAGACTATTTCAGCAGTTGAAATAGTCTGGAGGTGAAATAGCAAAACAGCCCCCGTTAAAGGGGTGCTGTTTTGGTGTATGTGGAGGGGCGAATGGTTAGTTCGCCCCTCCTAGGTGGCAGTGACAAATTGCGAGCGGATGCTCGCGCTGCGCCTGTAGCGACACTTGGAGGGTGCGCTGTACGCGTGCTATTCGGTATAGTCAGCGGTGACTACCCTTAGCCGTGAATACGATCTACGTGGCCGAGCGAATCGACTCGCTTACGTACCGGATGGCAAGCCGTCACTATTCCATCGTTATATTATAGCAAATATATCTATATTAGTCAATATGCTCAAGCTTTTTGCGACCCGCTAGGGCGTGGCCAAGCGTGATCTGGTCGGCGTATTCTAGGTCAACACCCACGGGAATACCGCGTGCCAAGCGGCTGATCGTGAGGTCGAGTTTGGCCTCGCGGATGTGCCGCTCGATAAATAGTGCGGTCGACTCACCTTCTACGCTGGCGTTAGTAGCGATAATCAATTCTTCGACCTCATCCTCGCGTAGGCGCTGCACAAGTTCTGGTAGGTGGAGTTTTTCGGGGCCAATTCCGTCGATTGGCGATATCACACCACCTAGGACATGGTAGGTGCCCACGAACTGTCCGGTGCGCTCCAGTGCAACGATATCGAGCGGCTCCTCGACGACAGCCACGAGTTTTTTGTTACGATCGCGGTCAGTGTAGAGTGGCGACACGGTCTCGTCTGGGTCGATCAGCGCAAAGGTTTTTGGACAGATTTTCACACCATCGTGTAAAAATGCCAGGCTGTCGGCCAGTGACCGTACGGCTTTTTCATCGGCTTTGAGTAAAAAATAAGCATAGCGTTCGGCTGTTCGCGCTCCCACACCAGGCAAGCGACCGAGCTCGTCGATCGCTTTTAAGAGTGCGCTGGGCAAAAGTCGTGCCATGGGGCTAATTACAGGCCGAGGCTACCGAGTCCGCCCATTAGCGGCTTCATCTTCTCGGCGGCGATTTCCTGGGCTTTTTGCATACCATCGCGGATAGCAATTTCCAGCCAATGCTCGAGCTCGTGGATATCGTCGAGATCGACCATGTCTGGTTCGATTTTGATTGATTTGACTTTCAACTCGCCAGTGATCTGTACGACAACAGCACCGTCACCGGCTTCGACTTCGACGATCTCTTTGGCGAGATCTTTTTGCGCTTTTCTTAGGTCATTTAACATCTTGATCTGGTCTAGGGCCATATCGATTCCTCCGTATTTACTGCTACCAGTATACGCTACTGAGGCGCAGTTTTGTAGACGTAGAATCGGTCAGCGTCATTTGCACGCGCATTCACGACAATAACATGAGGCTCGACACCGGCTTTTTTCATTGAACGACTCGCTAAGACGAGCTTGCCAGTTGCACTTGGATCGGCAGTGACATCAATTCGCTGATCATATTTGCTGACGAGTCGGTAAAATGCCAGGTTATTTTGATCGACAATCAATGTTGCGCCATGGTTCCCTGCTTTTTCGGTCTGTAATGTTGTACGAAGCAGCCTGAGATCGCTGGTATAGTTCGCGAGAATAGCTGGATTATACAGATAGGTATTGACGTATCTTGATACACCAGAGCTAATCATGGCGACAATGAGGATGGCCAGAGGTATAAACCCAGCAACTCTGGCGTAGGGGTTGTGCGGAAATAGGCGATACCAACTACTAAACATGTATGTGATGCCGTATGCCACCAGAATCACTGAGATCGGGTAGAGATAGGTGACATAGTCGGGGTTCAGGATAACCAGCACGCTGAGGACAACACCCCACGCTAATGTGATCGTACTACGAGCGGTGTGTTTTTTGGTGAGCAGATGATACAGACCAACAAACATGAGAATTGCGGCGCCAAGCGGATACAGGGGTCGAATAAGATAGCTCGATGACAATGATGCGATCCCAAATGTTTCTTTGACGACGAGTATAAAGTTCTCCGGCAGATTCAGGCCATTTGTTGGAATACCGAGGAGCGTCGTTAAGATAGTATGATCCAGGTAAATGGCGTAGATGAGCGGCACCACTGCTCCGAGTGATAGCAAAACAGCAATCAATAATTTATAGGGGTTAAAGCGCCGGATAAGGTAGCGGATATGCGGATGAAACAGTGCGACGACGAGCATGACAAGCACCAAATAAATACCAAGCGGCGTATACAGGCTCATTGCCATAGCGAGACACGTCAGAACTTTCCAGAGCAGACCAAAGATTTTGCGACGAGTGACATAGGTCGCGACGAACAATAGCCAAGTAGCAACAAAAGGAAAGACCACTAATGGCGTACCATCCTGCGATAGAAACAAGAACTGCGACGTGATGATCGTCAGAGCGACTCCCAGGATCGCAACACGAGTGTGAAACCACGTTTTTAACAGTAAAAAAACACCCAGTGCAGTCAAGGCGCCCAGAAGAATCGAGGGGAGTTTTATAGTCAGAGTCGAGACGCCGAAAAGGACAAATGAAAACTTCTGCAGCAAATGATACGGCAGGTTAACCACAGCATTGGGCACCATGGTTGTCGTACCGAGCGAGCCACTCGTGACCGCTGAATCTAATTCACCCTGGCGTAGTTCATGAGGGACGAAGAGCGCCGCAACGGTCAACATGACGGCAACCGCCGACAAAGCGATAGTGTATCCGAGGATGTATCTCCATCGGTATGCGAGAAAATCGGTGATGCGATGCTGCATAGCTGCTCTTGATTATAGCATAGGCAACTTAGTCGCGGCGCTTGTCGAGTGACATAAACCGCAGTCGTTCTGGGTGGAAGTACAGCTGGACTTTGCCGACAGGTCCGTTGCGGTGCTTGGCAATAATCAGGTCGGTGATGTTCTGCAGTTCTGGGTTGTCTGGTTCGTAATATCC
Source organism: uncultured Candidatus Saccharibacteria bacterium (assembly GCA_964401035.1). Lineage (GTDB taxonomy): Bacteria > Patescibacteriota > Saccharimonadia > Saccharimonadales > Saccharimonadaceae > Saccharimonas. The sequence goes on along the minus strand of CAYNWV010000002.1, from coordinate 37,781 downwards.
TGGTCGATAGATGAATGTCACAATATCGGCGTCTTGCTCGATAGAACCGGATTCGCGCAGGTCGGCCAGCTGCGGAATTGGTGGTGTGCGTGATTCGACCGAGCGCGACAGCTGCGACAGCGCAATTAGCGGTACGTTCAGTTCGCGGGCAATCAGTTTGAGACCGCGCGATATCTCAGAAACCTCTTGGACACGGTTGCCTTGATGGGTATTTGTCGCCTGCATCAACTGCAAGTAGTCAACAACAATCAGACCGAGTGGCTGGTCGTGAGCCGCCCGGCGGGCTTTGGTGCGCATCTCAAGGACGCTGAGACCTGGCGTATCATCGATAAAAATCGGCGCTTCAGCCATCTCCCCCATCGCTTCAGAAATCTTGCTAAAGTCATCGTCCGACAGATTGCCAGTGCGAATATTCCAGCTGTCGACACCACTGGCATCGGCCAGCATACGGTCGATCAACTGTTCTTTGCTCATTTCGAGGCTAAAAAACAGCACCGGTAGTTTGGCGATGGTTGCCACGTTATAGGCGAGGTTTGTTACTAGGGTCGTTTTACCCATTGCTGGGCGTGCGGCTAAGATGATGAGGTCAGAGCGCTGCAAACCAGCCGTCATGTTGTCGAGGTCACGGTAGCCAGTGCGAATACCGCGCAGCTGACCTTTGTTACGATGGAGCTCTTCGATACGGTCGAAACTCTCTGTCAGAATCGATTCGATCGACACCAAATCTTGCTTGAGCGACTGATCCGAGACGCTAAATAATTCAGCTTCGGCTTGTTCCAGCAGTTCCTGAGTCGTCGTTTCTTCATCGTAGCCAAGTTCCGAGATATCGGCACTGGCTTTAATCAGCCGGCGACGAACAGCTTTTTGCGCCACGATTTCGGCATAGCTTTCAGCGTGGGCAGCGGTTGGCACGTAGTTGGTCAGTTCGGTCAGATACGCTGAACCGCCGATAGCTTCGATCCGATTCTTTTTCTTTAGCTCTTCAGTCAGCGTCAATAGATCGACCGGTCGATGCCGCTCGTAGAGCTTCATCATGCCGGCGTAAATCGTTTGGTGGCGTTTGTCATAAAAATCTTTGGCGGTGACATGTTCAGAAATATCGGCCAGGACTTCTTCATCAATCAAAACCGCACCGAGCAAGCTCATCTCGGCATCGAGGTTTTGTGGCGGAATTCGGCCAGCCGCGACTTCTTTTTTGCTATCAGACATTTACTTCTTCTCCACCACCCATCATAGCAACAATCGCCGCAGTTTCGCTATCGCCGGCTGGTTTGGCACTTGCCTCTATAGTCACCATACCGTCTGGGCGCATCGTCTGCAGTGCCGCCATGAGATCTGGTAGTGATTTATCGAGTTTGATTTTGTTGAATTTTTTGCCGGCATATACCGTGAGTGTTTCGCCGTCAAATTCATGCGCACAGGTGCGAAGGATCGCCACCGCACCGGCAGCTTCGTGTGACTTCAGGGCTGCAATAAATTGTTCCCATTCAAATGCGACAGCAGGTTTTTTGGTGGTGGCCGTCTGCTTGGGTTCAGGAGGCGTCGCCTTCGGCTGTGTCTCCACTCGAGTATCGACCGCGGCAAGTGATAGCTCGGGCTTTTTTGGCGTCACGGCTGGCACTTTGATGGCTGGCGCCGCTAGAGGGCTTTGCCCGGTGGTTCGCTGTGTGAGCGCTGTCAACAGCTTGATATCTGGCCAGGCTGAGCGTGTGACATCAATGAGGGTTTCGAGAAGCGGTAGAAATTCTGGGTTGGTCATGACGTCTCGTCGGGCGGTTGCAATAAGCTGCTCGGCTAGGATGACTGACGGTATGCCGCGGGACTCAGCGTCGTTTAGTAGCGTAATAATTGTCGGTAGATCATCAGATTGATAGGCAGCCAGCAAACTATTCACCATGTCGGCTGTCGCGAGACCGAGGGCTAACTCAACAGCACTTCGAGTTATGGTGTCACCCGCCACATTTTGGAGTTGGTCGAGCAAGCTAATACTATCGCGAAAACTGCCATTACCGTGCAGCGCAATCAGCGCTAGGGCATCGTCATCGACGCTAATTCCCTCTTCGCGGGCAATAGCAGCCAGGTGTCTGGTAGCATCGGCTTGGCCGATGGTTCGGAAATTAAAACGCTGCACGCGGCTGAGGATCGTTGCTGGCAATTTATCACTATCAGTGGTCGCGAGGATAAATACAATATGCTCGGGTGGTTCCTCGAGCGTCTTTAGTAACGCGTTGAACGCCGCTTTGCTGAGCATGTGAACTTCGTCGATGATGTAGATTTTTTTGGCGGCCGATGTCGGAGCGATTTGGGCTTTTTCCCGCAAATCTCGGACATCTTCGACACTGTTATTGCTGGCGGCGTCGATTTCGATAATATCCAGATGGGTCGACTCGTCGGTATAGGGCAGTTTGTTGATTTCGTGTGCCAGTATACGCGCAATCGACGTCTTGCCGACACCGCGTGGACCGGTCAGTAGATAGGCGTGCGCGACTCGCCCGTTTTCAATCGCTCGCTTTAAAATGCCAGTGATATGATCCTGGCCGACAATCTCATCAAGCGATTTGCTACGGTATTTGCGGTATAACGCCTGAGACACCTTCTCCCCTTTTCTAACTGGTTCTATTATACCGTGTTGGCACTGTGATATCGTTGTGATTTTGTGCCAAGAATATAACTAACAGGCCGTCAGGCCTGCTTTAGGGGTGGGGCAAATATCTCGGACTCACTCCGAGATATGAAGCGGGAGGGCGTCGCCCTCCCTAAGACTATAGTGCAGCTTCGACAGCTGCCCAGGTAGCGTCTGGGGCGTCTTCGGGGACAATAATCGTCACTTGATCACCGATATTGATGCGGAAATACGTCACGCTAGCTAGCAAAATACGGTATTCGCGACCACTCGCTTCTACATAATACGCGCCGTCGTGTTGGGTGAGTGTTCCGATAATCTGCTTGCGTGGCACGGGGCCAATCTGCTTGTAGATAAAACCGCCATCGTCAGCGATGGTGAGTTTCAAGATATCGCCTTCGACGAGTTTTGACTTGCTGGCGTAGTTGGCTGGTACTGGATAGGTTTTGCCATCTGGGCCGATCATGATTTGGCCATCAAATACACCCTCAATAACCTTGCCTGTGACCTCTTCACGACTATTGGTTGGTGTGACGACAGAGCCGTCGTCACCGATGATGCTGATCAGTAATTCTTTGGCGGCAGCTAAATTAGTCTCCGCCTCCTGAAGCAAACTCTTCAGGCGTTTGACTTGTTTTTCTGGTAGGTCAGACATTTCTCGCAGTTCCTTGTCTGTGTTTTTTGTAATATCACCTCATATATATCGCGATATCTGGCATATGTCAAGCGGCGCACGGTATTTTCCACAGGTATTTCAGGGGTAGACGCCAAAGTGTTGTTAATTTTGGTCTGGACAGCTGGTTTTTGACCGTGGTATGCCCCTGTTGTGACAAAAGGAAAGGCCGCATGGAGAGCGGCAGGAGGAGCGACAGGTGTCGCTCTCCATGGTGCCTTTCCATGCGGCGGATCGTCAGCCATCTGTCGGCCGCGGCCGATCGATGATGACCGAGACGATGCCCCAGAGGAGCATACGAGAGACAGGTCTCATCTGACCGATGAGCGTGGACGGCCTGTAGTAGGCCGTGTATGCTGCATCGAGCCGCCGGTTGACGTATTGGCGGAGCCTAGCGTCAAGAGGTTTCGGTACTGGGCTTGTCATGTTCATATCGGTGCTCCCTAGATCGATCGACATCAACGGTTGTTGACGATTGTTATATTATAACACCATAATCTAGAAACACAATAAAACACACCCTGAAAATCAAGGTGTGTTTTATGAAGTATCCAATGTGGTCGGAGTGATGTGAACTTAGGCTAGTTCGACAGTTGCGCCAGCTTCTTCGAGAGCTTTTTTGGCTTTTTCGGCGTCGTCTTTGCCAGCTTTCTCTAGGATAGCGCTTGGAGCGTTATCGACGAGAGCTTTGGCTTCACCCAGGCCGAGGCCGGTGATTTCTTTGACGGCTTTGATGACAGCCACTTTTTGGGCGCCGCCTTCTTTGAGGGTGACAGTAAATTCTGTCTTTTCGTCAGCAGCTGCAGCAGCGTCACCGCCAGCAGCAGGGCCAGCGACTGCAACAGCAGCTGCAGCCGGCTCGATACCGTATTCATCTTTGAGAATGTTTTTTAGTTCATTGACTTCGAGAACTGTCAGTTTTGTCAGTTCCTCTGCGAGTTTCTTTACATCTGCCATAGGATTTTCCTCCGGAAAATAGAAGTTAGTTTATAGAGTATGGATTATGGAATGAGACCCGAATTATTCTATAATCCATGATCTATATTCCAAATGCTTGCCGCTTAAGCGGCAGCTTTGGCTTCGACGCCGTCCAAGAGCGCGTGTAGGTTGCCCGACAGCGCGTTGGTGACATCGTGAACCGGTGAAAGTAGTTGAGCGATCGTCTCGGCGATGAGCTGATTCTTCGATGGAAGACTAGCGAGTGCCTTGACGTCGGTCGCGTTTTGGGTGAGACCTTCGCCGCTAAAGCCTGCTACGAGTTCGAGTTCTGGATGATCTTTTGCAAAAGTATCCAAAACCTTCGCTGGCATGACTTCGTCGCTGTCGCTAAAGGCGTAGAGCAACTGACCGACCAGTGCTGCAGTATCTGCGTCTTTGTAGGTTTTGTTGTCTCCCATAGCGACACGCACCAAGCGGTTTTTGACGACTTTTATCGTCACGCCTGATTCGCGGGCGCGGCGGCGTAGTACCTGGAGATCAGCCACGCTGATGCCCTGGTATTTTGCGACCGCGGTGCCTTTTGCGCTTGCGAACAGTTCACTCATTTCACTGACCAAAGCTTGTTTCTTATCCTTAGAAATTGCCATAGGATAATATGTCCTTTGTTAGGTTAACTTTGATATACATGTGACCACATTGTTAACTTGCTGACATTACAAAAATCTCTGGCAATAGCCAAAGACGTAAAAGAGAGTTCATCCCTCGGTAGCATTCTTATCGGTTATCTGTGATAACCCGCTACTGTCTTTGGTAATGTCTAGGGGGTATTGTAGCAGATCTAGCGTCTGATTGCAATATCGTGAAAAATGTCTTGACGTCGTGAAAAAAACGGCGTGCTATCAACAACAAGCGAAAAGTTGAGCCTATGCTCCTATCGCACGAACCTTCACTGTATAGAGAACCACCCTATTCGCAGCGACACCAGTTTGACCAGTTTCGAACCGGTATCGCTGCGAGTAGTCACTGACTGGAACTTGGAGTTGACACCTCAGTGCCATAAAGAGAGGCCTCGTCTCTCAAGGGCTATCGAAAACCGCTACTTGGTTGCAGATAACTCCTGCGCACTTGTGCGCGATCACCCACCAGGGGCAAGGTTGCCCCCGACGAAAGGAAGAATCTCATGGGACAGTCCGTCACGCGCGCTCGCGGTGCTCCGTGCACCGCGATCACTCAGATCTCAGCGATCGAGATCACCGCGGCCGGCTTCTGAACGCGACCCCGTGCACCCACGGAACGAAAGGAGCTCTGATGAGCCGCCTGAAACTGGGCAGACCCTGACCCACTGTGCGGGCTGGGTCACAAGAAGCGCCCGCACCTTTCCGCGACACTACTAGATCTTCCAGACCGGGCGGAGTGTCGATCAGACTCTCCGCCAGAAAAGAATCGTCCTGAGGACATTCCGCCCGGTTCTGGTCGACGACTTCTCTACAGTGAAGCAAAAAGCCGCCCATCCGGGCGGCTGCTTCTTTTCTAAGAACTGTTTTCTATAGCGGTATCGCGTCAATTAAGTCGCCAAATTCTCTGCCTCTTGCGCGGCTTTTGTCTGTCAAGTGGTTGTGCCCTAGCCAGTCACGACGAGAACGCAAATTATGAAAAGCACCCACAAGTGGTGCTGTCTTTATGCCAGCTGTTGGTTTGACGCCCAGTTTATAGAGTACATGTGCTGCCACGCCGACTCGGGCTTCGCGACGATCTCGCGATGTGGTGACCATAACCTCTACTGGCATGATCGGCTGCTGCCATTCTTGATAGATGAAGGTAAACTTCGTGACATGGAAAGCTTTGGTTTCAACTGGTTTTTCGTCGAGTGTTCTCGATGACGTATCGATACCGGCTTGCTCTAATGATGCCTTGATAGCCTCGATATACTCTCGCCGTCCCGTAATATGCAGTGCTTGCTCTCGGCTAGGAGACGGTTTCGGTGTTGTTCGAGAGTCGGTCTGGATACGCGCTACAATATGCGCAACAATATCGGCTACTTCATCTTCGCTATCTACAACGACGGTTGCGGCAACAATATCCATCGGGTGCTGTGACCCTGTTTGTTCCGAGTACTTATCCTCGTACAGTTTGTAGGCTAGTGAACCAAGTGATTTGCGTCGCCAGGTAATCCGGCGTGTTTCAGGCATACAGATGCCTTCGCCGATGAGAATATCGTGCTTGCCGTTATTGGTGATAACAGCTTCGTGCAGATTATCGCCCAGTGCCGCCTCAATCATGCGCTGCGTCTGTTGTTCAACCGTCGTGTCGTCGCCTAGTGACTGCAAGAGTTTTGCTGCATCATTGATGTACATATCATTACCAGAATTAATCAGCCGACGCTTCAGGGACTCACTGCGTAGTGCCGAAGCCAGGCCATCAAAACCGATAAACTCACAGATCGGTGCCAAGAAAACTTCAGTCTTGTGAACGTGCTGAAAAGTCTGTGAGTCGTTCGATGGCTCATCAGAAGTGAGCCAGACATACTCTTCGACAGCACTGATGAGCAAAGATTCAATATTCACATCTTGCACATGCTCATCGAGTGCAACGAAATAATCGACGGCTGTTTGAGTATCAACGCCCTTGAGTAGATCAGTTTTTATCCATAGCTCATCTGATACCGGCATTAGATTTGACTGATCGAGGAGGAGTGGCAGGAGCTCCGTATCGCCCGCATGCAGTGCGCACAAACTTCGATTCCAATAACCACGCGTCGCTCGTCGATCACCTAGAATACCGAGCACGTAGGCAGATTCGTCTGCAGTAGTGCTAGAATACGTCGAGTATTGCTTGAGCGCACGTAAAGCATTCCTTGACGTCAAATAGTCGTCAGTACGATCTATAAACGGCCCGAGCATGGCGGCTGTATAGATATCTTTGTTGAGGTCGTCTTGGCCAAAGTCGTGAAGCAGGGTATTGACTGTCGTCATACGATGCTCGTCTTGGCGTGCGGTGTCGCGAGCAGTTTGTGTGCGCTGCCAATAGTATTGGTAGGCCGCACGTACGGAATCTGGTGCCATAGGAAAATCTTCGCTCGGCGAAGCGGGAGAATCGGCGTAGGTATCGGCTCGTCTATCAGAGGCCGGAGCGAAATTTGTCACCGAAACATTATATCACTAAAGCTTAGAAAAGTCAATCACAGAACAGTGGTGGCGGACTAAAACAGCTGAGGCTGTTCATCTGGAAAAACTCTCCTCCACCACTGGGCAGTCACCTCTTCTATTGTGCCAGATGCATCAACACCGGTTCCGCCTAACTGCTGCATCACGTAGCCATAGCCTTGTTCGACACGTTGAAAAAACACATCTTGCTTTTGCTCCATGCGATCTAAAGTACCAAACTCTTCGTTGCCAGCAGTTGCTTTGCGTGCAGTACGCGCTTCCTCGCTCAGATAAAAGACAAGTCCAATATCCGGAGACAAGTAGCGCTCAGGGAGTACCAGACGATGTTTTTGGAGAATTTTATTGACATCTTGTTGACCACCAAAACCCTGATATGCTACTTCTGACCAGTAATTTCGATCGCTAAAAACGGTCATTCCTGCATCAAGTGCGCTGGCTAGCTTCCCAAACCATAACTGTGTTCGATCGGCGAGGTATAAGCTGCCCTCAGCAAGAGGGTGAATATCGCCAGAATGTGGATCAAGTAGGATCTTGCGAACAGCTGACCCAATACTTGAATCACCGGGCTCACGAGTCGCAAGCGTTGGAATATCGCGGCGTCTAGACTCCTCAACAGCAAGCTTCATCTGTGTGCCCTTGCCTACGCCATCACTACCCTCGAAAACGATATATCTGCCGCGCTGTTTCATTTCACTCCTTTTTGAGTGCCTTTGATTGCCTCTGGCATCTGCCGTATATCTTTAAAAGCGCGAGGTAGCATGTCGCTTGGCTGCCAGTTGGCGATCAACTCGACGAGATCGTCGGTCTGCTGGTATTTGCCGCTCATGCCGTTGCGGCCATCGGCGTAACTGCCTTTGACCGGTCCAGTATGATGAAATATCAATTGTCCCATGCGTTCACCGACGGGCAGGACGACACTTTCGTGCTTGTTGAGATTATAGATCTCGAGGGTAATGCGATTGACATAGCCTGGGTCGATCCAGCCGGCATCGAAACAGACCGCCACACCATTGCGACCCCAGCTGCTGCGCGAGCGTACCTCGCAGGCGCCACCCCTGGCACGGATACCGACAAATTCGTGCGTATGCGCTAAGATACGCTCACCAGGGGCGAGCACAATAATCGGATGATCGTCCGGTATATTGACGAAGGTCTTGTAGCCATGGGCGCTACACCACTGCTTGTGCGGTGTCGCTTCGAGTCGTTCTTGGAAATATCGTCGGACGTCATCGGGGTCAAATGGATTATAAACTCCGCCGACTCCTTCCCTATCTTGCCGGTAATAGTACTGGCCGAGGGTAAAGTCGAGACTGGCTTCACTCACATGCTGTTCCTGAAATGGCACACAGACAATTGTTCCATCTTTGACCGCAGCGGTAATCTGCGTATTACTATAGACTCCCATGATCTCTCCTTTTTCGTATTATGGTAGCATGAGCACGCTACATATAGCGTTGTGGAATCTGCTTCGTGCTACCATGAATATATATGAAGCAGACAGTAGCTTTTGAAATGGTCGGCGCGTATACGATACCTGATCGTGTGATGGGTGATTCCCGAAACCCACATGGTTTGCCCTGGGGGATGATGCTCAAACAAGATATGCGCCATTTTCGTGCATTAACAAAGGATAATACTCTGATTGTCGGCGCGAACACTGAGCCGTTTGTGCGGTCTCTTCACGGTAAGTTCGGACGCCATGTCGTAGTGGTTGTATCTCGTCCGATTGACTCGCCGTGTATTGTTCAGCCGACTCTCGATGATGCTCTGGCATTGGTAGCAAACGATCCTGTAAAGTACGGTAAGCCAATCGTGGGCGGTGGTGCGCGGATGTTTGAGCAAGCATTTACGTATCTTACTAATACCTCTCTACATGATATTGGGGTGACTGCTCTCTTTCATGCCACTGAGATCACGGGCAATTTTCCGGGAGATGTGCTCATGCCAGAGTTTCCGGAGGGGTGGATCGAGCAGCGTCGTATTGCGGTCGATCCTGAGGCCGTAGACGAGCCGAACTACAGCTTTGTGACCTATCGATTTAATTAGATAGCTACCGGTGCTTTAATGCGCGGATGGGATCGATAACCGACTATTTCTATATCATTCGGTTCGACAACTGTTAAGTCTCGTAGTTCTGGGTTAATAAGCAGGCGTGGTGGCGGATACAGCGCATCTTTACGAGACAGTTGCTCGCGCATCTGATCGACATGATTTTTATAGACATGTGCATGGCCAAAAGTGTGCGTGAAGTAGCGCGCAGTGTGGTCAGTGCTGTGCGCCATCAGTGACAGCAGAATGGCGTACTGCGCCATATTAAATGGCACCCCCAAGAACCAGTCGGCGCTGCGTTGGTACATCTTCATATCGAGGTACGGCTTCCCGGTCTCGGGATCTGATTGTGAAGATGCACTAAATTGGAACATCATGTGGCAGGGCGGCAAACCTGACCGAGACATTTCGTCGAGCTCGCCGACATTCCAGGCGTTGACAATGATGCGACGTGATATTGGGTTGTTAACGATCAGGTCTCGAGCAGTGCTGATCTGATCAATTAAATCACCGCTACTGCTCTGCCAGGCGCGCCATTGACGGCCATAGACCGGCCCCAGGTCGCCGTGTTCGGCGGCAAACTGATCGTCAGACGCGACACGGCCAATATACTCGGCCATCTTGGTCTTCCATTCGTTCGAGCCCTGTTCTGGGATGGCCTGACCGCTTTTTTCCAGGTAGGCGACAAATGGCCACTCATTCCAGATCGAATTTTTGTGCTCGATCAGGTAGCGAAGATTGGTGTCGCCGTGGAGCATCCAGGCTAGTTCCGATACGACAGCACCGAGAGCAATCTGTTTTGTTGTGAGTACCGGTAGGCCTTCGCGTAGGTCGTATTTCATTTGTGGTCCAAATAGTTCATAGGTGCCCGTGCCAGTTCTGTCGGTACGGTCTTCACCCTCGCTGAGTATTTCTTTGGCAATTTGTAGATACTGTGTTTCGGCTCGTTCGGCCATGCTACCCTCCTTTTCGTTGGTTGTTTTTCTAGTATTGATCTGTTCGAATGATATATCTAGGGTAAATTACTACCCTTGATAACCTGCTATAATCATGACAATGAAACAAAATGATAGACTGCACATCGTGCAAAGTAGCGTGCTGCGTTCCCTTCTGTATGCTACGCGCGCACGATATAGCGAACTGCGACGAGCTGCGGGCATAGAAAGTGATACGTTCAAGTTTCATATCCGGAAACTACAGAGACAAGGCTATGTTATAAAAGCTGAAGATGGGCTATATGAACTGACCGCTGAAGGCAAAGAATTCACTGGTCGGCTAGACTTTCGTGGCCGCGAGATCGAACAGCCAAAATCATCGATGCTCATGGTGGTGCGGTGCAGCGATTATGTGATCGGCCACCGGCGCGACCGCGAGCCGTTTCGTGATTTCTGGGGTATTGCCAGCGCGCCGCTACTGCGTGGTATGCCAGCTGAAAGGTCGGCCGAGCGAGCGCTCAAGCGTCAGACGGGTATCGATGCTGTATTCCGTGTTGCTGGTACGTACCGTGTCATCGACCGAGATATCCACGGCGCGATACTCGAGGACAAGCTTTTTGTTATTATGCTCGCTGATGTCCCTGTCATGACAACTCCAAGTGCTTGGTATGGTGGCTACAGCGAATGGATGACGGTCGAAAAACTACTCGCACACGATCGCCTATTTCCAACCACCAGCTCAACGCTCGATATGATCACGCACGGCGAGACGTTCCGTGAAGAAGTCTGCGTGTACGGGAATGGAGAATACTGACATTATACGTGGCGCGCCGGAGTCTAGTCACGACGCGCCACTCTGTGCAGCAGGGCTATCCGAAGATAGCTGAGCTACTATCTAGTGTACGGCAGAGCCCCACATACACCAAAATAACAACTTCAGCGATTCCAGGGTTAGATCCTATGATCTGAGGATTCTACAAAATGACGAAAACCGCCCCTGTTACGGGGCGGTGTGGGGATAGCGATGGAGCTATCTAGTTTGTCTGGTTTTCGACTTTAATACCAGGACCCATGGTCGTGGAGACCGAGGTCGACTTGACGTAGATGCCTTTGAGGCTCGATGGTTTCTGGCTCTGGAGACTCTGGAAGAACGCGCGGGCGTTTTCTTCGAGTTTGGCAGCACCGAAACTCACTTTACCGACCGACAGGTGGACAATCGCCTGTTTGTCGACGCGGTATTCAACTTTGCCGGCTTTGGCTTCGGTGACGGCTTTGGCGACGTCAGCGGCGACGGTGCCGCTCTTTGGATTTGGCATCAGGCCTTTTGGACCGAGCAGTCGGGCGTACTTGCCGAGTTTTGGCATATAAGCAGGCGTGGCGACCAAGACGTCAAAATTCAGCTCGCCTTTGTCCAGTTGTTTGGTAAGCTCTTCGTCACCAGCGATATCAGCACCGGCTTTTTTGGCTTTTGCGGCATCGGCTTCCGGTGCAAAGACAGCTACACGGATGGTTTTGCCGGTACCATGAGGCAACACGACAGTGGTGCGGATGTTTTGGTCGGCTTGGCGAGGGTCAACACCCAGGCGGACATGGACTTCAACACTGGCATCCATTTTCGATGGATTGGTCTCGGTGGCGAGCTTGATGGCATCGGTCAGCGAGTAGACCGTAGTATGGTCAACTTTGTCGGCAACCAGGCGGTAGTTCTTGCCACGGCGCTCTAGGCGGCTACGGACTTTTGGCGCTGGGCCTTTTTTGCGCGCAGCATCAGCTTCGGGATCGCGAGGCGTGGTGTCGCCTGCTTCTTTACGAGCGTCACGAGCGGCCTTTTCTTCCGCTTCTTCGATGGCTTTTTCGCTGCGTTTGCCGGCTTTTGCGGTGTCACTCTTGCGCTCGGCGACGATTTCTTTTTCGACTTTTTCGCGTTTTTCTGGTTTTGCGCCAGCGATCAATTTCTCGATATCAGCGATCGTCGCCTTTGCCGGCACATCGATCTTTAGTTTGGCGGCTTCCTCTAGTAATTCGGCTTTTTTAGCCATAGGTGTATACCCTTTCTGTGGTGATAGCGGCTGCTTCACAGCCTCCCAACATTGATAGTGATAGCTTGACTATAGCATACCCCGCCTCTGTTGTCCAGGCCAATATAAACATAAGAGCATTGACACAAACACATGAAAGTGCTATAATGAGAATAGTAGGCTGCGATATCACATCAAAGCTTGCTCCTTCCCAACCCTTCCCCAGTTAGAAAGGAGATTCAGCGATGGATCTCTTCGCGTTTGTTGTTACGGCCGCTACGGTCGCATGCTACGTCAGTTTTGTCGCTGGGATGTTCATCATCTCGCGGGTCAACTGGCGCAGTGCTCGTATCGCAGGTGAGATCATGGTCGCGCTTGCATGCCTGCTGGCAGTGCTTGCGTTCGTGACGTCACTAGCGGCCATTCACATCGTGCTCTTCATGTTCTTCGCCTACCGCCAGGATCGCTGGTTCTGGCGAGAGGGACGAGATGATCACGAGTTCGCTCGTGATGTTGCTCGCCTCCGTAAGGAGGAAGAGCTGCGCGAGATCGCACATGGTCTTCGCCAGATCGGCATTGACCCCTACCGTGCACTCCGTGAGGAGGAGCGATGAGGTACGATGACAACCCATGGGCGGACTACACCGGTCCGTCTGAGTACTACAGTCTCCTGAACAGACTGCTCGACTGGTTCGAGCGACTGTTCAGGTAAGGGAGAGGGGTCGCGGGAAGCGACAACGGGGTCGTGAAGACTCTCAGAGCGGTAACGCTCGGGGTCACTCACGACCCCTTTTCCTTTGGTAACAAAAAGCAGCAAAAAAGCGCCGGATCACTCCGACGCTTCTTCGTGTCAGCTGACGCTGACAAGTGTCCAGGTGCCTGCCAGCTCACGGAGACAAAAACTCCGGACACCGTCGCTCATGGTGAGCGTGCAGCCACCCCGTTCGCCGCGACGGACACGGATACCGGCATCGACGAAGTGGTAGGTCTGACCCTGCCATTCCATTCGTTTTGGGTAGGCGTGCATGGTTCGGTCGAAACCGAGTGCCGTCACGGTAACTGGACTGTTGATTATATTTTGTTGTGCGTTCATAGCATACTCTCCTATGGATTACAGGTTTTTGTCGCAAGCGTGGTGAGTATGAACGACAAGACTGATCTCGATGAGCTTGCTTCTCTCGATCATTGGCGTCTGAAGTCGTGATGTGAGCGTGCGGCAGATACCGAACGCAAGTGTTGTTAAGTAGTCTGTCGGTGGAAAAGCGCTTGTGGCGCCAGTACCGTCATGACTACACTTAGTATAGCTTGCCTATTAGCTGCGCCGTCAACTCTAGTAATTTACGGAAAACAGCGTGAAATGCTAGTAGGTTCCGCCAGATATGCCGAAATATTGTTCTAGAGTCTGGATGTGCTTGCGTTTCATGTCGAGAGCGACGTCTTTGCCGACATAGCGCCAGTGCCAAGCTTCGGGGGCGTAGCCGGTGATGCTGGAGAGTCCAACCGGATAGCGTTCGATAAAACCATAATCGGCAGCGTGAGACTGCAGCCAGGTGTACATACTTGTCGTGCCGAAACACTCTAGCACGCAGCCGCCACTCTTGAAATCGATTGCTAGACCAGTTTGGTGCTCGCTGTAACCTGGCCGAGCATTTGTGGTATCGACGACCGTGGTTGTGCCAGCCGCGACTTTGTCTCGATACATGATCGTCTGGTCGGCATACGAACGGTAGGCGCTGGTGAGGGTGGCGCTCTCCCCTGCTGCTGCGGCGGCGCTCAGCATGTTCTGTAAGCTGTCAGCGACCTCGCGGCGCATCTGATAGCCGTCGACTGACACGAGGCCATCTGGCGTCCAGTCAGAGGGGTCGATACAGTGTTTTTTATTGACGACGATCGTGAGCGAATTAGTTGCTCTTGTGGCACAGGTGCTAGCGGGCGTTTCGGTGGCTTTTGCAAGCGTTGATTCGACCAGTTGCGCTTCGGTCAGAGATAATTTCTGCATATCGGCCAAGGTTTGCGTACGTGCTTGTGTTTCGACACCGCGTGCGGCAACGTATTTGGCGTATTCTTTACTCTGTGACTGGTTTTCGGTAGTGAGCTGCGCATTGGCTCTGACGGTGCTGGCTGTTGCCCAGTTCGTGTAGGAAACGAGCAGTGCGCCGAGTGACGCGATCAGCACCACAAACAAATACAGCGCGGCACGCTGACTCTTTGAAACGGCTTTTCGCTTACGCATACTTATTTATGATAACAAAATTATCGAAAAATCGGCGAGCCTAGCTCTTATCGTGTCACTATTGCGATAGATCCACACTCGAGACTGGAGTATACTAATTGACATGTCGGGGTGTGGCGCAGCTTGGTAGTGAGAACTGTCAGCGACAGTTCGGAAACGGACTTTCCGATGAAAGCCCTGCTTTCAGTCGCGAAATCCGGGGGTCGCGGGACGTGACCACACCGTTCGCGTGCCGTCAGGAGATACGTTGGATCAACACTCGAGACTGGAGTATACTAATTGACATGTCGGGGTGTGGCGCAGCTTGGTAGCGCGCACCGTTCGGGACGGTGAGGTCGTGTGTTCAAATCACATCACCCCGACCAATTGCTATAAAAATACACCCGGATTTGGGTGTATTTTCGTGAGCGATAACACTTTGACTAGTTAACGACTTCCACACCCATGCTGCGGGCGGTGCCGGCCAGAGTTTTGACGGCGCCATCGAGATCGATTGCGTTCAGCTGTTCCATCTTGCTTTCAGCAATTTCTTCGAGCTGTTTGCGGGTGATTTTACCGACTTTGTCGGTGTGAGGGCGAGCTGAGCCTTTTTGGATGCCAATTTTGGCGCGGATAGCGTCATCAACTGGTTGACCGAGACTCTTCCAGGTAAAGGTGCGGTCTTCATAGACCTGGATATGGACGATGACGTCTTTGCCCATGTCGGCTTTTGTACCTTCGTTAAATGGATTGATAAAATCCATCATGTTGAGACCCCACTGACCAAGGGTGCTACCAACTGGAGGTCCAGCGGTGGCGCGGCCAGCCGGGATGCGTAATTTCAAATTACCGATTACTTTTTTTGCCATAGAATTTCCCTTCGGGATATGAGACAACTGCAAGCAGTTTTCTCATCGCGCCATGCGAGCGAATAAATCGCTCGGGATGGGCTGCTCTTTCCAAATCCCACGAAAGAGCACAAATTTACTAAATACTATTGGAAGCATATTTAGTGCGTAACAGTGGATGATTGTACGCGAAAATCGACTTTTTTGCAAGAACTAGTGGAGTGTTGGCGTATCGTAGAGCCAGCGAACAATGAGAATATCTAAGTTACCTTGCACTGATTGACAAAAGCGAGCGCCCGCCACCGAATCTGTCAGGGTTGTGTCGTAGGTTCGTTTTCCTGTCACAAAAGATGATACGTAGAGCATCTCTGTTGTATTGGTGAAAGTGCCATCCTGGTTACCGATAGCAGAGACAAGAATATATTTTGAAAAATCAGCAGAAGTACAATATACGATTGGCTCATACTTCCCCACTGTGTAGCTGATGCTGGCATTATACCTCGTAGGCGTGAAGAGCTTGTATTCGGTGAGTAGTGCCTGCATTTCAGTCATGCTAGTAGTGGGGTTGGAGTAGTTCGGCGGGTATTTCCCGTACTGAGACTTGTAGATGTCCAGAGCTTTCCCGAGAGTCGAGAGTGTCGTCCGGGCGCCACTGACGGTTGCGCGGTAGGAGATGCCAGCGTAGGTCGTAATGGAGATAACAGTCAGGATCGCAATAATCGTGATCACGAGCAGTAGCTCGACAAGCGTGAACCCTCTTTTTGTCTGGTATTTCATCTCCCTCTACTCTACAAAGCATGAGCGCATTTCGTCAATGCGCTCATAGTACGAGACAGAGGTAGTTGATTAAACTTTGTTGACCTGGAGGGCGTCGAGCTCGACTGGTGTGTCGCGACCAAACATGCTGACCATGACTTTGAGTTTGCCCTTTGCGGTGTCGATTTCGGCGACCGAGCCATCAAAGCCCTTGAACGGACCATCGACGATATTGACTACTTCACCGACTTCGAAATCGATCTGGTGTTTGGGATCCTCGACACCCATGCGTTTCTTGATCTTTGCCATTTCTGACTCGGAAACCGGTGTTGGCTCAGTGCCGCTACCGACAAAGCCCGTGACGCCAGGGGTATTACGGACGATGTACCAGGTTTCATCGGTTAGTTTCATCTCGACAAGGACGTAGCCCTGGAAGATCTTAGCCTCGACGACTTTGCGTTTACCATTTTTGATCTGGATTTGCTTTTCTTTTGGAACCAGCGAATCAAAGATTTTGTCGGCCATATCGACGGCTTCTGAGCGCTGCTTAATACTATCGGCTACTTTTTCTTCGTAACCAGAGTAGGTGTGGACGGCATACCATTGCCGCGTTGAGTCATATCTGTTCTTGCCTGCCATATTACTTTCCTAGAAGTGCGTTAAATAAATATTGAAATCCGATGTCAATGATGACGATCAACCCAGTAAATCCGAGCGTAAAAGCGATGAGTGCCACCGTCATTTTCCAGGTCGCAGCCCGATCTGGCCACCGAACCAGGCGCAGCTCCTGCCATGAGCCCTTGAAATAGTCAATGATAGCGCGCAGCGGATTGCGTTTTTGATCGCGCAGCTCTTGCTTGACGCTCTCGATGTCTTTTTCGGTTTTTGCAGCACGCTGAAATAAGCGTTTTTTTTGTTTTGTGTTACCGCCCGCTTTGATTCGTGTTACCCGCGGTTGGTCGTCTGAAGATGTTGCCACTCTTACCTTCTCTCAATTTAAAAAGTCTGCTTAGGCAGACTGTCAAGTCTTATAGTATACCACTCTGTGACCGAAGTCAAATATCATTGCTGTTTTGGCGTGCTGGGTAGCGAGAAACCAAAAGTCGAACCATGGTTGAGGCGGCTTTCTAGGGTCACTTGGGTCTGCAGCTTACGAGCCAGTTTTGCGGCCACATAGAGTCCCAAGCCAGTACCGCCAGTCTCACGGGTACGATAATCTTCGCTGCGGAAGAATTTTTCAAAGACGTGCTTTTGGTCGGCCTTTGAGATACCGATACCGCTGTCCTGGACGCTAAATTCCAGCATGTCGCCGCGTTGTTTCTTGACTCGAATCGTCACTGAACCAACTTTCGTATACTTGATGGCGTTGGTGACGAAGTTTTGCAGCAGCTCATGGAGATACAGCTCACTGGCGGTCACTGAACCGATTTGTGGATCCAGGTCGAGATTAAGCCGGAGGCCTTTTTTGGTAGCTTCTGCCAGATATTGCTTAAATAAACTATGCATGAATGGTTCGAGGTCGATCACATCAGCCGCGTCGGCCACGCCACGTTCGGCGCGAGATAATGTCGATAGGTCATTAATCATCGATGACAGGAACAAGATTTGATCGTGTGCCATGGCAACACCATTTTTGAGCATTGCGTCAGTGGCTTTACCTCTGTTAAACAACGCCTGGAGATTTGACAACGAACCTTCGGCGATAGTGATGGGCGTCCGGAGTTCGTGACTGACAACTGATATAAACTCATCGCGCTCTTCTTCGAGGCTTTTTTCTCTGGTGATATCGCGCATGATAATGATATAGCCATCGCGGTTATCACTGGTAGACTCACTGCTCGTGCCACGAATTGGCGAATAAATCAGACTGAGATGCAATCGCTCATCACCAAGCTTCAGATCAATATCGTCACGTGTCGCCACAGCGCGGGCTTTTTTCAGCTCTGGCAACAGATGATACGGCGCGCCTGTGGCGGTGTCGCTGAGTTTTGCGATGGACGAGACTTTTTTGCCGATGACTGATACGTTGGTGTCGAGAAGCGCCAGGGTGGCGGCATTGGCAATCTGTACGACACCGTCGTTGTCGGTAACGATGATAGCATCGGCCAGGTTGTTGACAATGGTCATCATGCGGTCGCGTTCGAGTGCAGCGGCATGGCGATCACGCTTCATGTCGTCGATATCGATACAACGTAGGTGTGTCAGATGGAAAATCTGCAATATGCAGATAGCAAGCCACGCAATGATAAAGATCGTACTGAGCGCTGGTTCGGCGGGGGTAATGAGCAGTAGCGCCGCAAACAAGATCGGTAGACCGAGCGTCAAATATTTGACAGTCGTCGCCTGCCAGTGCGGTTTGTACTGACCACCCGTATTCATTAGCTTTATTATATGCGCTACTCTCTAAAAAACAAACTAAATTGTCGGTGTTTGCAGTTTGAGCTGACGACGATGGAGACTGTAGGCGGGATCCAGCGCTGCAACTTCGCGCCAAAACGCGTCGGAATGGTTCATGTGGCGAGTATGAGCGAGTTCGTGAGCCAGCACATAGTCAATCAGCTCATCGGGGAGTTTCATGAGTGCAATATTGAGACTAATCGTGCCTCGTGAGCTACAACTGCCCCATCGGCTGCCGGCGTGCGAAAACCGCACGGTTTCGTAGCGAAAGCCGTGGCGGGCTGCTAGCTCTTTGAGCCGCCGTGGCAGGTGGGCTTTTGCCTCGACGCGCAGAGCTTTGATGACGGCGTCGCGTAGGAGTCGCTGCACGACCTCGCTCGCTACCTCTGTATTTGGCGGTATTTTTGCGATAATATGCTGGCCTTTTAGCTCGACGCTTGGTTGCTTGACGAGACCTGTCTCGACGATAGCGATCCGATGACTCTTACCGATAGTCTGGGCATGTTCGTAGCGCACCGCAGGCGTTTGTTCGTGCAGTAACTGCCGTAGCTCCCGCCGCTGAGTCATAATAAATGCCTTGGCAACACTCAGTGGCGTAAAGCGTGGCATTGTGACATTCAGGCGGCCATCGGTACCGACTTTGGCGCGTAAATAGCGGGCACCGGCACGTTTTGAGACTGTAATAGTGCCAAATTCGTCGTCAAGAAAAGAGGTGGGGCTAGCGGACATTGATAGTTCGAGCTATGTGAGGGGTGGCTGGTCGATCGGGTACGCTGACGGGTTTTGTCACCAAACGACCATGACGGCTGAGGTATGATAGGACGACCTTGGCCTGAGAGGCATAGGTATGTTTGCCACTGATCACAATCGGACGCTCAGTCTCGTGTGGGGGGCTAAACTGCTTGATAACCTCTTCGAACGCATCGGGGTCGAGGCTATTTTTTTTGAGTGTGCGGGCTTTGGCGGTATCTTTTTCAACCTGTACCCAGACAATCAGCGGTTCGTAGCCAAAAGATTTTGCCCATTTTACAAATTCGGTACGGAGCGTCCGTGAGTCGGTATCACCTTCATAGACAAAGGTTTGTCCGGTCTTTGCGACCTCCTCGGCAAAGTTTGTGATAATTTTCATAGCTGATGGAACATCTTTGGCGTACGATGTCAAAGTTAGTGCATCGATATAGGGAGCGTTGAACATATCGGCAAATTTCTGAGCGAAGAAACTCTTGCCGCTGCCGGGGTAACCTACCATCATAATCGCATGCGGACGGGACAGGTGTAACGATTTCATACTCTCAGTATAGCAAACGTTTTTGTAGATCTAATCATAAGCGATATATATTATGAAAAAGTATTGACAAAACGTAAACAACATGATAGACTGAGACGAAACTTGTTAATCATGAGGCGTTAAGGAGGCATACATGACTAAGGTTAAAGCATTATTGGTTGGGCTGATTGTTGCAGCATTTGCATTTGTCGGGTTCAACCTCGTAACTGGTGACTCGCTTTTGGCTGTCAGCACAGCTGCTGACTGTACGAGCGGCGCTGTTATCTATTGTGGCGTGGCAAGCGAAAGCGTGCTGATCGACAAATATAACGCGAACGCAACTGGGGATCTGCCACAGATTTACGGTCGCTATGGTATTACGGGCGACATGATCCGCTCACGCTCGGCTGCTGTCGGTACCGTGACAAAAGACGGCAACGTCTATATCGGTAATCAACTCGTAGCAACTGGCGCCGGCACGGTCGGTCGACTGGGCTACAGCGGTGACAACACCTTCCAGATCAACGGTAAGACATTTTATGAACACTCAACCCAGCGTTCATTCCTGTCAAACTCGATCTCTGCCCTCGTCTATATGGACGGCAATGGCCGTTTTGTCGGTGCAATCCTCAACTCATGTGGCAACCCTGTCTATGCGACACCAGTCAAGCCAGCTCCAAAGCCTGCTGCTTACTGTGATAGCTTGACTGTTACCCCACTCTCACGCACGAAGTTCCGTTTGACGGGCGCAGCGCACGGAGTTGATGGCGCAACAGTGAGCGCAATTCACTACTACGCTTTTGACAAAGCTGGCAATCCAGTTCAAGGTATTCCGGCTAATGGTGCCTCAAGCTCAGTTGAAATGACTCTTACCCCAGGTACTTACACAATGCGCGCCTTTGCTATCACCAGTGTCGGCAACGTCACGAGTGATGCTTGCGCAAAGCCACTGACCGTTCAGCAAGAAATGTGTCCAGTTCCTGGCAAAGAAAACTTGCCAAAAGATAGCCCTGACTGCTACGTACCAAAGCCGATTCAGGTCTGTGACCTAGGTTCGAGCAAAATCATCACTATTGATGAGCACGACTTTGACGCGAAAAAGCACAGCAAGAACTTGGCTGACTGTCGCATGCAGGTCTGCGATCTAAAGACGAATACCGTTATTACGATCGACAAAGAAAAATTTGATTCGACCAAGCACAGTACGAAACTGACTGATTGTGAAAAAACAACCGTCTGTGAAATCGCAACTGGCAAGATCATTACGATCTACCGCAACCAAATGGATGACAAAAAATACAGTACAAATCTCGACGATTGCCGTATCAAGGTCTGTGACCTGACAACGCACGAGATGATTACAATTGACAAAGAAAAGTACGATGCCAGCAAACACGGTACAGCTGCTGATTGTGCACCAGTCGTGCCACAGCTGCCAAAGACTGGTCTGGGCGACGCCTTCAGTGGCAGCCTAGGCCTTGGCGCTTTGACAACAGCCGGCTACTACTACTTTGCAAGCCGCCGCGCACTCGGTGATCGCTAAATACGAAACTACCGAACGCTACACCTAAAAATACTCCCGCTCTCATCGGCGGGAGTATTTTACTTGGCGACAACGTTAATCTTCGAGCGCGCTTAGGTCGGCATCGAGGCTACTAATATCACCCGATTCATTTAACTCTTGATCCATAGTATCGAGCTGGCTAGCAGAAGCAATAATATCTGCTGGCGTTGCGATGGGTTTAATATCGGTAGACTGGACTGGTTTGACGGTAGGTTCTGATCCATGAATTGAAGCAAGTTGCTGTTGACGGTTTACGAAAGTGAAGCCTAGGAACCCAACCACGAGCACCACCGCAATAATCGCAGCAAACTCAAAGATCGTGACTGATCCACGCTTAGTTGTTCGTGTCATTGCTCGCCTCCTGTACCTTCGCCTGGTTGAGTGCGTCCTTGACAGCTTGTCGGTAGGTGTGGAGTGCTTCGTTGACTGTTTGAATATCGCTGCGAAGACTCGAAGCAGTGCTGCCGAAATTGTTAGAATCGCAGCTAAAGGTACTGCTGTTGGTTTTTAACCGGTCAATCGCACTCTGAGCGGTACTGTGGGCTGTCGTGACAGCAGTTGTTTGCTCTGCGGTGAGCGTGATACCATGTTCCGCATTGTAGCGCGATAGATTAGCATATACTTTTTCTATGACTTCAAAATGACGCGCGGCTCGCTCGTTTAGGCTCGTTAGTCGTCGGGCGATGTTGTCCTGGCGTTTTTTGCAGATGTCGGCTTTTTTGGTATCTTTTGCTGCCTTTGATGATTTCTCGTTCTTCACCTTATCGCGAGATGCTTCGGTCTCTGGCTTCTGGCTCCTTGATGACTCAGGTTCTTTGACCTCAGTATCTTCGAGGGCATAGGCATAGAGTCCCGTGCTGGTCGCCGCAAGAATCGCCACGGCCACGCCACTTAAAATTGCTAATTGTCTCGGCGACTTCATGCTAGAGATCCCCTTTTTATCTTTTCTAATGGGTGTATTTTGTATTATAACACGCTTCTGCTTTTACGCTAGGTCAAAAATGTTGTCGGATCAGTACCAAGCTCATACGGTATGAGATCTGTGCCATCGGTACTCCATCGGTCGAGAGCTGGCTGAATAATACGCCAAGATTCCATAACTTCTTGGCTTGAAGCGAAGAGCGACTGGTCGCCGCGCATGGCATCGACAATCACCCGTTCGTAGGCTTCGGAGACATTGGCCTCAAACGACGTATCATAGTAGAAGCTCATAGCCACAGGCTCGGTAGCATGTGTCAGACCGGGACGCTTGGCGCGTAGACCGATGGTAACACCTTCGCGCGGCGCGAGGCGGAAATACAAGATATTTGGCGTCTGTGTATCGTCAGCTGGTCGAAACTCGATTTCGACATGCGTTGTCTTTTCATGAAGGCCTTTGCCAGTTTGGAGTACGATTTCGGTGTCGCGCCACAGGTCGCTATCGACAGATAAAGTGAGGCGAGCAAAGGTCTCAGTCAGAGAAGTTGGGTTTTCGGTTGATTCACGGTAGCTACTGTATTGGCCGCGAATAGCCTGGTCGGGATTGGCACTGCGAACTTGCCTTAGAAAAGCCAGTTTTTGCTCGTGGATCGCTGCGCTATCGAGTGAGGCTGGCTGCTCCATCATGACAAGTGCCAGTAGCTGCAGTAAATGGCTCTGAATAATATCGCGAAGAGCGCCAGTCTGCTCGTAAAAATGCGCCCGACCTTCGATATCGATTGTTTCATGCGCGACGATCTTGATACGACTAATCTGCTCGGTGTTCCAGCTATTGTCGAAGAGTGAGTTATCAAAACGAAATGTCAGGATATTTTGGGCGGTTTCTTTAGCCAGATAATGATCGATTCGGTAAACTTCCGAATCTCGGAACACCTGCGCTGTACCATCGATCAGTTCCTGTGCCGAAGTACTGTCATAGCCAAATGGTTTTTCAACCAGGATGCGCGGTAGTTCCCGCTCGTCACCGAAGCGCTGATTGTGGCCGCTCTCACCGAGCAACTGCACGGTGCGGACAAAAGCTTGGGCTGGGATAGACAGATAATACAGGCGCAAAGTATCAGATCCAAATGCCGCGACGATCGGTTCAATGGCTGATCGAAGTCTGCGAAAATCATCGACCGACGATTGAGGGTTGGCCACAATTGTGACGTGTTCGAGTAGCGTGCCGAGGTGCTCGTCGTTGCGCATGGTTTCTGACAAAAACGGCGTCACATCATCGGCCAAATGCTCGATCGCGTAATTGTCTTGTCGGGTGACCCCAATGATTTGGAACTGCTCTGGTAAATGGCCATTGGCGTGGAGTGACGCTAGTGCTGGTAGAAGCTTACGATGCGCTAGATCTCCCGATATACCGAAGATGACGAAGATAATTGGCCGGTTGAGTGGCTCGTTCACGCCCTGCCCTCACCATTCAAGTTGTGACCGCCAAATTTATTGCGCTGCGCTGCCACTATTTTGGTGGCGAAATTTGTTTCGCCGCGTTGTGAAGCAATACGGACATCAAAAGCGGCTTGGATAGACGGCAGCGAATACCCAGCCGATTCGGCCGTCTCGAGTGCCCAGCGGGCTTCGCCGCTTTCAGCGACGTAGCCGGTCACTCCATCCATAGTGGGATTTTCTGACACAGCCTGGCGTGTGAGTTCATTGAGCCAGCTGGTGATGACGCTATGATGTTGCCAGACATTTCCGGCAGCTGCCAGATCGATGTTGTCGTAGGCGCCTTCGAAAAGTAGTCGGTAGCCTTCGCCGAGTGACTGCATCATGCCGTATTCGATAGCGTTGTGCACCATCTTGACGTAGTTGCCGGCGCCGCTTGATCCGAAATAAGCGTAAGCTCCTCCGGGTGCTGTAAGCGTTTCGAAAACTGGAGATAGCTTTTCGACAGTAGCTCGGTCATCGCAGCCGATCATAAGTGGGAAGCCATTGTCATACCCCCAGACACCGCCACTGACGCCAACATCAATGAGTGGCGCCATACCGGCAGTGACAACTTCCTTGCTGAGCTCACGAGTCTCACGGTAGTCGGCATTTGCGCCATTTATGATAACACTGCCTGGTGGCAAAACGTCGAGCCATTTGCGGATCATGTCGGCAGTGATTTCACTCGGTAGCATCAGCCAGACGTAGCCTGTCTCGTCAGATGCGACATGTGTCAATGCTTCATCGATCGTTGATGCGCCGGTCGCGCCGTAGCTCACAGCCTCGGCGACAGGTTTGGGAGAGCGGTTTAGGGCTATAATTTCATGACCACCTTCGGCTAGTTTGCGAGCGATCTGCAGTCCCATGCGGCCGAGCCCGTGGATAATTACTTTCATAGCACCTCCTTTTCAATACTGTCATTAAAAATGACACATACCGGTATTTTTGTATAGACAACTGATGGTAGTGTGTCGGCTGCTTCTGTGTGAGCCATCAGGCGCTCGAGCGCCGCAGTTTTGCTCTGACCGCGTGCAACAACATATGCCTCATCGACATGTTGCTCGATTGCATCCAGCGACAGAGTAATTCGCTGAAAGTCATCGGCCTCGTAATAGGTGGCGAGTTCTGTATCAACGACTGCTGGGCTACCAGGCAAGACGCCAGCCGTGTGGCCATCGGTACCGATACCAAATGTGGCGATGACGATATCGCTAACGTCGATACACTCGGTGAGGTCAGCCTGATAGCGATCGCGTGTGTGCTCGGGGTCAAGCTCGGGTGACAGTATGTCGATCCAAACAGCAGATCTGGGTTCAAAACCAGCTTCGACAAGTTGATAATGGTTGCTATTTGCATGTGCCGGTGGGCCATAGCGTTCATCACCTGGCATAATCAACAGATGATCTAGCAGCTGTGGGACGCTGTCTTTGATATGGTCAAGCATAGCAACCTGCAGTGGTATCATCGAGCCACCGCTTGTTAGCCAGAGAACTTTTTTGCCCTCTGTCAGGAGACTGATCATGCGCTGGCTGATCGTAGTAACAGCGACTTCATTTGATTCCCTCACAAACTTCATACGACTTATTATAGCGAAGTGCTAGAGAAACGCACGTATTGCGTCAGCAACTTCGTGGGGTGTCTCGTAATGCGTGAGGTGGCCGACATTATTTATGACGACAATCGCTGAATTTTTGATCCGACCGTGGAGCTCATGTTCTTTGCGGAGCGGTGTGATATCGTCTTTTTCGCCGACAATCATGAGGGTTGGTACGGTCAGTCGCTCGGCGACTTGACTGACATCGTGGCGCACCGATGTATCGAAGGCTTCGGCGAGCTGCCTGGGGTCCGCAAATGAACTAAAATGCGTCAGATGTTGGGTATCAATAAATTTCTGGAGCGCTTTGTCTTTGGTTTTTGCGAGGGCACGGCTCATGATCATCGTGACGACTTTGCTCGATAACCAGGTGCGGTCGAGCGGATGCGGTAACACCTTGCCTAACCAGTAATAAAACACTGCCAGTTGTGTCATGATAGCGCGGTCGCCTTTTAGTGCCGGTGCACCGATTGGATTGACCAGGATAAGTCGGTGAAGTGTCATGGGATAGGTTGCCGCGTAATGACTCACCAGGATACTACCAAAAGAATGTCCGAGCAGATTGACGTCTCTATCACCGACAACCTCCTGGATGAATGTGTGCAAAAAAGCCACATAGTTCTCGAGTGTGTGCATGTCAGGTAGCTTGTCGCTTTCGCCAAAACCTGGCAGATCCGGTATCAGGATGCGGTATTCGGGCAGCGCCTGCGCGATAAGTTCCAGCCCGTGATGAGTGCCGCGAAAACCGTGAATAAAGACGATAGTTTGCGGTTGATTAGGATGGTATTCCCAAAAATGGACAGTGAGGTTAGTCGCAAGGGTTAGGCTATGCTTTTTCATCAGTTTTATGATAACACTTTGGATGTAGCGCTGTCGCTACAGCAGGCTCATTTGCCTGGCAGCCGGGAGTTCCGTATCGATCTTTTCTCGCGGCGCAACGACTTCAAATTCATCGGGGTTATAGTTGCCAGTGAGAATTGCACGCGCCGCCATCCCCATGTAATAGCCGAGGTTGACCGGCACGGCGTTGCCGATTTGTTTGTACTGAGCACCGGTCGAGCCGACAAAATGCCAGTCGTCTGGAAAGGTCTGAATACGCGCGTATTCGCGAACATTGAGAGGTCGAGTCTCTTCGGGGTGGCAGCGTTCGGTTTGTTTCTGTGCCGGACCACAGGTTAGCGTCAGGCTTGGCTCGTCCCAAGACAGTCGCCTGGCCATACCGGTTTTACCGCCACCCATGAAAAAGCTGGTTTTCATGTATTCTTTTTGCTTGTCGAGTGGCAGATCGCGCCAGTAGCCGCCCGGTGGTACCAGCGACATAATCGACTTTTTATAGTCCGAATATTCCTGTCCGGCAGATTGCGGCCGATCACCTATCGCCTCACGGAGCGAAATCGTATAGTCGTGTTCTCTTGGATACAAAATTGGCGCATCAATATCGTTTCGAACGGCAATAATAACCAGCCGTTCACGTTTTTGCGGTACGTCAAAGTACTGCGCACGAAGCAGCCGATAAGCGACTTTGTAGCCAAGTTCTTGCAAAATACCAACCATACTTTGGAGCGTTCGCCCATCGTCGTGCGTCAGCAAACCCTTGACGTTTTCACCGATGGCGATTTTTGGCTGGACTTGTTTCACGACACGAGCAAACTCGTAAAACAATGTTCCACGCGCATCCTCAAAGCCCATTTTTTTGCCGGCGTAGCTAAATGCTTGACACGGGAAGCCGCCTTCAACGATATCGATCTTGCCTGCGTATTCAGAAAAGTCAACAGTGGCGATGTCGCCTTCTATGACGTTCCAGTCCGGCCGATTGTGGCGCAGCGTGGCGGCCGCCGACTTGTCCCACTCATTCAAGGCGATGTGTCGGATGCCAGCGTGCTCCAAACCCAATGCGGTACCACCAGCACCCGCAAATAGGTCAATAGACGTAAGATCAGTGACGTCAGGTGCTTTCAGGATGCAATAGTTATTTGATGCAGTTACCCCAGATAGCTTATCGTGGATCCGGCGTACTTCCGCGACATTAAATAGACGATAGTTCTTGTCTGATCGTGCGCCTTTTATTAGACCTTTTTTCTCCCAGCGACGGATTGTGTCTACTGACACGCCGATCTCGTCGGCTGCTTGCGATATTGTTAGTATTTCGCTCATGCTATGAGTATATAGGAGAACCCTTGCATATAGCAAGGGTTCTTATGAAAATGGATAGGCTTTTTTGAATAGGCTCTCGTACAAACTGTCATTTATCACAATCGATGCCGTATTGCCCAGCACGTCTGCAATGACTGTTGGTAAGACTTGATAGAGCTGATCGAGGGCGTCTTCCTGGTTTGTCACCAGTGCATAAAATGATCGACCGTCGATTTTTCGAATATAATCATTTTTTGGACGTCGTTTTTTTGCGACATTGTCTGATGGCGTAAAGGGTTTGTCATATGCGTGCTTTGACTTCGGGATAATTTCCACGTAGTAGCCAGTGTAGCCCTTATAGTCGCCATTTAGTCTCGATTCCAGATTGTCGTAAATAGTTTTTTGGTCACTACCTTTTGTAGTGTTAAACTTGTTTTTTACTTCTGCTATGACTCGATTATTTTTGCTGCGGATATCCACTACCCCACCAACATGCAGGTCTTCCCAGTCCCCTATTTTTCCGAGTATGGCTTGGTGAAAATCGCCGATCGCGTTTTGGAGCGTTTTCTGGACTTGACGGGCTTTTTCTTGCTCAATCCAGTCTGACAGACTAACTTCCTGTCGCATGGCATCAAAGACAGCCGAAAAAGGGTCAACGACGTTTGAATAGAGGTTCTTTTCACCCTCGACTGCCGCTGCCATGGCTTTATCAACCACTTTCTTTACTTCAACACGCAGTGTTTCATCATCGATAAATGCAAGTCCATAGGTATTTGACATATTGAGCCTATCTTACGAAAAAAGATCGGCCAACACAATTGCCATAGCTCGATGGATGTGTGTGATCCCTGCGCCATTGACAAAACGCGGCGCAAGTTCAGATTCAACTTTTATATTAAAACATCCCGACGCGAGGCCGGGAGTGTTTTAGTGGCAGGGGAGACAGGATTTGAACCTGCAACCAACGGTTTTGGAGACCGCTACTCTACCGTTGAGCTACTCCCCTGTATAGATAGGTATTATACCGCAAGTGAACACGCCATATTATAGCAAACCACAGGTCACACTGAAAACTGTGAAAAACTTAACCGTTTTTGGTGTTGTAAAAACCATAAGCAGCGCGCTATACTGTAATAGAAACAACACCATAACAGAAGAGGGGATCTGAGGCGATCTACGCGTCTTGTTGAGCCAACATGAAGATATTGATGCTTGGGTGGGAATTGCCTCCGCACAACAGTGGCGGTCTCGGCGTGGCCTGTTACCATATGTCCAAAGCCATAGCCGCCGAAGGCGCATCAATTGATTTCGTACTTCCCTACTCTGCTGAACATCCTGGCACCGAATACATGACGATTCATGCGGCTACCAATCTAGAGCCGATTCATAAATTTGGCATGATGGGCGCCTATGACAGCAAATATGTCAAAGAACACGACCTGGACAAAGTCGATGTCAAAGATCTGCAGACCATGCGCGGTGTTCAAAAACGCTACATCCAGTACGTCGAGCGACTCGTCAAGAAACTACCGACACCAGATGCGATTCACGCTCATGACTGGTTGACGATGGAAGCCGGCATGAAGGCAAAGGAGCTAACTGACGCGCCACTGATCGTCCATGTTCATGCTACCGAATTTGACCGCGCTGGCACTTTTGGTTCGGGCAACCCAATCGTTCACGAGATCGAATATCAAGGCCTGATGATGGCCGATCGTATCTTTGCGGTCAGTAACATCACTAAAAGTATTATCGTTCACAAATACGGTATTCCGGCTGACAAGGTTGAGGTGGTCTACAACGCCATCGACGTGGCCTCTATGGGTACTTACGAATACGATCGTCGAACATACCGCTACCTAGAGGCGCTGCGCGAAGAAGGTCACACGATCGTCTCTGCTGTCACGCGTTTTACCGTCCAAAAAGGCCTGGTGCAGCTACTCCAGGGCTTTGCCAAAGCTATCACAAAAAATGACCGCATGGCATTACTGCTGGCGGGCGACGGTGAGCAGCGCGATGAATTAATATCACTTGCTGCTGACCTGGGTATTTCGGAAAAGGTCTTCTTTACTGGCTTTGTCCGCGGTAAACAATGGCGCGACGCCTATAATGTCGCCGATGTGTTTGTGATGAGTTCGGTGTCGGAGCCGTTTGGACTGACCGCTCTCGAAGCGGCACACCATAATACAGCGCTTATTTTGACGAATCAATCGGGCGTGGCCGAAACACTCAAATCAATTTTTCGCTATGATTTCTGGGACACTGATCGCTTAGCTGACCAGCTCGTCGGTATTGCAACCTCTCCGGCACTCAAAGCTACGCTAAAACATGATATCAAACTGGAATACGCAAAATTATCCTGGACAGATGTCGCTCGGCAGTGCATGACGGCCTACAATCGCATGAAGATAGGAGCTACGGCATGAGTAAGCGCGGCCTAGTGCTTTATTTGCATGTTCATCAGCCTTGGCGCGTGCGCGATTACTCGGTGTTTGAAACCGCAGTTGAGCATGATTATTTCCGCGAAGGCTCAAATCACTACGCCGCCAACGAAGTTGTCATGAAAAAAGTTGCCGAGAAATCCTACCGACCGATGAATGCACTCCTGCGGAAATTGCTCGAAACACACCCCGACTTCAAACTGTCACTCAGTATTTCGGGTACCTGGATCGAGCAAGCCGAAGCCTGGGCGCCAGACGTTCTCGAAGATTTCAAAAGCCTGGTTGCCACTGGACGCGTCGAAATTGTGACCGAAACGTACTATCACAGCCTGGCGTTTTTCTACAGCCTACCTGAGTT
Source organism: uncultured Candidatus Saccharibacteria bacterium (assembly GCA_964401035.1). GTDB lineage: Bacteria > Patescibacteriota > Saccharimonadia > Saccharimonadales > Saccharimonadaceae > Saccharimonas. The sequence continues at coordinate 7,413 of CAYNWV010000002.1, read as the reverse complement.
TGAACGACAGGTTGACATGCACCGCCAGAAGATTCGTGAGCTATTTGGTGTTGAGACCACGGCTTTTCGCAACACTGAACTTTCCTATAATGATCGGTTGGCGGCTTGGGCAGATGAAAAAGGCTACAAAGCTATTATCACCGAAGGCTGGGACAAGGTTCTGGGTTGGCGCAGCCCGAACTATGTGTATCGGCCACACGATACTCGAAACATTAAACTACTACTCAAAAACTACAAACTCAGTGACGATATCGCCTTTCGTTTCGGCAACCGCGAGTGGAACCAGTGGCCACTAACGGCCGACCGCTACACAACCTGGGCAAACGATGCCTTGGCCGATGGCCAGGTCTTAAACCTCTTTATGGACTACGAAACATTTGGCGAAAATGTCTGGGAAGATACCGGAATATTTGGCTTCTTCGAGAACTTTATCGGCAACTGGGCGCAAAACTCTGACAACACGTTCTACACGATATCAGAAGCCGCTGATGCTTTTGACGCTAGTGACACGGTCTCGATGCCCGACACAGTGACATGGGCAGATGCCGAGCGTGACCTATCGGCTTGGGTCGGTAACACCCTGCAGCAAGAGGCTATGCGGCACTTGTACAACCTCGAGGATGATGTCCTGAGGACTCGTGATACAACACTCATTTCCGATTGGCGACGCTTGACGACATCGGATCACCCGTACTATATGAGTACGAAGTACTCGAATGATGGCGATGTCCATGCCTACTTCAGTCCTTACACATCTCCCTATGACGCTTTCTTGTACTATATGAACGTGGTGCGGGACGTTCGCTATCGAGTGATGGACTCGCCGGCGCGCGGAGAGCTGTAATGTCGCGGCCTGTCGTGCTAAGCAACGGCGAGCTGCATGTCGGTCTGAACAACTACGGACTCGTGCACGATTTTTACTATCCCTATGTGGGGCTAGAAAATCATGCCGCTGACAATTCTCTGCGGCATCATATCGGCGTCTATGTCGATGGTGCCACATCCTGGCTTGACGGCGGCGACTGGGCGTTTGATTTTAGCTATCCACATCGAGCGCTGATTGGGCATACGATCGCAAAAAACACGAAAATTGGGGTTATACTCGAATTTGACGACCTGGTAGATGCCGAATCAAGCGCCCTGCTACGCAATATTCACGTTATCAATGACCGCGATCAGTCGCGTGAGATCCGCGTTTTCTTACACCAGGCGTTTATTATCAGTGATGTCCTGAGCAATACGGATACTGTTCAGTACCTGCCTGACGATCATGCGATGCTGCACTACTATGGCCGCCGCGTTTTCTTAGCATCCTGCCGCATAAATGGTGGTGCTTGGTACGATCAGTATACCTGTGGACTATTCGGTATCGAGGGTAAAGATGGTACCTACCGCGATGCCGAAGATGGCGAATTGACGGTTTGCAATGTCGAGCATGGCCATGTTGATTCGACCTTTCGTATTAAGCTGACACTGGGGGCGCATGATTCAGCGCGTCTCGATTACTGGATTGCTTGTGGCACATCGCTTCGTGAGGCACTATTTGTCCACAAATCGATTCAAAAGCATGGCTTTGCGCAGCGCTTTGAGGCCACGAGACACTGGTGGCATCAATGGATTAAGCCCCTCGAAACAGTTGCTTCGAAACTACTGCCTGAGTTTCGCAAATCTTTTATCGAAAGTGGCTTGATCGCCAAAGCGCATATGGATAAACGGGGTGCTATCATAGCGAGCACCGATACGGCCATGCTCGAAGCCTGGCGCGATGTCTATGGCTACGCCTGGGCGCGAGACGGCGCCTATGTTGTCTGGCCGTTTATCCGTATGGGCTACTACGACGAACCGTATCGATTCTTTGATTTTTGTCGTCGTGGGCTGAATCCGGGCGGCTACTTATCGCATAAGTATCGTGCCGACGGTGCACTGGGTAGCAGCTGGCATCCCTATCTCCACGAAAACGGTGTGGTTGCACCGCCAATTCAGGAGGATGAAACTGCTCTGGTGCTATTTGTCTTTGCGCAGTTTTACCAGATGAACGAAGATCCAAAATTGCTGCATGACTTTTATCAACCGATGGTTGTGCCGATGGCTGATTTTCTGGCAGAGTATGTTGACCACAAAACTGGCTTGCCGCGACCATCGTACGATCTCTGGGAAGAGCAGTTTATTGTGTCTACGTACACGGTGAGTGTTGTGACTGCTGCACTGCAGGCCGCCGCGAGCATGGCTGAAGCCTATGCAGACACCGATAATGTCGTGAAGTGGCGATCAGCCGCCGATAGCATGAGCGAGAAAGCCCAAAAACTCCTGTTTAACACCGATCGACAAGCGTTCTATAAAGGCGCACGCATAGCTCGTGATGGCACGATGCAACTCGATGAAACGATTGATCTATCATCGATCTATGGTGCGTTCATGTACGGGCTATTTGCGACCGATAGCGATGAGGTACGATCGGCCGTCAATTCAGCCTGCAAAACGCTCAATTTTTCGCTCGAGTCCCCTGGCTTACCTCGCTATGAACATGATACCTATCTGCGTGGTGATAGCGATCAGAGTAACTGGTGGCCGATTGCTTCGCTGTGGCGCGCCCAGTACGCGCTGGAATCCGGCGACACTGATGTCGCGCTGACGATACTACGCTGGGTTAAGAGCAAGATGAACTCTACGGGCGTTCTCAGCGAACAGATTAACCCGCGAACTGGTCTTCCTATGTCGGTGGCACCCTTGGCGTGGTCACAGGCCGAATACATGAGCACGCTCCTCGATACAGTTGGCGGGAAGGATGCGGATGGCTCGGGTTCCGAGTAAACGCTCGCGAGTTGTCCGACGCGCCATCCGTCACATGATGCCGCGGCACATCGTACATTCGTCATTGACGCGGCGAGTTGTGCAGCGAGTTGCCAGTCGGCTGGGTTTTGTATATTTCGGATATGTCAACCAACGTGACGACGAGCACAAACTCGTGCGCGGCCATACCGTGTCGGCTACCCATATCGATAACCACTATTGTATCGGGACTATGAGTGGCTACGATGCTACGATTGTGACGCGCAATGACGTGATCGTGACGCGTAAAGGCAAAGAACAACGTGTGCATTGGCTGATCGTGACTTTCGACCTCCATACCAGGTATAGCGTGCCGCACCTATACATCGGCCACCGATCCCGCGAGGACGCTTTTGGTGCATCGTACCAGTCTTTGAGGCAGTTGATGGTCGGCGCACTCGGTCAGTACCCACCGAAATTTGTCGATCAGTACACGATCTATGCCTCGCCGTCTCGTGCTCTCGATGTCGAACAGATTATTACACCGCAGTGCGCCGCAGTCATCACTGGCCGGTTTCGGGATGCGAGTGTTGAGGTCGAAGATAATATCGTGTACTTATATATCGAAAGTCAGCGCCCCAATGAGACGCTGATCGAGAAGATGCTTGAAAACGGTTTGTGGCTGGCCCAGGTAATTGATGCCACTGTCACACTACAAGAAGCCTAGTCGGCCTAGTGTTTCTTGGCTTTGACTTCGTTACGGCCGAGAGATTTTTTGGTCTCGACGTACTTTGCGTGCTTGCGGGCACGAGGATCGTACTTCATGAGCTCCAATTTGTCAGGAGTATTCATGGTGTTTTTGCGTGTTACATAAGTCCGGTGACCGGTTAGTTCACTGACGAGAGCGATAATCTTGCGCTTGGTATTCGTTTTCTTAGCCATAGGATTCCTTTAACGTTGATAATGACAATCAATTGTCAATTATAGCAAATAACAGTGGTGAGTACAAGCGCCTAGCGATAGTTTGTGAAAACCACTGGAAAATCTAGGTCGCTCGCCCGAACTGTTTGCATGACTGCCTGGAGCTCATCTTTGCTGGCGCTCGTGACGCGAACAGCTTCGCCCTGGATCTGGGCTTTGGCTTTCGGGTGTTTTTCCTTGAGTAATTTCGTAATAATCTTGGCGTTGTCTTGGCTGAGGCCGTCGCGGAATGGTACTTCTTGCCAAGCGCGCAGGTTGGCTTCATGGACTTCTTTGTCGAGTTCGAGCACCTTGCTTGTGAGTTCGCGGGCGGCCAGTTTTTTACGCACGATATCGAGAATAGCTTCGATCTGCCAGGCATTACTGCCAATAACTTTGAGTCCCTTTTTGTCGTCCATCCATTCGACTGCAGCTGGGGTGCCCTTGAAATCAAAGCGATTTGTAATCTCACGCTCAACTTGCTGAAATACGTTATTCATTTCAGCTTTGTCATACGTACTTTCAATATCAAAACTAAATGTTGCCACTAATTTTACTCCTTATTATTGGTTGGATCTTGAGCCAGAACATAACGCTTCATCTGCGTGCTAGCGACTGTAAATGCTATCATGTTCTTGGCCTTGGCAACAACTAGATGAACTTGGTCGCTGTGTCGAATTTCGTCACCAGTAAATGTCTGCCCGGTGTCAGCATAAAAGTCTACCGTGCGATTCAATCGTATACCTGTCGGCTTATCAATCCAAGGGATAGTCTGCCCACTCGCCGTTCTGTATTCATGGAGTGTTCCACTGTAGTGCTTGTTGCGTGTTAGATTGTCACAGAACTCACACCCAAGCCGACTGGCTGGTCTTGGTATTGCTATCTTAGGATTGGCGCTCGTCATCTGACTACAGTATAACAAAAAGCCACCGCTCATGGTGGCCTGTATAAATTCCGTGGAGCCACGACTGGGATTTGAACCCAGGACCTCATCCTTCACTTTCACCTCTGTTTATATAACGTATATCAGAGGGCTAGACTGTATCTTAAGCCTATCGTAAACGACGTAGCTTCCCTTGTCAGTCGTTCGGGCTATCCGCACGGTGCGGACGCCACGGTCTTACCCTTACGCGGGGCTTTAACCGTTATTCGGGATTCACTCGGCGATTTCTCTACCGGTGGGCAGGAGGTAATGACCTACCATGGATGCGCTCTACCAACTGAGCTATCGCGGCATATTATTGATGTGCCCCACCAGTATATCACGAAGCTTTTTGTTGTTGTAATACAAGGTTACTACTCCATACCGGTTCTTTTTCCGGTAGGTACCAATACTCCCTGATATGGTGCGTACTGGTTTGTAGAATTGGCTTTGATTTACGCCTAGATGAACAGTCCAGTATCCTATACTTTCCGCAAGTGGGCGATCGGTAAATAACTGTATCCCAAACCGTAGTTTACTCCTATCTACGCCATATAAAACCTCAAGAAACTCGACAAACTTTAAAATTATACCGGGGTCAGAATTACCGAGTCTAACTGAGGTTGGGCTTGCTTTTGTACCCTCACCCCAATAAAGCCCGATCCCGAGACCGAACAGCTCTCTGTCGTCAGGAGTGAGAGTATGCTTAACTGTAAATGGATCACCATTTGGGTTGTGTCGCAAGTATGTAGCGTCTGAGCGAGACCTCTTTGGGATTCCATATTTACGCATCCAGTAGTCAACTCTATTGAGAGAACACCCCGTCTCGTCTGCGATTTGCTGCATCGATAGGCCTCGGGAGGTATATCTATTTTGAAGAAATTCTTTTAACATTGGTAGAGTAGCTCCTTCTCGCAATTATAGTATACTTGATACTCACAAACTACACTATGCGCTAAGATAGGATATCTTTTGAGGCTTCAAAGTAGCCTCGAACGATTTGCATATTGAGCGGTCTGGTGCCGTCCGCTCTCACCGGGTGCAGCTGGCCTTCGGCATCCCACGAGAGTTCTGGGAAAACATGTGCCGGAACAAATAAATCTTCACGAACTACAGTGCTATTGAGACCGCCAGCGACGCCTATGCCGGTTGATTCTAGTCCCTGATACGAAAAGGCTTCGTACAGATAACAGATGAGTGTATTGATATCGAGTCTCGTACCGGTGCCATGCGACGAGTCGAACAATAGATAGTCAAGTGCCTCGGCGTGTTGAGCTAGAGTCTTTGCCATTTGCGAGGGCTTGTATTGTTCCATAGTATTTTTGTGGCACTGAAGGAGTATCATCAGCTCTGGATACTTATTCTTCAGATCTTTTAAAAAGTCGAACATTGCCGGGTCGCTGTGCCATGGCAGCATATCGAACTGTAGCCCATCTATCCACTCAAGACCGCGCTCAACAATACGCTGCGAAAAAGCGTTGCGATAGCCTGGATCGCCGACCTCGTCGACGTCGAGATACACTTGTGCGATCCGAATTGATCGATTACTCACTTTGGCCGCATTCTGAAAGCCTTCTTCACCAACTGGATACCACATGCCGCCATATTTGTTCTCTATATCAAGCCACTGCGTTTTATGGACGGCTTTGACGCCAAGCGCTAGTTGTCGTACGCTCGCGAGCCCTGTCTCCTGAAATGCACCCTCTAGCTGGTGTTGCTGTTCGGGCGATACGACGCCGCTAACTCCGATGTATGATTCTGGTCGAGTCGTCATAGGCCTATAGTATCGCGATATATGGCAAACAAAAAGCATATGTGGAATCTAACCTCTTGCGTTTCTGTCTGTTGTAGGGTAGAATTAGCTCTGTACTTTTAAAGAATGCACGTGCCGCTTTAGCTCAGCTGGTTAGAGCAGCTGTTTTGTAAACAGCAGGTCCTCGGTTCGAATCCGAGAAGCGGCTCCATAAGCTGGAATCGTGTAGCGGCAATCACAGGAGACTGTAAATCTCCCGCCTTTCGGCTTCGTAGGTTCGAGTCCTACTTCCAGCACCAGATTAGGATTTTTTCCGGAATTACCGCCCATTGAGGTGGTTTTTTCTCTGGCGGCGCGCAGCGCCTGCCAGCTGTTCGGAGGGGGGAGAGCGGAAATTGGGCGCGGCGAGAGCCGCGCTTTTTTGTTCTCTAAAAACAGGTTCAATCCTTCGATTTCAGCAAAAGCCTGTTTAATGGCGCTAGGCTCGGTGCCTTTTGCAATTTTATTGAGGTCATAGGCTTGTTTGAGCCACTGGCGCATAGGTTCAACCCACGCATTAGCGGCAAGCGTCAGCTTGCCGATTTGTTCTTCTAGCGACTTCTTTTCGCTCATGAGTTCGGCTTGCTTGGCTTTATAGGTCGATTGGTCAATATCTTGGTCTAGGTAACTGTCTAAAAGTCGCTGTAACTTGCTCTGCAAGTTACCAATCTTGCTTCTCGCGTCAGCGATAAACACGCCAGACGCTTGCTCGGCTTGCTTTTCGTCCTCGTCCAGCATGCGCCCCAGCTCCACCGCCCACGACTTCGGCAGGGCGTAGCCCTGCAATATGTCCGTCAGTTGCGCCAATAGTTGCGGCTCGGTCATGGGTGGTTCAACACACTTAATCACTTTGCTTTTACGGCTACATCTGTAATACACGTATTCGTGTACGTTGCCGTTCTTTTGGTGCTTTATCTTCTTTTCTGCCGTTATGGACATATTGCACACGCCGCACGCCAGCAAGCCACAA
>CAYNWV010000001.1:46823-468390 GCA_964401035.1 uncultured Candidatus Saccharibacteria bacterium | reverse complement strand
CAATCGGGGCAACGCCTGGCATTTCGCCGCGCCGGACTTTCTGACGCAAGCCGCGCTTGGTATTAACGGAAAGATTATCGACATATTGTTTCGACGAATTGAACTCATTAGCCAGCATGTATTTGCCTTGTGGCGTATTTTCAAACCAGAAATGAGGAAACTTGAGGTCAAGTAATACATGCTCATCGAGCATGTAAATTATTTTGCCGCTGTCGATTGAGTTACGAGATAATCGGTCGGGTAGCCACGCCAATATACCGCTGGCCTCACCGGCCTCTATACGCTCCAGCATTTTGTTAAACTTCTTGCGCCCTGGCTTTTTGGCGGTCACTTTTTCAATGATGATATCGACGATGGGCAGGCGATACTTAGCGGCATATTCTTTTAGCTCGTACAATTGCGCGTCTACGGACAATACCTGCTTGTCCTCAACATCTGTTGATTTACGAATGTATATGAAATACTGCACCTCACACCCCCTTGCTTGAAGTACTCAAAAAGCCGCTTCGCTGCAATACAAAATCAGGCGAACCTAAAATTGTGCGAAACGGCTATTTGAGTGGTCAAATAGAAAAGTCGCCTTGATGATTTTGTATTGCACTTACTATTATACCACCAAGTGAGCGACGCGGAGCGCGTCGGCTACGGCCGACATCAACAAAAAAACCATGCCGCAGGCATGGCAATTTCCCAACTCCCCCCAAGAAAACAGCTGGCAGGCGCTGCACGCCGCCAGAGAAAAAACCGCCCCAGAGGGCGGCAATTTCCGTACTTGTTCCGATTTGGTGGCTCTGTATTCCAAAGCTCGAACCCATTTCCGAGATAATCCCTAAAGCTCAGCCCCGACGCCTGCGGGCGTGTAGCGCCCGCTCGTCCCACCAGAAAGACCCTTTGCTTCTTTGAGATTTCCCCGCCGAATTTTTTTAGCTGAAAAGGGCGTTTCTGGTGGTGGCGTTGTCGCTCTTGGCGACATTGGCGGTTACACTAGATATATCCTGAACTGCATATATCATTAACATCATTTATAATTACCCTATGTATGTCCCTATTCAAAACGGTATAGAAAAATCAGTTCGCTCGGTTCGCTATACCGAGGCAAAACCGCCAAGCGGCTTAAGAAAGCTAGTGCATTGCTTTTGGGAACTAAAAACTGATACGCCACTGCCCGACGATCTTCATTACCACGTCTTGCCCGACGCTTGTGTGGATATCATATTCAATTCATCAGACCCCCGATTAGCAACGATCATGACGCCGCATACAGCGTCTAATGTTCTCAATCTCGGGAAATCATTTCACTACGTCGGTATTCGGCTATTGCCTGGCGTGTGGCGAGGCGAGCCGGAAAAAGTTGTTGGCGGCTCGCTCGATACGTCGTACATCGGCAGCCTTTCTGTCATCAAGCTATGCGGCAGACTGAAAGAGCGAGGCTTTCTTGCGCAACAGGCTATCCTAGCAAATATCACCCAGCAGCTCGCTCGTGAAAATTTGGTAAAAGCCAACGATTTGGTGACAGTTATACTCGCGGGCATAGATGACATTCACACTGTGGCAGCCATGGCAAAAGTTACTAGCATGTCGTCGCGGCAGCTCCAACGGACGCTCAAACAAACGACGGGCTTTTCTCCGCACGATTTTCTCAAAGTACTGCGTCTACAACAATCGTTTGGGCAGCATTACCTTTCATCTTATGCTGACCAATCACATTTTATCCATTCGTTTCGCAGGATCACTGGCTACACCCCCACGAAATATGCCAAGAAATTCGATGTCTGATTTCTACAATACAGCACGTATACATTCGGCTACACTGAGGAAGTCATAACCAATAAAGGAGCGAATCATGAAAGCAATCTATCCAATAACGATTACCAGCAAGCTTGACGAGTGTAGAGCTTTCTACACAGAGGTGTTTGGCTTCACCGTCGTGTTTGAAACAGATTGGTACGTACAGCTGTTGCACAAAGCAAGCGGCGTGGAGCTGGCACTCATGAAACCAAATCTTGACAACCAGCCCGAGCAGTTACGGGTCGAGTTCGGTGGTAAGGGTGTTATTTACAGTTTCGAGGTTGAGGACGCAGCCACAGAATACGAGAAACTCCAGCAAAAATCTGCCGATATATTCTATCCGCTCGCAACCGAGGAATGGGGGCAAACACACTTTATGCTCACCGACCCAGCAGGCGTAACGATCGACGTGGTGCAGCAGGCTAAATAGATACGGCGACTGACACTGTGTGGCTGCGCCGCCCCTGCCAGCTATAACAGGCTAACCACCAGAAACGCCCTTTTCAGCTAAAAAAATTCGGCGGGGAAATCTCAAAGAAGCAAAGGGTCTTTCTGGTGGGACGAGCGGGCGCTACACGCCCGCAGGCGTCGGGGCTGAGCTTTAGGGATTATCTCGGAAATGGGTTCGAGCTTTGGAATACAGAGCCACCAAATCAAGACAAAATCATTTCGCGATTCGTTTATTGCCTCCTATAGTAAATAGAAGACATGTCAACTTACGAAAGCGAGACGTCATGAAAGTTATCAAAACACGCGTTGAAACAGCCAAAGGCTCCAGCGAGTTCTTCACTGGCGACGCCTATGTTGATCGGTTCAAAACCGTCAGCGAAACATCAAACCTCATGGGTGGACACGTATACTTTACACCTGGTGCTCGAACAAAATGGCACACGCATCCTCATGGTCAAACCTTGTATGTGACGAATGGTGTTGGGCTGATCGGCTGGCGTGACCACGTAGAAGAAATCCGCGCCGGTGATGTCGTTGAGATCGCGCCTGGCGAAGAACATTGGCATGGTGCTACTCCACAAAATTTCATGTCGCATATCGCACTCAACGAAGTTGACGAGAATGGCACCGCCGCATCATGGGATGAAGCTGTTTCCGAAGCTGACTACACAAAGCTACCCAAGAAGTCGTAGAAAGGAGTTATCTATGTCACAAATACCGCATGCTACGCTCCATAACGGAAACCCCATGCCGCTTTTGGGCTTTGGCGTCTTCCAGATGAGCGACGACGAAGCTGAAACAAGCGTGCTCCAAGCGATTGAAACCGGATATCGGCTGATCGATACCGCGACATCGTATCGCAACGAGGCAGCAGTTGGCCGGGCTGTTGCCAAGAGCAGCGTACCGCGAGAAGAAGTATTTATCACGAGCAAACTATGGATCGCCGATGCCAGCGAAGAAAAGGCCAAAGATGCCGTCCAACGATCCTTAGACAGGCTCGGGCTTGCATCCCTTGACCTATACCTACTCCATCAACCCTATGGTGATACTTTTGGGGCCTGGCGCGGACTGGAGGCTATGTATGATGCTGGAAAAGTAAAATCGATCGGTATCTCAAACTTTAACAACGTCCAGGCATACGACCTCCACTACAATGCGCGCATAAAACCAATGGTCAACCAGATCGAAACACATCCATTTTGCCAGCAAAATGCAGCCCACCAACTACTGACCGAGCTCAACATCGTCCACGAGGGTTGGACGCCTTTTGCCGAAGGTGCGCATGATATTTTCGCCAATCAATTACTGCATGATATTGCCGAAAAACACGACAAGACTGTCGGGCAGGTTATCCTGCGGTGGAATGTTCAACGCGGTATCATTGCTATACCGAAATCGATTCGACTCGAGCGAATCAAAGAGAATTTCGATGTGTTTGATTTTGAACTGACCGAAGACGACATGGCACGTATCGCTACACTTGATGCGGGTCTGACGACTGTCGACCACACTGACCCAAAATTCCTCCAGTATCTACATAACCGAACGCTGTAGTTTTGCCTAGCGATACCGGCCAAGCAGTGTACCGACAAATCCGACAATGATGCCGATAATAATCAAGGCGATGAGCGCTGGCCAATCGAAAACACTCGTCGTAGCCACGCCAACACCATGCACAACCGTTGCATCTTGACCCAAGACTCCAGAAAACGGCGCCACGATCGGTGTGCTCCAGTTGTAGACCATACTCACAAGGGCATTTGACCCATTTGCACCAATAAGGCGGAGCACAAAACGCAGCGCCACCAATACCTCAATAGCTCCTCCGATGATATAGATAATGCTCGCGATCATACGATTCTCCTTTTCTCCTCTCATTATACCGCGTTTTGTGGTTATTTGCCGTTTCGGGAGCCCCAGCGTACACTGGTACTATGAAGACCTGCGCGCTTCCCGAGTTTGGTAGCATTTGTCTGCGACTATCCTCGATTGCGCCCAAGTTATCTCCTATTCACCGAGAGGCGACCAATGGTGCATCATAAACCACTCACCAAGCGCCAGCAAGAGCTTGTCCGGCTCAATAAAATCCAGGATGATTTTATATCGATCGCATCACACCAGCTCCGAACACCGGCTTCGGGTGTTAAACAATACCTGGGGCTCCTACTCGAAGGGTATGCTGGCGATCTCACGCCACAGCAACGACACTATGTCGAGACTGCTTACGAGACAAATGAACGACAGCTCGCGATTATTAATGACCTGCTGCGAACAGCCGAACTAGACAGTGATGGATATGCGCCGCAAGCAACACGAATTGACCTAGTTGCGCTCATACAGTCAGTTATCGATATCTACACGCCGCTCTATACGACCAGCTCTCAGACGATCGTTTTTGAGACAAACACAGCTCATGCCTGGATCAATGGTGACACGAGCGGACTGCGTATCGTGCTTGAGAATTTGATTGAAAACGCTCATAAATACAGCCATGAGCAAAGTGCCGTCAGGGTCAGGCTCGATGATAGCCCAAAACATGTCACAATACAGATTATCGACGAAGGTGTCGGTCTGGATGACAAAAGCCTGGAGATTATTTTTCAGAAATTTACGCGTGTCGATAATGAGCTATCCGATACGACGACTGGTTCGGGGCTTGGTCTCTACATCGCCCGTAAAACCGCTGAAGCCCACGGTGGCCATCTGACAGCACAAGCAAATGCAGACGCAAGTGGTACGACATTTATACTGGAGTTACCGAAATGATGAAAAAAATACTCATCGTCGAAGATGAAGCTATGCTACGTGATGCCTATAGTCTGGTACTCGGCAGCGTGGGATATGAGGTCGATGAAGCAGCCAATGGCCTCGAAGCGACGAAAAAGTTGAAGGCCTTTCGTCCTGATGTTATATTGCTCGACCTCTACATGCCGATCATGGATGGTAAAACATTTTTGGAGAATTTCGACTCAGAACATTACCCGCACACGACAGTGATTGTCTGCACGAATTTATCGAGTCCCGAACTCGAGCATGAAGTGACGCAGCTGGGCGCCCATAAACTTGTCCTCAAATCTGACCTGGGTCCAAAAGATCTGATTGCACTAGTCAAAGATTACTGAGCGGCCTGCGTGTAGCAGCTGTTGCCGTCGTATAGCTGGTCATAGGTCACTTTACCGAGCATGTCAGCCCGCTCTTTTTGCTTCTGCTGATAGCAAATTTGAGCTTTTTCGTTGATGACTTGCTGTTTTTTTGCTTCTTCGGCCGCAGCTGCCTGAGCACGAACCGTCTGATCGTGACGGTACCAGAGCACTCCACCAGTGATCAGCCCAGTTGCAATCAGTATGCAAACCGCCGTGATAGCACGCCTTTTCGTGAGCTTTGGTAGTTTCAATTTCCATCGCCTCGGCTTTTTGTCGGCCGCATCGACAATACCAAGTTTTGGTGCTAATTTGTCATAAAAAATCGCTTTTTTACCGATGCGCCGCATAGTAGGATGAGCTCGCTTCTCCCCTCGAATATCCATATGATTTTATGATAACACAAAAGCCGAGGCATATCGGCTATGACTATCGGGACTGACGATCGTGAATATCGTGGTGATCCAGACCGAAATGGTGCGCAATCTCATGCCAAAGTGTGCGTTTGATTTGCTCATAGAATGCCGCATCGTCAGCTGATACGGCTGCAATTGGATGCTTAAAGAGCGTAATCTTGTCGGGTAATACACCGCTATAGCTTGAACTATAGCGCGCCGTCTGCGGGATACCTTCGTACAGTCCAAGTAGCAGTTGTCGCCGCCTCACGCCCTGTTTTGTGAGCTGCTCTGGAGTTGGGTCATCGGCATAGACGATAGCCACGTTGTCAAGCGCTCGCATATATTTCTGTGGCAGCTCATCCATCGCGCGGGCAATCAGTCGCTCAAACTCGTCGTCAGATACGTGCATATCCCTATTGTACCTTGTGAAAACATATTCTCTCTAGTAAAATGAGGTGGCTGGCGTGCGGCTCTTTAGCTCCTGCGTGAAACGCAAATAATCGTAGAGCAGAGCCTCTGCTGTAAGGTAACAGCACGTACCTTCCGTTACAAATTTACCCAAATGTGGCTCTTTAGCTCAGTTGGTAGAGCAGAGGCCTGAAGAGCCTTGTGTCCCCAGTTCAAGTCTGGGAGGAGCCACCAAAATAAATAAATCAGCTTATGTTGATCTATTTATTTGGCTTATTTTCAAACAACCAAGTATTCTCTTCGTATCGTAGATGCGCAAAAATTTTGAAGAGTCGTAGCAAACGCAAAATTCGGATACCGCGTAGCGCGTCAAATGTCTGCGTCGGTAGCGGCACGCTTGCGATCAAGAAGTACCAATGATGCCGCCAATATTTCTTGCGGTCTTTGGCGTAATATAACTCAAATGAGAACTCAATGATGAATAGCACCCCGACGATGATCTCGAAAGCCTCGAGCGCATAGAGCTGTGACTCTGTCAGTTTCTCGAAGTGCTCCAGTACAAGACCAGCTAGGCACAAGATCGCCAGAATAATCATGATGGCTTCTTTTGCGATCAAAAACGTCCGGAGTCTGGATTTTTGTTTCTTTGTCTTCATTTGACACTATTATACACTGGAAATCGCCTTCTATTTCTCCTATACTTATAGAGTACACGCGGGCATCGTATAACGGCTATTATGCTACCTTCCCAAGGTAGAAACGAGAGTTCGACTCCCTCTGCCCGCACCATAAGATACATCTCACTTCATGTGAGATTCTTATTTTATTGACATCACAGAGCGACCCACCCATACTACTACTACTATGCATAAAAGGACAAGCGGTTTCACAATCGTCGAGCTGCTGATCGTCATCGTTGTTATTGGCGTTCTCGCGGCTGTAACATTCATAGCATATAACGGCCTGCAGAAGCGTGCCCGAGACTCAATCCGCAAGAGCGATCTAGCAGCTGTCGCAAAGGCGCTTAGTATGTACCAAATAGAGAAAGGCGACTATGTCGAATCTGGTAGTGGTTGCGGCATGGGTGGCACCGGTGAGGGTTGGCTATCTCATAAATACACCACCTACAGCCCATCCACTAACGGCTCGGTGATCGACTGCTTACGCGCCGGTGGCTATCTGAAGAAAGATGTAGTTGACCCGAGCGGCTGTTTCGATACCATCGTTTCGAGCGGCACCATGCCATGGTGCGGTGTAGCGCCGATTTCGGCCTATATGAAAGTCAACTGCACAAAAACCGCCACGAAATTCACCTATCTACTCGCACGGCTAGAGTCAGAATCGATGGCCAAACCAGCCGACCTCAATAACACCAACTGCACATACGACTCTTTTTGGACGTACGATATGAACTACGCTGTTCGTGTCGGCTAAAAGTATTGCTTGGATCAATATTTTATTGTTTTTACACAGTGCGCGGTGTTGTTAGCCGTATAGTCGCCACCGGTTGTAAATGTACCGTTCCATTCAGACCCGCCAGCTGATACAAACATAGTATCTTGGAAGCGAACAGTTGCGTCACCCGGAAAACAGGTTTTACCATACACCGCGTAATAGATGTATGATAGCGGGTTGGTTGATGAATTATTATAGGCATATCGGAGACCGCGTAGCGTGTATTGTCCGACTGAGCTATTTGCCGCGATTGCATCGATCTTAATCGGTTCGGTCGAGGGCATCTTCGGAAAACTACTCGGCATGGATGATGCGGCTATTTCTTCGTTAAACAGTCGAGTGACCTCATCGGATGATGTGGCAGTAACCCCATACCAGCCACAGTATACGGATCGCAAGACGTTACCTGTATAGGCAGACCCTCCGAGATCTTTTTGCATCTCACTGTCGCTTGGCCATGAGCCACCTATACACACACCAGTCATGTCCATGATAGAGACATGAAACCATGCAACGTTTACTTTTAGCGGCGAACCCGACAGTTCTTTATGAGCACGCAGCGCTCGCTCTAATGTGCCGACCGCCGTTTGAGTCTTTGCATTAGCTGCTCGTTCTCGTATGCCACTATAGACGACCGATGATATCGTCACGAGTATTGCCAAAATGATAATAACGACCAGCAATTCGACAATCGTAAATCCACTACTATCCGTAGCGGGACGTGGCTGACGATATCGCTTCATGCAGTCTACTATACCGGAAAACGGTTATGTTTGAAAACTAGTCTGTTTTGCGCTCAACAACGATCGTGCACTTGGTCAGTAAAGCTGCTGCAGCACCAACAGCGGCTAACATTGGCGCAATAATCGCCCCAATAAGCCCAATCGATACCGGAAACTCCACCACGACTTCGCCTTTTTCGTTTTTGATGATGATTCGACGGACATCGACTTCTTTGACCAGTTCTTTGACTTTCGTGACAACTTCGTCACCGTTTACCGAAAATTCTTCGGTGCGCTTATTATCCTCTGCCATATTATTTCACTTCCCGAGCCATAAAGTTTTGCAGTTCTTTGACGGTATCCATCATCTGTGACGGGAAGATGATCGTACTGTTTTTCTCGACAGCAATTTCGGTCAGGGTCTGCAGATTGCGAAGCTGCAGTGCAACCGGATGCTTGGCGATAATGTCGGCAGCTTGACCAAGTTTTTCAGCACTCATGTGTTCACCTTCGGCAGCAATAATCTTGGCGCGACGCTCACGCTCAGCCTCGGCCTGCTTGGCCATAGCACGCTTCATATCTTGTGGCAGTTCGATATTTTGGATTTTTACGTTTTCAACATCGATTCCCCACACAGCCGTCTCGGCGTCAACGATTTCTTTAATCTTTTCGCTCATTGACTCACGATTTGACAACAGCTCATCGAGTTCGGCGTTACCAGCTACATCACGAAGTGCCGCTTGCGCGAACTGACTGGTAGCATAGGTGTAGTTGACGGTTTCTAAAACCGCTTTTGCCGAATCAACGACCCGAAAATACACAACTGCATCGATATTAACAGTCACATTATCCTTGGTGATGACCTCTTGTTTCGGCACATCGATTGGCGTCGAGCGAATATCGACCCGGCGCATCGTCTGCACAAACGGAAAGAGGAGCCTCAGTCCGGGTTCGCGTATACCTGTAAAACGACCGAGCGTCAGGACAACTCCGCGTTCGTATTGATTCACGACTTTGATCGCGCTGAAGAGCACGACAACCGCAAAAATAAGTAATGACCACTCCATGTTGTATACACCTCCTTTATTACACTCTTATTGTAGATAAGCCCGACTAGTTTGTCGAGAGAGTATGTAAGTAGCGACAAGCGCCATAGTCAGCCTACCGCCAGTGTTATATAATTAAACCTAACATGCCAGTCCTGCATACTATGAAAAAAGGCCTATACCTTGTCGTTGCGCGCTATTTTCGCTTCTTTGCGACAATCAGCCTTCGGCGCTGGCGACCACGAGTTATCGCCGTCACAGGTTCGGTCGGCAAAACGACGATGCTTCACCTACTCGAGGTCATGCTCGGCAAGGACGCTCACTACTCTCACCTCGCTAACAGCGCTTACGGTATTGCTTTTGATATTGTTGGTCTGCGCGGCGTACAGACATCAAAGCTCGAATGGTTCAAGCTATGTTTGACCGTACCGTTCCGGGCACTGTACTTCACCCGCCAACAGCAATTTTATGTTGTCGAAATAGACAGCGAGCGACCCCATGAAGCAGCTTTTATCGCTAACTGGTTACAACCTGAGGTGACACTGTGGATCAGCTGCGACCGTAGCCATGCCGTTTACTATGACAAACAGGTGGCGAGTGGTCAGTTCACAGATGTTGACACTGCAATCGCCCATGGTTTTGCCGCCGTAGCACGCGCTACAACCAAACTTGTCATTATAGACGGCGATAACGCCGCGATGCGTCGGGAAACAAAGCAGCTGCAAGCTGCGCTCACGGCTGTTACAGCAAAAAATCTCCGATCCTACGACGTGACGCCTCAAAGCGCGGCCTTTCGATTGCAATCAGGCACATTTGTATTCCATGAACCAATGCCCCGTGAGACATATATCCAACTAGCGCAGTGTGAGCGTTTGATGAATTATCTAAAGCGACCGATTACTCACGATCTTGCCGCATTTGTCGTACCGCCGGGGCGTAATAATTTCTTCGTCGGCATAAAAGGTACACGGCTAATCGATAGTAGCTACAATGCACACCTCATCAGTATGCGTTCGATGATTGCCATGCTTGATGCTATGAAACATCCCCATAAGTGGGCAGTGATTGGCGACATGGTTGAGCAAGGCAAAGGTGAAGCTGATGAGCACCGAAAACTCGGCGAAGTGCTCCTGACGAGTGATTTCGAAACTATCGTCCTGGTTGGCAGACGAGTCGCGGAACATACTGCAGCGGTGCTTACGGATACTTCAAAGACAGTGGTTAGTTTTGTTGATACACGAGATGCCCTGGACTATCTGACGAGTCACCTGCAGGGTGGTGAGACGATTTTGTTTAAGGGTAGTCAATACCTGGAATGGCTCGTCGAAAAGCTCCTACTCCACCCAGAAGACACTGCTTTCCTGGCGCGCCAAGATCCTGCGGCCAAAGCTCGCCGTAGAGCTAGGGGACTTGTATGAGTAGTCCTCTTGTTATTATCCATGGATGGACCTACAGTATTGAGCCATGGTCAAAAACCGTTGCATTACTCCAAGATGCCGGTGTCACTGTTATTCAGCTGCGCGTACCTGGTCTCACAAGTGAAAGCTCAAAAGTCTGGACTATCGATGATTATGTCGCCTGGCTCCATGAGGAGCTACAAGGCATTGATTCGCCGATCGTACTCGGTCATTCCAATGGTGGGCGGATTGCCATGCACTATCTAGTGGCCCATCCCGGCAGATTCCAAAAACTCATTTTGCTGAGTAGCGCAGGTATCGAAGTTAATTCTCTTCAGCTATCCCGAAAGAGAAGGCTGTTCCGGACGGCCTCGAAGATCTTAGCACCACTGAAGCGTGTCCCTGGTGCGCGACGAGTACTGCACAAATTGCTCGGTAGTGATTACGGCCGCGCCCCCGAACATATGCAAAAAACTCTGGCCAACATGCTCGCAAGCGATCGCACTTTCTCGCCTGACAGTATCGAGACCCCGACGGTCATCTTGTGGGGCGAGGCTGATACAACAACGCCCCTCGCAATGGGCGAACAACTCGCGCGCAGACTGCCACATAGCACACTTCACACCTATCCAGACTGGAAGCATGCTCCGTATATCACTCATCCTGAAGAGCTATCAGCTGCAATCCTGCAGGCGCTCGAGGAAAAGCCATGAGGTTTCAGTCGCTCGGCTCGCAGTATAGTTTTCGAGACAGCGTCTCGATGCTCGTGGCGCGTGGCAGCAAGCATGATGTCGCCGCCCTCCGCACCTACCTATCTGACACATACAAGGGCGAGGCGTTCGTGTATGCTAACGCACGGAGCGCCATACGAGCCTGCTTGTCGCTTTTTGTCGCAAATGATGACTCGATCGCTATCAATAGCTACACCTGCTATGTTGTCCAAGAAGCTGTGCGGCGCAGTGGTGCGAAACCTAGCTATATCGATATTGACCCGAACACTGCACATTTTTCGGGCGAAGCTTTGTCGCAGGCGGTCGCCAAAAACCCCCAGATCAAAGCTGTTATTATCCAAAACACGTATGGTATTCCCTGTGATATATCTGAGATCGAATCAGTGGCGCGTCGGCACGATCTCATTATCATCGAAGACCTAGCTCATGCTGTTGGACTGACCTATGCAGATGGCCGCATGGCAGGAACAGTTGGCGATTTTGTGGTGCTGTCATCGGGTCGCGACAAGCTGCTCGACACTGTCAATGGCGGCGTGCTGGTTGTGCGAACGAAAAAGTTCCAGGATCAACTCACCCAGCCAACCAGGCGCATAGCAGGCAGCTGGCGCAGTCGTTGGTATCCGCTCCTGACCTGGCTCATCCGCGCTACCTTTCCAGTCGGTATCGGCAAGATCTTACTTAGTACTGCACTCGCGACCGGCCTCATCAAGCGCACTGCGAGTGGTGATATTGATGCCACCTTCACGCTCAACCCATGGCAGGCTCGACGGCTCCTGGCCGGTCTCAAAAACTTGCCACATACAACCGCACATCGTCAAAAAATCGACGCTATCTATCGGGCTACTTTGCGACCCACCTTTTCGCCAGCTAGTACGCCAATTCGCAGCCCATATATTGTCCCGGATCGTGCTGCTGTATTGGCAGCGCTACGAGATCATATGTATTTCTTTGACGATACCTGGTTTGACACCCCAATCGGACCAGCCCGACTCTATGCAAAAACGCATTTTCCGGAAACTGAAAACCCCCAGGCCGTGCAACTAGCACAGACAGTTATCAATCTACCGACGCACCGCGCTATTACACCAAAAGATGCTAAAAAAATCGCTCGCATCGTCGCGGAGGCATGTGGTGAGTAGTCTGGATTTTGTGGAATGCTCAGAGTCCGAATGGACGACTCTCGCTACTGCCTACCCAGAAGCAAATTTTCTGCAATCATGGCAGTGGGGCGAGGCAAATAGGCTCGAAGGCCACACGGTATTTCGTCATAAATTCATGCGATCAGATGCAGTTGTCGGTGTTGTGCAGAGTATCGTCAAGAATGCTCGACGTGGCCGCTATCTAGAGGTACCGGGCGGACCACTTACCGACTGGAACGATACCGACACAGTCCGTGAGATACTCTCGAATATTGTCCAGCTGGCAAAAGACCAGGCCTGCGTCTTCGTGCGCATCCGTCCACAGCTTGATCACACTGATTTATCGAAACTCGGGTGGAAAACGGCACCAATGCATTTACACGCCGAACATACCTCTATGATCGATCTAGCGCCTAGTTCCGAAGAGCTTCTTGTCGCAATGCGCCAACAAACCCGCTACGAGGTTCGACGTGTCGAGAAGCGAGGTATCACTATTCGCCACACTGCATCAGCTGAAGCCGTGGAGCGATTTATTGAGCTCCAGAAAGAAACCGCCAAACGCCATGGCTTTGTACCGTCAAGTCCAAAACTACTCAGGAGCTACCACGCAGCATTTGGTGACGCGCTTCGGATTTATGAATCATACTCAGGTGCAACACTGCTGACTATGGCGCTCGTGCTATTCTGGGGCAACGAAGTCGATTATTTCGAAGCAGCTTCGACACCGCTCGCTCGCAAAGAGCCAGGTTCGTATGGCGTCATATGGCAGATTATCAAAGATGCAAAAGCCCGAGGCTTCACACGACTAAACCTCTGGGGTATTGCGCCCACTGACGACCCGCACCACCGCTATGCTGGAGTGACAACATTTAAGCGCGGTTTCGGCGGCAAAGATACTACTTACCTACCAGCCCATGATTATGTCATCAATAAACCGCTCTACCTCAAAAACTGGCTTATTGAAACAATGCGTAAAAAAAGAAGGAAATTATGAACTACACTCTGCAGGATATAACCGACAAGGCCGTCTGGGATAGCTTTGTCACGAACCACAAAGAAGCCAACTTTCTCCAAGCATGGCAGTGGGGGGAATTTCACCGATCCCGAGGACGGACTATTTTTCGGCGAGGTCTTTATAAAAATAATGAGCTAGTTGGCGTCTATACTGGACATATTGAACCTGCCAGACGCGGTAAGCACCTGCAAATTGTCGGGGGGCCAATCATAGACTGGTCGGATAAAAAAGCCGTTGATACAGTAACCGCCGACATAGTATCAACCGCCCGTGACAACCGTTGCGTCTATGCGCGTGTGCGCCCGCAGCTACCTGACAGTGAGAAAGCGCGCACTATATTCCGTGATCACGGGTACAAAAAAGCGCCAATGTACTTGAGTGTCGAATTAGCTGGTGTTTTGGATCTCACAAAAAACGAAGACGAACTGCTATCTGGTATGCGCCAACGGCTACGACGTGCTCTCAGAAAGGCTGAAAAAAATAATATTACGATTCACACTAGCACTGATCCGCGTGATATCGCAACATTTTACAAGATTCAGCTCGAAACAGCTGGTCGACATCAATTTGTGGCGTTTTCGCAGGACTTTTTAGAAAAGCAGTTCGCTGCTTTTGCAACCGATAACGCAGCGGTGCTCTATACGGCTATGCACGACGGTGAGATTTTGGCGCAGAACTTTATGCTATTTTATGGCAACGAAGCATCGTATCATTACGGCGTTAGTACCGAACTCGGCACCAAGCTGTCGGGCGCCCCACTACTCCATATGCAGGCGATGCGTGATGCGCGTGAACGCGGCATCGAACGCTATAACTTCTGGGGTATCGTCGACGAAGATGATACAAAGCATCGCTTTTATGGTGTCAGTGTCTTTAAGCGGGGCTTTGGCGTTGAGGAGCTAAGGTATGTACCGGCGCACGATTTGATTATCAATAAAACTGCCTACCTAAAAACAAAAATGATCGAAACCGCCCGTCGTAAACTACGACGTGTCTAGTGCGGCGTAATCTGCTCAATCTTGACGTCCAGTGTCGTCGTCAGTGACTGCTTTCTCGCTGCTCGAGGCAAGCTGTCTGCTGCAATTCCAAATGAGGCAGACTGACGGTCAATCCCGGCCGCACCCATTTGTGTTTCTGGTGCGTTATAATGCCACCATTCGTGTTCGTAAGCTACCATGCCAGCTGTCTGCATGGCATGAAATAATACTCGACGATTATGTTGTGCAAGCTTATCAGTTCGTGTGTGTACACGTCTGCTATCTTCGAAATAGCGAAGTGCCGACCGCTCAGAACCATGATCGAACGGCGTCCCAAATTCGAGCATACGCGAATCCTGCACAATCGCGACATCGACCGCACCACCCGTTGTATGTGGTGAGGGTGCCGCTGGGTCGGCCGACGGTAATGCAATATACGGTTCGGTTGCCGCGATAACTTGCGTCTCGGTATATTCGGGGTGCAGCTGTCGCACCACAACCGCAAACTGGTCAAATAACGCCTGTTGGACAGCAAGACTACGATAGCCATCAAAGATAATAAGTCGTTGACCAGTTGGCAAATACGATTGCGCCCGACGCAACCGCTCCGCAACCGAACGCCGCACGTATATCGTGGTACCTGCCGCATCTATGGCATTATCGCCCCGATACGGTGAGTGTAGGTGCTCGCCGGCGTAGACGGCCGAGGTGAGTAGGTCATCATACTCAGTTCCTAGACCAATCGGTATCAACGGCTCGTCACAAGGTTCAATCCGAACACGCTGCCAATGCTCGACAACACCAGCACCGGCAGGAATTGGCATGGCATCCATAATCTGCATGTCTGTATTGTAAGCGAACCCCCCTATCTCGACCACCCTTTCTGTTATACTACTTTTCATGATATTCAGGCGTCTTATGCCTATTTTTGTGTCAAAGTTCCTGAGGAACCTAGTGTTTTGGTATGGAATCGAAAAGCTATTTATGACAACTATTGGCTACAATGATGCCTCGATCGGCATGATGGTAGCGGTCTATTCAACGATCTCGATCCTGACGGAAGTGCCGTCGGGCATCCTGGCTGATCGCTGGAGCCGCAAGGGCGTACTCGTCCTGGCCGCCGTTTCTCTCGGACTGAGCGGGCTCACTGGCTGGATAGCACACGACATACCAACATTTTTAATCTCAGCTATATTCTGGGGAATCTTTGACGCGCTGGCATCCGGTACCGATACCTCACAGCTCTACGACACGCTGCTCGAAACCCAGGGTCATGCACGTAATTTTGAGAAGATTCTTGGACGCTATGAAGCTTTGGGCGGTGCCGCCCTGATACTTGGTTCAATCATTGGCGGTTTTATCGGCGATCACGTCTCGCTCAGTGCGGCCTTCTTGTGGAGTGTTGTACCAGCAGTCGGAGCGATTGTTTTCACACTAATGATTCGTGAGACAAAAATACATAGGAATGAACAGGACGCCCAACTTCTGGGACATATTGCTGCAACATTTCGTGCCGTCTTCCGTAACCCAAATCTCACCTGGATACTCGTCTGTTTCCTGGCGCTAGCACTCGTCCAAAATCTGATTGGGGAAATGCACCAGCTCTGGTATTTAGCTATTGGTGCATCGGCCAGTTTTTATGGTCTGGCGAGCGGCATAGTTATTAGCACCTATGGCATCGGCGGCCTCTTGACTCATTTCTTTGCAAAAAAACAGGCGCTTCTTGGTGCAATCCTGACGATTATCACAGGATCGCTCATCGCAACCTGGAGCCACAACCCCATTCTCATCGTAGCAGTTCAATTTATGACTGGGTTCTTGTCATTTACGCTTGGACTCGTCTTGATCTCTCAGATTAACCACCAGCTGCCAAGCCGCTACCGTGCTGGCGCTGGGTCGGCCATCAATAGTGTTTCACGAATGATATTTATCCCTGTTTCATTGACATTTGGTGCAGTCGCCCATACCCACAGTGTATTTGTCGCAGCCTGGCTGATGGTCGGCTTCGCCGCCACTGCGCTTATTGCCCACGTCATGTCGCAACGTCGCGCTCGCCAACTGATCAGCGTATAATAGCACCATGAACCGGGAGCCATTAGCAGAGCGCATGAGGCCACATAGTCTCGACGACGTGATTGGACAATCGCACCTATTAGCCGATGGTGAAATCTTGCGCCAGATTGTCACAAAAAAAGAGCCAGTTAGCCTGATATTATGGGGGCCACCCGGTACTGGCAAAACTACTCTGGCGCGAATTATCGCACATGAAGTCGAAGCCGAATTTGTCGAACTGAGTGCTGTCACGAGTGGTAAAAAGGATGTTGAAAAGGTCGTTGAGCACGCTCGCCAGAATTGGAATTTGGGTCTGCGTACAATCCTGTTTGTCGACGAAATCCACCGTTTTAACAAAGCGCAGCAAGACGCTTTTTTGCCACATGTCGAGTCGGGTTTGATCACACTGATTGGTGCCACGACTGAAAATCCTAGTTTTGAAGTGATCAACCCGCTCCTCAGCCGGACGCGCGTGCTTGTACTACAACCCCTGAGTAAGCAGGAGATTGTTTTCGTGCTCAAAAAGGCGCTCAAAGCACTAAAAAAAGCAAAAAATGTCACGCCTGCTGCTCTTGACTACCTAGCAGAGTTATCTGGTGGTGATGCTCGTGTCGCACTCGGTAACCTAGAGCTGGCTCTGAGTATCAATGATCAGAAAGTTACCCCTGCTGTCGTGAAAGTAGCAGCGCAAACCAAAGTCCCCGGCTATGACAAAAAAGGCGACATGCATTACGACGTCATATCGGCTTTTATCAAAAGTATGCGCGGCAGCGATGTTGACGCAACGCTGTATTATCTGAGTCGGATGATTGATGCTGGCGAAGATCCAAAATTTATCGCACGACGTATGGTGATATTTGCCAGTGAAGATATTGGTCTAGCTGGCAATGGTGCGCTGAGCCTCGCGACGGCCTGCTTCCAGGCAGTCGAACGGGTGGGCATGCCGGAGTCAAACTATATCCTGTATCATACAGCAACCGCACTTGCCCGCAGTCAGAAATCACGCGAAGTGACTGATCTAATGCAGGCAGCAAAAGATCGTGCCAAACGTTTTCCGGATAGTCCAGTACCGCTCCATATTCGTAACGCCCCAACCCGACTCATGAAAGACCTGGGCTACGGTGCGGATTACAAATGGCAAGCGAATTTCAAGCCGAAAAATGGCTTTTTGCCCGACGACGTTCGGTAGTGAACGCTATTTCCGGTGCGCAGCTTTTTCGATAACTTCTCGATATCGATCGACATAAGTACTAGCCATGCGATGAGCTGAGAACATCTCTTCAACAGTTCGACGACAGTTCGCTGGATCAATCTCGTCAACACGATCGAGATATGACGCAAACTCTTCTTCGCTATTTGCCAAAAAACCGTTATAGCCTGGTTTGATAATTTCGGCCATAGCCCCATGATTCATAGCAATCACCGGTGTCCCACAAGCCATGGCTTCTATCACGACCATGCCGAACGGCTCATCCCAGGCGATTGGATGCAGTAGCGCTTTGGCTTCAGACAGATATTTCAGTTTTGTCTTGCCCGCTATGCTGCCCACATATTTTACATAGGGCGACTTTAGCACGATAGGTAAGATAGTGTCGCTATAATATTTAAAGTTGCGTTCGCTTCGATATTTTGTAAGTGGGTTGGCGAGTTCGGCGAGGATTCGTTTTGGCGTTTGGATATCAACAACCGGACCCGCCATTCGCAATTTACGCCGTTTTCGAGCACAAACTCTCGCGGCGAGACCTTGGTTCTTTTCTGGTGAGATATTGCCAAGTGTTAAAAAATAATTCTTTTTCTGCTCGACATAGGGAAATTCCGAGACTTCGATAGCATTGTAGACAGTGTCAAGCAAGTTGCGCTTACGTTCAAGCTCGATTGGCATCATGTGACGCATCGCATCAGATATCGAAACGAGGGACAGGTCATGATCACCGGCGACTGCTCGCCAAAAATGCCGACTATCTGTCACGCCTTCTTTGACTTTCTCCATAGGTGTTGGTGGCGGACCATGAATCGTATGTAGTGCTGGTGGTATACCGTCACGACCAGCCGCATAAACCAGCGTTGTTGGCCCAATAAAATAACTGTGGTCGTGGATAATATCAAACGTACCGTCCAGACGAATCGATTTGAGCGACTCAAGCACATGCGCACAGGGCGCTGGCAGTCCAAAATCATACATTGGTTTTAGGAGATTGTCGTATTCCTCTTGATCGGTCACGCCATGGACTTTCACGCCTGGGATACGACTACCTTTGACCGCGAACAGCTCGACAGTGTGCCCCATTTTCACAAGCTCGCGCGATAGTGGCTCGATGACATTTTCGACACCACCGTAACCTCTGACTGGAATCTTGAGCCACGGCGGTGCGATCATGGCGATATGAAGTGACCGCTCTTTTGTGACTTTCTTCATATTCTCTCGCTTTCTTGTCTCAATCGTACCACGAGTAGCTATAATAGATGTGTGGCAAATATCACAGAACATCATACTTCAGACATGAGCTACCCCCTCCTGCCCTGGGAGATGCTGCTCCATATTGAACATCATCCGCCCCGAGAGCGACCAACACTACCGCCATCAAGTCTTCGTGAAATGTTACGACTCACCCGCGCACTCTCACCAGCGACCATCGGTCAAAATGGTCCGTCGATTGCCGCTCTAGCTCTCGAGCTTGAAGATAGAGTGCAAACACCCGACCATCTCGACTTGTATAGTGTTGTTTTTGGGCGCGATAGCCTACGGGTCGCGATTGATCTAATCTCATCGTATCCGGAGTTAGCACGAGGTACGATTACAGAGCTGGCTCGGCTCCAAGGCCTCGAAGATGAGTCATCACGCGAAGAAGAACTCGGTCGAATTGTCCACGAAGCGCGTGATGCCGACGACCCAATCGCCATCCAGCTGACAAAGCGTCTTGGCTGGGGGTGGCCTTATTACGGCTCCGTCGATGCGACTCCCGAATTTATCCGCGTTATCACTGCCTATTGTCAACAGTCCGAGGAGAATCGTGCATTTCTGTCGGCCGAATATATTGACCTGCACGGGAACACCCAGACAATCTCTCACGCATTAGAGCTAGCACTCATGTGGATCGAGCGTCGGCTTGCGAGTAACGAAGAAGGTATCCTGGAATTCCGCTCTGTCATCCCCTATGGTACTGAGAACCAAGTGTGGAAAGATTCCTGGGATGCCTATCACCATGCGGATGGCACACTCGCAAATCATAACCGTGGCGTCTCGTCAATTGAAGTCCAGGTCACCACCTATGATGCGCTGATTGATGCAGCCGAACTATTTGAAGATATCCTGGATGACACTGCGCGCGCGAAACGCTTACGTGAGCAGGCTGACTTACTCCAGCAGGCCATATTTGATAATTATTGGGTCGATGAAAAAGGTGGCTATTTCGCACTCGGCACTGACCGATCAGAAGCCGACGGCTCACTCCGCCAACTAAAAGTACGCACATCAAATATGGGACATGCGCTGAATTCGCGTCTGCTCAAATCTGACGAACCACGTGTGATTGCCATGCGAGAAGCCGTTGTCCGACAATTACAGCAACCCGAACTACTTAACATGAGCGGTATTCGCACACTCGCAACCGACGAAGTTCGTTTTCGTCCCGGCGCTTATCACAATGGCAGCGTCTGGCTGTGGGATACGCACCATATTGCCAAAGGCCTGCGACGTCTTGGCTATACCACGCTCGCCGACACACTCGATAATCGTTTGCTCGAGGTGGCGAAAACGACTCGCATGTTCCCCGAATATGTTCGTGGCGATGATAGCCCGATACCACATATCAATACCGATACAGTTATTGTCTGGGATGACCAAGCAAAGCGCGAAAATCGCGTCGAGCAACCGCCGCAAGAAGTCCAAGCCTGGACAGTAGCGGCAATCCTGGCGACAAAACGACGGCGACTACGACGACGCGCTGTTTAGATATACAAAATCACACCTTCGTAGGGCTTGAGCACAATTTCACCGTGGCGATGGGTCTTTTTGCGTTTAGCAGATTTCGTGGAGACAACAATATGGTGCGCACCATGCGGTAGCTTCACAAATTTTGGACGATTTGAAAAGTTGAGTGCGACGATATACGACGTCTCTTCATAGCGACGTTCATACACCAAAACATTCCGTTTGGCGTCACAAAAATGCTCGATATAGCTACCGCGTATCATCGTCTCATCACGATTTCGCACCTGCAAAAGATGTCGATATAGCATGAGAAACGAATTTTCTTTGTGGCGTTCAGTCTCGACATTGACTTTTTTGTAATTATACGCGACTGGCAGCCATGGCCGATGCGCGCTAAAACCCGCATGATGGCTCGTATCCCATTGCATCGGCGTACGGAATGGATCGCGGCCGCCAAATATCCCGGCTTGGGCAGACATATCGGTGCGTTCACTCGGGTCAATCGGCACATTCTCCATACCGATTTCATCACCATAATACACAGTTGGTGTACCCGGTAATGTCAGCATCAGCATAGCAATGATCCGTGCCTGCTCGCGCCCAAACCGACTCACAAGACGTGGTTGATCGTGATTACTAAAGCAATACCCAGCTATATCAGTCGGTCGAATCATCGCCTGGAAATCACGAATATAATCGCCATAGGCTTTGGCGCTCCACGGTAGCCACATACCGCCAAAGTTAAAAGGAATTGCAATGCGCGGATTCACGTCATAAAGCATACTAAACTGTTCGGCAACCGAGCCAAGTCCTGGGTCGGGAATAGCTTCAAAGAACACCACACGATCTGGGTATGATTCGACAACTTCAGTAAGCTCACGTAAATACGGTACCAGTTGCGAGCCAAATTTACTGTACTTCCGCACATGACCGTCGTATGTGCCTTCTACGCCACCTTCTTTCAGCGGCTCATCCTTAAAGTCGATCAAGTCTTTGGCCATGTGATTGACAGCATCCATCCGAAAGCCGTCAACACCAAGATCAAGCCAAAAATTGAGAACATTTTTCATTTCTTCGCGAAGACGTGGATTTTCCCAATTGAGGTCGGGCTGTTCCTTGAAAAACGAATGCAGGTAGTACTCACCACTGAGCTGATCGTACTCCCAGGCGCTACCCCCAAACAAACTCACCCAGTTATTTGGCACACTGCCGTTCTCGCCCGGTTTGCGCCAAATATAAAAGTCTCGTTTATCGCTGTCGACTCCTGTTATCGCATCCTGAAACCATGGATGTTCACTCGAGGTATGGTTCGGCACATAATCGATAACGACTTTTATGCCTCGGCTATGCGCTGCCGCAAGCAGCTCCTTGAAATCATCAAGTGTACCAAAAACCGGATCGACGTCGCAGTAGTTGCTGACATCGTAGCCCATATCCACCATAGGCGATGTAAAAAATGGCGAGATCCACACCGCATCAATCCCGAGACTGTGGTGTTTGGAGCGAATATGGTCGAGATTATCGATAATGCCGCGAATATCACCGATCCCATCATTGTTGCTATCTTTGAAGCTGCGAGGATAGATCTGATACAGCGCATTGACATTTGTCCAAGTTTTCATAGCTTCTCCTTTTGTATCACTACGGCTTCATATGGCGCCAGAGTGTAATTTGCTTCGATGCTATGACTCTCTACAGCAAACACCGAACTAACAAGCAGTTGTCCCGCTGGGGAGGCAATCTTTTGCGGCTGATCAGCAAAGTTCACATAGACACTCATGCTTTCGTCACCATTGGAAACTTGGTATGCCCAGACATAACCATTTTTTGGATCGACTGGCGAATACGTACCGTCTCGAAAAACTTTGTTATTTCGCCGAATCTGCAGTAGTTGCCGGTAGAGTGCAAGCATCGACTCTGGCTCGTGTTGCTGCTGCGCGACGTTTACTGTCTTGTAGTCAACGTTGACAGGCAACCAAGGCTGCTGCGTGCTAAAGCCCGCATGAGCTTCATCTGACCACTGCATCGGTGTTCGCTCCGGATCGCGGCCGCCCATACCGCCCCCCGCTTGGAAATTATCTTGTCGGGCGCTCTTCGGCACAGCATAATCACTCATGCCAATCTCTTCACCATTGTAAATTGTTGGCATACCGGGGAGGGTTAATTGCGCCACGGCTAATGCCCGCGCTTGACTCTCACCGAAACGACTCACGATCCGCGTTTGGTCATGATTCCCTAGCGCATGTGATATCCGCACTCCAGGCGCGATACGCTGGTAGAGTTCCGCCATACGTTTGGCGCGAGCTGAGGCGTGCCACGGCAAGCGGAACATATCAAACACAAATGGTGCGCTAACGAGTGGGTTGATATAAGATAATTCCTGATATTCACCCACTTCATCTTTATTATGTTCGTCCGTGTAATATTCAAAAATCATGAAGGCATCGGTGTACTCGGTCATAACCTGTGCCATCTCTTTCATATATGCGATCATCTTCGGCCCATTCTTGCACTTATCATGCACATAGCTGCCGTAGTCTGCGGGATGTTTCGCATCCAAAACCACTTCATCTTCGTAGGACTTTGCGATCGGCCAGGCAGCATCAATACGGAAGCCATCAACCCCTCGATCGAGCCAAAAACGCAAGATATCACACATCTCCTGCCGCACTTTGGGGTTATCCCAGTTGAGATCAGGTTGCTCGGGCATAAATGAATGGAGGTAGTACTGCCCAGCAGACTCCGACCATGTCCACGATTTGCCACCAGCCAAACTAATCCAGTTCGTTGGCTCGCTCCCGTCGAGTTTTGCGTCGCGCCAGACATAATAGTCGCGGTATGGACTGTGGCGATCAGTACTTGCTTGTTTAAACCATTCGTGTTGGTTCGATGTATGATTTGCCACAAAATCCATGACAATTTTTAGACCGCTTTTGTGCGTAGCTGCAATCAGCGCATCCATATCAGCTAGCGTGCCAAACAGTGGGTCGATCGTCCGGTAATCGCTCACATCATAGCCACAATCAACCTGCGGTGAGGCATAGACCGGGCTCAACCAAATCGCATCGACACCAAGACCTTGGAGATATGGTAACTTCTCAATAATACCTGGTATGTCACCGACACCATCTCCGTTGCTGTCCATAAAACTACGCGGATAAATCTGATAGAGCGCAGTGCTATTCGCCCACATTTTTGTCATTGTACTTCCACCGCCTTTCGTTCGCGTTGTTGTTCATCTTTTAATACTGCGTATACGCCATTTGTCCACCCAAAACCATCCTGCAGCGGATACTCACCGCCACCACCGAGAACACCCTGGTTGAGAACATCATACTTTTCTACCATTTTATGTCGGTCACTATAGACAAATTCAACTGTCTCGAGCCACCGATCACGTATCTCACGGGCTAGTTTGAAAAACCCATACTCACGCAGCCCCATGATCGCAACATATTGCAACGGAGCCCAGCCGTTTGGGGCGTCCCATTGCTGTCCCGTATCTTCGAGTGTCGTCATGAGCCCACCGTCTTCGATAAAATCTTGAGCTACCTTTTCGGCTACGGCCTCGGCTTGCTCGCGAGAGGCAATCTTGCAGAACAACGGGTAAACACCGGCTAACGTCAATCGTTCAGATGTCCTCTTTTTCCGAAAATCATAATCATAGAAATATCGTTCTTTTTCATTCCAACAGAAGCGACGAATTGTTTCTGCCCGTCTTTCAGCATCAGCGTAAAATCGACGAGCCAGTAATGGTTGGCCGATGAGGGTATACGTCTCGGCGATTGTCCGCTCCAGTGAATAAATCAGGCAATTCAGATCGACTGGCACGAAGTCCGTTGTGTGCACCGTTTCAATCGCATGACTATCCCGAAACCACCGTGAGCTAAAGTCCCATCCACTCTCAGCCGCTGCCCGTAAATCCACAAAAACTCTTTCACGACGTTCTGCCGAAAACTGTGCTGCTGTCTCTATATCTTCACGAGCTGATTCGGGGCGCGGCGTTGATTTATTATCATAATATCGATTCAAAATCATACCATTTGGCATCTGGACAACCCTGAGATAAGCCACATGATCCGCGCGTTCCGATACTGCTCTGCGGCCACGCATCCAAAACCGATACTCCCCAAGCATGGTAGGTAGGAATTCTGCAAAAGTCCGACGACGTCCGCGCCCCCTGGCCATGAGGTGTAACATATGTGAAAAAAACGGTGGCTGTGAGCGACTGAGAAAATAGGTACGATTTGCGGTTGGAATGAGGCCATATTTACGCATCATGTAGGCGTAATTACGGAGCATGTTAAATATCATCTGCCACTGTTTATCGGCCGCTAGCCCAATCATAATAAAATAGCTGTCCCAGTAAAACTGTTCACTAAATCGGCCTCCCGGTACAATATACGGATGCGGCAAAGCAATTAGCGACCCTCGGTCAACCCGATTGCGCCGCTCTAGTTCGCTCCAGAGATGCGTCACATGGTGGCGAGCACTGATCGAGCGGTTTGGTACGTAGGGTGTACGCTCCTTATGGGGGGCGAACTCATAGAAATGCCGGTTTATGAACTCGTGGAGATCGAAGGCAGGATCTTTACTTGCAAGATCATACTCTTTCTTGAGCTCAACAGCACGTTTTCGTGGCACTAGATCAACAAACGTTTTACCGTCAGGATAAATACGCTGCTGCTGTACATCTGAGAATAAAGTACCAAACGCCTCGTCGGGACTTTTGTGGGTCGGCAAAAGCGGGCCAGTTGTAGCCACAAAAGCAGTCTTCGCTTTGTCGGAAACCGCCGCGATCTTTTTGCGTTTAAAGAAACCCATACCATAAAGTATAAAGATAATGGCTACTTGGGACAAGCTTCGGTGTAAATATCTATTTACGAATACAATGTTTGTGCTTATACTAAGTCATGACAAACGGTGGTAAACAAAAAGAGGGTATGATGAAGAAAAAACGAATTGTCGTCCAGTTCCTCTAGAGCTCTACTATGTAACTCTGGCACTCGAGCATATTGCCGCGATAATAGTCGCGGCATAGTTCGTATATGCCTGGTACAAATGGATACTGGTCGCAGCCATCTGCCTCAATCCAATAGATAGCCTTGTTCGTCACAAGCATTGGGCTGATAACTGCTTGGGCAATGACATACATGGTATGCGATAGTAGCTCTCCGTGTTGACGAACACTTACCTCGGCTATGCCTTTTAGATTAATAGCTACCCCTTCTTCAGAGGTAATTTCGCGTAGTATGCGAAATGCTCCATCTCGTGCCGTCACATCATCGTACTGTAGTTTGCAATTTGGCATATGAACCATACCGATAAACGGTTGGGCTTGCTTGTTCCATACGGCGATCCGTCCCTGGCTATCTGATAGCAAAAAGGCGATTGATAGCTTTGGCTGATAGCCTGATTTCAGACTACCAAGCGCAGTACTTTCAATAAACTTGAGGCCTCTCACTGCTAGCTGATACTCGGCATTTGGTGCTTTTTCGATAAACCCCTCGCGCACGAGTACTCGACGGTGGTAATTAAATAGATTGCTGTCAACACCCTGTGGGCGCATGTCGCGATATCGAGCTGTTTTTCGAAAAGCCAAGATCCGCAATATTTCATGTTCAATAGGGTGTATTGGCTCGAAATCCATATCTATAGTGTACCTTGTTTGTGTCAAGTCTTTAGAAAAAACATCAAAAAATCAGTAGTCGTTGCTGGACAAATTATTTTTTATTAATAATTCCTTACCTAAGCGTACTACGGCTAGCTATACAATATCTTTTTGGTGACGTTTGCGCTCATTATGGTCGAGATAGCGCTTACGCAATCGAAGACTTTTTGGTGTTACCTCTAGTAGCTCGTCGTCTTCAATAAAGTCAATCGATTGCTCAAGACTGAGGTCGGTGTACGGTGTCAGTTGAACCGTACCGTCTGATGATTTTGAGCGCATGTTTGTCAGATGCTTTGCCTTACAGACATTTACCTCTAGGTCATCCTGGCGCGTGTTAAGACCCACGATCATACCGGCGTACACCTCAACACCAGCGCCGACAAATAACTCGCCCCGCTGCTCAGCATTCTCAAGTGCGTAGGGTGTCGTCACGCCTGCTTCCCAGGCAATCAGCACGCCATTACGTGTTTTTGGCAACTTGTCGCCGAGCGGCCTGTAGCCATGCGGCAGGCTATTCATAATCACTGTACCTTTTGTGGCCGTCAACAGCTGATCACGTAGGCCGATGAGTGCCCGGGTCGGCAAGACATACGATAGCCGAGTTGCGCCAGTACCACTTTGCCCCTGGTGGGTCAGTTCTGCACGCCGTGCACCAAGTGCCTGACTCACGACGCCAACAAAGTCAGCGCCAACTTCAATCTCGAGTTCTTCGACCGGCTCTTTCGTCATTCCGTCTTCTTCGATCGTGACAACCTGTGGCCGTCCAACCTCAAACTCATAGCCCTCCCGGCGCATTGATTCGATCAAAACCGATAAGTGTAACTCGCCTCGCCCGCTGACGGTAAATCCAATACCATTTTCTTCGACTCGTAGCGCCACATTGGTCTCGAGTTCACGCTTTAGGCGATCACCAATCTGGCGACTGGTGTTGAATTCACTTTCCTTGCCCTTAAACGGGCTGGTGTTTGGACCGAGATACATTCGGAGCGTTGGCGCTTCGATATCAATAAGCGGCAAGGCTTCCGGAGTTTCTTTATCAGCGATTGTCTCGCCAATATGAGCATCGCCGACACCGACAATAGCTACAATATCCCCCGCTCCCGCACTAGCCACTTCTTCGCGCTGTAAACCGCGATAACTAAAGATCTTTTCAACCCGGCTCGATACAATTTGGCCATCCCGCTTGATAAGTGCTACGGGGCCACGTGCTATTGCACCGCGCTGAATACGACCGATTGCATACTTACCAAGAAACGAGTCGTAGGCGAGTGCCGCGACCTGCATCTGGAAGGCTCCTTCACGGGCGGTTGGAGCCGGAATATCACCGACTATCGCTTCAAAAATTGTCGTTAAATCGACGTGCTGATCGGTATTGTCTGGCATGTCCTTCCAGGCTTTCCCGTCACGAGCAATCGCATAGTAAATCGGATAGTGGAGCTGAGACTCATCCGTTGCAAGCTCCAGGAATAGATCGGCAAGCTCATCCTCGACTTCAGTGATCCGACGTGCCGGCTTGTCAATCTTGTTGATCACGACGACTGGCACAAGGCCGAGTTGCAGCGCTTTTGAGAGCACAAACTTCGTCTGCGGCATTGGCCCTTCCTGAGCATCGACCACCAAAATAACACCGTCTGCCATATTGAGCGTGCGCTCGACTTCACCGCTAAAATCAGCGTGTCCCGGCGTATCGATAATGTTGATTTTGTAGTCACCCCAGTAAATACTTGTCTGTTTCGCTGTGATCGTAATACCACGCTCATGCTCCTGATCACCGCTATCCATGATAAGTGTCTGGCTCATCTCAGCTTGGTTATCGCGAAACGTATTCGACTGCTTCAATAGGCCATCAAGTAGCGTCGTCTTCCCGTGATCGACGTGCGCTATGATAGCGATATTGCGAATTTTACTGGTGTCTTTCATAAAATAATGGTCTGTAGTTTCACAGACCTTCCTTACTTAGAATTCTACCATATTATCAGCTCTCTGTACAGTTGCCTGCCATTTTGGTGGTAAGTATATGCGCGTCGGCCGTGATTGTGGTGCGAACTTTTGTTTTATCCGGACTCGCGCGCTTTTTAGTTCTGGCATGACGGCTCGGGTATACTTATCTGTCTCACAAAATAATCCTTGGGCGTCAATTGCATGAATCTTGCGGCCAAACAAGCCGTGAAACGATAAGCCAAGACGTTTAAACTCCTCATCTTGATGCTTAACCATCCACAGTATTACCTCATCTGGGGTATAATCCCCAAGGGTCTCAAAGCATTTATTGATACCTCGCAGCGCGCCTGGACCGGCCTTAACAAAATCATCTTCGTCAAAGTTGATATAGTCACTGTAGTTCAAATCAATCGCCGTCTGGTATGACATGAAGTTACCGTATAGCGGATATGCGCGCAACAGATCGAAGACATGCCGTAAGCCAGAAGCATTTCGTAAATCGTCTGCCATGTCATGATACAAAAACATATCCTTTAGGAGCTCAACGTGGTTTAACACTTTACTCCCCTGACCATACGCATCATTCGCACAAAGTATGAACGCATTTGTGTATACGGGTGACTGCGTTTCCTTCAATATCAAGATGGCTTTCTCAAAACCTCCACTTGCTAGGTCATCGATCACTGGTGCGCGTCCCAGCAGGCGCTTAAGTCCTTCCCAGGTGCTTTCACGGCTAAAAAGTCTAAATGCGACAATCTGAAACAACAAATCCTCACGCGAAGGACGGGTGTCAGGATAAATAATTCCTTTTATCAAATATTGGCTCACGCGATCCGTTGCCCGGAATACATTACAGAACTTATAGGTCTTTAACACCTCGTTATCAGTCCAGGGTGCCGGCAAACCTTGCAGGCGCTTTTCAAAGATCGATTGGCGTTCAGCAGCAAACCGCCAATAAAGTTCATACACATGCGGGCGGGGGGTAGGCTGTCGCTTCATGCCCTTATTTTTTCCGAATTGTCCTGACTTTTCAAGCGCCTCATCCCCCATAAAAAATCACCACCTTGATGGTGGCGTTATATTTGGTGGGGAATACAGGGCTCGAACCTGTGACCTCACGAATGTGAATCGTGCGCTCTAGCCAACTGAGCTAATTCCCCATATTCAGAAGGGGCTCACCCCTCCACTTTGCCTCGAAATGAATTCGAGGCTTCAGCTCCTCCCCCTAAAGGCCTATCGGCTGAGAATAGGTATCAAAGTTTGGTGGAGCATATCGGATTCGAACCGATCACCTCTTCCATGCCATGGAAGCGCTCTACCAAATGAGCTAATGCCCCGTTATGTGTGCGGCTATGCCAGAAAGGTGCGTGCGACATCTCATTTGGTAGAGCCATTATCTCCATGGCTCGACAAACTGTCTCGGACAGCAAATGAGCTAATGCCCCGTCTCCATTACTATATCAAAATTCACCTCCTGAGTTAAGAGGTGAATTTCTGCTGTTGCGCGCCCACCCGGGGCACGGTGTGTATACTGTTTGTTTTAAGCGCAGAGGCACCCCTCGTGCGCACCAGCATAGCTTGATTATGTGACAAAATCAAAAAAAGCGCAAGCAGAATGATAGATGACCGCGAGACTTTCTGTCTCCGAGAACATCTGCAGCCGGTGAATTTTAACGATGCGTACTCGAAAAAATTCCCGCGCGAAGCCGTTCTCGGAGACAGAAGGTTGACGCAGGTCATCAGCGTACCTATGTGTGCTAAGCTAGCAACATGAAACATGTCACTGCAATTGACTATATGGGCTGGATTGGCGTGGTTCTAGTACTCGGCGCTTATACCCTGCTGTCATTTGGTGTTATCGGCGCTGATTTACGCTTCCAAATACCGACACTTGTCGGCTCACTCGCGGTTGCTATTGAAACATGGGTGAAACACGACCGACAACCCGCGATATTGAACTTCATATTCGCTGCAATTGCTCTCATTGCAATATTCCGCTTGCTGTTTACGCGGTAATGTGCTTAACTATAAGCGTTCAGAATACACGCGAGAAATAGAAATTTTTGTTCCCTAATCTTCGCTACGGTCGATCTGACAATAAGAAGTAAGAAGATAAGGAAACAACAGAATGCAACAGAAGCAAAATCTCTTTGTCGGTAGCCTTGCCTACGCAACTACTGACGATACGCTCAAAGCGTTTTTCGAAGAAGTCGGACCGGTCGCTAGCGCCCGCGTCATCACTGACCGCGAAAGCGGCCGTAGTAAAGGTTTTGGATTTGTCGAATTTGAAGACGAAGCCAACAACCAAAAAGCAGTTGACCAACTAAACGGCAAAGAACTCGACGGTCGTGCAATCACCGTCAGTATCGCTCGTCCAAAAGAAGATCGCCCACGCCGCGACTTCAACGGCGGCGGCAACGGCGGTGGCAATAGCTTCCGTCAGCGCAGCTGGTAACACCAGTATAGCCTCAGCAAGAGACCGGCCTGTCCGGTCTCTTCTTTAGTACCTCGTCGACTTAGTGTAATATTGACACTAAGTATTTTGCAGGTTATAGTGTGAGTATGAAATCAGCTCCTCATTATGAAGCACCGACCGTCACGGTTGACGGCGTCATATTTACGATTCGGAAACAGCAACTGCAGGTTTTGATCGCCAAGCGTAGTGATGAACCATTTCGCGGCAAATGGGCGCTACCTGGCGGCTATTGCAACAAAGATCAAACAACCGTCGAAGCTCTGGCGCTCAAGCTCCGCGAGAAGACAGGCGTGGATCTAGACAACGATACGAGCTATGTTGAGCAATTATATACCTACGACAGTATCGGTCAAGATCCGCGCGGTCACGCAATCTGTGTGAGCTTTTTCGCCTGCGGCGTCGATATTGCAGCTGGCGGCGGCAGTCACGAGATAGCCTTTTATCCAGTCAATCGACTACCGAAACTGGCTTATAACCACAAAGAAGTAATTGAATACGCCCGTGATCGCTTGGCATCAAAACTGATGTATTCGACAATCGCTTTTAGTTTGCTGCCGGACAAATTCACGCTCGCCGACATGCAAGCTGTTTACGAAGCGGTACTCGGACAAACTCTCGATAAACGAAACTTCCGCAAAAAAATCTTGGCACTAAACTTTTTACATGAGACCGGTGAAATCTCACAATCCGGTGCACACCGTCCAGCTGCTCTCTATGCATTCAATGCTACCGGTCTAGAGGTACTAAGCCAAACTCTTGATTAGTCCGCGTTGAGTATGCCGACAAGACCCTGTTCATCGATAATCTGTGTACCATAAGCCTCGGCCTTTTTAAGTTTGCTGGCTCCAACTTTTCCGCCAGCAACTAAATACGTCGTGTCTTTGCCAACGCTTGTTTGGAATGTGCCGCCCAGGGCGCGAATACGGTCGGCAGCTTCGTCACGGCTCATCGATTCGAGCGAACCAGTGATGACAAAACTCCTACCGCTTAGCTTGCCGCTCTTTTGTTCGAAATATGGCCGCACGCCAAATGCATCAAATTTGTCGAGCATTGCCAGATTGTCATCATCTGCAAACCAAGCTACAACACTCTCGGCGACAACTTTCCCGACACCATCTACCTGTTCCAGTTCGTCGATTGTGGCATGCACTAACCTGTCGAGTGAACCGAAATGATTGACGAGATCGATAGCCGTCTGCACACCAACGTGACGAATACCGAGACCGTAGACAAAGCGCTCGAGCGGCGGTTGCTTTTTATCTGCAATGGCGTCAATTAGTTTTTGCGCCGAGATAGTCGCAAAACGATCGAGCGATAGGAGCTGTTCAACCCTGAGTGCATAAATATCAGCCAGATCTTTGACATAGCCAGCATCGACAAGTGCCACAACATTTTTTTCACCTAAAGTATCAATATCGAGTGCACCCTTGCTGGCAAAATGTTCGAGCGCTCGTTTCAAGATCACATCACTCGTTGTGCCCTTGACCCTGTAGACCGCCTCGCCGTCTGGTCGGGAAAATTCGAGTTCCGGGTATTGGCGATGAAGCTCGGCCACATACTCAAATGGTGCGCTGCCGGCTGGTCGCAATTCCGTCACAACCATCTGAACTTGCGGGATAATATCACCCGCTTTGAATATCACGACCGTATCTCCTATGCGGACATCGAGTCGAGCTATCTCATCAGCATTATGTAAACTGGCATGCTGCACGGTCGTGCCAGCCACCTGCACTGGATCGAACAC
The DNA here is from genome assembly GCA_964401035.1 of uncultured Candidatus Saccharibacteria bacterium. Lineage (GTDB taxonomy): Bacteria > Patescibacteriota > Saccharimonadia > Saccharimonadales > Saccharimonadaceae > Saccharimonas. Next base: position 435,909 of record CAYNWV010000001.1, on the reverse strand, counting down.
AGCCACCGGCGTAGCGGCGCCAGTGCGTCCGATTGAAATGACGATATCTTTAACAATAGTCGTGGCTTCTTCGGGAGCGTATTTATATGCGACGGCGGCGCGTGGCTGCTTACCGACAATTCCCAATTCATCATAAACACGTCGGTTGTTCACTTTTATCACCAAGCCGTCCGTGTTAAATGGTAAGTCATGGCGTTTGTCGTCCCACTCACTCACAAAATGCATGACACCGGTGATATCATCAAAAACTTGTGCCTCACTATTGCGCACGACGCCAAGCGCACTCAATGCTTCGTACGCATACATATTGGTCGGTACGTTATCGGGATCTTCACGAATCACGTCATAGCCGCGAAATGTCAACGGGCGCTCAGCCACCAACCGCGGGTCGAGTTGTCGAATCGTGCCTGCCGCAAGATTACGTGGGTTCGCAAATTCTGGCTTACCCTCGGCGCGCATGCGATCATTCAGTCTGGTAAAGTCTTTTTTGAGCATGACAATTTCACCGCGAACTTCAGTACGACCAGTCAAGAACTGTTCGTAACTGGACGTATGGCGTAACACCAACGGTACGCTCTTGATGGTTCGTACGTTCATCGTTACATCTTCACCGACAAACCCATCGCCGCGCGTCACTGCCTGCACGAACAGCCCATCCTGGTAGATCAATGCACAGGCCAGTCCGTCCATTTTTATATCAGCAAAGTACTCGTGCGCTTCGCCCGGCGTGAGCTTTTCGATACGTTTTACCCATTTTTCGACATCGTCTTTTGTGAAGACGTCGTTGAGGCTCGTCATTCGCCGCGAGTGCGTGACTTTTGCAAACTTGTCCAGGACAACATTGCCGATGCGCTGTGTCGGACTGTCGGATGTCACAAGCTCTGGATGGGCATCTTCAAGTCGCTTTAGTTCCTGGAACAGGCCATCGTACACTGCATCGCTCACACTTGGCGTATCCAGTACATGATACTCGTAACTATACTGCGCCAGCAGCGTCCGTAGATCACTCATGCGTTTTCTAGGCGGGACGAGCATCGTCATCGATAATCCTTCGGTACAGTAAATAAATATAGCTTGCCATCCAGACTGCGGTATAAGCGCTCATGAAAGCGGCCGCAAATGGCATGAATGGTATGTCCTGAATTGCTGGCCACGCAGTCTTCGCCCAACTATCGAGTAGGATCAGTGGGATCATAATAATAACCCACGTCAGAATAATCGTCAGCGCTAGCCAGACCAGGCGATACAAAATCCGCAGCCGCCGACCGACGACTAGATCACCAGCTGACTTGAGTGCGCGCATCGGATACATACCTGGCAGCGTCACGATAACAAGCGCTATAAATGTGCTAGTCATCCAGTACAGTACGAGAGCAATGATTAGTACTGCAACAACCGAGAAAATCATGAGACCAAAACCACCGTTCAGTAACCCAACAGTCGACAGACCAGCGTAAACGAGCGCCAACACGCCAATTGGAAGCAGTTGCAATAGCGCCACAAAGAACAAAAGCAATGTCGATACGATCGGTGAGCCCGAACCATATAGTCCATCGCGTAATTTTGGGTGACGACCAGCAAGGATCTCCCTGAGCAACCAGACGGTCGCCAGCCACACTAATGCCACTGAAAATCCTAAATAGATTTGCTGGTCGCTCGTCAGATTACTTGCCCCACCGGTGAATGCTGAGGCAAGTAGCATGGCCGCATCGCCAACCTCGCCCCATGTCATAGATGTATTACCCTGTTTTAAGACATCTTGAATCTGACTATAGACACCCTGACTGGTAACGCCGCCAAGTATGAGCATGGCAACCGCATAGATGAGTATGAGCAGACCAAACAGTCGTCGCTTCACCCATAGAACACCAAACACGTCTTTTGTGAACGCCACGTAGCCTGGTAGCTTGAGCGAGCGTGTATAGTCACGGCGACGCGTGCGCCGAAAACTGCGGTGTGGACGGCGTGACAGCAAGTTTGCAGACCGCCGCCTGATAGCGTGCCCTTTTGTCTTGAGCCATTGCAGCGGTTTGATCGTCTGCTTCACTCGCTTTTTTGGTTGTTTCGCCACGATTCCTCCGCTTTATATAAAATCTGGTGCGCAGAGCGGGGGTCGAACCCGCACGTCTTTTGGACAAGGGATTTTAAGTCCCTCGCGTCTACCAGTTCCGCCATCCGCGCATCTTCTGACACCATTCACTCGTTGAGGCAACAGTATGTCTCTAAGTAAATGCGACGCGGCGTCTACGAATTCTTCTCGTTGTCTTCCAGACAAACCCGCCATCCGCGCATCTGTATATAGTATACAAAATAACCTCTCGAAACTCGAGGGGTTATTGTGGAGGCACGTATGGGAGTTGCACCCATCTACGCGGTTTTGCAGACCGCTGCGTAACTGCTCCGCCAACGCGCCATATCAGCTATTATACCGAATTTACCCTCGAGTTGCCATCTGTTTTGCGCGGTAGTGGTGTAGCAGTTCCACGAGCACAAAGCTAATGATCATGAGCAGAAACCACGATCCGAACTTTTGTAAACTCACCGGCTGCCAACCGATCAGCTGTGATGGATATAACCAAGCTTTCGTGATCGTGCCAATATTTTCAGCGATCCAGATAAAAAATGTGATCAATCCAAACGCAAGCAATAACGGCATGCGATGCTCGTGTTTGTAGGGCGTAAAGTAGACGCGCGTTCGCCAGTATAGCAACGCCACCGCCAGAAACAACAGATAGCGTATATCCCACATGTAGTGGTGCGTAAAAAAGTTTATATAGATCAAAATCGCGACGACAACGGTCACCCATCGTGCAGGATAATGAGTATAGCGTAAACTCATCACCCGCCACGACCGTGCCATATAACTACCGACAGCCGCGTACATAAACCCCGAAAACAACGGGACATTGCCGAGATGGAAAAAAGCCTGACCGGGATAACTCCATGACCCAATGCCGTCAGATGTCTTAAATAGCTCCATCAGGAGCCCCGTCAGATGAAACACCAGGATCGTCAGAACTTCATGTGGCTTTTCTAGTTTTGTAATCAGCATAAAAATCTGGATGACAATCGCCCAGACGAACAGCCAGTCATAACGTGATAGCCACGGTAGCGTCACGTAATTTGTCAGTATGAGCCCGCCAAGCATCAGGCCGCCAAATAACGCTGCCCAGCCTTGCTGCACGATAAATACCCACAACTTACCGCCCGGGTAGCGCGACAATCGCTCGAGAATACGTTGGTTACGTGTCAAAACCATACTCCGTATGATAGCAAAAAACGAGTCTACCGCTAATTCAAAATATGCAAAAAGGTCAGACCTTTTAAGATAAAAAATCGATATTTTTTTCGTTTAAATGAAAATGTACTGGAACTTCCAGTACATGATCTTTGGTGAAAATAAAAAGACGAGCCAACGCTCATCTCTTTACTATGGTGCGGACGAGAAGACTTGAACTTCCACGATTGCAATAATCACTAGCCCCTCAAGCTAGCGCGTCTACCAATTCCGCCACGTCCGCATAGTTTGGATTGTTAATATAGTTTTTTGTCATCTCAGACATTGCGCAGTAGTCTAACAGAATTGGTAGACGGCGTCTACTCTTTTCTATTGGCATCCTTACGGATGACCCGCCACGTCCGCGTATTTGTTTGGTCTGCGTATACCACTTAAGTACATGCTTAAAGATGACTTACGTGCAATATTTGAGGGCGGAACTGGTAGCCGCGCTCGGCGCGTCTACGATTATTTGCGTTTCACGCAGCCGCCACATCCAAAACTCAGATTGTTAATGTGTTCTGCGATCGTTTTAAGATATAGAACAGAGCTAGATTATAGCGAAGCTACGGGGTTTTGTAAACGGCACCCTGGTCAACCGACCAATAGATGACATTATCTAGTCGATCAGCTGCTGTTACCAAATTAGCACCGGACACAACTGTTCGGTTGTCTTTGTTGTAGACATACTCGAGCACAGGCTGGTACATGCCGATAGCTGGTGCATCGACCACCCATTGCCGTGCAAAATCTTTGTATTTCGCATTGCGCAGATCTGCTTCGGTGCGTGTTCGCGCGCTAGCGAGAGCGGCGTCAGCATTGCGATTGCTATAACCAGTAAAGTTATACCCTGTTTGTCCAGCCTGCGAAGAGTGCCAGTACGCATAGACATCGGGGTCGGCACCGATAGCCAGCTCGTACAGCAACACATCGAAATTACGCTGCTGCAGAATCGTCTGCACAAATGAGGCAGAAACACTGGCCGCATCGACTGTTCGCTTTTCGACAACAACGCCAAGCGCCGTCCATTGTTGGGCAACTTCGTCCATAGCACGTTGGTACTGGCTGTCTTTTGTGGTCGTTATGGCGATCTTCAGCTGCGCGCCATCCTTTGAGCGTGTTGTACCCTGCAATTTCCACCCAGCTTCATCAAGCATGATAGCTGCCTGTGCTTTATTGAGCGTTGGTACGGCTGGTATATCAGTGCCCGTGAGTTGTCCATCAATAAATGGCAAGGACAGAGGCTTGACATCACCTCCGACAGCATTGCGGATGGCCGCGGTATCTGTCCCAACCTGGAGTGCTTTCCGAACTTTGACATCCCCAAGGATGCCGCTGGCGTTATTGAGCAATAAATAGACACCGCTCGCGATCGGCTCTGTTGCAACTTTATAGTACACACCCCTATCTTCGGCCGATATTGTCGGTAGGTCTGCCGCTCCGTTTACCTCCGCTCCTCGAATAGCTGCTCGAATATCTTCTGTATTGGCGTAGGCATGAACCTCGAAACGTTCAAGTAGGGGTTGACCCCGATAATAATTGTCATTAGCCACTAGATGGACGACCTTGTGGTTTGTGATTGCGTCGGCTGCCTGCAAAAGACTAAATCGGAACGGTCCACTGCCGATCGGTGATCGACTAAAGGTACTTTCGCGTAGAGCTCCTGCGTTAATCGAAGCCAGCGTATGGCTCGGCAAGACCGGAAACGTCAAGGCATAAGGAAATGCGGCGTACTGAGATGGCAAAGTAAATTCGATAGTTTGCGCATCAACTGCTTTGACAGACACATCGAGCCAGTTGATTCTCAGGGGCGACCGTGCGGCTGGATTTTTGATTAAGTTAACCGTAAATACGACGTCCTCGGCTTTGACGGGTTGTCCATCGTGCCATTTTACACCACCGCGTAACGCGACAGTGTAGACGCGGCCATCGGCCGAATGTTTAAGCCCCGTGGCTAGATCGCCATGCAGCTTGCCGGAACTGTCGTAACTATACAGGGACGAGAATAGCAAGCGACCCAGTGTTGCTTCGGCGCTCGACGAGGCATAGAGTGGATTGAGCGAGTCGACTGGACCGAGTGCTGCTTCTGCATAGCTGCCCCCTCGAGCTGGTGCTGACTTCATATAGCCACGGTGTGATAGCGCGAACTGTACACCCATACCACTAATCATCAGGCCGATCAGTACTGCCCAAATGGCAATCTCGCGGCGAACTAATCGAGCATTTTGCACTCGTGATATAAGAAATTTCCGAGCATGACGACTCGAAACATGTTCGGCACGCTTGAGACGCTTGAGCGCCGCCTTGCGGTCAAATCCAACGCTGCTAAAATGCTTCCAGGGTTTTTGTTCTTGCTCGTCCACCGAGTGAGCTCCTATTCTCGCCTACCCGAGTAGTAGTCCCGCTAAAATCGAACCGACGAAGAGAACTGCTAAAATAATCGTCACGTCAAATAGGTTCTTGTCGAGACCGCGACGAGTCGTATAGAGCTCACCAGAGCCACCAAAGCCCGCCCCTAGACTCGCACCGCGCTGCTGCAGCAAGATTGCAAAAATCATGAGAACAGCCGAGCTGATCATGATAACTTCCAGTATCAAATTCTTGTTCATCGAATCTCCTTTACGCGCACAGGGGTCTGATAGCTGAGTTCCAGTACGCTACTGACTATATAGTTTACCAGACTTAGCACCAGACCGGTAAGAACTGAGTGCCAAAATGTCATCGTAATACCCGGTGCAATTTTGAGGGAGATATAAACCAAGATACCATTGACGATTATCGTAAAAAATCCGAGCGTCAGAAGAATTGCTGGCAAAGATAAAATTGTGATCACCGGCTTTAGGATGGCATTCACAAGTGAGAAAACCAGACCGGCGATTAAAAATACGCCGACACTCGCATCTACTGCCGCGCCACTTCCTGTACCTGTCCCAAATATTCGAACGGCTATCCATAAGCCAAAAGAGTTGAGTAACCACCGAGCCACAAACACCAAAAACTGTCGCATCATGATGCTTATAGTATAGCCGACTGCTAGAGATCTGTCGACAACGAACGGCTCAGGTTCTCGCAACCTGTTGCCGTGATAAGTATATCGTCCTCGATCCGCACACCAATACCTTCTTCGGGAATATATATACCTGGCTCAACCGTCATCACCATGCCAGGCTGAAAATATCGTGGCGCGCCTAAACTATCATGCACATCGACACCAAGCCCATGTCCGATAGCATGCGGAAAATACTTTCGATACTTTTCTGTATCGCTCCGGTCGGTCAGTAAACCGAGTGATTGCAGAGCGTCTTTCATAATATCGTCGACTGCTGCGACATAGTCACTCACCAGCATATCTGGCCCCAGGAGCTCAATCGTGCGCTGCTGCGCGTCCTGGACGGCGGCATGGACGGCAAGTTGTCTTTTTGTTGGTTTTATGCCGTATGTCCGCGTGATATCAGCAGCATAGCCATCGAACCGTCCGCCAATATCGATCACAACCACGTCTTTGGCGCGAACGCGACCACTATTAGTCCCATAATGGAGCGTACAAGCGTGTTCGCCACTGGCAACAATTGGCGCATAGGCGTGCTGCCCGCGACGACGACGGAATAGTTGCGTAAAATCAGCTTCGATCTCGTACTCGTATTTGTAGCCATCAAATCGTTGTCTGACGGTCTGAAAAGCTGCCACTGTTTCTCGAACCGCATGGCGGATACGAGTGATTTCAGCATCCGATTTAACAGCCCGTAGTTCGGCGATCTCTTTTGATATAGTGACGACAGATGGGAAAACTCGCCGCAAAGTCGCCGTCAATTCGCGTTGCGCTGGATTCAATACAAACGGCTCATCATTATCACTTTTTTGTGTCTGCACGACAGTATGTATCCGCGCTAATTGTCGAAGGCGTGGCTCAAATTCGCTCGATGCTATTACTTCTTGCGCCAGGCAAAGTGCCGCTGCAACCTCATCGGTCATCGAACCATTAAATATTTGCTGCACTGGAGAGATATCTGGCCGCACTAATGTAACATGCGCTCGTGCTGGCTCAATAATCATCCGCCAGCCTGGCTCCTCAATACCAGTCAACCACCAAAACGTTGCTTCCTGCAAAAAAGGTGCTTCCATATCGCCAGACAATTGCATCGCCTGATAACCAGCTAATACAACAGGCACGCCCTTCGCGATTGTCATGAGACGCTGTATGTGCTGAGCGTGAAACATACCGACAGTATAACCTACTAACTACAGACAGTGGTACTTGGTTCGAGCGAGCTGGTTGCGGAATCGACATACCAGACAACTGTTGTTACGACAGTGTTTTGCGCTTTCAAGCAATAGCTCGAACCACCGCCCCGCAACGCGTACGTCAGTGTCACGTTACTTGATGCCCGGTAGAGGGTCGCAAATGTTGCGTTATCTGGCGGTAACGCGTTATTAAATGTCTGATAATGCTGGATTGTTGAAGTCGCGTTTCGTAGATCGTTTGTGACTTCAGTTTTAGCTGTCCGTGACCGCCAGCTGCTAAATGCAAATATACTAATACTAGCGAGCACACCGATAACTGCCACCGCCACCAAAAGCTCGATCAGTGTATACCCTGCTTGTTGACGGTGTCTCATACCTGTCAGTGTAGCACGAGCATTAGCGTTTTGCGAAGTGGCTATATATAGTAGCCGCCTTTACGGAGCCGACAACAGCAGCTAGATCGGCCTGAGTTGCGGCTTCGACACCACGCAGACTCCCAAAACTCCGGATCAGCTTTTTGCGGGTTTCGACTCCCACTCCTGGGATGTCATCTAGCCGACTCTTTGTCTGGCCGGCGCGTTTTAGGGTCGTGTGATAACTAACAGCAAACCGATGTGATTCATCCCGAATGCGCTGAAAGAGTTTTGTGACGTCACTATAAGTATTTGACCTGGAACCGCCTCGAAGGTTTTTCGAGTGCCCCGAAGCGTTGAGCTGATCAGCATGCAGATTTACGATGAAGAAGTGAGTATCCTCCTGGACATAAACACCCGATATCGGCGTTTGTTGTAGTGCGCGCAACTTCGTGTCATTTATACACGAACTCCGTTTTGCTACAATCATGGATTCTTCACGTTTGGCTATGCTAATCGCTGGTATGGCGAGATCGTACGACTCCAAAACATCGAGCGCAGCATCGAGCTGGCCTTTGCCGCCATCGATCAAGAGTAGGTCGGGCGTACCCCAGGCTTTGCGATTTTTTTCGCTAAAACGCCGCGTCAAAGTTTCTTTCATATTGGCATAGTCGTCGTTGCGCTGAGTATGCATTTTGAACTTTCGATATTCAGCGCGATCACTGACACCGTTGGTAAACACCACCATACTCGCGACCACATTTGTACCGCTCATGTGCGAGATATCGTAGCCTTCAATACGCGCCAGCGACGTCTTGAGACCGAGCAGTTCTTTGAGATCACTCAGTGCCTGGTCTTTGGAAATATCCAAAAATTCTCGATCACCGAACATAATACGATGTTGCAGTTCACGAAGATTTTGGAGCCGATTGCGCTGCGCGGCGGCATCTTCATACCGTTGTTCTTTGGCCGCGAGTTTCATATCGCGCTCAATTTCTTTGACTAATTGCAGCCGTCCACCCTGAATATATTGGATCAATTTTCGGAGAGTCGTTTTGTATTCACGACTTGTCACCATCAGCGATGGACTGAGCCCCAGATGGCTATCCAGGTCAGCACGACGTGGTTCATTTGGGGTTTTTGTGTAGTATGGAAAAACTCGTCGCAAATACCGCAGGGCTTTTTTGATCGCATAACCGTTATAGTATGGCCCGTAATAATCAGCGCCGTCATCGGCCGGGTTGCGCGTACATGTCACGGTCGGCCATTCATTTTTCATATCGATCCGGATAAACATTTCTGATTTATCGTCGCGGAGCAAAATGTTATAACGCGGCATGTAACGTTTGACCATTTCACTTTCTAGAAATAGCGCGTCGACTTCGCTCTCGGTTTCTAGCCAGTCGGTGTCGTGAATCTCATTGACGAGTGCCAGTGTTTTGAGGTCAAAATCTTTTTTGCTCTGAAAATACTGCCGCACCCGATTTTTTAGCACCGCGGCTTTGCCGACATAAATCACCTCGCCTGTCGCGGATTTATGAAAATACACACCCGGACTTGCGGGAAGCGTTTTCAGTTTAGCTTTTAGACTGTCATTCACTCTAGTAATTATACGTCAGTCAAGAGATGCTTTGTATAGCCGCGTCTCACGAGCTCTTCATAGGCCGACCATACACCTTCAGGAATCACTTGCTCAATTTGATAGCCTAATTTAGGGTACTCGCGAATACGCTGAGTATCGCCAACCATAATATTGAGCATGTCTTCGAACGTGATGTATGCGTCCTGGGTATACTCATCCATTGTGAGGTCTATCGCCGACATAATAACATGCGGCTTTTCTTTGTCTGGCCACTGTTTCATAAATGTCGCATAGGCACGTCGTACCATATACGGCTTCTGAACAATAATCATTTTATGGTTCGCTATGCCAAGCTCACGTAGTTTTGCATGGATATAGAGAATGTTCTCTCCGGAATTCGTCGAACGATCTTCGCACAAGATCACCCCCTCCGGCACTCCAAGTTTCACAGCTCGTTCGAGAAATGTTTGCGCTTCGGTTTTCTCAAAGATCCCTTCGGTTAACCGGCCGCGTGCACCGGAAAACAGAATCGTTGGGGCGTACCCGTCATGGTACAGCTGAGCGCACCAATCAGCTGTGCGCGCATCTGCACTCCCTAGCCCAACGATAATATCCGAAGCTTCAATTGGCTGCACGAAGCGGTTGTAGTCCCACAAGATCTGGGCTAGTTCGTGATCAGACTTATCGTGCATGTACCAAAGGCTCTTCCTGACAATTTTTAGTATGATATAGCCTTGTTTGATCTTGCTTGCAGTCCTCGCAAATTAATACAAGTTCATTACATTCTGGGCGGGCGCAGTTTTCATAATTGCTCGTGCTGCCCTGGCAGTGGATACATTCGCCAATTGTCTTGGCGTGATCAGAAAAATTCATGCCCATGCGGCTATCAAATACGTATAAATTTCCCTCCCACAGACCATCGTCGCCATAGGCCTCACCGTACTTCACGATACCACCGTCGATTTGGTAGACATCTTCAAAACCACGATGCTTCATCATGGCAGATAACAATTCACAACGAACACCGCCCGTGCAATATGTGACGACTTTTTTGTTTTTTAACTCGTCATATTTACCGCTATCCAGCTCGGTGATGAAATCTTTGCTGGTGCGAGTATCAGGCACAACTGCATTTTTAAATCGACCAACTTTGGCTTCGTACTGATTTCGCCCATCGAAAAACACTACGTTGTCACCGTATGTATCGACGAGTTCATGCAACTCATCAGGTTTCAAATGGGTACCGCCATCGACCACACCATTTTCATCGATTGCTATTTCGGTATGCGATTTAAATGCCACCAGCTCGTCTTTTACCTTGACACTCATACGCGGAAAATTGTCGCGCCCGCCTTCGCTCCATTTCCACAAAATATCTTTAAAGCCCGGAAGCTCTTTGGTGGCTTTGATATAGGCTTTTAGGTCATCGACTTCGCCGCCGACCGTACCATTTATGCCTTGTTTGCTCACTAAAATCCGTCCCCGAAGGTTAAGCGAATCACACAGCGTTTTTTGCCACAGTTTCAATAGCAGTGGGTCGGCCACTGGCGTGAATTTGTAATATAGCAAGATCTTTTGCGACATATCTATATAGTAACGTACCTGTTGTCAAACTGATATGGGTTTTGTATAATCCTACGTACTATGTCCCAGGGCGGGACCACTATACGCAGACGTTAGGACGGCCTAACCAATAGCGGAACAATCAATAAAAACGTATGATAAGGAGAACTATGAATTGTTCTGCATGTTCGATATATAACAAATGCAAGAGGGTTGTCAGACCATGAAATTATTCACGCGTACTGATAGTACTACCATGCGGCAAACAACTCGGTTGTTTTTGCAATTTATAAAAGCAGATAAGCGCCAGGTTGCACTTTTTTCGACATTGATTCCACTGGGGCAAGCAGTCGAGTTTGTAGTCGTGCCATTACTCCTGAGCCTGATTACCCAGACACTCATCGTACATCCCGAACAAACCACATATGCACTTTGGCTAGTGGCTGGCATTGCGGTCTGTGCACTTGTGTCTCTGGTCACGAACCATGTTGGTTTTATTTTGATGTTTCGTCACGAAGAGAATGTCTCAACAAAGCTTTTACGTGACGGTCTAAGCGGCATACTATCTCACAGTCAGGCATTCCTCTCGAATCGTAAAGTTGGTGCGCTTGCGGGAGATGTCTATACATTTTCGCGCTCATATATGAACATCGTCGATACGATATTTCTGCAGATGAGTGGTACGGCTGTGTCATTTATCGTCAGTTTGGTCGTTATTGCGATCATATCGCCGATTCTGCTGATACCCCTTGCAGGCCTGACGCTTGTTATTGTTTATCTCAGTATCGTTGCACTGAACAAACGCGCACCGTACCGCAATAAGCGCAAAGATCTGCAGTCAAAATTATCCGGTCACGTAGCCGATGTGATTGCCAACCACTCGCTCGTCAGGCTGTACGGTCAACAAGCCCGTGAACTAGCAAAAACGAAACAAGCGCGCAGCGAGATTATGGAAATCTTCGAAAAAGAAGTTAGTGTTATCCAGCATGAAGCTGATATCCGTCGTGTCATTCTGTTTGGTTTTCAGGTAGCTACGATGATACTGTGTATTGTCCTGTTTTCGAAATCTCTTCTGAGTGTCAGTGCACTTGTCTTCGCGATTACATATCTCGGGCGAGTAACCGGTTCAATGTTCACTATTACATCTGGTATTCGTACTATCGAGCAAGCCTACCTGGACGCGGCAAAAACGACCGAACTGCTCATGACAAAAATTGACGTGGTTGACGCGCCTGATAGTGAACCATTACTCGCTTCGTCAGCGACAATCGTATTTCGAGATGTAACATTTGCCTATCAGGATGCAAAAAGTCAGCATGTCTTTACAGGGCTTAATCTGACAATTCCAGCTGGTCAACACGTTGGCCTAGTCGGTCATAGCGGCGGCGGTAAGTCAACGCTGTCAAGCCTGCTACTCCGCTATATGGATATCGAGAAAGGCCAGATCTTGATCGATGGTCAAGATATCGCAAAAGTAACGCAAACTAGCCTGCGGAATCTCATCTCGTATGTACCGCAAGATCCATCACTTTTTCATCGCACGCTGCGCGAAAATATCGCCTATGGCAAGCCTGATGCGACTGATACTGAGATTATGCGAGCCGTGAAACAAGCAAACGCCTCCGAGTTTATCAAACAGCTACCCCATGGACTCGGCACAGTCGTCGGCGAGCGCGGCGTCAAGCTGAGCGGCGGTCAACGTCAACGTGTGGCTATTGCGCGGGCTTTACTCAAAGACGCACCGATATTACTCCTCGACGAGGCCACTAGCGCACTCGATAGCGAGAGTGAGAAACTGATCCAAGAAGCGCTTGCGACTTTGATGAGCGGTCGCACAAGTATCGTCATTGCACATCGTCTGAGCACGATAGCAAAGCTCGATCGGATTATCGTACTCGACCACGGAAAGATTGTCGAGGATGGTACACACCGCGAGCTACTCGACCGCGATGGTACTTACGCAAAACTATGGAAACATCAAAGTGGTGGATTTATCGAAGGATAACCTTTTGTAGCATTGCCCCCACACAACGCAGCAAGGTTCTTCCATAGTAAATATCGCGGCTGTAGAGCCGCGATATTTTTTGTGGTGCAATAGCTAGTTATTCAGCTTTGCTAGCTTCGGCAGCTTCAGCTGGAGCGGCTTCGGCACCACTTTCGGCGACGACTTCTGACTCGTCGGCAGCATCACCAGCGGCAGCTTCGTTGGCGGCCTGCAAGGCGCTTGGCTCATAGACCGTAGCAATGACTAGGTCGGTGATAGTTGGCTGCTCTTCGCCTTCGTCGAGCTCTTCTTCGCGACCAGTTGTGCGCTCAACTAACTCAACATTTTCTGGCAGTTTGACATCACCGAGCGTGATACGATCGCCCGGCTCTTTTAGCTCGCGAATATCCGCTAGTAGTTCACTCGGTAGATCGAGTGGCAAGGCTTTGACTTCGACAACTTCGAGGTTCTGCAGGACAATCAAACCAGCGCGTTCTGCCGGGCTCTCGCCTTCACCGTCGAGCCTGATTGGCACCTCAGCTACAACTGGCTGATCTTGTTTGACGGCGTGAAATGATACGTGTGTGACTTTGGTGCGAACCGATTCGGTCTCGACATCTTTGACCATGGCAATGTGCTTTTTGCCATCGAGCGTCAACATAACAGGCGTATGCTTACCGGCAGCGCGTAACACTTTGACGAGCTCGCTCTCTTCGGCCTGAACTGGATTTGGCTCCATGCCGGCTCCATAGACAACACCAGGAATATGGCCTTCTTTACGTAGTTTAGCGACTTTTTTACCAAACACACTACGTTTGGCTACTTTAAGACTGAGTTTTTCTCCCATATTTCTCCTTTTCGGATATTTGTCCGGAGTTTACGTTAATTTCCATAACCAATTATAGCATAGATTCGATACGATATCAGGGGTGGAGGTAGTATTTGTGAAGTATCTCACAGTCCGGCTATGGTAGAATGGAACTTGATGGAAGCATTTATCTCGTTTATCACTGGTTTTGGTATACTTGCCGTTTTGTTTGTTATTTATGCCGAGTCTGGCCTACTCATCGGCTTTTTGTTCCCCGGTGACAGCCTGCTCTTTACCTCTGGCTATCTGGTGCAGCAAGCCGCACAGGGTGGCGTCGGGTTCAATATCGATATCCACTTGTTCGCATTTTTACTATTTCTCGCTGCTGCACTCGGGGAAAGTACTGGCTACTTGTTCGGAAAAAAAGTCGGACGTAAACTCTTTGAACGCAAAAATAGCCGGTTTTTCCGTAAAGAAAACCTAGTGCGTGCTGAAAATTTCTACGCCAAATACGGCCCACTCGCCATCGTGCTGGCCTGTTTTGTGCCAATTATCCGTACATTTACGCCAATTGTCGCTGGGATCAGCAAGATGACTTATCGCCAATTTGTACCATTTAATATTATCGGCGCTTTTCTGTGGACATACAGCTTCACCTACCTAGGATTCTACGCCGGAAAAGTTCTCCATGACATGGGCATCAACGTCGAAGTGGCAGCGCTCATTATCATTTTCCTCAGCATCTCGCCGATGCTTTGGCACGCGCTTAAAGACAAGAATCGCCGATTGGCGCTTGTCGAAGGTACGAAGCGCGAGCTGCGCATCGTGTTCGGCCGCGAACACCGATCATAAAAACATTATTTGAGAAGCTGTTTGAGGTATTGGCCAGTGAAGCTGCTTTCGACCTGGGTGATATCTTCGGGTGTACCTGTCGCTAGTACCATGCCGCCACCAGCGCCGCCTTCGGGTCCCATGTCGATGATATAGTCGGCGCATTTGATAACTTCGAGATTGTGTTCGATGATAATCATGGTGTTGCCTCCGTCGACTAACCTGCCCAGAATCTCCAGGAGTTTTTTGACATCAGCCGTGTGTAGACCGGTTGTCGGTTCGTCAAGCACGTAGAGTGTGCGGCCTGTGCTGCGGCGTGACAACTCCGTCGCGATTTTAATACGCTGCGCTTCGCCACCGCTAAATGTCGTAGCTGGCTGACCGAGTTTGATATAGCCGAGCCCGACTTCGACTAGTGTCTCGAGTTTGCGAGCAATTGCTGGCACATTCTCAAAAAACTCAAAGGCTTGCTCGACCGTCATATCCAGAACATCAGAAACCGTCTTGCCTTTGTAGCGAATTTCCAAGGCTTCGCGGTTATAGCGCTTGCCATGGCATTCCGGACACTGCACGTAGACATCGGCCAGAAAGTGCATTTCGATCTTTATGACACCGTCACCCTGACAGTTCTCGCAACGGCCACCTTTGACATTGAAACTAAACCGGCCGGCTTTGTAGCCACGAATATTGGCTTCGAGAGTGGCCGCAAATAGTTCGCGAATCTGCGTAAACACACCGGTATAGGTAGCGGGGTTTGAGCGCGGCGTGCGACCGATGGCCGACTGGTCGATGACGATGATTTTGTCCAGGTGATCGATACCCGTAATCTCATCGTGAGCACCCGGCACGGTTTGTGCGCGGTTCAGGCGCGCCAGTAGTTCATTTGACACAATGTCATTGACGAGCGTGGATTTGCCGCTACCACTCACGCCACTAACCACTGTCAACACACCGAGCGGAAACTCAACATCGATTGTTTTGAGGTTATTTTCGCGGGCGCCTTTGACCGCTAGTTTGCGATCGCGTTCGATAGCGCGGCGTTTTTTTGGCACCGGAATTTTCTCGATACCGGCAAGATACCGTCCAGTGATACTATCGGGGTTTTTGGCAACTTCGTCTGGCGTACCCGCCGCAACAATACGACCACCATGCACACCAGCGCCAGGTCCGACATCAACCAGGTAGTCGGCATGTGCAATTGTATCTTCGTCGTGCTCAACCACAATCACCGAGTTACCAAGATCACGTAACTCCTGCAGCGTGGCAATCAATTTATCATTGTCCCGTTGGTGCAGACCGATTGACGGTTCGTCAAGCACATACAACACCCCCTGCAGTTTCGAACCGATTTGTGTCGCTAGGCGAATCCGCTGAGCTTCACCACCACTCAGAGTATTGGCAGCCCGAGCAAGTTCGAGGTAACCTAAGCCCACATTGTGCATAAACCCAAGTCGCGCCATAACTTCCTTCATGATGGGCCCGACAATCATCGCTTCGTCGTCACTAAAGTCGGCTTGACGACTGAGTAGTTCAATCGCATCAGTCACACTGAGCGTACAGACATCCATAATACTCATATCCTGCACGGTAATCGCCAATACAACCGGCTTCAAACGCAGTCCTTTGCAGGCATGGCACTTGCGCTCGCGCATGAATCGCTCGATATCTTTTTTCATAAATTCGCTGTCACTCTCGCGGTGACGACGTTCGAGATTTGGAATCACACCTTCGTAGGTAGAATTGTAATGACGATTGCCGCTCAGATTGATCCGGTAGACTTCATCACCCGTACCGTAGAGGATTTTTTCGAGTGTATCTTCGGACAAATCTTTGACTGGTACATGTAGCTCAAACCCATGGCGCTCGGCCACTGCCGCCAATCGTTTCATATACCAGGCATCGGCATTGAAGCGATTGTAGGGACGAATCGCACCTTCGGCCAGTGTCAAATTCGGGTTAAAGACTAGCGAAGGGTCAATCTCGAGACGAAAACCAAGCCCGGTACAAGTCGGACATGCACCCTGCGGCGCGTTAAAGCTAAATAACCGCGGCTCGAGTTCCGGAATATCCTCACCCGGATGATCGACGCAGGCATAACGCTGACTCAGTGTCAACGAGACATCACCTTCGGCACTGAGTGCGCTCATGACGCCGTCGGCCAGACCAAGTGCTGCCTCGACAGATTGCGCGACACGACTCTGGACATCGGGTTTTATGACCAAACGGTCAACCACGATTTCGATATCGTGTTTAAAGCTTTTTTGTAATTCCGGGAACTCATCCAGCGCGTAGACAACACCATCGACACGAGCGCGTGCATAGCCGAGTTTTTGGTACTGTTCGGGAATATGTGCAAACTCGCCTTTTTTCTGCGAGACAATCGGCGCCACAATCATGATACGACTACCCTCTGGCAGGAGCATAACTTCGTCGACAATCGATTCGACCGTGCGGCGCTGTACAGCCTTGCCGCAGACTGGACAATGCGGCGTGCCGATACGCGCATAGAGCAGGCGTAAGTAGTCATAAATTTCCGTGACCGTCGCGACAGTCGAACGTGGGTTGCGGCTGGTGGATTTTTGATCGATCGAAATCGCGGGACTCAAGCCTTCGATACTATCGACATCGGGCTTGTCCATAATACCCAGAAACTGGCGGGCATAACTAGACAGACTCTCGACATACCGTCGCTGACCTTCGGCGTAGATCGTATCGAAGACGAGGCTCGATTTGCCACTGCCACTCAGTCCCGTCACAACGACTAATTTGTCGCGCGGAATATCGACAGCAACATCTTTGAGATTGTGTTCGCGCGCGCCTCTGACCCGTATAAACTCCGACATATCCCGATTATTATACGCGTTTGTGGCAGTTTTTTCCAGATAGCTAGCGTGCCTTGGCTACAGGGTATTGACTTTTATCATATTTTGTGATAAAATGCATCTAAATCTGACAACAGAGGTAGTATGGCAACTATAAAGCGAGCAAAATACCAGTTCTTACGTAATCTTGTCACAGGTAGTCTGGTGACAATTGTTTTAGTGGCACTGATTGGCGGTCTAATGAAGAACATCTTGATATTTATGCTGACCGGCATTATTGAAGGCACCTCGATCGTTGTACCAGTGTGGGGCATGTATTTGATCTATGCCGGGATATTCCTGGTCATCATAGCTGATATGTACCTGGAATACCGACTGGAAAATAGACACATCAAAACTATCCGCGTTATCAACCCTACCCCGGTCTTGCCTGCGCGCCAATTACCTCGTCGTCGCTATAGTCATTAGTCCGACTCGGGCATAATCGATTCTGCCCAGAGCTGCAGTTCCTGAATCAGGAACTGTTTTTCATTGTCAGTGGTCTCAGTCGCGATTCGTTGTAGCGCACGCAAATAGCCAGGTAAATCTCGCTTCAGTCGTTCGCTACGCCACTGCTCCCACTGCTGCATCTCATCTTCACTCAGGACGCGTGGGTAGTTTCGGGCTTTGTAATGTAACAGTAGCCCTGGTAGCCGCTCATCAGTAAAATCGGGGTGAAAGTCGGCTAACTCATGCTCACCAGCATTTCGCACTGTTTCAACCCGTAAGCGATCGCGATCGGACAGAAAACTATCGTAGAGCTGCGCTTCTGGGTCGGTAGATTTCGTATATTCGGGGCGAGATTCGTATAGGCTACGAAGATTTTCGGCAAATTCTGGATGTGACAGAAGAATTTTCTGGTGCTTTTCTATATCGGCAAGCGTCAAGCTAATCTGCTGCCAGCCGTTTTCAGATTCGAGAACCCCCAGTGGCGCCACGGCCGGAGTACGGTTGTACTGCAGCTCTTTGACCGGCAGTGCTACAAAATCATCAGCTTTTCGCTCATCATAGGTCGCATAGAGTCGCTTGCCGAGATCGGTCATGGACAACGCGATAAACGGCGTCGGATCATGACGCAAATCGTACACCACGACATTGCCGTTTTTGCCCGAAGTTAACGGAAAACCAACAGTGGTTTTGTGATAAGCCCCGTCATAGCGGCCACTGGTGTAGACGAAGGGGCGTTTGTTATCGAGGTTGACGAGTTCTTTGACTTTGTTTTTGTCGCGCATACCTAATAAATACGAGTACAGCTGCGGCTGATGCTCGCGAATTAGCCGCGTCACCTGAATCAGTGCTTCAACGTCACTCAGCGCATCGTGAGCCCTGGTGTGTTCGAGACCATTTTCTTTGGCAATCAGCTCTAACCGGTTCGTTTCTTTACCGTCAACCACTGGCCAGTTGATGCCGTTCGGACGGAGCGCCCGCGTCATCCGGACGACATCGAGTAGATCCCATCGGCTACGACCATCACGCCACACCCACTCATATGGGTCATAAAAATTGCGCCAGAACAGATGGCGCATAAACTCATCGTCAAATCGAATATTGTTAAATCCGACTGCGATTGTGTCAGGTGTAAAGACCTCTTCCTGCAGAATACGCGCAAACTGCGCTTCGGTATAACCATCGGCTACTGTCTGTTGCGGCGTGATACCGGTCACCATGATAGCGTCTGGACTTGGGAGTGTATCATCATTTAGCGTCACGAGCATGTTGACCGGATCGCCAACTGGCTCTAGATTAAGCGTCGTGCGCCGCCCGGCAAACTGCATAATACGATCAGCCCGCGCTGATAACCCGCTCGTTTCTAGGTCATAAAAGAAAAAAGTTTGACTCACCTACTCACTATAGCAAATCTACTGCTCGACCAGAGTAAAGTCTTTGCCCGCTATCCGCACCACGCTCTCACCCGAAGCACCCTCACGAACCAGCTGGTGATAGATACCCATTTTTTTCATAATATCGCGCAAACGATTAGCCGCTTCAAACTGATCGAGATTAGTGCGTCTTGCAAACTTTTCGATCTTTGGTCCGGTCACGACATAGACCTCGTCCTCGGGATCGAAGGTAACTTCCCAGCGCTCTTCAAGCTGCGCCTCTGGCAGTGTGATAATATCTAAGTCGTCATCGACATGCTCGACGAGCGCTTCGGCCGCTTCGGACTCACGGCGAGCAAGCACCTGTGTCCGCAGTGCACGCAGCACCTCTAGGAGTCCTTTGTGTGCCTGTGCCGAAATTGCAAAGATTGGCTGATCTTTTGGCACGACTTTTCGGAGTTCGTCGATCTGCATTTGCACAATCTCATTATCCAGACCATCAATTTTAGTCAGAGCTACCACCTCGGGACGTTCCGCTAGAACGGGATTGTATTTCGCGAGTTCACTCCGGATTGTCTGATAGCTTTTTGCAACGTCATCAGAATAGGCATCAATCAGATGCAGTAGCACAGCGGTGCGCTCAACGTGGCGCAAAAAATCAACGCCCAGGCCTTTGCCCTCAGAGGCGCCTTCAATCAAACCTGGAATATCGGCAATCAGCAGTGTCCCGTCATCGACAGTTGCGACACCGAGATTTGGCGTCAAAGTCGTAAAAGCATAGTCCGCGATTTCTGGTCGAGCATTTGATACGACTGAAAGAAAGGTTGACTTACCGGCGTTTGGAAAGCCAACGAGCCCAACATCGGCTAGTAATTTCAACTCGAGTGCGGCTTCAAATGTATCACCCGCCTCACCAAGTTCCGCCATTCGCGGTGTCTGACGCACCGATGATTTGAAGTGCGCGTTACCAAAGCCGCCATCGCCACCACGAGCTACGACGACTTCTTCGCCATCTTTCGACAAGTCCGCAACAACTTCACTATCGCGCATCACCACCGTGCCGACTGGCACGTCAACAATCAGATTTTCTCCGTTTTTGCCGTGTCGATCACGCTTACTGCCAGCACCACCGTCAGCGGCTTTGAGGTTTGGCTGATAGCGAAACTCGAGTAATGCGTTTTCACTTGTCGAGGCTCGAAATATGACATCGCCTCCACGACCGCCGTCGCCGCCGTCGGGGCCACCTTTGTCGACATAGATCTCACGTCGAAAACTGACCGCGCCATCGCCGCCTTTGCCTGCCGTAATTATAACTTTTGCGGTATCTGCAAACATAGTGCTCTTATCTTAGCATTATTGACATTTCTGGTCAAATTTGATATAATATGATGCACTGCCGTTCGTTCTCTTTGCCAAGAAGCAGGCATCCTCACACTCTTACAAAAAATATGAACCTCCTTGTTCTCTTTGCGGAGAACCAGACGCCTTCCTTCCACTACAAACACAGCCCCAATCTCCTGTTCTTTTTTGCCAAAGAACCAAAAGGCCTTACTTTGCCCGGCAAAGTAAGACAAACCGCCGGGGTGGCTTCCTGTCGCGGTGCTATGTGCTATGTGATCTCACGGTGAAGCTGCGGGCAACACTTCGTTGGTTGCATGTCCTCGCTTCCCAGAGATCACATACTCCCTAGCTCCGGACAGTCCAGATACCCCGGACCCCATTTGAATTAAGCGGCTCAAGAGCCGCTGATAATAGTGGCGTAGCCACAAAACTGAAGGGGGTTTGGGGATATTGGCACTGGCCGGTGTGAATAACTACCAGTTGACCGTATGGCGAGGACATGCAACCAACGAAGTGTTACCCGCAGACATATCGCGGCAACTGGTAGTTATTGACCCGCGACGGTGACACATCCCCACTGTTTTCGCCTCCTTTTGCAGCAAAAGGAGGGCGTCTGGTTCTCCGCAAAGAGAACATTATCTAGTGAATATAGCGATACATACCGCTCACGGCTTCCGACCATGAGATATCACCGCGACCAATACGGTTGAACCCGCCGCCAAACCGATAACTGTTCATCTCGCTGATAGTCACTGAAACCCCAGGATTCACACTTTCGATCACCGCGACATGGCCATAACCGCCACCGTTTTGCATGACTGAACCAACTTCAGGATTGCCGTCAACAAGGTAGCCTGATGCGGCAGCGTTATACGCCCAGGTACTGGCGTTGCCCCAGAAGCTACCGACTGGACGACCGAGTTGCGCGCGGCGCTCGTAGGTGTACCAGGTACAGTTACCGTAGGCATACCGGTTGCCGACCGAGGCTGCGAGGTTCGAATAGTATGCCGAACCACCACTGTAGTTTGACGTCGTATTGTATGTTACGCGTGGTGCGACATAGCCAGGACGTTCAGTTTCTGGCAGGTCACCGCCAGGGATAATAATCCGCTCACCAACAGCTGGTAGCGCCTGTGAAAGGTTGAGGTCATTGTAATTGATAAGAAGCTGCTTATCTGCTTTGTACTTGGACGCAACACTGTCGATCGTATCGCCAGTCCGCACGGTGTACAAAATACCATCTTTTGGCGGAATCGTCAGATTGCGCCCCGGCTCAACCGCATCAGAGGTCATATTATTTGCCCAACGTACCGTCTGAGCTGTCAGGCCGTACCGTGCTGCGATCACTGGTATAGTATCGCCGACTACTGTCGTATATTGCTTTGTCGTTGTCGAATCAGCCGATGCCTGC
Source organism: uncultured Candidatus Saccharibacteria bacterium (assembly GCA_964401035.1). Lineage (GTDB taxonomy): Bacteria > Patescibacteriota > Saccharimonadia > Saccharimonadales > Saccharimonadaceae > Saccharimonas. Next base: position 413,836 of record CAYNWV010000001.1, on the reverse strand, counting down.
ACGATCTGTGGTTTCGAGATGACATTTGTATCGGTCTGCGCCAGCGTACTCTCCGCTGCGAGTGACTGTGATAAGTTTGCCACGTTATTCGCGATCGGCATATTGGTGCTATCGGCAATATTTGCCGCCACATTTGTCGCGAGAAGCGTATCGACAGATGATGCCGAATCAACTGCTGAAGCAGCAGCTGTCGATGCTAGTTGACTGTTGACACTAGCCAGGCTGGCCTGGCGCTGGGGTGGTTGATACCCAACCGCCACGAGGGAGATGATGAGGAGAAAAATACCAATATAGCTCGCAAGTGCGCTGAAAGAAACCGATTTACGAGAGGCTCGCTTACGCTTAAGAGGTCGCGTGAGCGAGTTGGTGGATGATTCATTGTGATTTGCTGCGACGACTGTCGCAACATCTGGCTGATTACGAATAACCATACTCCTGCATCACTATTACTAGTGGTGCGACTACCTCACTCTGTCTTACTTCGCGCCATGCGGCGTGAAAAGAATACGCGTGTCGACCGATTTTATTATATTGCTACTAAAAATGTTTGCTTATTTCGGTATTCGTACGACATTTAAAGGTAGGCTCCGTGATACCGTGGGTGAAACCCACTCGCTTTTCTCGAGACAAAGCCGAGTTAAAGCGCCCCGTGTACCAAGTTGCTATCCCTGATTCTAGCAAAAAAGCTACGCTTTTGTCAAGATATCTGACCCCTATAGTTCGTTGCAGAGCTGTTGACAATGTGTCCTGATATTTGCTTCGTGTTCGGCCTGTGTCCGAGCGAAATAAATCAATCCGTCATCGCCAGCAATGAAGAACAGGTAGTCGGTATCCGATGGATTCGCGACGGCTTTGAGCGCTAATTCGCCAGGAGATGCAATCGGACCAGGTGGCAGCCCTACGTGGATGCGTGTATTGTACGGTGAATCCAAATCAACTGTTGGCGTTACGCCCTTCATGTCGGCTGCGTAGATAAATGTGACATCAGAACCAAGCGAAATTCCTTCGTGATAGCGCTTTAGAAAAATTTGCGCGATAGTTTGCTGAAAACCGTAGCACCGCTGCTTGCGTTCGGGAGTTGGCTTTCCTTCACAGTTAAGCTCACGCTGTACAATCGAGGCCATAATAATACCCTGGTAGAGATTTAATTCTTGCTTTCTGAATTTTGCAACCAGATCATCTTTTTCTATAACCGAGTAAAAGTGGTCAAATGATGCCTGCAGGGTTTCTTCGGCCGTTGCATCGGGCTTTACATAATAGGTCTCGCCAAAGACATAGCCTTCGAGCGTCGTACCGGCTGGCTTATCGGCAAACAGCGGCCCCGTGTATTGCTTTGTAAGCGCTGCAGCAATTTGCTGGTCAGTATAGCCGGCGTCTTTCAGGCGGTATTTGATATGCATTGTTTGATCGATCGTCGCGCTGGGTGATATGTAGAGTGGTTTTTCTATAGTCGCGCCCGGATAAAATGTCACTGACTTGAAATCATGGCAACCTTTTTCGAGTTTTGCCAGTATCTCGTGAGCACTCTGGGCTGGCGTCAGCCGACACGTACCCGCTTTGACGGTCGAGCCCGAGAGCTTCGCATAGATTTCAAAAGCTAGCTGCTGCCGAATGAGACCTTTTTGCTTGAGATTTGTCGCAACTTTACTGAGAGTATCTCCCTGCTCAACTACGACTGCTATTTGATTTTTATCAGCTGTATTGACGGGCCGCAGTGCACTATCGTACCACATATAGGCCGCCAGCAAGCTGCCAATGATAGCGAGCAAAAGGCCACCAAAAATGAACCATCCGTAGCGGCGGCGGGGCCTACCACTAGACTGGGTGTCATGAGGCTCATCGAGCGACAAATCGCTCATCTGTGACAGCGCTGGCTGGGGTTGTTTCGGCTGTGGTGCGGCTGCGGGTGCAACTCGAGGTTGCGGCCGAACAGTCGGTGTCGGTCGTTGAGCGATCGGTTGACCGGTCGGCCTCTGTGGGCGCTTAAATCCGTCCATGGTACACCTCCAGATAATCTTGGAGGATCAAACTAGCCGCGAGCTTGTCAATATCGGCTTTTTCGTACGGTTTTTGTGTCGCCTTTAGTCGTGATTCTGCTTGAACACTCGTGAGAGATTCGTCTTGAAACTCAATCGGAACCGTCATTGCTCGTAATTGCTTCGCAAATGTTTCGACATAGTCAGTTTGGGCGGTCGGGTCTCCGGATTGATTGCGCGGATAACCGATGACGATACAATCGACTTTCTCTGTCTGCACAATGCGCTCGATGGTAGCGAGCTCATCACCGTCGACGTTGACTGTTTGCACCGGTACCGCGATAGACACGGTAGTGTCTGCGACTGCTACTCCGATGCGCTTCTCGCCGACATCAAGTGCGAGAATTCGCTTAGCCATTGAGCTTGAACTCAACCTTAATCCGATTTATATCATTTGGCGCAGTCAGCACCCAAAATGGCGACAGATTAACGTCGGCCGTGTCAACACCCTGAATAGCCTCAACATAGGTTTTGATTTCACCAATCTTTTTGCCTTTCGCAAAATTCTTGAGATCATTTTCATCGATTTTCGGACCAATTTCACCATTCGCGGCAAGAGCTGCATGCCAGGTATCACCTTCGGCGGGTGCAACACTCGCGAATGATACGCTACCGACGCCGTTGTTATAGACTTTTTGATTTGTCTTGCCCTCAATCTGTTGTGCGTAATAGGCGTCGAGGAATGTACCGAGTTCAGTCTTGAGGATGCCGACCATAGTGTAGACTACTTTGCCGCTCAATACACCTTTGCCTTCGGGCGCTTCCGCTCCAACCGCCGGAGTTGGCTTGACGGCGGACGCATCAACCTTAAAGGTGCCATCGATGACCGTATAGTTCCCGCCAAAAGTATTCTTCAGGGCTTCTTTTGCCGCCTCGGATTCGGAAGCTTTTGTGATGTCACTCGCGACAGCATCAATATCCGACTGCTGAATAACTGCGACAACTTTCGTAGTGCCACCACCCGTTGGAGCCGTAAAGCTAGCCGATACACCTGACGGCGTGCCACCTAAGCTGCCGCTAGCGGCATTATAATTTTCGCCAGGCGCCGCCGCCACAACGCTGCCGTTGACAGTTCCCGGACACAGATACCCTGCACAGCTAAATGACAACTGCGCACCTGGCACCGTCACCTCGCTGGCCACTACAAACACCAGTCCGGTTGACGATGTTAGTTGAGTGCCTGCGGCGATCGTCGCAGCGTTTGGGCTACTATTTACAAACTTGACCTGTCCGGTTGCTTTTTCGCCAATATCTTTTTTTCCGGTTGCAGTGACGGGGACTGAGACGTCTTTGCTAGTCGATTTTGTTTCCGACTTCAGCGTGCCGTTCTTTAGGCTGGTAGTTGCTGATGATGCGAATGTAACTTTGCTATTTAGAGCGGAACCTGTTGTTTTTGCAGCGATCGTGATTTTTGCCTGAGCTGCAAAGAATATCGCCCAGATCAGAAACACTAATAGAGCAACCGCGCCACCAGCGATCAGAAACAGGCGCTTGCGGAAACTGTCAAAATTTGGGATGACCGTGCGTCCACGTGCTTTGACTGCGGCAACGCGGGCGCTGCTTGCAGTTTTTGCATCAGATAGCTTGCCTTTTGCAGCCGAAGCAACCGCTACTGCACCAACCGTACCGGCCGCCGCTTGTGTATCGCTCTCTACATCGGAATCACTAGAATCGGTACCCTCATCTGATGCTGTGTCATTGGGGATGGAGTTGCCATCAATAATATCGTCGTCATCGTCAGTATCGTGCACGGGGGACTCGGTCATTTCGGGCTTTGACTGCAAGTTTTTTGCAATAGGGATAGCAGCGGAACTTGCCAGAGCCGATAATGCCTGGTTATTTGTGATAAGCACTAGTCGCTTGCCGGCCTGTTCTGTTGCGCGTTGCACCAGCTTGAGGTTCACGGCACTTTGAATTGCCCCAATTCTTTTTGGTGGTACAAGTGCAACAATATGGCTTTTTGAAGCCTTGACCTTGCCGATAATAGCGGTAATGTCGTCTTCGGTATCGATATAAATAACGTCTTTTTGCATCTGTTAGACCCTCAGTATGCGATTCAATTTTTCTTTCAGCGTATCTGCTTCAGCACTGCCAGTCATTGTATCATAACCAACCCTGAGCAGCCCCATGGCCGTGATATATGTGTGATCGCTCGCCTGCTCGGTCGCATCAGTTATCCCCACAACATCCATCGGCTCAATGTGCTGCACTTTTGGCCGCCTCGTGAAAGGCAGGTCTTTGTACCATTCGCGCTCTTCGAGCGCCGTCACCAGCCGCTTGAGACTCGAGCCGCCGCCACAAAGTAAAATACGATTCGGCAGATGATCAACCGAATCAAACTCACTCAAAGCCAGCTCTACCCCTGCGATCCAAACATCGAGTGTCTTGTCGACAGCGGCTTCAACATCTTTTTTCACACTCGCTTTGACTTGTTCGTGATCGATATTAACCTTGAGCTTCTCGGCATTATCGTAACTAATGCCCATATCGCTAGCGATGGTGTTTGTGAAGCTACGTCCCCCGATACCAAACATCTTGGTACCTTCAACTCCACCGTCATTGACAACGGCAATATCTGTCGTACCACCACCAACATCAGCCAAAATCGCTGTAAAAGTACTGTTAGCGTCAGTGCCTAAGACGCTGCGAGACACCGCGAACGGTTCAGCCGCCACTGCAAGCAAATCAAGCGCAAGTTCATTGGCTACGCGCTCGAGCGCGCCGATATGCACCATTGGCGCAAAAGCCGTATAAATCTGCACTGCGACATCTTTGCCCTGAAACCCGATTGGGTTACTGACCTTGTAGCCATCGATATGAATACTAACCAATGCCGAGTTAACCAACTTGACCTCGACGTCTTCGTTGCCGGTCTCGAGCGCAATCTGTTTTTGAGCTTTTGCAGCTGCCCGATCTTGGACTTTTTCGATAATAAACTCCATCTCGGTTTCATCAAGTGGTCGGTCTGGCTGCGGACGACGGTAGCGGATTGTGTGTGTCACACCCTTCACGAGTTCGCCGGCGATCCCAATAATCGCACGCTTCGCTCGAAACCCAGCCTGAGATTCGGCTTGCGACAGAGCCTCTTCGCAGTTTTTGACAACACCAGCAATATCTGCAATCGCACCTTGGTGCATATCGCCAATGTCCTGACGTATTCGACCAACACCAACAATTTCGATCTGATCGCCAGCTACTTTTGCAATCAGCGCTTTCACGAATTCGGTGCCAATATCGAGACCAACCAAAACTTGGTCATGATCGGTCGTGTCTTTTTTCAACGACTGTTTAATTTTGTGAATAAGCATAGCTAGTATAAGTATATAACAAAACCCAGTCACTCACAAAACAAGATCGCTCGTTAGTTAGACTAGTACAGCTTTGACGCGGCGAATTCCTGCCGCCGTAGCTTCTTCTTTGGTAATCTGGAAACGCTTGCCGCCTTCTCCGAGATGACCGGTATGCGTCACGTGAGGACCACCACAGATTTCGAGGCTAGCCATCTGATCATCCTTGCCCATTTGATAGACTTTGACTTCATCACCATAGCGTTCGCCGAACGGTCCGATTGCACCCATATCCAGCGCCTGCTCAGTGGGATACATCGTAAACCAGACTGGCAAATCCTGATCAATCCAACCATTGACGAGCTCTTCAACACGAGCTTTCTCTTCAGGGGTCATCTTGCCATCATGGTTGTAATCAAAGCGCAAGCGCTCAGTTGTAATGTTACTACCGTGCTGCCTGAGCTGCGTGCCATAGACTTCGCGCAGCGCTGACTGTAGAAGATGTGTTGCAGTATGGTATTTCAAATGGATGTCATCATGACCTTCGAGACCGCCCTTAAACGTACCCTTTGCGGCTGTCTGCGAACGTTCGCGCTGTTCGCGCATTTTTGCTTCGAACTGATCGCGCCAGTCGGGATCAACAGCAATACCTTGACGATAGGCTTCTTCCGTACTGAGCTCGACCGGAAAGCCATAGGTGTCATAGAGAGTAAATACTTCGTCGCCCGTCAGGCCATTGTCTTTGAGACGCTCGAGTTCCTTTATGCCTTTGCGCAGCGTCTGGCGAAAGGCCTTTTCTTCTTTCACCAGCACTGCGATAACTGCGTCTCGGTTTTCGGCAACTTCCGGAAAGTCCTGATAGTAGAGGTCGGCAATCACTGGTACAACTTCTTGCAAGAAATTTTGCTCGATGCCGAATGCAAAACTATAGCGAATCGCACGCCGCAACAACCGGCGCATAACATAGCCCTGTTCCTTATTGCTTGGCGCGCAGCCATCGACAGCTAAAAATGTTGCCGCTCGTAAGTGATCAGCGATGACTCGCATACTCTCAGTGTGAGATTCGTACTGTTTACCGCTCAGGCTTTGTAGTTTTTCGATAATCGGCCACATCAGAGAGATCTTGAAGACATCTGGGTCGTTATTGGCCGCAGCGGCAATCCGCTCCAGACCAGAGCCTTGGTCAACATTTTTCTGCTCTAGTTCCTCAAACTGGCCGTCGCCAATCTTTTTGTAAGCCATAAAGACATTGTTGCCGATCTCCATAAATCGCCCGCAGTCACAGTTTGGATGACAATTAGCACCGAAGCTTGTGTCATGTGGCGTGCCAAAATCATAGAACATCTCGCTATCAGGGCCGCATGGGTCACCAATTGGCGTGTGGGCCTCGTTGCCATTGCGACTCCACCAGTTCTTACTGCCGTCGTAAAAGAAAATACGCTCACCCGTGTTCATACCACGAGCTGCGCCAGCAGCTTCAGAGCCAATATCAGCCATTCCATGACTAAGGCCCTTGGTGGCAAACAAATCCGCCCAGATTTCAGCTGCTTCGGTATCTTTGGGAATATGAAAAGCGTCGTTACCAATATAGCAGGTCACATAAATGTTTGAAGGATCCAATCCCACGACATCAGTTAGAAAATCAAACATCCATGGGATCTGCTCTTTTTTGTAGTAGTCGCCCATGCTCCAGTTACCGAGCATTTCAAAAAACGTCGTATGCCGATTATCACCGATATCATCAATATCTTGAGCGCGTAAACACGTCTGGCTGTCAGCGAGGCGCTTGCCTTTTGGATGAGGATCACCAAGTAAATATGGGATCATGGGCTGCATGCCACTACCCGTGAATAGCGTTGTCGGATCGCCCTGCAAAACTAGTGGCGCGCGGGGCACAATCTCGTGTCCACGATCAGCAAAAAACTTCAAATAAGCACTACGGATTTCTTGTGTCGTCATATACCTATCTTAACAGAGGTCGCTTAACGAGACAAATGCTTTTTTGAACGTAAGACGACTAGCAGTATAACGCCAACGATAACGACCGCACTACCGGCCCCTACAAGCAGGATGAGATTCGCACCAGTTGCAGCCAGCTCAGCAGTTGCAATACCGATATAGATTGGGTCATTAATAAGGCTGTTGACGACTGCATCGTCGTCGAAGGCGGCACCATCGACAGGTATGTAGCTAATCACTGTACGGAGTACACCATTGACCGTCTGGTTCTTGAGCGTGACTTGGCTCGTGATGTCGGTCATGGTTGTCCCGCTTTGCTTGTACACTCTCAAGGCACCCAGATTAGCGTAGTGAGTACCGAGTTGAATCTGGACTGGTACGCTACCGCCTGGGGTTGTACACTGCGCGGTGAATTGAATACCACCGACGATGGTGATAGCGGTATCTGGTGCGGCAATACCCTGTGGCGCTAGGAGTTGTGCGGAGGTGAGGTCGGCGCAAGTCCCTGTTGGATCAGCAACCAAAGTAGCCTGTGCGACAGCCGGAGCAACGGCTGGGACAGGAGCCGTCACGTGAGTTGCGAGATCAATTTTGAGAACTGGGTTTGAGTAGACAAATGTCAGGTTACTCGATGGAGTAGATAGAGTGAGACTGTGAGGGCTAGTCGGTGTCACGATAGAGTAGCCAGTGATAGCCGGTGCAGTCAAGTTCACACTATCGCCAAGGCGGTGGTAGGCCGCCAATGCATCCCGGTAAGCTTGCAGTTCAGCTGGTGTAGGGTTCCGCGAATCCACAGGCTCTGGCATCCTTGGCCCATTTTTCACCAGGTAGTTCGAGATGACAGTGCCGTCGTTCAGTTTACCTACCTGCAGAATGCTTGGCAAGAGATCTGTTCCAGCACTATCAGTGAAGCGAGTTGTCGCTTGCGCCACACCGATAACATGACCACCGAAATTTATGTAGTCACTGGTTGTACCATTGCCGTTCAGATCCACTCTTGGCTCATTAGCGACAACGACATCGTCGTGCAAACCATGTACATTTGATGCGTCAGCGAGCGTGAGTCTGACATACCAAATACTGTCAAGCGCCGCCTGACTGCGAGCCGGATCTCGAGAAAGAAGCTCATTAAATATAGTGCCACCAAGTGGGTTTTGATGATCAAACGGTGAGTATCCCAGTGCTACAATTGACGCTGGTATAGCGACAGACTGTATCTTGTTTGCAGTAAATGCCCGGTCTCCTATCGTTGTAATATTACCCGGTAGTGCAAGGGTGTTAAATTGATTGCCGAAGAAGGTATTGGCCGGTATAGTCGTGATGCTAGGGTTTGAAAAGTAAGCCGGCAGGCTGGAGAACTTATTGGCACTAAAGACGCCACTACCAAGTGAGGTAACTGAACTCGGGATCGAAGCAGTAGTCAGCTGATTATCCGAGAATGCGTAGTCACCGATCGCGGTAACAGAACTAGGGATGGTAATTGACGTAAGCTGATTAAGGGAAAAAGCGTTACGGCCAATCGACGTCACAGAACTAGGGATGGTAATTGACGTAAGCTGATTATCACCAAAGGTGTCGTCGGCTATTGCTGTGAGCGAGTTAGAAATAGTGACAGAACTCAGTAGGTTACCATGAAAAGCACTATAGTCAATCGACGTCACAGAGTCAGGAATGGTGATCGATGTAAGCAGATTATAGTAAAAAGCATGGTGCCCAATCGACGTCACCGTACTGGGGATAGTGACAGACGTAAGAGAATTACCGCCAAATGAATCTCTGTCAAGCGCGGTCACCGTTACGCCCCCAATTGAACTCGGTATATCAACATCTGTTGGGCATGCCGGATTTGCCGAGTCGTTATTCTCATATTGGTAATAGTTAATAATCGTACCGGCCGAAAAATAGAAACAATTATCATTTGGCGTAGCCGCTGCTACCGGTCGCGCCCCTACGATAACGCTAATCCCCATCATTACGATACCGATTACTACATTACTACCAAAAGCTGACCTATATCTCATATTCTCCTCATTCCCGTGTTTCTACCTGTCTCAATCTGTGGATATCATAGCACGAGCATTATTTTAAAGCAACCGCTTTGGCCTCTGTTATGGTGGTCTTTCGCAAGCGCATCGATATCACTGCCACGAGTATCGCGCTGACCGTAACTACTGCCCCACTTACTCCCGCTAGTAAGACTAAATTACTGCCCGTCTCCGCCAACCTCGCATCTGTATCCACAGTAATGTAGATTGGGTCAAGGATCTGGCCGTTCATGTGGTTGTCGTCGTCGAAGGTATGACCATCTATGAGGTTATAGCTAAGGGAGATGGTTTTGGTGGTTGGGTTTTGAGTGAGCGTGACATGGTCGGTAATGTCAGTGACTTTGCCAGCTTGGTCTTTTTTGTAGACGTGGAGTTTAGCAAGAGAGTCGATGGTTGCATTGAGTTTCATGGTGACTGTAGCGTCACCACCTGGTGTAGTACAGGTCAGGGTGAAGTTCAGACCACCCAGGGTACGCTGTGGTGTTGTCTGGGTACTTGGTGCTGTGAAGCTAGAGCTAGGGAGGAGTTGGCTTGATTCGATATGGGTACAGTCTTTACTCGTATCGAGACTCAGGGTACTAGCAGCAAGGGTAGCCGTGACACCAGCTGGTGCTGGCTGCGCGGCAAAGGCAACCGAGGAGACGACTGGTGTGTAGACAAAGGTATGTATGTTCGCTGAAGGGTCAGCTGACAGCACGAGACTCGCTGAGTCTGGTGTGAGGTAGCCTGGGATGGTGGGAGGTGTGAGCGTGACTGTTTGACCGAGGCGGAGGTAGTCGGAGAGTTCAAATGGATTCGCTGGATCCGCAATGGTCGGCCCGTTCTTGACAAGATAGTCAGAGAGGAAGATACCTTCCGATATTCTACCCGCCCGAGTCACCGAGGGAGCAAGTTCAGTACCAGATGTATTGGTGAAGCGGAAGGTTGCAGCGGCGGCGTTGAGGAGGTGGCCACCAAGCGAATCGTCGACAGCATCTTTGAGGTTGCTTGGGTTTGAGGGATCTACGGTGATGAGACGAACATACCAGATGGAGTCTTTGGCGGCCTGGACACGGGCTGGGTCGTTGGAGTTAAGCTCAACGCTATTCCATCCACCAGAGGGATTCTGTCCAGCAAACGTAGCTACCTATCTGTGTCACTGAATTTGGGATCGTTACAGTGGTAAGCTGATTTGAGTGAAAGGCAAAATCGCCAATTGTTGTGACTGAGCTTGGGATAGTGACGCTAGTGAGCTGGTTATTACAGAAGGCATAGCCACCAATGGCCGTGACTGAGTTTGGGATAGTGACGCTAGTGAGCTGGTTATTTAGGAAAGCGGCGTAGTTAATGGCCGTGACTGAGTTTGGGATAGTGACGCTAGTGAGCCGGTTGTTAGAGAAAGCGTTGTAACCAATAGTTGTGACTGAGTTTGGGATGGTGAGCGTAGTAATCTGGCTGTTAGAGAAGGCGTAGTTGCCAATGGTTGTGATATTACTCGGGATGCTCACGGAAGTGAAATTATTACCCCCAAATGTCCCGTCTGGTATTATTGTGATACTTGGGTTGTCGAAATAAGTCGGAATCGCGGTAAGTCTATTGTTATAAAAGACGGAATCGCCAAGATCTGTAACTGAGGATGGAACAGTGACGGTGGTGATTGGGTTGTATGAGAAAGCATAGTCGCCAATTGTTGTGACTGAGCTTGGGATAGTAACAGCAGTGAGCTGGTTGAATGAAAAGGAGCTAGCGCCGATATTCACCGTATTCACTCCCCCAATCGTGGCTGGGATCTCAACATCCTTTGGGCAGGCTGGATTCGCGGCGTTGTTGTCTTCATTGCTATAGTAGCTTGTAATTGTGCCGGTACCTGAATCAAACCCAAAGCAGGCTTCGGGTGTAGCTGCGGCATGGGCAGTCTGTGGTTTGTGGATGAGGTTTTGGCTGAGCAAGGTTAGTCCAACCATGAAGCCAATGGTCAGTGTAGTCGTGGTTATTTTCTGAAGCGTCGTCGTGGTGGCGAGCTGTAAGCGATACGACGCGGAACGAGTGATCCGCATGATAGTGTACTAATTCCCTCTCTTTAATAAACTCTCTGGTATTTCTCACACTTTTTGTCTTCGCTCGCATCGAGGACTTTACAGTGGTAGTTTAGTATGAGGGGAATGAGGAGGTCAAGGACATCGCACTAGACAATAATCGCACCGCCAAGACATTCGTCGTCTCGGTAAAAAACAGCCGACTGTCCTGGTGCGACAGCGCGCTCTGCCTCATCGAGTAGTAACTCGCCCGCTTCGATACGTCCCGACCTCAGCTCGCCGCGATGGCGCAAACGAATTTGCAGCAATTCACTATCGTCAGCCGGCTCGGTAATCCAATGAATGTTCGTTAAAAACAGCGAATGACGCCACATTGTCTCATCATTCATGTTGCGCGTCACATAAACAGTATTGTGATCCATATCTTTGCCAACCACGTAGTATGGCAAGCCGCCGCCTAGATCCAGACCATGACGCTGACCAAGTGTATAGAAAATCGCGCCGTCGTGACGACCGATTACTGCCCCGGTATCGCAGTCGATGATACTACCTGACTGGCTCTTTACATATTGACTCAGAAATTCTCGAACACCTATCTGGCCAACGAAACAGATTCCCTGCGAATCTCGCTTTTCGGCGGTATAAAGCTTGCGATCTAGCGCCATGCGACGAACGTCACTTTTTTGATACTCTCCGAGTGGAAATAGTGTTTTCTCGAGTGCCTCGTGCGTCACGCGGTACAAAAAGTAGGTCTGGTCTTTTGCTGCATCGGCTGCCTGGTAGAGTCGTCCCCCCGATGTCTTGGCATAGTGACCAGTCGCGATCATGTCCGCGCCATCAGCCAGAGCTGTATCTAGAAATAAACGGAACTTCACCTCTTGGTTGCACATAATATCAGGGTTGGGCGTTCGTCCAAGGCGGTATTCTTCGACCATATATTCGACGACACGTTCACGGTACTCGCGTTCAAAATCAAAAACCTTGAAATCAATCCCTAGCCCGACCGCGACACGCTTAGCGTCCGCCAGATCATCTGCCCACGGGCAGACCATACCGGGTAGGTCTTGGCTCCAGTTTTTCATATAGACCCCAGTCACATCATAGCCTTGCTCTACGAGCAAAGCGGCCGTCAGTGACGAGTCGACGCCACCACTCATACCGACATAGACGCGGGTCACTTTTGGACTGCCTCGGCACTACCAGTTATGAATGATTTCACGAGCTCCGAACCAGCCAGCGACCAATCGTATGGCGATAAAAACCAAGTACGACTCCAGTCTTTATCGGTTGTCGACGGGTGTGATCGTACCGTTAGGCCATCTTGCTTTTTGAATTCTTGCATGGCTCGGCGCTGATGGTACGGTGATGTCACCAGGATAATCGAACTGATACTCTGTTCGCGCAATAATTTTGCAGTATTGACGGCATTTTTCTCGGTTGTCTCGCTGGCCGTTTCGATCATGATAGCTCCAGCTGGCACACCGGCGGCAATTGCTTGACGCTGCATAGCTTCGGCATTTGAGGGGCCAGATTTGTCGGCAGCGGCACCTGAAAAGATCAGGTGAGGAGCCCAGCCGTTTTTATAGAGTTTTATGGCCTCTTCGGCACGAGCGGTGGTATCGCCGCCACTGACGGCAACAATCGCACCAGCCACTTCACAGCCTTTTTTCTCAGACGGCGCCACGCTACACTGCGCCAAATCGTCTGGCGCGAGATAGACACCGATTGCCCATATTAACCCGGCAATGAGGAGAAGTGATAGCACCAAGCTGGTTGTCAGTACCTTCATAGACCCACCCGTTTCTTTTCGTTCAATACAATGTTTTCTATGATAACACCAGCTCGTTCAATATTCGACTCATTTGAGAGTTTGCCAAGTGTCAAACGCAGGCTGCCGTCAGCCACTTCGGGCGCTAAACCAATTGCCTCTAGCACATGCGAGCGTGTCCCGCTATTTGCCGCACAAGCACTACCTGTCGCCACCAGTACGCCCCGCATCTCACACAGCATAAGTAATCGTTCAGCATCCAGCCCAGGAAATGAGATATGGAGAAAACCGGGGAGCTGTTTTTTTGGGTTGCCGGAAATAATTGCTTCTGGAAATGCTTTCGTAAGATGACTTTGTAGGCTATCACGAAGCGCTCGCTGCCGCGCACCTTCGGCTTTTCTATGTGAATCAGCGGCGAACAGAGCGGTTGCAAAACCGACGGCTCCAGCGACATTTTCGGTACCACTTCGGAGTCCTCGCTCTTGACCACCGCCACGCAGAAGTGGCGTGAGTGACACATGATGCGATGCCCACAATAGCCCGACTTGCTTTGGCCCGTAGACTTTACCGGCATTGAGTGTCAGTGCGTCGACACCAAGACGAGCCACCTGTAGATCGAGAATTCCGGCGCCCTGCGAGGCATCGCTGTGGAAATAAATTGGTCGCGTCTCGCCTGCTTCTCGGCGACGCACGCGCTCCGCTTCGACCACGCGCGCAATCGATGACAGCGACTGAATCGTACCGAGTTCGTTATTGGCGTAGGCAATCGTGACAAGTTCGGTTTCGGGTGTGATAGCGGCCGCAATGGCCTCTGGGTGCACCAAACCTGTCGCATCAACATCGACGAGCGTATGGTCGTGAGTACACACCGCTTCTAAAACAGCAGCGTGCTCAATCGTACTCGTGACAATATGCCCTGACACGCTGCCGATTATCAGATTAATCGATTCGGTCGCGCCGGCTGTCATGATAATTTCATCGGGTTTGGCGCCGATCACCTGTGCCAGTTTGGCTTTGGCAGCTTGGTACTCGCGCCGGACTGCAATAGCCGGTGCATACGGACTCGACGGGTTATAAAACTGCTCCGAAAAGTACGACCGCATGGCCGCTACAACAAAGTCCGCGACAGGGGTCGCGGCGGCATGATCAAGATATATCATCGGCTCGTCCACAGTTCTATTGTATCAGCCTAAGCAGTCTGCGGTAGCTGTGAGTAAATCGTACGAATCACTTGGTCGTGATAAGCTTTGACAGCGGCCACAAAGTTAGCCAGTTCATCACCCTCGAGATAGCTGTAGCGAGCACCTTCTTGGACTTTCAAAATACCATGTTGGTTGACTTCATAACGGACTGTCATACGCTGCATGATGCCATTTTCGTCCTTCCACTCTTCGTGCCAAATCCAGTTAGCGTCATCCAGGCAAAAGAACTCGCGGCGATGACCTGCCGGAATCGCTCCAAAGAGCTGGGCGCCGATTTTACTTTCCTGCGTCAAGAGTTCGCGCTCGGTCAGAACACGCGGTGTTCGTTTGATAGGATTCTGTGGCACATGCAGGCGCGGAAAACTCGGTAGAGAAAAAGTCGTCGGGTCACTGGTATTACCGACGAGGAGAGTTATAAATTTCGAGAGCAGACTACTCATCTGCGATTCTCCAATCGGGCGGTAGCGTACCGATCGCTTGCTTGCGACGCTCGACGAGGTCGCGACCAAGCGCAGCCACGAGCAGATCTGGTGACGCTGGCACTTCGACAGTTGGGGCGTATGCGCGCTGTACATCGGCATATTGTTCGATATGGGTACGCGGCGCCTTGCTGTAAACACCGCTCAAAATATCAGCGCCCCTAACAGCAGATGCCGCCAAGCGCATCGTTTCCTCAGTCAACGCTTTCACATCGAGATAGCCCTGATAATCAGGCGTTTGAAAAGCCTCTGCTCGCGGGGCGGCAGCTGGTGGTAGATCTGAACTCTCGAGGTGGTATGCCATATTTTTAGACTCCGAACAATGCCCGAGCATTTGCTGTCGTCGTGGACGCAATGGTAGTCAGTGGCAGATGACGTGCATCTGCTTGAACCTCCGCGACCCTAGACACATATGTTGGCACGTTGATTTTACCACGGAATGGCGCTGGCGTCAAGAATGGGGCATCTGTTTCAAGAAGTAGTTTCTCAAGCGGGATCGAGCTGTACAGTTCACGCTGCGCGGCGTCTTTCGTGAATGTACTGATACCGTTGACACCGATATAAAGCCCTCGCTCTAGGCCTTTTTCAAGGTTATGTGGTGAATCCGTAAAGCTATGAAGTACACCACGAATACCCCGAAAGTTGTCATATATCGGCCAAAAGTCATCAAACGCATCTCTGACATGAAAACTCAGGGGAAGATCGTCATCAAGTGCTAGTTGCAGCTGCGCTTCTAGGGCTTGGATCTGTACCTCTCTCGGGCTGTGATTATAGTAGTAATCCAACCCAATCTCACCGATACCAACAATATCTGATCGATGCGCTGCGAGTAATTTGGTGATTTCTGACCAACCGTCTTTAGCATCATGCGGGTGCACACCGATAACCGCATAGGCACGGTTGCGCGTTTGACAAAACTCGATAGCCTCACGGGATGACCGCGCACTTGTGCCAACACAGATCATAGATACATTTGTAGCAATCGCCTGGTCATAGGCTGCTACTTGCTGATCAGCGAGAAAAAATTCTGAGTCATGAATATGACAATGTGAATCAATCAACATAGCCTAAGCCTTGAGACGCGGGTCGGTCGTATGGAGGTATTGTTTTGGGAAAAGCGGCTGGATATCACTCGGCACCACACCGGTTTCAAACATCTGGTGGATGGTGGCTGCAGTGGTCGGCATAAACGGCACTAAGAGATCAGCGACCTGCAGTAACATACCTGACGCGTAGCCGAGCACTTCAGACAAATGAGTATCTTCTTCGGGATCTTTCTCGCGATTTTTGGCGATTTCCCACGGCTTGACGTTTTCCAGGTACTGGTTGAGCGAACGTATGGTCTGCCAAACCTCGTCAAGAGCCCGGTTAAATTCCAGCGCTTCCATAGACTGTCGGTACGGCCCCATGTCATGTTCGCTTTGCGGTGCATCGCCGATCACACCCGCCTGATAGCGCGTAATCATGCTGGCGACACGCTGCACGAGGTTGCCAAGATCATTGCCGAGTTCTGTATTGTAGGCAGTTTCGAACTTTTCCCAAGTGAAATCACCATCGTCAAGCGTCGGAATATGGCGCGCGAAATAGTAACGAAAAGCATCGACACCGTATTCGTCCATAATCTGGTTTGGATCGATAACATTGCCGACAGTTTTACTCATCTTGGCACCACTGGAATTCACATGGCCGTGCACAAGGAGCTGTTTTGGTAGCTCCAAGCCTAACCCCAGGAGAATCGGTGGCCAAATACCAGCGTGAAATCGCAAGATATCTTTGCCGATGACTTGCATCTCGGCCGGCCAATACTCTTGCCAATCAGCTCCGTCAGGATAGCCAATGACTGTAATATAGTTTGCAAGGGCATCAACCCAGACATACATCACCTGCTCTAGGTCGTCTGGCACCGGTACACCCCAACTGAGCGTCTTTCGCGGACGCGATATCGAGACATCTTTCAGGCCGTCTTTCATGAGTTCTAAGAATTCTTTGGCACGAAAATCTGGCACAATTTCCATGTGCTTTGACTCGATTGCTTCACGAACTTTGTCGCTAAAATCACTGCAACGCAGATAGTAGTTCTCTTCGCTGATATGTTCGTATGGCCGTTGATGATCCGGACACGTGCCGCCGGTTGCCTCGACTTCTTTATCGGTAAAGAAGGCTTCATGGCCAACACAATACCAGCCTTCATAGGTACCTTTGTAAATAAATGGCTTGAGCTGCTGCCAAATATACTGGCAGGCCGCCACGTGATGCGGATCAGTTGTCCGGATAAAGTCCGTGTATTGAACATTCATTTTTTCGATAAACGCTTTGTAGACAACGGCCATCTGGTCGGCAAACTGCTGCGGTTCTAGATTCATCTCGGCAGCTTTCATGGCGACCTTGTTGCCATGTTCATCGGTACCGACCTGGAAACGTACTTCGTTACCGTTTTGACGCTGGTAGCGCGCCCAAATATCAGCTAGCAAGTAGTCTACTGCATGTCCAATGTGCGGGACACCGTTGGCGTACGGGATGGCCGTGGTAATATATAATTTCTTTCCCATTACGCCTAGTATACCAGAGGTCGCACTATTTGACCGCAATCTTCCTCGCACGCTATACTGATGGTATGCAAAAAAGCAAAAGCGGCTTCACTATCATTGAACTATTGGTAGTCGTCAGCGTTATCGCTATCTTGGTCGGGATCACGATGCTCGCCTACAGCGGCGTGCAGGCAAAAAGCCGCGATTCCAGGCGAAAGACCGATATCGCCAATATTATCAAAGCCCTCGAAGTTTATTACGACGATAATGGTCAGTACCCTGGCGCGAGCGGCACAAATTCTTCAATTAACCCGCTCTGGTACACCTCAGATACCACCAGCTGGACAACGACATTCAATACTGTCATGGGTAGCGCCATCGACAAAATGCCCGTCGACCCGACAAATTCAGCAGGTGCTATCATCGCCGGTACGGCTGGCGTCTATAACTATGGCTACTATGCGAACTCGGGCACCTACTGTGGATCGGCCGTTCGGCAGATGTATATCCTCGTCTATCGCCTGGAAGCAAGTCCAAAAGAAAAACAGGTGGTCGGCAACTGTTCGACAAATCCACTCGGTGACGGCTATTATACGGTTGGCGCTAGTTACTATGTCGTCGCGCGCTAGCGAAGGCCAGCCACGACAACAATTCGCCCGCCAGTATCGCCTGTCCGGTGTGAAAAATAGTTATCGTCTGTCATGGTATCGACAGGAGATGCGTGTATGTTTGCCGATAGCACACCAGATTTCTCAAATAAATTCTGATTAAAACCCGCCAGGTCGATAGCCACACCGTCATCTTTTTGTTCATAATATCCCGCCCAATCTGGATCGGCTGTTCGGTCAAACCAATCGAGTCGATAGCTTTTTTTACTAGCATTTGGACTCATCCATACCACCAGATTTTCCGGCCTGCTACCACCCGCAACAAAACGCGCTACTACATGGGTCGCGAGTTTCGCATAGGACGAGTGACGACCCAGGTGGGCCGTACAAATAGCCTGTCGAATTGGGTCGTAAATCACGGTTGCCACACAGTCAGCCACTGGCAGCATAATTGCAATCCCCGGTGTCGTCGTATAAATTGCATCGCCAATTACCTCGCTTACGACACTTGTCGTCGATTCACGATGAGCGTCGGTGATCAGGGCGTAGCTAGCGTCGTCGGCGTATATAATCCGCTGGTAGACAACATTACCGTAGTCGATACCAATCAGATCACAAAATTTCGTTCGATTTGAGACAATTGTGCCATCATGAACACCCATCGCTCGATCGAGCATTGTCCCATCAGTTTTTGATGACACTGCGACGAGAACGGTATCTGGGAAACAGGTTGGTTGATCAGCTGCAATCATATACGACTATTATACTGCGTCACGCGCCAACCGCTGCCACTCAGCGATCGATAGGTCTTCGGCGCGCGCATGGGGGTCAATCGAAGCATGGCGAAGTAGCGTTTCGGCCTGTGGTTTTGTGATATGGAGTCCCGCCGCGATCGAGCTGCGCAGTTTTTTGCGTTTTTCTGAAAAACCAGCATGAGCAACCCGCCAAAAAGCTTTTTCGTCTTCGGCTGCAATACGCGGCGTAGTCAAAAAATCGAGCACTACGACCTGCGAATCAACTTTTGGCGGCGGCGTGAATAATTGACGCGGCACAAAAATCCCCAGGCTCGTATCTGTAAATAGTTGAGCGCTCAGCGCCAGTAGGCTCATGTCTCCAGGACGAGCAGCTATTCGCTCGGCAACTTCTTTCTGGACGAGCAGCACAGCGCGTGTCGGCTTATTGTGCGCTCGCACCAATGCTTCAACAATTTTACTTGTGATGTAATACGGCACGTTAGCCACGACTTTGTAGCTGCTCGGCAGCGTTGATAGGTCAAACTGCAAAATATCCTGGTGAATAACGGTCAGGTCTTTCCCGGGGAACTGCCCCGGTAATTTTCGAGCCAGTTCGGCATCGTATTCGACAGCCACGACATGGGCACCATGACGCAGTAATTCACTGGTCAATGTACCCAGCCCTGGGCCAATCTCCAATACCGTGTCGCCAGGTTCGATATCTGCCTCATGTGCAATCGCCGCCAACGTCTCGCGATCAGATAGCCAGTGCTGGCCAAGGGCTTTGTTGGTCGGCATCTAGTGACTCGCTAAGATATCGTAGGCAAATTGGATCCGTCGATTCTCGACACAGACACCGCAGCGTTCGTATTGATTCTGGAAAACAACGACTGCACCTTCGACAGTGGTCTGCGCCCGAATGTTCGCCAGTACTTTACTGTACGGCCCGCTCAATTCATACCACAGATAGTCGAGTTGCGACTGGATTGTTGTCGAGCTATCAGGGTACATCGTCTGGAGTCTCGACAAGCGCGATCCCGTCCACTGTGCCAGGCCATCACCGCTGGTTTGAAAACCATGTTCTTGCTTCAAGTTGCCCATAATACCAGCTGTCTGCTCTCTCGTCAGACCTTTGTCAATCAGAAACGCCCAGGTAATTGATTCGTTCTGACTCGGTGTCGTATACATGCCTTTGACGCCGATGACTTCGACCTGCTCAGTCGCTGGCTTAACTACAACTGCATTAACCTCTTTGCGCGATACCTCTTTGCCGTTTTGCATGATAATTTCGTACGTTACTGTGCGCTTGCCGTTAGCGCCAGCGGTCTGGATTTCCTTGTAGCTTTTGTCTCGGTTGGCATCGTTGATTTGTCGCGTGGTGAACGCGATATCTTCGTCAACAGTGACGGTCTGTTTGCCGTTTTTCCACAGTTGGATCGTCATACCAGCGCTTATAGGTGTCTCTACCGATGGTACGAGCGTATCATCAGCTGCCGGTGTCACGCCTTTGTCATGCAGAAAATCGCCAACTGTTACGGTGCGTGTCGCCGCAGCGGTTTGTTTGCCGTAAAAGATAAATGTTAGTGGTGTTGCATAGTCTATCGTTAAAATCTCACCAGCGCCATCGGCTACTGGGTCTTTTGACGGCATGAGCTTTGTGATGTCTGCGTCGTTCAGTACCAGACCGGCTTGTTTGGCGATCTGTTTACCGGTGCGATACGCCGTGATGAGTTTTGTGCTGACTTTGCCATCACGGATCACAACTGGTCGCGCTCGGTAGATATTGACTTCGTATGAGTCGGAAAGAATAGGATCGTCCAGGCTCGGTTCGGTCATGTCGTTGTCATCCAGACGCACGCCAGCATCCTGGAGAGCAGCCCGAAATGTTGTCTGTTTGGTAATAAACCCGCGGTCTTCACCATTGTCATGAATCGTCAAGATATGCTCGCCAGCATGGATGGTGGCATCGGCGGCGTTGGCCATCCGCGATGAAATACCGACCACAGCGACAAGCGCAACAAACGCGGCAATCGCGATCATCCAATATCGAGCTGGTTGGTGTTGTATCGAAAAATCAGTCATAGAATACGAACTCTACCTCGAGTACGCTCGTTCCAGTATATCAAACACGTAAGCATTTTTGAAGATTTCGCTGTTGATTTCAGGTAATAATTATGTCTAAATAGAAAGAATGTTGCGAGGCATGTCAAAAGAAATTATTCATGCAAGTGGTGATCCATCTGACCCACTCAATTCCGATATGCCCGAAATCCAACGTCGGTTACTGTACGCAACTGGCGATCGAGCACCTGGCACAGTTCTCGAAAAAGCGCTGGCTGACCCAAGCTGCTCACCAATCTACGTCGAAGACGCCATTACTCCTCATGTTGTCGCACTCGTTGCAAAGTACCCAAAAATGCACGGTCAATTCTTGACACTGCCTCCCTACGGCACGCCCGGTGAACGACAGCGTGTTGTTGACCTACCAATCCGTGTCGCGAGTAAACTAAACGCTACCGCGCTGTATCTGATGCAATTACTGCAAACGTCCGACCGACTCGATGTGTTATTTGACCGTGACCGCGAAGCAATTGATCTTGAATTCTCTGGTTCACAGCTCCTCATAAGTGGCAATGGCGTGCCCGATCACGCTCACTACGTAGGTTATTTTTCGCGCCATCGACAAGATCCAGCAAATTTGTATCAAGATGTTCCTGCCGACCACATGGATCGGGAGGCGCGAACTCGCCAAGCACTCGCGCTGTCTGCAAATGAAATTGATCGCCTTGATGACCTTCTGGAAAGATTCTAGACTTTTTCTAATCGTGCAAACTCAATATTGAGTTTTTTGGTTGTCCCGTTATCGAACGCCACGCTAACTGCCAGTCCATCGACATCGACAACTTCGCCGCTGCCAAATTGTGCCGACCGTACCCGGTCACCAATATCAAATTCGTTGAACATATCGTGGCCAAACTCATCGTAATGTGACTGCGCCGGTCGCTCGCGCTCAAACCGCGCCACCGCATACCCCATATCATCGAGAAACCGCGATGGCATAGCGTAACTGCGCGCCCCAAACTGCATACGGCTCTGCGCATAGGTAAGATGCAGCTCCTGCTTGGCGCGCGTCATGCCGACGTAGCACAGGCGGCGTTCTTCTTCGAGCTCCTTTGGTCCGGCTTCAAATGTCCGCGAATGCGGAAATAGCCCTTCTTCCATGCCGACCATGTAGACAACTGGAAACTCCAGCCCCTTGGCAGCATGAAGCGTCATCAGCGTCACTTTGTTATGATCACCACCAGTATCGGCGCTCGACATGAGCGCCACTTCGGACAAGAAATCAGGTAAAGTCGCAAATGATTTCGCATCGGACAGCAGCACACTAATGTTCGCATCGCGCTCTTCGGCCTGCGGCGTACCATCAAGCAAATACTCGCGGTAGCCTATGCGCTCAATTATGCGATCAATCAGCTCGCCAGGATTGCTTTCGTTCAGACTCATCGTCTGGAACAGTCGTAGCGTTTCTCCAAACTTCATAAGCACAGTCTTGGCGCGTGCCTGTAGTCGATCAGTCTGATCTGCCTGTAGCAGTGCTGTGATAATATCAAGCCCAGAATCGGCCTGCCAGGCCAAAAACTTCTCGAGACTCGTCTGACCAATGCCGCGCGCCGGTATGTTGACAATGCGAGTGAAACTCATCCGGTCATTTGGCTGGTAAATAAGCCGTAAATAGGCCACAATATCCTTAACTTCTTTGCGGTCATAGAATCGCACACCGCCCACAATTTGATACGGAATGTGCTGCTGTAGACAAGCTCGTTCTAGGGCAAAACTTTGAGCGTTCATCCGATATAAAACCGCGTAGTCGCCGTACTGGCGCTCGCCCATCGATACACTGGCATTAATACGGCTCGCTACGAGAAATGCTTCTTCGGCTTCGTCATATGTCATATGAACTTCGACCGGCGCACCACTACCGGACGCTGTCCACAGTTTCTTGTCAGTTCGCTCGATATTTTTGCTAATCACATTGTGCGCCGCATCCAGGATCGCACCCGTCGAACGATAATTTTGCTCTAATTTTATGACAGTCGCGCCTGGAAAATCACGCTCAAACCCGAGGATATTTTTGAAATCAGCCCCTCGCCAACTATAGATCGACTGCCAGTCATCACCGACAACACAGATATTCTTTTCTGCGCCCACCAGGCTGCGGACAATAGCGTACTGAGCCGCATTGGTGTCCTGATATTCATCGATCAGGATATGTTTAAACTGCCGACGATATTTCTCGCGCGCTTCCTGTGAGTCACGAAAAAGTCGGACAGTTTCGATCAATAAGTCATCAAAATCAAGCGCCGCAGCTACCTGTTTCATCTCTTCATAGCGCTTATAGATCTTTGCCACCGCCTGTTGAAACGGATACTGGGCATCAGCCGCATAGTCAGCCGGTGTCAACAAATCATTTTTTGCAGCACTAATCGCACTCGAGACTGCCCGCGGCTTGATTTGATCGCCTGATATCGATAGTTCCTTCATGGCTTGCTTGATCAGCCCCTGGCGGTCGTCTTCGTCGTAAATCACAAAATTTGAGGCTATGTCAATCGCTGATCCATCATGTCGCAAGATCTGCACACAAATACCGTGAAATGTCCCCATCCACGGCATAAAGCCACGCGAATTATGATGACCAGTTAACTGCGCCAAGCGCTCGCGCATCTCCTTGGCGGCTTTGTTTGTGAATGTCACGGCCAAAATCTCATTTGGCCAGACGCCTTCATGAGCCAGCAGGTTGGCAATCCGATGCGTCAGGGTTTTTGTCTTACCACTACCAGCTCCCGCCAATATCAGCAGCGGGCCAGTCGTTGTTTCGACTGCACTTTTTTGCGCATCATTAAGCCCCGCTAGGATATCCATAGTCTTATTTTAGCGAAGTTTTACCGACTACTGTGTTGTGAAATAGAAGTATGCGGCACCAGACATAGCGCCAACAATCAAAAGTAGTAGTATCCAGACGATAATCATCCAACCATGGGCTTTTTTGGGCGCCTGAGTCAGTGGCTGATGATAAGCGGCGGTATCATAAATCGCGCCATTTGATGCGTTCTCCGTGCTCGGTTTTTCGTCGTACTGGCGAACGATATCAGTCGCGACTGGTACTGTTGGCGTGTCGGTTTGATCAGTTTCGGGAATCTCGGGTTCACTGGAAGTCGACATATCAGCTTCGATATTAAGCATTTCGGGCGATAGCTCGCGCGGCACATCAGAACTGGTTGATTCTGATTCGCTGGACTGATCTGAGGTCTCTTGGTCGCTCGTAGCTTCAGCTGTATCAGGAAATGTTGGCGGTGTGCCAAGTGGCCGTTTCTCGACTTTTGCGTCTGGCAAAAATGGTGATGCCATGGGAGCTTCAGTATCATGCGGCTCAGACTCAATAGTCTCATCGTGATCCGTCGCGGCTACATCATCAGCCGATTGTTCGGGCTCGGGCGCGCCAAATTGTTCAACTGGCGTATCTTGTGGCTCATCTGTAAGATCGGCCTGCTCCTGTTCATGTATATCGGCAGATTCAGTCGCACCAGTAGTCTCGTGACCTTCTGCGAAGCTAATTGGATCAGGCCATGTTGTCTCTGGTTCAACCACAGCGGACGGCAGTTCTGTCGTCTCAGACGACTGATCAAGCCCATCGATGACGTCGTCAGGAATTGATATTGACGCATCTACTGGAGATGACTCTGGTGAGCTCTCGATCGAGATCGACTGTGGCGCGTCTATAGTCACACTCTCGCGTTTTGGCATCATGGCAGTTTTCATGTCACCCGATGGATGCATGACGTCCATGAAGCGACCACGACGAGCGGCTGGCGCAACATTTGATGACGGTTCTGGCGTTGGCTGTTCTTGATCCATTGTGATTGCAATCGTCTTGTCTTCTGGGTCATCATAGGCTGTATTTCTCTTTGTCGTATCAACATCCTGCATCAGGTTGTTGACCGCGCGGTCAAGTTCATCGAAATCAAGCTCTGTCATGCTCCCTACTTTCCTTTTAGCTCGTGCGCTTTTTTGACAATATCTGCAAATGCGACTGCATCCAGGCTCGCACTACCCACGATCAGGCCATCGACACCTTTTGTGCTCAAAAAACTGGCCACATTATCGGCATGAACATTGCCGCCATACAGTACCCGGACTTCCTGGGCAGTTGCTTCGCCGAATAAGTGCTTCAACTGGCTCCGTATCGCTCGGATAGCGCTTTCGAGATCGCTCGGTGTCGCGGCATGTTTACCGCTGCCCACCGCCCAAACTGGTTCATAGGCTACCACAAGCGAGCGCGCTTCTTCGGCCGTAATATTCGTCACGCCTTCGATGATTTGGTCATGAATGACGTCGGCTCGCTCGCCATTGGCATGTTCGTGAGCCGTCTCACCAACACAGAGCACCGGTATGATGTTATTGCGGTAGGCTGCCTGAACTTTGAAGCGAATATCGCGATTTTTTTCGTTGAAAATATGGCGTCGTTCAGAATGACCAATCAGCGCGTATTTCACAAGCCCATCGAGTTGTCTAGCAGATACCTCACCTGTAAACGCACCTTCATCACGCCAGTAAAAATCCTGAGCCGCCAGTTTAATCCGGCGCGCACTCACCTGTAGTAACAGTGTCGGTAATGCCAAGAAGCTAGGTGCCACAACAACTTCAACATTATTGTAAAATTCGGCAGTATTCTCAAAATGATGCGCTAGCAAACTCGCCTCATGAATTGTGAGGTTCATTTTCCAGTTACCGATGATTAATGTTTTGCCCACGCTAGAATAATTTGGTTATGGTTAACTGCTTTTAGTGTACCCCATTTTTAGAGACACGTCTAGCGAGCTTTTCACGCCGTGCTGCAATGCGCCTATTCGATGACTCGCACGCGGATCGTGTCGGTGCCACCAACAAGTCCTGGCTGTTTACCGCTGACGATAACTATCGTGAAAGGTTCTTGTTGGTCATCTTGGAAATGATTAGCCTTGAGCTCCTTGGCAAGTTCATAGCCAGCACGCTCACCATCTGGACGCAAGAAGCTGCGTGTCGCATAGGTCAGAGCTAACTGCTGCGCGGCGTTGATCGAACTTGTCGCCACGGCAATTGGCAAATTCGGACGACAAGCTGCAATTCGAGCAGCCGTGGCACCCGACTTTGTTTCTGCAACAATAGCAACTGCGTGAACATCCTTGGCTATCTCGACAGCAGCATGAGCAATAGCATTTTGCTGTTCGTAATTCATAGGGACGATCTGCTCGGCAACTGCTTCAACTGGCCAATTCTCCTGTGTGTAAATGATCGTACTACGCATAGCCAGCACAGCTTCGACTGGATATTTGCCGTTCGCCGTCTCGTCTGACAGCATGATGACATCGGCGCCTAGGATAACAGCCGTTGCAACATCACTGACTTCGGCGCGCGATGGCTCTGGGCTCTCAACCATACTGCCAAGCACTTGCGTCGCAACGATGCTGATTTTGCCATATTTCCGACACAGCGCGATGATTTTGCGCTGTACGACTGGTACAACTTCGGGGCCAGCCTCGCTAGCCAGGTCGCCGCGAGCCACCATGACACCATCACTAGCTTCGACAATTTTCTCGAGCATGTCATCACGGATAGCTGATTTTGTCTCAACTTTGGCGATAATCTGCGCCGATGAACCTTTGCTCATGAGCAATTGCCGCAGTGCATTGATATCTTCGTCGGTCTGGACAAAACTCAGAGCCACAAAGTCGAAGTCTTTATCGGCACCAAATTCGACATCAGCCAGGTCTTTTTCAGTCAATATATCACCGCCAAAATCTGTATCAGGTAGATTAAGGCCTTTTTTACTCATCAAGAAACCGTCGTTCAAAATCTCGATTGTGACAGCCGTATCAGACGGCACATCGCGAACAATAGCCTTGACCTTACCGTCAAAAAGCGACAGTGGCTCATCGACCTTCATTTTTTCGGCCAAATTATACTGAACAGGCAATGAGCTGCCGCCATCATGTTCTTTTATGGCATAGTCAAGCGTGATTCGGTCGCCAGTTTTGACATCATAATGATTATCCTTGAGCGCGCCCAAACGGATTTTTGGACCCTGCAGATCCATCAATATTGCGACGTGACGGTCAAGCGATTTGCTAGCTTCGCGAATCCATTTGATTTGATCGAGTCGCTCTTCGTAGGTGCCGTGACTAAAGTTACAGCGAAAGCCATTTGCGCCCGCTTCGATGAGGGCTTTGATTTGTTCAGGCGAGTTCGTCACGGGACCGAGAGTCGCCAAAATTTTAGTACGTTTAAACACAGTATTCATATCTATTGAGTATATCACATCTGTTATTTGGTTAGATCGATGGTTCCATCTTCAACAAGCGACCGAAAATTCCAAACGCCAGACGCGCTCGTTTTGTAGCTCCAATAAAACCATCCCTCAGCTGGCTCGTAGGCTATGAGTTGTCGCGCTATGTAGTCACGAATGATTGCAGCATGTTGTGTGACGACATATCGACCCAGGATTTTCCCCGACAAAACACCGCTCCACTCGCCGACAATAACCGGCTGTCGGCGACTCAAGCGTCGCAACAGATGGCCGTGTAGTGTGACGAGTACAAAGTATGGTCGAAGTGGCAAAAACCCCCAGGTTACAAAATGATACCAGTGCACATCCATAACTGTACGCCGATCATTTGAGCCAATCGCATCAGCCATCAGCCGCGGCGTAAAGGCATCGGAATACACAATACGTACGGTCGACGGTACAATCGCGGCTAGCTGACGAAAAGCTTGACTATAAAAACGTCTCAACTTCCATTGGATCAGCCCAGGACGTGGTTCATTGAGCAGCTCAATACCCCAAAGAGCCGCATGCGCGGCATAGCGATGCGCCAGCTGCTTCAAGCACTCAATAGTTTGGGTTCGATAAAGTGCGCTCTTGTGCCAGAGCACTGAGCCACGTTTGCCGCTGTGGTCATGACCGTTTTGACTACCGGGTGCACCGTGCAAACAAATCAGTGCTTTCAAATCATACTTTGCACACATTTTCATCGCCCAATCAAGCCGACCAATCGATGCGACATACGGTGCATCACCCTCTAGGATCCAGTAGCCGACAGGGATTCGCACTGCATTCAAACCGTGATCTTTCATCCATCGGAAATCAGCTTCCTGGATCCAGGATCGTTGGTGCGCACGGAGTTTAGCACGAGCACCTGGTGTCTGCATAAATGTAAATTCGTCGTGGGCGCCAGTTCCCGCGAACAAATCGGGTGTCATCCACTCTTCGAGCACGAGCCAACTCCCTAGGTTGACGCCGCGTAATTTTGTCATTTTAGCCGACTTTCGCTCCGAACAGCACGCCGACATAATACGTGATTGCCATCGCTAAAATACCGCCAACAACCACTCTCAGAACTGCCCGTAGTTTTGACGCACCACCCGCCCGAGCGCTCAAGTAGCCGACTGCTACCAGTGATATGACGACAGCGACGACAGTTGCGACAATCCGTAGACTTTCAGGCATAAACACAATAGTAAGAAACGGTATTAAACCGCCAACAGTAAACGCCAGTAGCGAGGCGATCGCAGCTTGCCATGGATTATTAATCTCACTTGGATCGAGATTGAAGTGCATTCGTAGGTGCGCCCGCAAAGCGTCTTTTTTGGTCAATTCAGCCGCTACTTTGTGCGCTAGCGACTCGCTGACACCATGTTTCATATACTCATGGGCTAATTGATCGAGCTCTTCTGCTGGGCGTGTTCGCAGCCAGCGCTTTTCTTCATTGATATAAGCTTTTTCCGCGTCAGATTGACTACTCACTGAAACATATTCACCGACTGCCATCGATAAAGCTCCGGCAATCAGTGCCGCCAGACCAGCGATCGTGATGGCTTTTGCATCTGGTGTTGCACCAGCCACACCCATGACGACACTCGATATACTCACAATACCGTCATTGGCGCCCAGGACAGCCGCACGTAATTTGTTGAGTTTGCCATTGTCGGCTTGGTCAGAGGGGAGATCTATTGCCTGTGGTATATGTTGAGTCATATGATTTAGTATACCGCAAAGCGAGGATATTACCCCTTAGTGAGCTCCTTACTTTGGTGATCCCGAGGGGAGTCGAGTCGCGTCCCGCGACCGCGGAACTGCGCGCTGTGAGCATAGCTCACGCGGCAGATTCCCTTGCGAAGCGCCGCCGGCGCTTCTCACCCTGTTGTGGCAACAGTGGTTCGACGCCATCAGTTTACCAAACTAAAAAGCCCACGCAAGGTGAGCTTTTTAGTTTGGTGATCCCGAGGGGAGTCGAACCCCTGTTGCCAGGATGAAAACCTGATGTCCTAACCGTTAGACGACGGGACCATAATTCCTGACAGGCTAGTAGCCAGCAGACTGGATAATTATACCAAACACCCCTGTTAATCGCAATAGGTGCTGCTCGGCAAGGCTATTTCCAAAATCGCCACCATTTACCCCGCCACCAAAATGCCGCTGCACCAGCACCAGCTACAAATGGTGTCGCCACAATAACAGGTACGATCGGCGACGGCGCTTTCGGTGCCGCTTCGTCAACCAGGCGCTTCGGGATAAAACCACTACCTTCGACATTTGCACTTCCTTGCGGCATGATAATAACGCCGCCGGTCTTTTTCGGAGTCTCGACAAGCGAACTACCATCGATTGTGATTGTGCCGCTCGTTGCTGTGGCACCCGTATTTGTCACCGTGTTAGCACCACTACTTGGCACGAGTGAGGGCTGGTAGGTCACAACTGCGGTTGCCTCGGCATTGTGAACGGCGCAAATATCATTCGCAATAACAGTCAAGGTGTGCGTGCCCGGAGTGAGCGTCAAAGGGACGCTGAACTGATTTTGGAACGCCCCTATAGGTATGGTCGAGCTATAGACTCCGTCAATCCGCACCTCAAGCTGCGTTGCCGCACTCACTGATCCTGTCATAGTAAATACTGGCGTATTGATCGTGCTGTCATTTGTCGGATGTGTGATTGTCACCGATGAACCAGTAGATCCCGTACAAACAACTGTGATAATGGTTGAATTCGTGGCGTGAGCAACCGAAGCCATAGCCGTACTAACGGCGCAGATCGCTAAGAAACTAACGGTGGCGGCGAGCAAGCGCATAGATCACGCCCCCAACCACTAGAATCGCTACAACACCATAGAACCAAAATGGCGCCATGAGGACATAGCCCTGCGTAAAGACATCTTTGTCGAGCGCTTTGGCTCTTATTTCGGTTTTGTACAAACCAAATCCTGGAGCGTCAACCCAATGCATAGTAATAGGCCGCGTGCTGTCAGGTAGTACGACATACTCTTTTTGTTCAAAATACTTCTGATTTCCAAAGACATCTGAAACTTTATAGGAAACCGTCGCGATAAAGTCAGTATTGCCGGAGTTTTTGACACTCGTATTTGAGGCTAGTGGCGGCGCAATCTGGAAAAAAGGTATGGTTGCGGAAGCTACATCGGCTTTTGCAGTGTAGCTGCCTTTGACAGTTGCATATAATACCTCACCAACTCGCTTGTTGCGAGTAATTGCCGAACCGTCGTCGCCCGAAGCCTGAGTCTCGGCGAACATCACACCATAGTGACCACCAGGAGCGGTACCTTCCGGTACACGAATCGTATACGGTACATCGGTCGACTGTCCCGGCTCTAGGTGATAACGAGTCTTCGTAAACTGCACCCATTTATAGGCATCGGCACTGGCAATCTTGCTTGCAGCATCACCATAATTCGGGCTGGCGTAATCAGAATCAATAATCGCGTATGGTCGAGCATACACAATAAAATCATAAGCGACTTGTCCATCGTTAATAATCTTGAATGTATCACTGGTTGAACTCCCAGCGTCGATTTCGAAGCGTTTCGAGATCGGAGAGAGTGTGATACTTTCGGTTGTTGGGTCAATAGCATATGCAGACGAAGACAGCAGGACACTAGTGAGCAGCAGACCTCCTGCGAGGCCTGCTAGAACACTTCGAAATGTAGTCGAAGACAAGATCCCCTACTCCCTACTTGCCTGTTGCTGTATAGGCGACTTGGTCTGTGTATGGCGTTGCAACGGCACTTGGTTGCGTGCTATCGACTTTGACAGCATACCATACGGTTGTAATATCGTTTGTAGCTGTTGTACTCGTGCTCCTGAGCGTAACTGGGGAGCCACTCGCCGGCATACCTGCCCACAAGTCGGTGCTGCTTGTTTCGTTTGAAATTGCTGTGTAGGTTGTACTAAATGGCGCACCGGCGACTGCAAAGCCCCATTTGTTTGTACCAAGTACTGTTGGTGCTGCGAAAGTGCCCGAATGTGCAGCGATCGTATTAGCGCCACTCACGAGGTTCGTCACCGCGTCGCCGTCAGCGAGTGTGAGCGTATAACCGAGGGTGTCATTCGTGTTGACGGTTACTGTGTCGCTAGCGCGGCTCTCAACCGCTGAAGCGCCTGGTGTCAATGACAGGGTAACGGTGCCCGATGTCGTAACTGTAATCGCCGGGTTAACGGTTGCATTGATCGTCGTATTGACTGCACTCGCAACAGGAGCGCTGACTGCCGCAAATGCAACAAGTGCGACCGCCGCGATAGTTAATTTACTAGCTGATACCGACATAGGTTTGTAATAATACCTTTCTTTTTTGTTTATGGTGCATTTCTGGGACAAGCATACCGCATATGGTTTTGCATGTCAAGCATTTTTTATGGTTTCTCACCACTGGTATCGGTGCTCTCCCGCGGCACCTGCGATAAACGCTTAATTGGTAGCCGAAATCCAAATGTGCTGCCTTCATTTGCCTCTGAGCGGAAAATCACTTTGCCGCCATGGCCATCGATAACTTTTTTTGCCAAATACAGCCCAATCCCCGTGCCGTCAGGTCGTTGCAGTCGGGCGTTATTAGCTCGAAAAAACTTCGTGAACAGGTGTTTTTGAGCATCGGGCGGCACGCCCATCCCCTGATCGATAACCTCACAAACTACGCTGCCATCTGCTGTGTAGAGGCGCACTTTGATAACCGTTTTCTCGGGAGAATAGTAGATGGCATTGTCGAGAAAGTTCATGACGACCTGGCGTATTTTGTCTTGGTCGAGGTACAACAGCGGAAAATGTGCTGGCTCATGGTAAGCAATACCGATCGAACGAGTGGCGGCCACCTCTTTAATGACTGTCACTTCTTCGCGAACTATTTGTGCTAGATCAGTTTCGGTTCGATCGATCATAAACTTACCGTTCTGCAGCCTCGAAACGTTCAAAAAATCACCAATCAGCCGTACCATGCGCTCACTACTCGTAAATGCTTCCTGGAGCAAGGCGCGCTGTTCAGGGGTGATAGTACCGGCATCGCCTTCAAGCACCATGCTGATATAGCCTTTGACACTTGTCAGAGGTGTGCGCAGTTGGTGTGACGCCATGCTCACAAATTCGTCTTTGGTCTCATCGAGGCGCTTTAAGGCTTCGTTCGCACGTCGTAATTCTTTGGTTGCAGCATCGACTCTCGCCTGAAGATCCCCAGCGGCTTCGTCATCTACTTTCGCCTCCGTCTTTGCGCCTGTGTCAGTTTTTTTGCGTTTTCGAGCAATCAAGAATTCATACGATACGACCCCCACCAGAGCCAAGAGGCCAACGAGGCCATACAGCAGCACGACTTCCATTTCACCGCTCATATACTCTTACTATACGCGACGGCTCCTCGGAAGCACAAGCACGTTCTGCTATACTTGAAGCTAGTATGACAAAAATTGCGATTATCGAAGACGATCCGACTATCAACCAGATGTACCGTATGAAGTTTGAAGCCAGCGGCTTCGAAGTAGCAACTGCCAATGACGGCGAGGGCGGTATTCGAATCGTCGAAAAAACCAAACCTGATATTATCCTGCTCGATCTACAGATGCCGCATATGAATGGTGATGTCGCCCTCGAAAAAATCCGGGCAACAGCTTGGGGTAAGCAAACACCCGTCTTTATACTGACAAATGTTGGCAAAGAGGAAGCACCGGCTCGCCTGAAAGATCTCGGGGTGCATAGCTATATCGTCAAAGCAGAGTTGACCCCGAGTCAAGTCGTGGCGCGCGTTAAAACCGCACTCAAGCTTGCGTAGTGCGCTTCAAACAGGTTTGGATCAGGTGGTCAAATAGCAGCGCGATAGTCAGCGGTCCGACGCCGCCTCTTGTGGGTGTCAGCGTCACATCTTGACGCGTCCGCACGCTGTCATCAACATCACCGACTAGCGTATCGCCCTCGGTCGCAGTGCCAGCATCGACGACGACAGCACCAGATTTTACCATATCTGTTGTCACAAGTCGCGGGCTGCCCGTTGCCGTCACGATAATATCGGCTTCGCGGACAGTTTTTGCAATATCACGTGAGGCCACGTCGAGCGCTGTCACGTCGTAGCCCGAAGCCTGCCACATGGCTGTCAGCGGTGCACCGACCAGCCGTCCCTGACCAAGCACGACGAGTTTTTTGCCGTCGAGTACGACGCCGTATCCCCCGAGTAGCCAATTGATTGCATCGGCCGTAGCGCTCACGAAATGAGCAGCGACACCCAGCCCATCGACATCTTTTTCAGGCGCAATCGTATTGACGACAGTCTCTGTTAACGTTATGTCATCAAGCGGTAACTGGACGATGATACCTTGTACTGAGTCATCAGCATTCCAGCGCTCGATAGCTGCCTGCATCTGTCCGGCTTCGCATACTTCAATAACTGTATCGATGAGAATATCTTTGGCATAGCGACGTTTCATGCGCACATAGACCGTACTTGACTGCGGCGCACTCGGCGTCATCATAATCACCAAGCGCGGTACAATACCATGCGCCTGACGCAACATACGAACCTGTTTGGCTTGGCGCTCTTGTATGAAACCAGCCAGTTCGGCGCCGTTTAACTCTTTTGTCACTAAATATTATCCTTGCGATCGTCGATAAAAGCGTTCCACTGGCGAATCAGTCGCAGCAGCGTTTTGAGCGGTAACTCAATCACCATGTCCAGAACAGTCGTGACGATATTGAACTGCGAATACTTCTCATTCATCCAACGTCCGACAACCACGAATGGCAAGTAGATGATATCGCGGATAAAGGTAAAGAAGTTCTGACGCGGCTTGATGACTTCGAGTTCGCGGATTAGGCGGCTCAGACGGAAGCCCAGGAAGCTGGCGGCCGAAATGAAGACAAAGAAGATGATAATATGGACAGCCGTAAAGCCAATTTGCATCAGTAGCCAGATCGCCAGGGCAAATACTGCCAATGCCACGATCGTGTAGATAGCTGAAAATGCCGTGCCGTAGCGACGTTCGCTAACTTTTGCTGTCACGATTTCCTCGCTCGTTCCATAGATCATGTGGTCGATTCGGCTGATAAGCGCTGTCGTGTTTGCGTAGCTAGGCAAACTCAGTGTCAGGCGCAAGGCCACCATATAGAGTGGCGGGAAAAACAAGTTGACGAGCAATGCCGGCCAATGAATATAGCCATCGCGCCACATATCGTACGGTACTTCGATAGCAATACCAATCAAGAATTTCGTGATAATAAGAAAGAGGACACTGCGGATAATGGCGCGGTTGAGGCGTGCGCCAATTCGTTCGTATTCGCTGTTGATCTGCTGTTCGTAGGCTTCCAAAAATCGCTCCCGGTGCGCCAGTAGCTCGAGTAAGTTTGGCTTATCGTGAATCATTCGGCGTAGCACACGAAGCGGCGCGCCATTGCGATCAGTAAACCGTGTCAGACGATCGACAGGTTTGGCAACAAGTAGTGAATCAATCAATTTATTGAACTGTGCGTAGTGGACGATATCAACAGGTTTTACTTCATAGCGACTCAGGATCACTGAACGAATAACACCATCATTTGACTTCAAAATACTGCGATACACGGCGACCAGCAGGCGCGCCCCAAAATCTTGCGCCGAACGATCACGATCTGACACGAGTTTCTCGAAGTAATCAGTCGCCGTCGAGACGAAAGCATCGTCGAGCGCATGTGAGTTAATGGTCGATTCAACGCGTGTCGCCAGCACATCAAGTGTCCACGCCAGTGCTTGCTCACCATGGACAACCTTTTGATCGAGCAGCTGTTCGTACATGGCGTAGTATGACAATGCTAGACCATTGATATCTTTTACCTGATCAGTCGTTAGCGTATCGTTCTGAATATAGCCAGCAAATGTCAGTTCAACCGCTAGCTCTTCACCACTGCGTGCTGCCAGTTCGCCATCACGCGTAATAAAAATCCGTTTATAAAAACGACGGATAGCACTGCGCAGTAACAGATGTTCTTCGGTGTTTTCGGCAGCATTGCGAAGCTGTTCAAGCGCAGCTGTGATAACTGCACCAGCACCAACAACGTTGAGTTTTGTGGCGTCGGCCACTTCGGCGTCACGAGCTGTCAATTGCTCATGCGCTAAGGATAATCGTTCAGCTAAGTGCCGACCTATTGTATTGAGTTCAGACATAGTACTCCCGCATTATACCTCGGTCGGCGGCTTTCGCACAGAGCCAGCCCGAAAAGGGATGCTGAAAAATGTTGAATCCTGTACAACTACTAGGGAAAGCATGATACAATCTCACTATAAGTAACACTTTAAGGGAGATACCTATCAATGAACGATAGTGAAGCAACTGTAACAAAACCGGTTGTGGCAAACGACAATAGTCAAAAAAGCTATTTTGCCATAATGCTGCTGGCCTTTTTTGCGGGCCCGCTTGGGGTCGCCCGTATTTACCGCGGAGATAAAGCTTTGGGCTGGGGTCGTTTTTGGACATTTATCGCCTCGAACGCGCTTTATTTTGTTGGTGCGTTTTATGCGCCAATTTTACTACTCGCTGCATTTGTGCTGTTTGCACTCTCGGTCTGGGGTGCGGTTGACTTCTTCCTGCTCTACGGCGCAAAGAATGACGCAGAAGGCAAGCCACTGGTACGCGGTGAAGTTGACGTAAAGAGTGCAAAGATTTTGTTTGTGCTCTATATCATTATGCTCAGCCTTGCTCTTATCGGTGCAATCATCACCCTTATCTTCTGGTCGGCAATTATCAGCGGCCTGATGTCAGGTGCTGCACAGTCGTCATCAAGCTTGCACACATATTAATCACGTAACGAAAAGTATATTGAGGAGATTTTCTACATGGCAACTACTGAAACAGTAACTGGAAAAAGCAGCCGCGTCTATCTCGCGATGATGCTTCTCGCCTTCTTTGTCGGCTCGACAGGGTTGGCTCGCGTGTATCGCGGCGATAAGTCGATGGGCTGGGGTCGTTTTTGGACATGGGTCGCGTGTATCGCACTCGGCTTTATTAGCGCCGCCCTGCCACCGCTCTTCCTGCTCGTCGGACTCGCTAATTTCGGCTTGGTCGTCTGGGGTATCGTCGACTTCTTTCTGCTCTACGGCACAAAAACAGATGCTGCCGGTAATCAGCTTCTGACGACAACATACGACAAAAAGTTCGCAAAAGTCCTCTTGATCCTATTTATCATCGGACTCGCCCTGACTGGGGTCGGTCTCATCGTCAGCTTGATCTTCTGGTCAGCGATCATGAGTGGTATCGTATCTGGCGCTGTGCGTAACCAAAATGGTCTCAATAGCTTCAATAGCTATAACTCCTACAATAATCGCACCTACGGCGACTCACCAAGCACTAGCACGCAAAAGTTCTCAGAGAGCGATGCCGCACAAGTTGAAGCTGGCATGAGCAAGAGCGACGTCGAGAGCGCGCTCAATGGCACCGTCGGCAAATGTTCGGGCAGTAGTAGCTACGAATTTTGTACGTACAAAAGCAGTTCAAGCCTCGATGCAACCACCGTGCTTGTCTCGTACGAAAACGGTACCGTCTCGGACGCATCGTATTACTAAAATACCAAAAGACATGGAAACTATAAGCGCCCCTCCTGGGGCGCTTATTTACAGAGATAGGGTTTTTTGTTATAGTGGTCGAGTCCTCGGATATGAATTTTTCTCTGTGGACTATGTACGGGTCTGTAGCTCAGCTGGTTAGAGTGAGAACTGCCAGTGGCAGTTCGGAAACGAACCTTCCGATGAAAGCTATGCTTTCAATCGCGAAGTTCGGAGGTCACGGAACGTGACCCTGCCTCTCTCGACGCTGTCGAGTCATGCAGCTCACCATACATGATAAAATCACAATAGTACGGGTCTGTAGCTCAGCTGGTTAGAGCACCTGCCTCTTAAGCAGGGTGTCGAGGGTTCAAGTCTCTCCAGACCCTCCAAGAATAAAGCCGTACCTTGTGTACGGTTTTATTCTTGGCAGAATTTGAGACTTGAACCCTCGACACCCGGAGGCTGAAGAGGGTGAGGCTCGCCTGCGTTAGATGCTAAAAGCAAGAATAATGGTATACTATCCAGAGAGTAATGCACCCGTAGCTCAGTGGATTAGAGCATCTGTCTTCGGAACAGAGGGTCGTAGGTTCAAATCCTGCCGGGTGTACCAAAAGTACGTTACTCAAACGTTTTGCATAATGAAGCAATCGTTTGCTTGAAGTCAGAAGCAGCTCGCTAGAAATAGCGAGCTGCTTTGTTTGTGGGGACAGGAGTGCCTCAAACAGGGCTGTTTTCTGCGGTGTTACGTCGTCGCTAGCTTTCACCAGCACCTTCTCGAAGAAGACTTGGTTGAACATCCGCTTGATGTGCTCTGGAGCTGTTTTGTACAATCTCCCTACGTTTGCTACTAATTCAAGGGCAACATCAAGGTTTTGTTCAACATCCTCGTAATTCTGTTCTAGTGCTGCTAGTTTCAGGTCTATCTCTACCTTGGCTTTTTGCAGGGCTTCCTGTTCCTCCTTGAAGATATCCAGCGGCATCGCATCGGCATAGTGTGCTTCCAGCAGCTTCTTCTGCTTTCTTTTGATTTTATCTCGCTCAAGCCGTATGTTGCCTTGTGCTGCCAGCTCTTCTTTTCTGAGCTTGCCTAATTCTGTAACGAGTACCGTTCGTAGCTGTTCTTTCTCAGTATCGCTCAGTCGCACGGTGCGGTAGTAGGCTTCTATTTGCTTTTCTACCTCATCGGTTTGTACTGACCGCTGTTGGCAATTGTTTCGCTTAGCATGTCGGTTGCCACACATCAGGTAGTGGTACAGCTCACCTGTTGAGCTACGGGATACTTGCACGAGCAATCTGCCGTGACACGACCCACACCAGACGGTGCTTTTCAGGAAGTGTGGATGCTTACGAGTTCGCTCGCCTTGGCGATGGCTCTTCATTATCTCCTGCACCTTTTGCCACGTCGCCTCATTGGTGAGTTTTGGATGACTGCCATCGTAGTAGGCATCGTTGTATTTCACTAGGCCTTTGTAGTATGGGTTTATGAGGATGGTATTCATCCGTGCTTGCGTCACTGGCTTTGATGCTATGCGTGGCGTTGAAGCCGTTGTCAGCCCCTCTGCCGCTAGTTCCTCGGCTAGCTGCTTCACCGTATAACTTCCTGTAGCGTACAAGGTAAAGGCTTTGCGGATAAGCGGTGCTCGTTCTTCGTCAACAATGACGGTTCGCACTTCTCGTCCTAGCTCATCCCTCGTGATGAGGTTCTTGTAGCCAAGCGGTGCTTTTGACGGTGTACCGCCACTTTGCACCTTTTGCCACATACCTTTCTTTACTTCCTGAGCTAGGTTGTTGCTGTAAAACTCTGCAATAGAGCTCATCACACCATGCATTAGATTACCTGACGGTGAATCGTCAAAGGCTTCCGTGGTCGACACCAGCTGCACCTTCATTTTCTTCAGCACATTCATGATCTCGACATCATCCGAGCGGTTACGAGCCAAACGGTCAAGTTTATGCACGATGACGTAATCCACTCTATGGGTCATGAGATATTCCAGCATTTCTTGAAGAGCTGGTCGGTCAGCCGTCTTGGCAGATTCGCCACGGTCGGCAAACTCCTTAACGATATATGCTCCCATACTCTCGGCTTTGCGTTGGTTGGCTTCACGCTGAGCCGGGATTGAGAACCCCTCATCCATTCCACCTTTCTCAGCCTGACGCTTGGTAGAGACACGAATGTACGTGACCGCCATGCGTGGTCGCTCGGCTGGTGAGGCAACCTGTTCCATGCTTTGCAGTAGTAATGTGTTCATAGTTGTTTTTCTCCTTTCTGTTCATTACGTTGGTATTGGCGAGATAGCAACCTGCTACCTCTGGTATTAATTGATAGGTCATCCTATTAATGCGTCCTTTCGATGGAAAGTCCAGTGGTTTCTTGAGGGATGTTGCAACATTACGCTGAACGCCTCGCTACCACTGTATTTCTACCATTTACTTGATATATTTTTACTGCGTGCTGGACTGCCCGATAGCTACCAGATAGTCGCTCTACAGCCGTTCGCTCTCTGTTCATCTACCACTTAGTAGAGTGAGCCAGTCTCTATCCGTGTGGGGTGCTCACGCAGCCTGCACGGACGTATATATGTTTCTCCTAAAGGAGAACATCAGTCAGCTGGCTCAACCTTGGATATACGGGGGTGGTTTGCTCCTATTTGCCATAGTGACATGATGGGTGGAACGACTGGTGATGTGGATGGCTCACCGCAGTCTTTACACTTACTTTGTCAGTAGTTTAGCCTTGTCCGCTAAGCCGAGGTAGTTCCAATACTGTTCAAGGGCATGAGCCAGCTTAGTGAGATCGAGCTGCGTTGCATGAACTGGCTCGATCTGGACATTCCCTGACAGAGCTGGTCTACCACGTCCACGACTACCAGCGAGTTTACAGTGTTTGTTTAGATGCTTCTTCATAGCATTTCCTCCTTTCTCCTTGCTGTATTAGACGACCCGTGGATGGGTACGTAAGCAAGTGGGGCTAGGATAGCAGACGAGTCAAGCAAGGGTCACGAAAAAGGTGGAAAGTGTTGAGGAGCGAACAGACAAGAGATAACAGGGGTGGAGGTATGCTAACATGGAGGGGTTTGCATGGGTTTTGGTCGGTGCAGAATAATGGGCATTCTACAGAGAGTACGGTATAATAGACGTATGAACAAAAGCAATGTTACAAGCATCAATGAAAACAGCCCAGAATTCATCGCTGACCTAAAGCGTCGTATTACTATTGCTAAAAACCCAAAGAACCGCATCCAACTCGACAAGTCAAAAAAGAATATCCTTCAGAAGTATAGGAAGCTCGTTCGTGCAGCAGTATAGCGTTTCTCTTACAGACGATGCCGAGAACGACATTGCTGAACTCATGGCATTTTATGATGAACTCGTCGATAAAGAGTCTGCCGAGAAGTTCTTTGCTGAAGCCATGGAGACAATAGCCAAACTTGAATACTTACCTCACGCCAATGCCGAACTACCCAGCATGCCTGAAGCACGCAAAATACAGATGCAAAACCACAAAGTAGCTATTATCTATATTGTTGATGACAACATCTTTGAAGTCGTAGCTGTGCGAGCCTACCACCAAATGCAAAACCCTGAAGAGTACCAGAAGTCGATTCGTGAGAGGATAGATAAAATGCGGAGTGCGTAAAGCTAACCCTTGGATCCATCCTGCTTGTGGTATAATGACAACTAGATTCTAATAGAGAAGCATAAAATATGCCCCGAAGGAGATAGATATTGGTATGAAGGTGCGTGGAATAGTAAGTCCTATGAGAGAACAAATTGCAGGAAAAAGCAAGAACTCTCCCTCTCCCTCTCCCTCTCCCTCTCCCTCTCCCTCTTATAAAAGAATAGCATCTCAACGAGGGTTCACAATTGTCGAACTCCTCGTAGTCATCGTCGTCATCGCCATTCTTGCAGCTATATCTATAGTTGCCTACACAGGGATACAAAACCGAGCCCGAGAATCAGCCATCGCCAGCAAAGAAGCTCAAGTCAAAAAGAAACTTGAGGTGTATAAAGTAGAAAACGACGCCTATCCTACTGACCAAGATGCGTTTGACACCCTCATTAGTCAAACTCCAACCGACCAATACTACACCACCTACACCTCAGCCCCACCACACGACACCTACAGCATCAGTACAGCTGGTGGCAGCGGCAGTGTTGCCCTGACCTGTCCAACCGGCTTCATCGTTGTTCCTGGTAACTCTCATTACGGCACCAGTGACTTCTGTGTCATGAAATACGAAGCTAAAAACGTAGGCGGTACAGCTACCAGCCAAGCTACAGACAATCCGTGGGTAAGCATTTCACAGACCTCAGCTATTACGACAGCACAGGGTGCATGTAGTGGTTGTAAACTTATCACCGAAGCCGAATGGATGACCATTGCCATGAATGCTATCTCAGTGCCGAGCAATTGGGTCAGCGGTACGGTTGGCTCGGGTACAATGTACCGAGGCCATTCAGACAACAACCCTGCGAATGCCCTTGCTGCCAGTGCAAACGACAGCGACGGCTATACCGGCACCGGGCAGAGCTCGGGTGAACAGCGACGTACCTTGACGCTCACCAACGGCGAAGTGATCTGGGACTTTGCCGGTAATGTATACGAGTGGACAGATGCAACCATAACAGGTGGACAGCCAGGGCTTTCTGGCGAGTCAGCTTATGCATGGAAAGATTACAATGCCGGCAGCTTGCAATGGAATAGCCTGCCAAGTAACAGTCGTCCTACCGGCACGCTCTATCCACGTTCACAAGGCGTCGGTGGCTTATATAGTAATGCAGCCGAATCGGGTACTCGCGCGTTCCGTCGTGGCGGCTTCTGGGGCGCTGGCGGCGATGCTGGTGTGCTCGCGCTGGGTTTGGGCAGTTCGCCCAGCAACACGGCCGCGTATATTGGCTTTCGCGTTTCTCGGTGATACTATCCAGACCTTTTACGTTATACCTTACGACCTTAGCTCTTTTAACTTTCCCCTTTTATCCTAACTACCCATCATGAAGCAAGATTTTGTGATCTACACAAGGATGTTGGAAGTAAC
This sequence comes from uncultured Candidatus Saccharibacteria bacterium, assembly GCA_964401035.1. Classification (GTDB taxonomy): domain Bacteria; phylum Patescibacteriota; class Saccharimonadia; order Saccharimonadales; family Saccharimonadaceae; genus Saccharimonas. The sequence continues at coordinate 372,269 of CAYNWV010000001.1, read as the reverse complement.
GCTTTGGACATTCGAAAAAGCCAACACATTTCCTAAAAAACAGCGGTTTGTTCTTGGTCAACAACTAGAGAATAGTGCACTCACGTCACTACGGCTCATCATTGAAGCCAATAATGCAGTGGGCGAACAGGCAACGCTTGAGAAACTGAGACACCTGAACGTTGAGCTTGAAGTGTTGCGTAGTTTGTTCCGGATTGCATTTGAAATAAAATTCATGAAAGCTTCGTCGCTCGGATACATCACGAAGAAGATAGATGAGGTCGGCAAGATGGGAGGTAGCTGGCAGAAGAAGATTCGCAGTAAGCAATCTTAAGGGGTATCTGTATCAACGTGGTCATCAAATAGTGTGAGCTGTTCTAGCTTTTGCTGTCGCCTCATATTCCTTCGATAGTGCTTGAGGATTGATGCTACGAATATCGCATCATCTTTCTTCGCTCGTTCTCGTGCAACCAGTGGCTCGCCGTTGCCGTGCATGACATGTGCCGACCATGCGTTGAATGAGTTGTTCACGCTTTGAACGCTCACTTTTCCTTCAGTCAGACTACGGAGTTTTTTGTTGAACCGTCGTCTAAAACGCCTGACCGAACTTGCACGTACCCGTTTTGTGTGGGGGTACAAAATGTACCCGACAAAATCAACACCCAGGTGTGCCGGATATATTCGTACTTTACGGGGATTCACCGTGAGATAGAGCTCGTCGTAGAGGAATGCCGTCAGGCTGTCTTGCCACCTGCGAAGCTGTGCTTTATCGGGGTGAAAGAAGAGGATGTCGTCCATATAACGGATGTAGTGGCGTATTTTCAGCGTGTGCTTTGCGTGCATATCTGCCGCATGGAGGTAGATATTGGCGAAGAGCTGGCTAGTGAGGTTGCCAATAGGAATACCTCGTCTGCCTTTGGCATGGAAGTGTGATTCTGGTGGGAATAGGTAGTCGTATTCTGTGCCGCTGTCGCTACTGGCAATGATGACATTGAGGAGATGGAGCAGTTGCGGGTCAGTGATACGCTGTGCAAGCAGGCTGCGAAGCTTGTTGTGATTGACAGAGCCATAGTATTTAGAGATGTCGATCTTGCAGACATACATGGTGGGCGTGGTGCGGAGGAATTGCTGGACTCGTCTCATTGCTTTGTGGGTGCCTTTGTCGGGACGGCAAGCGTACGAGTCGTGGATGAAATGTCGTTCGTAAAATGGGCTGAGAACGCTATGGAGGGCATGATGTACGATTCTATCTCTGAATGCAGGTGCTTCGATGTGTCGTACTTTCGGCTCGGTGATGAGGCGTTTTCTGTATGGAAGGGGGGTATATGTGCCAGTGGTGAGCTCTTGCTGAATAGTGAGTAGCTCGCTCATGAACATATAGTTGCTCGTTGTTGCGGTTCGGTTCGACCGCTTACCGATAAGTGCCTTCTGGTGGGCTTTCGTGAGCGTTTCGAGGGAGGCGATTGTACGGAACGCATTGCTAGATAAGACGGTCATATACCTCTAGTGTATACTGATTACGGTTATCTGGTCTGAAAGTACTCGTGCGTTCATTCGTGGCGGCAACTGGAACAATGGCAGCAATGCTGGTGTGCTCGCGCTGAATTTGAACAATTCGCCCAGCAACACGAACACGAATATTGGCTTTCGAGTTTCTCGGTATACTGTGGGGTGATGTATGGAGCCCTTGGCGTGATATACAGGAACTACGGTTTCTGTATCGGTGCCATTATAGTATCCGGCTGGATATCCTGTCTTACCCTGTACGGGAAGACGAATAGTTCTATAAGTTGCACGGTTGAATCACGTGCAACTTTTCATGTACGTTTCAAGAGGTTATATGCGGTTGGCTTGTCACCTCTTGCACGTACTGGCTCGGTAGTTGGTATTTTTGAGAGTTTGCCTCTGATAGTTGTACCAATGAAACAAGCCCCCTGTTCTGGAGGGCTTTTTTCATTCTGCAGTGACCCGTATATAATAGGAGGCATATGGAGATTCATACCAACATCCCCCTCAAGAACTACACGACCATGCGACTCGGTGGCAATGCCCGGTTCATGGCGAACGCGCGTAGCCCCCAAGATATCATTGAACTCGTCCAACGCGCCCAAAGCCAAAACTTGCCAATCTTTGTCCTGGGCGGCGGCAGCAACACCATCGCTCACGACGAAGGCTATAGTGGCCTTGTCATCCGCAACATGATCAAAGGCATCCAGGTGATCAACGAAAACGCCGGCGATATCACTTTCAAAGTCGGTGCCGGTGAAGTCTGGGATGATTTTGTCAAACACACGGTTGCCATGAATCTGACTGGTATCGAAGCCCTCGCGAGCATACCTGGCAGCGTCGGTGCTGCGCCCGTCCAAAACGTCGGCGCCTATGGCCAAGAAGTTGGCGAAACCATACTGTCAGTCGACGCCTATGATACAAAAACCGGCACGTCAGTCACGCTATCAAATGCCGACTGCTTGTTTGGATACCGAGATAGTATTTTTCGCGGCGAGCATATTGGCCGGTATATCATCACCTATGTAACCTTTCGCCTCTACAAAACCGCGCCGCAACCGCCATTTTACCAGGCAGTACAAGACTATTTCGACCAGCGCAATATTACGATTTTTACGCCGCTCATCGTCAGTGATGCTGTCAGAGATATCCGCCGCGAGAAACTCCCAGACCCGAAGGAGCGCCCAAACACCGGGTCGTTTTTCAAGAACGCTGTTATAGAACAGTGGCAGTATAGCCAACTCCTGGCTGAATACCCCGAGATGCCATCGTACGAAATGGCTGGTGGCAAACGGAAGATCCCGACCGGCTGGCTGATTGATCAAGCGGGTTTCAAGGGTCAGCTACTCCATGGCATGCGCATCCATGACAAAAACGCCCTGGTACTTATCAACGAATCAGCTGCCTCGTATGCCGATCTAGCGGCGGCACGTGATGAAATTATCGGTGCTATACGCGATACATTCCACATCGATATCGAACAAGAGCCTCTCGAGATCTAGCTTGCGATACCGCACGAAAAACCTTATGCTTAGTACATGACACAGCGTAGGGGGTTTTCGATCGTCGAATTGATTGTAGTTATCACAATCATGGGTATTTTGATCACTCTCGGCGTCGTGTCGGCAACCCAATTCCAAGCCAATGCCCGCGACAAGGAGCGTATTGCCGATATCGACACAATCACAAAAGGCCTTGATATTCGTTACCGGCGCACAAATCCTTACGCGACAAGTGCTTATATCACCTCGGGTAACTATCCAAGTGTCAACGAGATACTTCACGCCGAAGGTAAAAATCCCGACCCGACAAATATTACCTCGACCTACACTGGCACTGTCTACCTGATTGACCTGTTGCCGGGCACAAAGTCTGCTAACTTTTACCCTCCTTCTGTTGCTTCCTCCACTGATATTGCGACCAGCTTTAAAGTAATTTGTAGCACTTCATGTTCGACACTAAACGCTGGTGATGTAGCCCAGATCAACGCGGCACTTGGTACTGGTACAAACGTGTATATATATGAACCAGTCACGGCGGACAACAAAGTCTGTATCAACACAGGCTGTGTCAGGTATAACATCTATTACAGACTAGAGAAGGCGGCCGGGTATCAGACGAAAGAGAGTCTGCGCCAATGAAAAAAACTGCCGGCTTCACAGCAGTCGAACTCCTGGTGACACTGATCGTGGGTATGATCTTGATGATGGCCGGGTATCAGCTGTATCTTGTCGTGACCAAAGACAGCGCCGAAACAGTCCGCCGCGCCAGTGCGAGCAATGTTGCATACGAACTTCTCCGCACCAATTCAAGTCTTGCAGCAAAACCCTGCACCGCCACGAGCGCAACGCCGACAGTACCAGCAACCGCTAACCTACCCGCAGCTACGGCATCAGTTCAGGTAACTTGTCCGAGCACTGCCGCTACAGATATAAGCCTGGTCACCGTCACTGTAACCTATGGAAATCCACAGAGGTCAATTAGTCATGCGACATATGTCAAAAAGAGTTAAGACAGAGCAGTCATCGGGCTTTACGCTCGTTGAGATGCTCGTTATTGCACCGCTCCTGGTCGTAACGATCGCGGTGATTGTTGGGTTTATGTCGACGCTGGTCAACGATACGGTCGTGGCAAATAGCCGCACCCAGGCTATGTACGATGTTCAAAACGCCTTGACGCAAATCGAGCGCGATTCTTTTCTCGGCACCCGGTTCCTCAGCGCCTACACGCCCTACTCGCCACAGGGCAAAGACAACGGCACAGCCGCATTTAGTACCGCCGGTGGCGATATCATCATCAACCAATTTGGCACAACTGCCAACCCAACTGATGCCGGCCGCGCAGTCGTCTATTACGCGAATCAGCCCGAAGCCTGCTCTGGGCAGTACCAAATTAACCAGCCATTTTTCATAAAAGTTATCTATTTCCTGAAAACCGAGACCGATGGTACCAAAAGCCTGTATCGACGCACTATCGTGCCGCTCAATAACCTCGGCAGCAACAACGGTGATACAACGTGCGCCAAACCATGGCAACGTAGTTCCTGCGCCACCCAAAATCTCGCCGACCAACGGTGCCAAGCCAAAGACATGCGACTCGTCAACGGCGTGTCATCTCTTACGACTACCTATTACAACAAATCTAATCCTTCGGTGGTATTGTCCGACCCGACCACAGCCGATTCTTTGCGCGTCACGATAGCTTATAACAAAACCATCGCTGGCAAAGCTGTCACGCAGACCTCATCGATGGCCGCCAACCGCACGAACTCCGTCAACCCGACACCAAAAGTCCCGACCGCACCCAGCATCACGGTCTATAACCCCTCGTCCGATACCTATAACAACCCTATTCTGACGACATTCCAGTGGACATCATCCTACACCAGCCAATATACCTACTCCTATCAGATCAATTCTGGCGCTTGGTCTACGCCAGTCACTACCACCGCCACAACTGTTGGTATACCGACACCGTATTCGAACGTCACGATCAATCTCAGCGTATCTGCTGCCAACGAAAATGGTATGTCTACGACATCTTATAGCTACGGCACGCCGATCTGGACAAACATCACACTACTGAATGGCTGGGGAACCTATGGCTACGGTTACGCGACACCCCAGTATACGGTTACATCAGCAGGTATGCTGAGCATGAAGGGGCTTATCAATAGTGGTTCGACCTACAGTGTCATATTTAACCTACCCGTCGGACTGCGACCATCTGCAAACCTCATTCAGTCAAGTACAATGAATGGTAGCTACCAAGGCTACGGTCGCCAGGCTCGCATCGACGTCTATCCAAATGGCGAAGTCTGGGGAGTCTATGTCGATCCGGGATGGCTATCGCTCGATACCGTTCGATTCATGCTACCGACTGCTCCGATCACCTGGACAAACGTGACGACTTGGAATAACGGTTGGAAGAACCTTGGCGCACCGTGGCAAGCACTTCGCTACGGTATGGATAACACTGGGCGCGTGCAGCTGTCTGGCGTACTAGGCATCCCATCCTCACCGTGCGGCGCCGCCTGTAACGACTGGGCATCGATAACAGTGCTACCTGTTGGGTATCGGCCGCCAGATTATCTGCATATTCCATCACAGGGTGACGCTAATAGCACAGACTACGGCCCGACGACTGTTGGATATGACGCAATCGGTATTACAGGTGCCGGAGATGTACATGAAAAAGGTCTCGCTGCTGGCTCATATCACTCAATTCAAACAATGTTTTACCCGGGAACTGGCTGGAATAATCTAACGCTCCAAGGTACCTGGGCGCCATACGGAGGAGGATTTGCGGCACCTCAGTATTACAAGGCTGCAGATGGCATGGTAACAGTCAAAGGGCTCGTCCAGAACACAGTCTTCCCTAATAGCCCCTGTCCGTTACTTGACCCGATCGCAATACTTCCACCAGGCTACCGACCAAAAGAAATCCGTCTCTTTTCAGGACACGACAACAGTGCCCTCGGTCGTGCCAATGTCGATAGCGACGGAACAATCCGGTGTGTTGGTGCTACTGGTCTATTCTTCGCTCTCGACGCTATACACTTTCTCGCAGAGCAGTAGACTACCTATTGCATAGTAGTAAGCATAAGTGCTATTATTCTGGTATACAAAACAATTTAATAGGGGGCATCCTACATGACTCTAAAACAAACTAAACAAAGCGGTTTCACGATTGTCGAGCTTCTGATCGTCGTCGTTATCATCGCTATCCTCGCCGCGATCACTATTGTCGCCTACAACGGTATTCAGAATCGAGCAAAAGCCAGTTCTGCACTCGCCGCTGCATCTTCGCTGCAGAAAAAGGCTGAGGCATACAATGTTGACGGAACAACTAGCGCATATCCACTCCTAGTCGCCGACATGACTGGTGCTGCATCTACTACAACTTACCATCTGCCGCCAGCTGCTGTAGTAGTCAACGGTACCGCACTTACAACAACTGCTCCAACCGATCCAAAAACGATTAACTATTACAAATGTAACGCAGGTAAAGGCTACCAAATTACCTACTACGACTACAATACAAGCACTACAAAGCAACTTATAGGTGGTGATCAAACTACCTGTACAATCGTAGCTAGCTAGTAATAACAATCTTGGTAAAGTTAAAGCGAGGCCTAGCTGCCTCGCTTTTTTATGACTGCGCCTTTTTTCTCAACAGAAAGGCAACCACCAGAGCTACAAGTATGAACACCGCCCAGACACAATACAACAAAATGTTATCTTTTTGCATTGCATCTGTCATTCGTGGTGATGTGCTACCTACAGTAGGCGCAGGGATTTTTCCTATGAGATCACGCGCCACGCTCTGGTCTTGGACTGGCACAAAACTCCAAGGCGCTTCGTGAGTGTCAGCGTGGCTCACTACAGCAACCTGCGATGGCACCGTACTGATAGCGGATCCCTTTTCAGGTTCAGTTATGTTTGGATAGAGACCGCAATTATCTAAATCGCCACTTATTCCAGAACCACTGACCAACAGGAAGTCACAAGTATCGCGCGAATCGACAATACCGTCACCGTCGATATCACCCTCAGAACCAGTCACAAAGAGCGTCTGTATGAACTTGAGCGGCATCCCAGACATATCAGACCCTTCGAGTGAAAGTGTGTGAAAGCCCGCTGGAAGGTTATTCGGGATAGTTGCAGTGACTTCAATTCGCCCATCCTGTCCAACCACTGCATGACCCAGTGTTTGAGGATCCGAGCGAATCACAATATCAAACATAGCTCCGGCCGTTAGGCGAGGGCTTTCGAGCGCTATCTTTATTACCTTGCCACGCTCGACAACGGCGGCTTGAGACGGCAACTTGTTATACTGCTTGCTCAACTCATTGTAGGCGTATATCATATCTGACCGTTCGATGTGTGTACTTGATTGTCCAAAATATGCGGGTGGCAGAATTGGCTTTGCATTTTCACTCGATGGACAAATAATGACAGATCCGTCGCATGTAACATCGAGCAGTGAGGCGCCATTTTGGTTACCGTGAATATAGTCATAGATCGCCTGATGTCCCGCAGCATTTGGGTGAAACGCCTCTTGCATCGCGAGCATGAGCGCAGTCATTGGATCTTTCAGCGTTGTGAAACTCTGTGAGAATCGATCTCTGTAATACGCCTCAAGATATCGATTATACGCATCGCTGAGTGGAGAGCCGACTGGCTTGTTTGGTTCACGCGCTGCTTGTGTCACGAGGCCATAGTATGTAACATCTAGCGGACTAGTGGCTAATGTATTGCCACTACAGATGTTTTGACCATCCAGCGCATGCTCGATATCAATATACTTTATGCCTGCAGTTGCAGCTGCGTTCCTGATCACCTGGTCAAAATAGGTAACTGCTTCGGTGACCAATTTTCGCTCGTTGACAGATAGCGACCCAGCGGTGGCGACACAAAACAGCTTGTTATCGCTGATAAATTGTGGGTAGCCGACTGCGTAGAAATCCGTGCCAGGCGAAGCTTCTTTGAGTGCTGTGTATAGCTTTACTTGCTCGTCATATGTTGCGGCAAGCGTCGCACCGACATCACTACGCCCATCTGTCGCGGCCGAACAGTCATCGCCGACCGATAGAACACAGCTAGACAGTAGCGAGCCGAACCCGACATCATTACCAGACATGGTGATCGTAGCGACGCGTGGTTTGTACTTTCGCACCATTTCTATCTGACGAATCCGACCAGGCGTAAACTGCGTCAGAGCATCGGACTGTAGTGTCGCTAGATTATTGAGCCCCTGCAGCCGCGGCCTATCGCTTTCGCCATAGCGAATCATAGTCGGCTGTCCCTCGTAGCCGGTAACGGGGTTTGAGGAAACATCATTTCGTACTGCACCAGAACACGCGATTGACTGCATATCATTACCGCGGCCAACTTGCATATCTCGAGCTAGCAAGAATGGGTAAGAACGATCACTCAGATGGCACCGCTCTCTTGGGATGCCATTCGCATAGCTCCCTAGTATGTTCGTCTGCGGCAGATAGTGAGTCGTCGTGCCGTCGACCGATATATCACCCTCACCACTACTATACGAGTCACCAAGAGCGAGGTAGGTGATCTGGCTATCTATCTGGGAGTTAGATGGGTAGATATCGTACCAGACTGAGCCAGTTGTCGTCCTGATTACAAGGTGCGCACCTTGGCTGTCGGTAGCAACAGAGTCTACAAAGGCGTTTTTATTGACATCCTGTAAGGTAACGTCTACCTCACGCATGTACCTAGCCTGGCATCTAGGTGCGGTAGCCAAGTATAGCCCAAGTGCATTACGTAAAACGCTTGCTCCGCAACCTTCCGTGTACTTCACTACTGTCGGTGAAACAAACTCACCGACAGAGTATATGAGGCCACCAGTGTTTGTTATTGCAGTTAGATTGGTAGGATTAACGTATGAATAATACGAATACGAATTGTCGGTCTTTATTACTGTAATCGTATGAGAGTCATTGTCCATGCGAGCGAGCCCAACATTCGGAATTACAAATGACGACCACTTTGCATTCTCTGATATATCAAGTCCAAAAACTTTTACGACAGATCCATCTGGATATTGAACATCGTTCTTTTGCCAGTTAAATGCGTAGTATCCTGTATCAGTATTCGCTAAAAAGTTTGTACTTGAGAAATCATATATCTCAATCTGACAACCTTGATAAGCCGTACATAGTCCCGCATACCACATTCGATCAAGGTTTGGCGAATACGCGATGTGATATTTAAAGTAGTTATCAATGTTCGTCACCGGCACTAGGCTTCCGCCACCAAAAGCAATCGCCATTCCAGACTCGCTGTAACCCATTGGTAGCGGAGCGTTTGGAACATCTTGAATTCTGGAGTAGTATGCCGTCCGGGTGTAAAACGTTATATCAAACCCCTTGTAGTGGTAGATACACCACGTTTTCGGTAGGTAGTCGTCATCTTTATAGTAAGCCTGCGCGTTCGTCGCCAGCTGGCGCGTTTCATTGACGCATTGCTCAGTCGCATATGTCCTGTCCGATTTTTTTACAATCTCTGGTCCGCTCATCCAGTCTGGTTCAAGCGGTGTCGCCTGCGCTATTGGCACGAAAAACATGCTCGACATAGCCACGAGCGCTACCACTATACCGCAAAAAATAATACTGACTCGCTTCATATTTCCCCTTGTAGGATTAGCAATTATCTCGGAGTGTACTCCTGGGGTAGCGCAATAGCAAGCACGACCGTTATCGATCGGCCAGATACGCACGCACATCGTCGCGCAACCGAGATAATAGCTCGTCATCATCGCGATTTTCGATAGCTCTCAGCATAAAGCCCGCCAAAACTGGCATGTCTGTTTCGGTGAGCCCGCGCGTCGTCAGCGCTGGTGTCCCGAGCCGAATACCGCTCGGACGAAATGGCGGCAGCGGGTCATTCGGGATCGCATTTGCATTGAGCGTCAAGCCAATTTTATCGAGTGCGACTTCAACAACTTTGCCATCGATCCCAAAGCTCGAGTAGACATCTGCCAAAATCAAGTGGTTACTCGTACCGCCACCGATAAGCCTAAAACCACGTCGTATTAGCTCGTCAGCCAGTACATGCGCGTTGTTAACAATCTGCTGCGCGTAATCATGAAATTCCGGCTGCAGAGCCTCACCGAAAGCCACAGCTTTGGCCGCGATGGTGTTCATGTGTGGGCCACCCTGGGTTCCTGGGAAAACTGCCCGGTCAACGAGTGTTGGGATATTGTCCAAAGTCTTCTCCGGTCGTTTGAGTGGATTACTCACCGTACCTTTTGTCAATATCAGGCCACCGCGTGGACCACGAAGTGTTTTATGTGTCGTCGTAGTCATAACATGAAACCCATGGTCAAGTGGGTTTTTGGCTACACCACCAGCGATGAGTCCTGCAATATGCGACATGTCCGCCATCAAGAGCGCGCCAACTTCACGGCCAATCTCAGCGAATTTATCATAGTCAAGCTCGCGCGGATAAGCCGAAAACCCGGCTAGTATAATCTTCGGCCGGTGTTCGAACGCCATAGCTCGCAGCTGCTCGTAGTCGATCTCAGCCGTAGTGGTATCTTTCATACCATAGCGTACAAAATTGTATTCGCGTGCGCTACGCGTTACCGGCGCACCGTGTGTCAGATGCCCACCATGAGATAAATCCATAGCGAGTATCGTGTCCCCCGGCTCACACCAGGCGAAATAGACTGCTTCGTTGGCCTGCGCGCCCGAATGCGGCTGGACATTGGCATGGTCAGCATGAAATAGCCGTTTGGCGCGGTCAATCGCTAATTGCTCTATCTTGTCGGTGAATTCCTGGCCACCATAGTACCGTTTACCCGGGTAGCCTTCGGAATATTTGTTTGTCAGCTCACTGCCAAGCGCCCTGAGAACATCGTCAGAAACATAATTCTCACTTGGAATCAGCTCCAAGCCCGCCTGCTGGCGCTGTTTCTCACTCTCAATCAAAGCCTCAACTTCGGTATCTTTCATAACTTCTCTCCTGTTTGTTTCTATTATATAGCATTGCATATATATCATGACTGATATATTATAGAAGCATCATGAGTAACGATTATCTCAAAAACATCGGTGCACTTATCCAGGAAACCCGTCAAGCTCGCGATATGACGCAGGCCGAACTCGCCGCCGCTCTCGGCACGAGCCAGAGCGCCATCAACCGCATGGAAAAAGGCGGTCAAAACATCAGCCTTGAAATGATTGCGCGCATAGGAGAAGTACTCTCGAGCGAAATCGTTCGTCTCAATCGCGCCGGCAAAACAAATTTCGTCATAACTGGCGGCCATAAATTACATGGCACAATTGAAGTCAAAACCAGCAAAAATGCCGCTGTTGGCTTGCTCTGTGCCGCCCTGCTCAACAAAGGCAAGACCACCCTGCGCCGCGTAGCACGCATCGAAGAAGTTAATCGCATTATTGAAGTGCTAGAGAGTATCGGCGTGCGTTGCCGCTGGCTCGACAATAATGACCTCGAACTCGTCCCACCAAAGAAATTGCGCCTCGAAGATATGGACATCGAAGCTGCCATGAAAACTCGGACAGTCATTATGTTCCTGGGACCGCTGATGCATCAATATAGCCATTTTGCGATTCCTTTCGCCGGTGGCTGTAGTCTGGGCACTCGTACTGTCGAACCGCATATGACAGGCCTTGAGCCATTTGGTCTACATGTCGAAGCCACCAGCACTCACTACGAAGCGACGAGTCGGGCAACCAAAGTCAAAAAAGATATCATCTTGGTCGAACGCGGCGATACCGTGACTGAAAACGTTATCATGGCAGCCGCACTGTACGACGGCGAAGTCACGATTCGTAACGCCAGCCCGAACTACATGGTGCAAGATGTTTGCTTCTTCTTGCAAAAACTTGGCGTCAAGATAGAAGGTATCGGCACGACGGTGCTAAAAATCCACGGTGTCAAATCAATCAACAAAACCGTCGACTATCATGTGTCCGAAGACCCGATCGAAGCCATGAGTTTCATCGCCGCAGCTGTCGTGACTGATTCGGAATTTACTATCACACGCGCGCCGATCGAATTTCTAGAACTCGAACTTGCGGTGCTCGAAACTATGGGGCTGCAGTATGAGAGTAGCGACGAATATACCGCACGTAACGGTAAGACGCGCCTGGTTGATTTGACAATCAAGCACTCGACGCTGGTCGCGCCAAAAGACAAAATGCACGCTATGCCCTTCCCTGGCGTCAATATGGATAACTTGCCGTTTATGGGACTCATTGCCACTGCCGCCACTGGCCGAACGCTTGTCCATGACTGGAGCTACGAGAACCGCGCCATTTACTTTACCGAGCTGTCGAAACTCAATGCGAATATCGAGATGATCGACCCGCATCGTGTGTATATCACGGGGCCAACCAAGTGGAAGCCGGCTGATATCACCGCACCCGCCGCCTTGCGTCCAAGTGTTGTGATCATGCTCGCCATGATGGCCGCACCGGGCAAATCCGTGCTGCGCGACATTTATAGTATCAATCGTGGCTACGAAGATCTGGCAAATCGTCTGAACTCTCTAGGAGCGGAAATCGAAACCACCTGGGCTTAGAAAATTTCTTATAAATTGTAAATGGTACACCCGAGAGGGGTCGAACCTCCAACCTTTGGTACCGGAAACCAACACTCTATCCATTGAGCTACGGGTGCATAATTTTGGTACCCCGGACACGATTTGAACGTGTGACCTTAGGCTTAGAAGTCCTCTGCTCTATCCAACTGAGCTACCGGGGCAAAGCGTATACGCGCTACATGCTAAATTATACCGTATACTGGTCATATGGGAGAATTTATTATCGATCGCTGGCTGCCAGACGCAGTTCGTACAGCCTGCCAGAATCTCGGCTATGAATGCAAAACATTTTCTGGCGACTGGATAATCCGTATCTCGTCAGACAATACACTCAGATGGATTTTTGGCTACGGATTCGATATCAATGCCCAAGCCGCCGCCCAAAACGCCAATGACAAAGTTGCGTGTTATCAGATTCTGTCCGAAGCAGGCCTCCCCGCTATGCCACACTACCTTGTTCGTCCAGAAATCATGAATGCCACGTATATTAGTCAGCTTTCCCAGCAGCTAGGTGATATAGCAATTGTCCTGAAGCCGCTGAGTGGCACTGGTGGTCATAGCATTACCAAACACGACTCGATCCAACGCGCCCTCACCTATATTGCCGACAAAGATCGCCCCGATTGGAGCGTATCGCCGTTCGAAACGATTCGCAGTGAATGCCGGTTATTTATGCTCGATGGCCAGGTCGTGCTGAGTTATGAAAAAACCGAGCCCATCACCGAAAATGGCTTATTATTCTACAATCTTGGCAAAGGCTCGCAGGCAGTTATCTGTAAACCAACTGCCCAGGAGGTAGATCTCGCACGCGCAGCAGTTACAGCTCTCGGCTTACGTGTTGCAGCAGTCGATATCGTCACGCTCACCGACGACAGTCAACAAATAGTCGAAGTCAACAGCGGTGTTATGATGGAGCACTTTATGCGTCAATCACCAGAGTACAGACAAATCGGGTACGATATATACCGAAAAATTATTGATGCGATGATGGGCAGCGTATAATTGCTCGTTTAAATACGAGCGGCGTTGCCATTAAACCACAGATAAGTGCGACACATGCAATAAGAGCTACCAGCGGCATATTCATGCCCGTACTAGCAAGATCGCCGTCGTTCGCAACTACACTGATAGGAATACCGAAATACACTGGATCTACAATGGTGCCATTGGCAAGTTTGTCTTCATCAAATGCCCCGCCATCGATTAACGTATAGTCTACAGTTGTCGTCGGCTTGCCGTTTATGGTCGTATTTTTAATTGTCACCTGGCTGGTGATATCGACAAGTTCTGCGCTATCGACTGACTTCTTATAGACGTGCACGAGTGATGGATCTGGATAATACGTGCCAAGTGGCAAAACGATAGGTGCCGAACCGCCAACGAGTGCACAGTTGATACTGAATGCGATACCACCGAGGATAGAGATATTAGGGCTTGGCGCTCTCACACCCAGTGGGCTGAGCAATTCCACGGAACCTTGATCGATCGTATAGCAAGTAAATGACTTCACTGACAGCGTCGCTTGTGAGACTGCTTGATCAGTTGACGATGCGTCGATTGTATTGAGCGACATAGCGGCACTACCAGGCTCCTCTAGCGTACCTCGATATATAAGATCCTGGCTTGCAGCAGTAAATAGCTTCATACCGTCAGCGCTTGCAGCAAATTTACCCCAGGCAACCCTGGTAGGCGTTTGCTTAGTCCATGTTACACCACCATCAGTAGATACATACAAACTGCCGCCGCCACTAACCGCCAGTATCATGCCGTCAGCACTGGAGGCGATTCCTCCCCAGAAGCGTGATCCAGGAGCTGTTCGTTCTGTCCACGTCGCACCAGAGTCAATCGAAGTGTAAATATAGCCGTTCCAGCCGGCAGCAGCGAGCTTCGTACCGTCAGCGCTCGACACAATCGATGCCCACATTCGTGATCCTGAAGCGGCCTGTTGCACCCAGCTAGCTCCCGCATCGACTGAAGTGTACACGTAGCCTCGCCAGGTGATGACAGCCAGTTTCGTGCCGTCAGCGTTTGATGCAATTGATTTTAGATCAGATACCCCTGGAACGGTATGCTCAGCCCATGTTACGCCACCGTCAGTCGATATAAAGAGTGACGAGCTAAATGATAACACTGCGGACAACCTCATACCGTCGGTACTTATAGCGATTTTTTGGAAACATTGCTCATCTGATAATCCCGTGACCGTATGCTGATCCCATGTCGCACCAAAATCTGTCGAGGTATAAATCAGGCCGTCACCTGCACTTGCCACAAGCCTCGTGCCGTCAATGCTTGATACGATAGAACACCAGTTGCGCAACCCTGAACTAGTATGTCGTTGCCAAGTAGTACCTGAGTCAGTTGAGGTATAGACATAGTCCTGGTCAGCCACTGCCGCTACTCTCATTCCGTCAGCACTCACGGTAATATCTTGCCAAGGATGCGCGCCCACGATAGTCTGTGGCGTCCAAGATAGACCAGCGTCACTCGTCGTGTAGACAGCGCCCGACCCTATCCCTATAGCAGACTTAGCACCGTCGGCGCTGATTGTGATTGACCGTACAAACTCTATGTTGCTTAGGCCTGCTGGTAGACGTTGAGACCAGGTAGTGCCGGAATCTGTTGAGACATATAGTATACTAGCATCTGTGACCGAGGGGTGGTTAGACACCATCAGTGTCGCGCCATCAGCACTTGATGCTATAGAGATCCAGCCGTGAGTTCCAATATCAGTGCGCTCTGTCCATGACGTACCACCGTTAGTAGACGTGTAGACAAAGCCGTGTGGAAATGCGACGGCTAGCTTGGTTCCATCAGCACTCACAGTGACACGTCCGCCCGACCAGGTATTTCCAGGTATCACTTGTCCACTCCACGTCACGCCGGAGTCGGCCGAAATATACACATTGTCGCTATCGTTAGCGGTTGCGATAAGTTTCGTGCCATCGGCACTTGACGCAATAGACCCCCAGCTATACGTTCCAGCCGTAGGACGCTCCGTCCAGGTGGCACCCGAGTCTGCGGAGGTATAGATAGAGCCGCCAGAAATGACTGCCGCTAGTTTCGTGCCATCCGCACTTGATGTAATATAGCTCCAACTGTAAACACCTGACGCTGTTTGCGCCGTCCACGTAGCGCCAGAGTCAACAGAGGTGTAAATGTAGCCACCCACAGCGGCAAGTGCGAGTTTAACGCCATCGGAACTCGATGCGATAGAATACGAACCAGGGTACTCATCGCCCACAAATCTTTCTGCCCAAGTAGCACCTGAGTCTGTCGAGGTGTAGACATAGTTCGCAAAGCTTGAAAGAGCAGCAAGCTTTGTGCCATCAGCACTCGACGCAATAGACATCCAGTCTTGTTGATCCGGAGAAATCCGCGAGTTTTGCCACGTATAATCTCCCGGTAGCGCCATAGCAAGTGGCGCCAAAAAAACACTCGTGAGAAAACTCGTGAGTGCAATGACGCTTATCGCAGGAGCTCTACGCCCTAGGTGTCTACTGTTCATGAACTATAGCTCTCCCCTCTCATGATCACCGTATTTGTTTAAAATCAAATGTCTAACTAATACTATAGATTATACGCTTATGCTTGTAAAGATTGGTGCGGGTGCGGAGAATATAGCTTTACGCCAAACTAAAACCCCAGCACGAAGCTGGGATTTTACTTTGGTGGCTTTGTATTCCAAAGCTCGAACCTATTTTAGCACGAAGTGCTAATGAAGCCCCGGCGCCTGCGCGTGCAAGCACGCGCTGCGCCCCGCCAGAAAAACCGCCCCTTGAACTATCTAATGAATTTCCCCCGCCGATCTTTTATTTTTTAGCTGAAAGGGTCGGTTTTTCTGGCTGGTCGCCCGCCGCAATCGGTGGAGGCGCCGTGGTTCAAGGCGGCACAGCCGCCTATTGTTTACGACTAGAAGTCGTAAACAATATCGACCGGTATGTTGTTTGTGATATTGTCTATTACCTCGTCTAAGCGTGACTGAATTGCTTTTACGGCTTTATCAAGGTCATAGATACCGACCGTATCATTCCACTCCCTGTGTGTCCCCACAACATTAGATGCGTCAAAAGCAGGAAGCGGCAGGGAATGGTAGAAGAGGTTTGCAATTTTTAATTTTATGCCATCAGGGAAGTTAGGAATCTTTATATAGCTAAATTGATATTTAGTAAAACTATCTGCTCCAGAACCAGTTATCGCAATCTTAGATAGCCAATCAAGTGATCTAAGATGTAGCAAAAATGACCCAATAAAGATGTTATCGGTGTTACTGGCCGATTTATTGCGAATATGAACGTTGTCGATGTTTGTAATATAGCCATCTTGGTTTTCGCAAAAGACTACAACGCGTCCAAGATCACCCCGGCAAGAAAAAATGACATCACCTTGTTTGATTGTTCGGAGAGCCTTCGGATTACCAATATATGAATTGCGAGTATAAGTCATCCATTCAGTGAAGTCTTTCGACAGAATGAGCTTGTAAAAGTCTGGCGTGGGCACATCCGTGTATATGCTCCTACCTATATTACTAATCTGTAGATTCTGACCTCGAACAATATCATAACCGAGTTGTTTCAGGGTTTTGTGGCCGTGACGGTAATTTATGATCTTATTATAAACTTTCTGATACTCTTTCCCGTAGAGCCCGGTATCTAGGCGTTTCTCATGCAGCAGATCACTCAGAGTTGTTGATTTATAAGTAAAGTCACTGTCGTCGTCCATGCCAAGTTCATGATCGATCAAATTGTTAATAGCGAGCTTTTTTTCTTGAATAGCCTTCTCTTTATCAATGATTAGTCTCATCATGTTTTCAACGTAAGCTATCACCTCGTCTGCGTTTGTTTGGTTAGGTAGAGGAACCTTACAGTCAAGAAAGAGGGTTTTTGCATGGCGAATGGTTGCGCCTTTAGGAACCATGGTGTCTAACTGATCTTTCACTACACTACTTTTCATAAACGCCAAAAGGTAGTACTTATTCTCTTCCACCGGCAACCTATAGATTGCGCCAGATGGCATGTGATCAGGGTAATCTTTATCAAGTATGATAACTTCACCTATGTTGGAGTCTTTAGAAATCAATATATCGTCTTTTTTGAGCCCATAATCAACAAATACTTGTGGCCGGATAAATTCGGTACTTCCAGGCGTAAAGTCCGGCAGATACGAGGTAGACGTAAGGGCTTTCGCTTTGAAAAATTTTTTTGGCGATTGTGATATGTAGTTTGTAGATCCAACCTCGTGCCCGTTGTCGCTCTTAACCAGTTTTCTGGTTAAGAAATCTTTGACGAATTTAAAGTTATGATTTGGGAAAGCCAAGACCTCAAGCTGGCTTGGAGCAAGATTATTCTTTGTAGATAGGATGTCTTTAAAAGATACGACCGTCATCGTCTACTCCTTATCCAGAAACAAATCTTGTAACGCTTTCTCTTGTCCTAGGCACCACTTCTTAAATTCTGCAATCGTTTCTGTGAATTCTTCATCGAGAAGAGGGTTGCCTATTTCATCCTGCAATGTGTCAAAAGTTACGGGATCAATCTTATAAACCGGATTAAATTGCTTGATACGCTTAACGGTTCTGACTTCATATCCAACCTTATTTATTTCCCTTACAAAAACATCGTAATTCTGTTCCTGTAGCTTCGTCAGATCCCTATCGGATGGCCTATATGCCACTATTATGGTTGTGTTTACGCCAGTATCGGCAAAGACATTTGCGGGTAGATCAAACAATGCAACAATGCGCATCTTTTTCATGAGCCACTCTCGCGCTAACTCCCATCTGTCCACTGAAGCAATGGAGTTGGAAAGAATAATGCCGAATCGACCATTATCATTCAGTATGCGATAGGCGTTCTCAAGAAAGACAACGCCTAGATCAATCCAGTTACCGCTACGTGCAATATTCCAAAGTTCATAGCACTCGATCAACTCTTTATCCCTAGGTGTTTTTGGCTCAAACTTTCGATCCTCGCCAAAGGGTGGATTTGTCAAAACAACATCAAACTTTTTCAATTTCGTTTGATCTTTCCAATTATCCCAGTCACCGTTTTTGTGCAAATTTGGCTGTAATTGAACGACGTTATTTCGATTATCGAACTTCCATTCAATCGACCCTCGGTCTGGTTTGAATGTTAAGGCCGCATTACCATCGCCGTTGAGGAGCATGTTTAGCTGAGCAAGCATTACCATTTGTTCGTCATTGTCCAGCCCGTACATGTTTTTGTCACTAAGTGACCCATTGGCGTTGATATACGACACTGATAGAAAATCGGCGATACCTACTGTTGGATCGATAATCTTTTCAGTGTTTCTTGGGTTGACAATTTTTACCAGGAAATCTATGAGAGGTATTGGAGTAATGAACTGTCCTTTATCGGCTTTCGAAAATTCATTTGCGAATTTATAGAAAACAATCTGGTATAGGTCTGACTTATGCGACTTAACAAAGCTATAATCTTGTAGCCGCTCAACTACTTCGCTGATGATACGGATGTGCGCTTCTTTCTCCCATGCGATAGTTTCGGTATCTTGAGCCTTGAGAATATATTGGTACTCCTGTGATGCCTCTTTGTACAGGGTGCGCAATCGATCAATGAAGCCTTGTATCGTGTCGTCACCAAGATTTACAAAACTCTTTTCTTGATCCGTAATATAGAAAAGAAGATTAAGTTTTTCTGTTTCTTCTCCACTTTTGTAGAAGTCCAAGGTTTTATGTGGATTAGAAGCCTGGCTACGCTTTTCGTCGTAGATTTTTAGAGCGAGGATTTGTATGAGTATTTCATATCCACGCTGACTCTTCATTCCAACCTTGTCCATTGCCCTCACGATATGAGCAATACCATCAGTCAACTGTTTACTATAGAAACCTGTAACGATATCAAGATCGTCGATTGTCCTATGAGAACGGTCAATTTCAATATTGGTAGTTTTCTTTTGGAGCTGATCAAATGAAGGTATCTTATAGTAGGCATCCATCAAATGGAGCGAGAGATCTTTAGTTGTGCTTTTGTCGCCTTTTTGGTTCAGAGCCTCATCTAGTCGCAAGAAAGCACCGTTCTTCTTCTGGAACAGGTAGAGCCTTTCTGTGTCATACAGCACGCCAAGACAAAAATCATTCTCCGATTCTTTGAGGGCTGGTTTCAGTTGTTGGTTGTAAACTGTTTCAGTGTCTTTTGAATCCTCCTTCTTGAACTCAATGACTCCGAGCAAGTGTTGCCTTAACCAGTCGAGCGACGATTGATCTTTCTTGGTTCGCCAATTTTTATAGGTATCAAACCAAGAGGGATCATCGAAAATAGCACCGTCGAACTTTATTGGGGCAGAATTTTTATTGCCCTTTGGAAAATAAACCTCTGCACCCAAATAATCCTTTTGGTACAGACCGGAACGTGTTAGTGAGTAGAAAAATTGCCATTTGTAGTATTCTTCGTTCGGCTCATTTTTTGTATTCTTTATTTTGCATTCTTTGGCAAGCTCCGTGTCAACTGGTAGAAAACCCTCGATACTATCTTTCGATACATAAAGTTTATCGAACTCGTTTTTAGCGTCGGAAAACTTAGTTATTTCGTCTCTCATTTCAATAAATCATCCACTGTTACATCAAGCGACTGAGCAATCAGTCTCAGGGTATTAACCCGGGGATTCAGTATTGCTCCCGACTCGATTTTAATAATTGTGTTATAGGTGACGCCCGCTATCTTCGACAGCTTATCTTGCGATAGCCCTTTTTTTGCACGTAATTTTTTTATATTTTTTGCCAGCACCGTGATTCCTTAGTAGTAATCTTTTACTATTACAAAATTGTATCTCGTATTGAATCGTATCACAGAGCTTTGTATTTATGCAAATTTTCGCCCCGCCAGAAAAACCGACCCTTTCAGCTAAAAAATAAAAGATCGGCGGGGGAAATTCATTAGATAGTTCAAGGGGCGGTTTTTCTGGCGGGGCGCAGCGCGTGCTTGCACGCGCAGGCGCCGGGGCTTCATTAGCACTTCGTGCTAAAATAGGTTCGAGCTTTGGAATACAAAGCCACCAAGACGGCACCACCGTCCGAATTTTCGCCTGACCGGGCGATTTTTTGGTTGGCCGCGCGGAGCGCAGGCCAGATGTTTTTCTGGGGGGAATGAAGAAATTACCGCGCATAAATGCGCGGATTTTTGTTTGAGGTCGGCATAGCCGACACGCTAACGCGTATGGTAAAATTGTAAGTGGAATACAAATCAATCGGCAAAACTTTTTCTATTTGAGCACTCAAATAGCCGTTTCGCACAAGTTAGGTTTTGCCTGATTTGTATTCCAGCGAAGCGGCTTTTTGAGTTTCAAAGGAGGTGGCGGTGCAATATTTCATCTATGTTCGTAAATCGACCGACGTCGAAGACAAACAGGTTTTGTCCGTTGAGGCGCAACTGGTCGAACTGAAAGAATATGCCGTGAAATACGGCTTGCAGATTGCCGATGTGTTCATAGAAAAGCGCACCGCTAAAAAGCCCGGTCGTCCTGTGCTTAACGAAATGTTGCGCCGTATTTCGGCTGGCGAAGCCAGCGGCGTATTGTCGTGGTTGCCAGACAGATTGTCGCGCAACTCGATAGATAGCGGACAAATAATCTACATGCTCGATGAAAATATATTGCTTGACCTCAAGTTTCCTCATTTCTGGTTTGAAAATACGCCACAAGGCAAATACATGCTGGCTAACGAATTTAATTCGTCCAAGCAATATGTAGATAATTTGTCGGTCAATACCAAGCGAGGTTTGCGACAGAAAGTCCGTCGGGGCGAAATGCCAGGAGTCGCACCGATTGGCTACTACAATGACATACGGACAAAGACCGCAAAGGTGGACAAAAAGACCGCCCCGATAGTCGTGCAAGCATTTGAGCTATATGCTTGTGGCGACAAACGACTGGACGAAATCGCTGACTTTTTATATGCCAACGGCATACAAACCAGAGCTGGTAGATTACTCGGCAAGAAGACATCTGGTGGAAAACCGTATCACAAAAACCGCATAAAACGAATATTGACGAATCCGTTTTACTACGGACATTTTCGCTATGTTAACGAAATTCATGAGGGTAAACACAAGCCGATAATCTCTAAACGACTTTTTGACCAAGTACAAGTAGTTCTGCAAAGGCGAGGCAAACAGCAAAGAAAAGCTAACGACCCAAAACCGCTGTGCGGTTTGGTGTATTGTTCGTGCGGTATGATGTTTACGTCAGAGCGACAGATAAAACGACAAAAGAACGGTAATGTGCATATCTATGACTACTATCGTTGCACTCGCAAAAGCAAGACTGTCGCTTGTAAAGAGTCACACATACGAGCAGAGGAGCTAGACAAGCAGTTGTCTCGCTTGTTGCTTGATTTTGCTATGCCCACTTCGTGGGCGGACAAACTGTACGAGTTAATCCGACAAGATCAGTGTAAAGAGAAATCGACGCTTGATATTGAAATAAACGACACACAAGAACAAATCGTACAGTTGTCTAGCAAACTGCAACGCTTGCTCGATAGTTACCTTGATGGCGATGTCGAGCGTGAACTTTACCAAGACAAGCGAGTAGAAATACTAGGCGACAAGAAGCGTTTGCAGGAGCAAATCGAGCAAGCCTCGCTGGGCGTTTTGACGTGGGTCGAACCGATGAAACGATGGATAGAAACTGCCGTTTCTATCTGTAAAGTCGCAAAAAGTAATGATTTGTCCGCCAAAAAGTCCTTGTGCCTCGAAATCTTCGGGTCGAACCTAAAAATGCAAAACAAAAATGTCGTCGTAAACGACGACCAATTTCTTCATTCCCCCCAGAAAAACATCTGGCCTGCGCTCCGCGCGGCCAACCAAAAAATCGCCCGGTCAGGCGAAAATTCGGACGGTGGTGCCGTCTTGGTGCGGGTGCGGAGAATCGAACTCCGATCCCAAGTTTGGAAAACTTGTATACTAACCGCTGTACTACACCCGCAAAAACTCTATTAGTATACAGTATCTGATACAAATCCGGTATATCACGGTTTGCGCCACCGTCCCCTTGGTAGAACTCTACCCACACTACGAACGAATGCGCGCCGCAGCCTTGATATGAACGCACAAAGTTACCGCCGCACCGACCACCAGCAACATCACCGTACTAATAACAAGCGCCCACCAGCTCACTCCCGTATTCGCCAGCGAGCCAGCTGGAGTATCAGTTGGCGCACCTACATAAACTGGATCAACGATCGTGCCGTTGGCGACTCCATCTTCGTCAAGTGCGCCACCGTCAATAGCGGTGTAGCGGAGAACTGTCTTTGGAGACCCATTGACGACTTCGTTGTCGAGTGTGACTTGGCTAGTGATGTCAGTCAGGATTCCTTTTGCACTTTTGTAGACACGGAGTTTGGTGGTATCGGGATAGTGAGTACCGAGAGTGAGTGAGACATCGGCTGTTCCACCTGAGCTCGTGCAGTTGAGGTCAAAGGCAACACCACCCAGGATAGTCATATTTGGTTCGGGAGCAGTGACACCCGTACCGCTCAGGGTCTTGATGCTAGGTTGGTCAAAGGTATAGCAAGTCATGGAGGTGGCAGACAGGACCGAGCCGGTGATAGCTGCATGGGTGGCAGCTTGAGATGTAGACGGAAGAGTGGAGATACCTTTGGTGGCGGTGGCTGGGCCTTCGAGGGAGGCAAGGTAGATGGAGCCACCGCTAGCTGCGGCGGCGAGCTTTGTGCCGTCGCTGCTGGTGGCGATAGATTGCCAGCTGCGTGACCCGGCGGCTGTTTGCTCTGTCCAGGTAATACCGGAGTCAAGTGAGGTGTAGAGTGCACCGTCAGACCAGGATGTTATCGCCATAATTCTTGTACCATCACCATTACTTGAAACCGCCTTCCACCGACCCCATCCAGCAGCTGTTTGTTCAACCCAAGTGGCGCCAGAGTCAATCGAGGTATAGACGTAGCCATTACTCGCCGCTGCCACCCAGTTGACACCGTCACTACCACCGGCAATAGATTGCCAATTACGTGATCCAGCAGCTGTCCGCTCTGTCCAAGTGACACCAGAGTCGCTGGAGGTGTAGATATAGCCCCAAGCGACTACTGCGGCCAGCCTCGTGCCGTCACTGCTGCTAGCAATTGACGTCCAGTTTCGCGATCCAGCGGCCACCTGTTCAGTCCAGGTAGCGCCAGAGTCGCTGGAGGTGTAGATATAGCCGCCCTGCACCGCTGCCACTAGATTCATGCCATCGCTACTGCTGGCGACAGCCCTCCAGTTACGTGACCCAGCGGCAGTTTGCTCCGTCCACGTCGCACCGGAATCAGTAGAAGTGTAAATAGAGCCGCCATACACTATGGCTGTCAGCTTAACCCCATCACTACTGCTGGCGATAGACTGCCAGTACCGCGACCCAGCAGCCGTTTGTTCAGTCCATGTCGCACCAGAGTCGGTAGAGGTGTAGATGTAGCTATCAGTAGTCGCCGCCAGTCTGGTACCGTCGCCATTACTGGCTATAGCAGACCAATATCGTGTACCGGCTACTGATCTCTTTTTCCAAGTTATTCCTGCGTCTGCCGACGTATAGATGGAGCCCATACTGTCGCCTACGCCTGCGACGATTTTCGTTCCGTCGCTATTGCTTGCAAGAGCTTTCCAGCCCTGAGGAGCTATCTGCGTCTGTTCCGTCCATGTGCTGCCCGAATCGGTGGAGGTGTAGATGTAGCCATAGCCCACTGTAGCCACTAGCTTCATACCATTACTACTACCTATAACCGACGTCCAGTTGCGCGACCCAGCAGCCGTTTGTTCAGTCCAGGTTACGCCAGAGTCGGTGGAGGTATAGATGTAGCCGCTATTATTAACGACTGCCGCCAATTTCTTCCCGTCATCACTACTTGTAATAGCAACCCAGTCGCGCGATCCAGCAGCCGTTTGTTCAGTCCAGGTGACACCAGAGTCTGTGGAGGTGTAGATGTAGCCGCTATTATTAACGACTGCCGCCAATTTCTTCCCGTCATCACTACTTGTAATAGCAACCCAGTCGCGCGATCCAGCAGCCGTTTGTTCAGTCCAGGTGACACCAGAGTCTGTGGAGGTGTAGATGTAGCCAAGATAGTTTACCGTTGCCAAGTTCATACCATCACTACTGCTGGCGATAGATTGCCAGCCTCGTGATCCAGCAGCTGTCCGCTCTGTCCAAGTAGCACCAGCATCGGTAGAGGTGTAGATGTAGCCGCCTACATCTACCGCTGCCACTAGTTTCATTCCGTCATCACTACTGGCAATCGAGTGCCACTGAACTGAGTCCCCCACTATACCGCTTACCCCTGCACGATGCCACACATAATCCCCTGGTGCAGCTGATGCAACTTGCAGCAGGCTCGAGGAAGTTATCATTGCAGCAGTAAACAGCAGCATGACCGATGCCATAAGTCGTCGCTTCTGCCGAACAAAAGCTTGCCTGTGGGCGAATAGTCCCTGCATGTACTGTCTGCTCAAATTTCCTCTTCTCATAAACTCTCTTTTTGTTTGCTCGCACCAAACAGTTAGACATATTTAATCATGCTTATGGTAGGGTGGTCAAGCTATCCAGAGAATATCTTGGACAAATCGCAAGAATGACATGTATGCAACAAACATCAGGTATAATAAACGTATGTTAAACTTTAGCAGTTTCCGAAAAGTCAATCGCGCCGAAGTCTTGCATAGTCACGCTATCGCACAGACAACTCTCGGTGGTCAAGTCGGGGCTGGTGATACGACTAGTTTCCAGCAACGTCTCGAGCGCGAGAAACAGCGTACGATCATAGGAGGCTATGAGACTGCTTCGCTCAATCACGCACCGAAAAAAGAGTTTATGATGAATCGACCAAAACCAACTGCAGCGCCAGCCCCACAGGTTCAAAAAACAACCGATGTCGTCCGTGGCCGTCAAGCCTACAACGCAAATCGCGGGTCGCTCGGCGTTCCAACGCGCGCTTTCACCGAACCCCCGAAACGTAGCTACAATCCCTACGGTTAATAACAGATGACATTTGTCACTAGTTTTGATACAATATGGAAGTTCTTTTAGAGATATGTCGGACGAAAGCTCAGTTGCTGTCCGAGCGTTAGCGAGTCTATAGATATGAAGCGCTGCGCTCTAACCAACTAGAGATTTACTGCAGCCGACATCATATGGCGGATGTAGCTCAGTTGGTTAGAGCGCTGGTTTGTGGCACCGGAGGCCGTGGGTTCGAACCCCATCATTCGCCCCAAATAAAAATTCCTAGCTTGCCTAGGGGTTTTTATTTGGGAGTGAATAAGATGGGATTGGACTCACGCCTAAGGTCGTGGGTGAAGACTGCCAGTCGGCAGTCTGCAAGGCGACGTCACAGATGAACTATGTTCATCTGCCTGACTCGCGGGGTCGCGGAACGTGACCAAGCCCCATCATTCGCCCAGACGAGCAGTGTCGCATGCTGACCAAAAATTAGCCGTGAGCTATCGATTCAAACTAACACACCGCCCAGGTTGCCCCGAACGAAAGCCAATCGTAAAAGCATTGACCCGCTGCTCGCTACTACCATGCGTCCAGGACTCTGGCGAGACTCGCCCTTCGATTGATTTTTGTATGTTATCATCACCGACAGCGCTAGCAGCACTCAAAGCTTGATTAATCTCGCCATCAACAAATATGCCGTTTTTGTTGACAGCATACGCCCAAACCCCAGCATAACAATCAGCCTGAAGTTCGGTCTCGATTGAACCATATTGTGACTCTGCAGACGCTTGGTCAAAAACACCGAGTTGGTTCTGAACATTGTGCCCGACTTCATGAGCAATCACATAGGCCTGCGCAACATCACTATTGCTACCGCCGAAGCGTGATTTTAATTCATCAAAAAACGTCTCATCCAGATAAATCGATGTATCATTCGGGCAAAAGAATGGGCCGACAGCAGAGCTCGCTGCCCCACAGCCGGTCTGAATATAGCTACGATACAACACCAGCCGTGGCGTCTGATATGTTCTCCCACTTTGCTTAAAAACATCAGTCCAGACGTCATTGGTGGAGCCAAGCACTTTTGAAGCAAATACTTCGTAGGAATCCTGACCCTGAAATTCTGCCGGTTGCGCCTGCTGTGTCGCGCTCGAAGAGCTGATGGTATCCAGGACGCTTGAGACAGTATCCGGAGAAACATTGAGCCCAAGATAGTTGAGGCCCAGTGTTAATAACAGCGCAACGATACCGCCACCGCCCGCGAATGCCAAGCCAGTCGTCGTACCGCGACGATCATCAACTTCTCCAACACTTGTAATTTGATCCCAATTAGCCATAGCCAAAGTATACTATGAGCGAGCGCAAAAACGTGCGAAAATTATCACGATTTATCGACCACCGTGCGCTCTGAGTGCGTTGACGATCACCACCACATCGACAACTTCCTGAAGCCCCGCCCCAACAACCGCTGGAATAAGCCCAAATGCCGCGATACACATCAGCACAATACTGAGAGCAATCCCGACAAGCACGCTCTGAAGGCCGATACGGATAGTTCGTTGCGCAATTGCCACGACGAGCGAAACTCGAGATAGATCATCGACGAGTATCACCACATCAGCCGACTCACTGGCGGCCGTGGCACCACGAGCTCCCATGGCAATACCGACATCGCTCGCCGCCAGTACGGGCGCATCGTTGACGCCATCACCCGTCATCATAACCGGACGATTTGGAAATGTTTGCAGAATCTCGAGTTTGTCTTTTGGTAAGCAGTCGGCATAAACATCTGTCACTCCGAGAAATGTGGCGATCGATCGTGCCGTGGCTTTTTTGTCGCCAGTCAACATAACTATATGTTCAATACCGTGTTTCAGCAGTTGCTGCAGCGTGTCTTTTGCCTCGGGTCGGACATGATCCGTAAAAGTGACAGCTCCAAGATACTTACCGCCGAGCGCTACGCAAACTGCCGTCTGTTTGGGCTCTGGTATGGAGGATTCTGCAACACCATATTTGACCAAAAACTCACGCCGCCCCACAAGAACGGTCTGTCGTCCTAATTTGGCCTGAATACCACCACCAGCGATTTCTCTGATACCGGCAATCTTTTTTGGTGATATTTTCTGGCGGTGAGCTTCTTCCATAATCGTCAGCGCCGTAATATGCCCCGAGCGCTGTTCGGCACTTGCCGCAACTTCGAGTAAACGACGAGCCGTGACACCATCTGTCGGCAGCAGCTTATCGAAGCCCAACTGTCCAGTCGTCAGCGTGCCAGTCTTGTCAAAAGCTGCTGTTTTAATACGCGACAACCGCTCCAGGACTGCACCATTCTTGACGATAATCCCGTGCTTTGCCGCTCGACTCATGCCACTAATCATAGCGATTGGCGCTGCGAGCAGCAGTGGACATGGCGTTGCTACTACGAGCACCTCAGCAAAGCGCCTGGCATCCCCCGTAACATACCAAGCAATACCGGCAATCGCAAAGGCCGTAAAAGTGAATGGCACAGCATATCGATCTGCAAGTCGCACAAACGGTGCGCGTGAATCGCTAGCAGCTTTGACAAGTTCGACAATTTGCGCGTACTGACTGTCGCGGGCAATATGGGTGGTACGAATCGTGAGCGGCGTCTCACCATTGACAGCACCGCTCATAACTTTGTCGCCAGGCTTGACGTAGACAGGTGCACTTTCTCCAGTTAGCGACGACTCGTCGAGTGAGGATTCACCTATCATAATCACACCATCGATCGGTATCAGCTCGCCCGGACGCACCACGATCGTGTCACGAACATGTACCGAGTCAATCGGCACCCGCCGGGTGCTGCCATCAACCATCAACTTGTGTGCGGTTGTTGGTGCGCGGTTCATCAGCGCCGTTAACTCTGCCCGAGCGCGCTCATTGGCATAGGCTTCGAGCGCTTCACCACCCGTTAACATCAGTACGATCACGACTGATGCCCAATATTCCCCGACAGCTAGCGTACTGACAATAGCCACGACCGCTAAAATATCAACACCGTATTTGCCACGGAAAATATCGCGTATCATACCGATACATAGCTCAACTGCAATAGCCCCACAAAACGCGATAACCAGCCAATTTGTGACCGCAGTTACCCCACTTACCGAACCAGCGATCGCAACGATAAGCACGCCGAGTGCCGCTGTGAATCGCCACTGATTGATCAGAAACTGAGTTATTTTATGCATCGACTCCTCCACGCTTCGGTTTGACACGTTTTTCAACATCGACGACATCGAGCTGAATCACATCGCCAGGGTTAACCGCACCTGACAGCATACGTTTTGCGATCGTATTCTCGACAGCTTTTTGAATAACTCGCCGCATTGGCCTAGCACCGAGTCGCGGATCGTAGCCACGCTCCACCAGCAGCTCTTTGGCTTCTTGACTCACTGCAACTGTGACCTTCTGTTGTGCGAGTGTTTTATTAACTCCCGCCAAAATCATGTCAAAGACCTGCACCAGTTCGGGCTTTGTGAATGGTCGAAACACGACAATTTCGTCGAAGCGATTCAAGAATTCAGGACGGAACTCACCCGAATGAATCAACTCGTCAGTTAGCATCTCTTCGAACTGCTCGAGTTGATAGCCCCGGTCAATATACTCGCGAATCCGAGTCGCGCCAGCATTGCTGGTTGCAATAATAACTGCATCGCGAAAACTAATCTCGCGGTTTTTGATATCGCGCAAGATTCCTTCATCGAGTACTTGCAATAGTGTCGCTAGGACTTCTGGCGCGGCCTTTTCAATCTCATCAAGTAAAATCACGCTAAACGGTTGCTTCATGACACGTGCCGTCAAGCTCGAGGCATCCGTCGCGCCGTCAGCAATCAGTCGATCAACATCACTGCTCTGCACATATTCATTTAGGTCAACGCGGATCAGCCTATCCTCGCCGCCAAAATAGACCTCGGCCAAAGCCTTACTGAGTTCAGTCTTACCGACACCAGTCGGGCCTAGGAATAAAAATGTACCGATAGGTCGGTTTTGGTTGCGAATGCCAGCACGGGCGCGGCGCAGCGCATCGCTCACTACCTGCACGGCATGCGACTGGTTGACCATACGTTGGTGGATGAGACTCTCCATATTGAGCAGGCGCTCGCGGTCGCTTGTTTCGGTCGCGACACTGACTTTGACATCCATGGTTTTTTCGATTGCCTGCTGTACCGAATTGATCGTCACCAAACCATCTTCGTGATAACTAGCGGCATTTTCAAGCAATTTGATGGCCCGTCCTGGCATAGCTAGGTCGTAAACGTAGCGCTCGCTCAGTCGATAGGCTTCTTTGATTGCCTGATACATATATGTCACGCCACGTTGCACCTCAATCAGCACCAACTGTTCTTGCATTGCCATCAATGTCTCGTCCTGATCAGCTGGAGCAATCGTGATACGGTTTAATGCATTAACAAGCGATGGATTGCGAGCATTTATTTGCAAAAACCGCTGTTCATCCATGGACAAAATGACCCGTAGATTACCAGCATCGAGAATCGGCTGTAAAACATTTGTCAGGTCAACAGCGCCGATCCCCTCCTCAAAAAACAGCTGCGCATTATCCAGGCATATGATAATATTTTTTGCTGTATAGGCTTCGGCCAGTACCTGCATAACCAGCCCTTCGAGTTCACCACGACCGCGCGCCGCTGCAATCAGCGCCGATGAGTCGAGCATAATTATCTGCCGAAACCTGAGTGACGACGGTAGTGGTTGCGCTGCGTCCAGCAGGCGCTCTGCAAATGCATGGATAATCGTTGTCTTACCAACACCCTCTTTACCGACTAAAACTGCATTTTGCCGACCGCCACTCCCAAACGTCTCGATGAGCTGATCGATAGCCGCTGCATGTGACGCAATATCAACTGTCAGTGCGCCACCGCGCCGCGTGATCTGCTCGCTAATGTTTTGCCCAAATCGTTCGAGAAGCGGGATATAGCCAAATGACCAGTCCCGGGCAATACCGCCACTGCGCCGCGGCTTGGCATGTTGTGCTATCAACTCATCCAGATGTTGCTGCCATCGTAAACCAGCTACCAAGTCGTCATCGTCAAGACCAATATGCGCCAAGATTGTTTCATACCCCGAAAAGCAGCGCACCAGCGCCACGATCAACATTGCTGCCGATAGTTGCGACTGGCCAGATGCTTTGTGTAGCTCTTTAGCCTGACGCCAAACCTCCTGTGTGTCGGGCTGGCTAGCTTCCACGAGGTTCATCAACATAGCAGACGATAGTCCGAAGCGCACCGCCATGAACCGCCCGCTTGTGACACGCATAGCGGCCGTCGCGATATCTCGCGCCTGTGGATTTTTTGGCAGTTGACCCAAGACGTCACTGGCGAGTATCTGGTCGATGCCATCAGCTTTTTTGCCAACTGGTAGATCACGTAGACGTATCGATGACCAAGCTTGGAACATATATGGTACTGCCGCCAGGCTCATTATGAACCAGCCAGCAGGTATGCCGGCTATCAGCGATAATCCTCCGAAAATAATCAAAAGAACTGCCGCAGTAACCAGCAACTGTCCGACACTACCTGCAAGCATCTGTCCAATTCGAGCCTCGTGGGCACGACGGCTGTGGTACTGAAATTTTACTGTTGCCACGGCAGCCAACCTAGAAATGTGAGTAGTAGTCCGACAAAAGGTAACGCTGGGACACATGCCCAAAAAATAATGTAGAGCAGCCCGGTCAGCACAACGACTGTCATTGTCACGATACCAGTCACAATCAAAATCGTTCGCATACACGCCCCAATACAACGCGAAATCAAACGATCGACAAAGGCTCGCCACTGCACGTCGATTGAGCCCGACACGTGACCGGCCGAAATCTGACGAAACGGCGCAAACCAAGACCGAAGCAGCAAGTCAATCGAAAAGTAATCGTAAACACTCGCAATACTCTCGCGCGTCCGAATAATGCAGCGTTTCCAGCCTGCGCCATACCACCACGACAAAAGTCCCACTGCGAACATAAGCTTATTGTACCGCACGCAACCGAGTTTAGGCTATAATAGACCCCATGCGGCAACAGATCATTACCTTCATCGGCAAAAGCGTCCGTAAGGCATCGCAGCTGCGCGGTGGCGGCTCAGCTCTGCCCGGGCTTGTCATCGAACGACTCGATCCGGCATTTATGGCGCGAACGCTCCGCTCGCTCGAACATGGTGTCGTGCTCGTGACTGGCACAAATGGCAAGACCACGACGACAAAGATCGTTGTCGAGCTGCTCGAAAGCCAAGGATTACAAGTTTTTACAAACCGAACTGGCAGTAATTTCACGCGCGGTATTGTGGCAGCGCTTTTAGGCGCCGTCGATCGACACGGCAACTTACCGCATGACATCGCTGTTTTGGAACTCGACGAAGCCTATGCTGTCAAATTTGTCGAAAAAGTCCGTCCGAGTTACGCCCTATTTCTCAACGTCCTCCGCGACCAACTTGATCGATTTGGTGAGATCGATGCCACTGCCGATATGTTGCGCAAAGTCGCCGAAAAAACTACCCATGGTATCGTCATAAACCGTGATGACCCACGCTTGATGAGCCCTGCATTCACCCAGCAGATCACTGCACGCATCCATACCTATGGTATCAGCCCGGCCATTGCCAAGCTATTTCCGTCAGATGACGATATGCGGAGTGGCGCAGTGACCGCACAGAAAACCACCTATGATTCTATCGATGACACGTGTCTCATGAGCCTCGAAAACCAGGCGGCAACTATTCGCTACGGCGACTACGGCCACGCGGTACAGTTGAAATTAAAGGGTCTCTATAATATCCAAAATGCTACCGGCGCCGTTGCCTTGACGCGATTGATTTGCGGCGACACGCTCGATGAACCCTCAATGTTTGATCGACTGGCGACCGTGACGCCGGCTTTTGGACGCGGTGAGGATATTATGATCAACGGCCAGCCAGTCGAGCTCGTTCTGGTCAAAAACCCGTCGGGGTTTCGCCTAAGCCTCCAGTCATTTGACCCGACCGGCACAGCAACCATGATCGCCGTCAATGATAACTACGCCGATGGCCGCGACATGAGTTGGCTGTGGGATGTCGATTTCGATTCGCTCCGTACGGCTGGTGTTGCGACGGTCAGCGGTATTCGCGCCTATGACATGGCACTACGCCTCCAATACGATGAAGTCGAGCCGCACCATGTCGAGCCTGATCTTGCTGTGGCATTATCAGAATTTCTCAGTGTACATGCATCGATACCAAAACGTATTTATTGTACCTACACCGCCATGCTAGCCCTCCGGCGCCAACTCGCTAAACTCGCTCAGGTAGAGAAAGTCCTATGACCCAGCAAAAACCTATCCGGCTATTACAGCTCTATCCTCGCGACATGAATATCTACGGCGACTGGGGAAATACACTGACGCTCAAACGCCGACTCGAGTGGCATGGCTATACTGTCGAATTACTCTCGTACAACCCTGGCGACAGCTTTCCAGATAATGTTGACTTGATCGTTGGTGGTGGCGGACAGGATTCAGGCCAAGACAGAATCCAAGACGACCTTGTTGCAATTGGGTCACGTCTCAAAACCCTGGCCGAAGATGGCGTGCCGATGCTCGTCATCTGCGGACTGTATCAACTATTTGGCAAGTTTTTTAAAACTCGCGATGGTCACACTATCAACGGTATCGGCTTGCTCGACATCGAAACCTATGGCGGCAACGAGCGCCTGATCGGCAATATTATCACCAAAAGCGACACGTTTGGCGATATCATCGGCTACGAAAACCACTCTGGTTTGACCTATTTAGGTGCCTCGATGCAACCATTTGGCCAAGTCTACCGCGGCGCCGGCAACAATGGCAAAGATGCCACCGAAGGAGTGTTATACCGCAATGTTATCGGCACATATCTCCATGGCTCATTGTTGCCAAAAAATCCCGCGGTTGCTGACTGGCTCATCGAACAAACTGTGACGCGTGCGCTCGGTGAATTTACACCAACAGTGATCGACGATCATTTCGCCCGCGAAGCTCGCAAAGTCGCGATGCATCGTCCGCGGTAATTACGGAGCGTTTTTTTGCAATTCCACAATATCGCGCTGCAGCTGGGCAGCATGGTCTTCGGGCGTCACGTGTTCATAGACTTTGACGACCATGCCTGATGGATCAATGACAAACGTTTTGCGCTCAGCCATGGGCAGCGCCAACATTTTGGCGCCGTAGGCTTTGATAGTTTCGAGTTTTGGGTCAGCCAGCAAGGTAAAATTCAAGTCGTATTTTGCTTTGAAAGTATCGTGACTCTCGCTAGTATCAGCGCTGACGCCGACAATTTTGACGCCAAGTTCCGTCAGCTCGCTATGCGCATCTCGCATAGCACAAGCCTCGACCGTGCAGCCGGGCGTATCATCTTTTGGATAGAAATACAGCACCAGCCATGAGCCACGGTAGTTGGCTAGTGAGTGCGAGGCGCCCTCGGCATCGAGTAATGAAAAATCTGGCGCAGGATAGGGAAGTTTCGTATGTGTCATGTGTTTTAGTATACGCGACCTGGTTCTGGCGTCGTGTGATTAACTTCACATTCAGGCAATTCCAAGTCAACTTGGTATACTAAAGATCAGTGCAAAAAATAACGAAGCCCGATTCACGTCTATTATCGCTCGACTTCCTACGGGGCTATTTCGTGGTCAATATCATCGTCGATCATCTGTGGCGCTTCCCGAGCTTGTTTGGCATTTTGAGTGGTCAGGCTATGCTCTGGTCGTCATCGGCCGAAGGCTTCGTCATTATATCGGGTTTCTTGATCGGCTACGTGCGCGGCTATAAAGGCCTCAAAACATCATTTACAACAATCGCGCTGAAACTCATCAAACGCGCAGCTATTTTGTATATCGCCATGATCCTGGCCAGCATCGTCTATGTTGCAATCGAGTGGAGCGACAAAGTCTGGTCGATGCCCTATACACCGATCCCCAACGACGGCCCGCGTGACTGGGGAACGATCATTTGGGGATTCGCGAACCTAGAGCATCCGCATACCTGGGTGCATTTTTTGGCGCTATATTCGATATTCCTACTACTCGCCGTCGGTGCCGTATGGCTACTCCGCCGACGCCAACCATTTCTTCTGGCGCTTCTGTCAATGGTCGTCTACACGTTTGGTCAGTTCCAAGATATCCAATGGATGAAGTGGCAGCTACTCTTTTTCATACCTGCTATCGCCGGATTTTATTTCGAAGCACTCAAGGTCTGGTGGCGATCACTGAGTGTTAAAAATACACGAACTCTTCTAGCGCTGCTCATTGTCACGACACTTTTCACCCTCATACTATCGATTACCTATGCGTTTGCACCGCAGCTGTATGCAACGCCGGTCTATAGTCTGATCGACACACTGTTCCTCGGCGACCTACTGTGGCCACCGCGGATCATCATCGCTTTTTTGTGGTTCATCGCGCTAGCGTTACTATTTACTAAACTGACGCCATGGCTCAAGCGCTGGACGGGTGGCATACTGGAATATATTGGCACTCACTCACTACAGGCTTACCTCGTCCATGGGCTGGTTATTTGCGGTATTATCCTGACCCTGCCTGATTCGACATCATGGTTCATCAATACGCTCTACGGACTCGTAGCTATCCTGGCAGTCTGGCTGCTCATTCGTATTCCTGGTATCAAGCAGCTTCTGCCGCGTTAATCGACGAGTTGTAGCTCAACCGCGCGAATATCCGACTTACCGTCAGGCAGCCCAGGTGCATGAACTTCATCGAGCACTTTCCAGGTACCGGCTTTTGGCAGACTTGGTTTGCCGGGTTCTGTCCAGTCGCCGACGTACCAAATCGTACCGCCGTGATCACGCGCAAATTGCACGGTATCGTAGACTTTGTGCGGTGCATTGCGATCCCTGAGAGGATCATACGACCCCCACGTCAGATGGTCGGCTTCCTCAAAATAAACAGTTGTGCCAGCCGGAGCTCGTCGTTCATAGTACGCCACTTCGTAGTAGCGCGTCACACTCGCCACGAGCGTTGGCTCACCTGGCTTCGTACGCTGCCAGACCATTTCGAGGGTCGGGCGAATCGGCAATGGGTCGTTGGCGTCTTTGTTGAAATTACCGATCTGATACACGTACAGAATCCCCGACACCATAGCCACCAGCACCAAGCCGAGCGTCGCTGTACTCAGTCGATTCCAGTGTTTACGGGTGCCGATAGTCAGTGCGATTGTGAGGCCGATGAACGCCACTAGAAACAGCGCTGAAGCCATAATATAGCGATTGACGAGTGCTGGTCTGAGTGGCGGCAGCGAAGCCAGGATCATCAAGCCAAGCGGTACTAGCGCCATGATCAGTAGTAGACTATAGCGTGTCTTTTGCTCGGCTTTGAGTCGTGGCCATAGCCGCACCACCAGGACGATGAGCAAAATCATAATCGCCCATAGCAGCACGACCATCCAGCCATTGATCTCGGGGCCAACGCGGTACATCAGTGTGTCAGCTGCGAAATTAAACGGCGCCGAAGGCCCGATTGGCGAAATCCAAAAACCGCCGCCCTGAATATTGACGAGCTGCTTGACGGCAAAATACAGCCAGGGCAAGTACGCCACAAAAGCAACGGCATAAGCCAGCAACCAATCTTTTGCAAAAAAAGCTTTGAGTGTCTGCTTCAGGCTGGATTTTCGGACAGCAACAAACCGCCATACCCACTGTGCGGCAAAAGCGACGGCTGTAAAATAATGCGTCCAGAGGCCGAGCGACACCAGCAAGCCGTACGTTATCCATTTCCAAGCCTTTGGTTTCTCCATAGCCAGTACCATGACATAGGTCGATGCCGCCACAATAGCGGTCGTCATGCCATACATGCGAGCCTCGACACTATAGCGTAGGAGTAGTGGCGTCAGCGCTAATAGCGCCAGCGAATAGATAGCGGCTTTTTGGCCAAACCATCGACGGATCAATAGGTAGATAAAACCGATAGCGGTCAGCATAAATACCAGGCTCAGAGAACGTACCGCGATTTCACTACCGGTACCAAACATACTTGTCCAGAGTTTGAGCGCCCAATAGTACATCGGCGGATGGACATCGGTTGACGTCAGCTTGGCGACCTCTAGGTAGTCCGAGCGGATCAAAAACAGCCCATAGGCTTCGTCAAACCACACCGACCATCGACTCATATTGAACAGTGATAGCAACGAAAATACGGCACCACTCACCCCGAGCGCGATGTAATCCCATTTGTTCCACGGACGTTGTGCTGGTTTTTTGAAACGATCAAAGAATTTCATAGTACTCTTACTATATCGTATTGGTCTCTGAGTTCTCTAGTCCTTTCTATTTTACCGCCCCTGTAGTATAATTTGCGAGTACATCGGGGTGTGGCGCAGCTGATAGCGCGCGCGGTTTGGGACCGTGAGGTCGCAGGTTTGAATCCTGTCACCCCGACCATACAAAAGCGACTGGTTTCACCGGTCGTTTTTTTGTAAAAACCCATGCTATCATAAACATATGCGCGATAAGCCCTCTGTCAAACTGACTGCCGCCAATATTCTCGGTACGCTGGGCTACATTTCTCTGGTGATCAACTGGGCGTGGGCAGCGCTTGTGATCGTCTACCCAATGATCGAACGCGGCGATTTTAAACTATTGCTACCAACAGCACCCGCTACCCCGCCGCCAATTGAACCTCTACCGATTAATCCCCTGACGATTAGCGTTATGGCCATTATCGTCGTAGTGTCGATCGCCACTGCTATCTACGCTATTATCAAATTGCCTAGCATGATCGGCAAGACTGGTGCGCGTGTCACGAGAGTCGGCGCTCATGCAATCATCCCGACACTCACGCAGCACAAGCCGGTATCAAAGCGCCGACGTCTCATGCTGACATTTCGGATTATCGAAAGTATGAAATTTATCGGTAGCCTGCTACCGCTCCTATTTGTAGTATGCCTGCCGACAACACTGACACTATCCAGAGACCTGGTGGTTATTGTCGCGGTCGTTCTAACGCTATGGCCGATAGGCTATTTTGGGCTACAATTCCTGATTGTTCGGCTATTCAAACTCGATACTTCGCGCGTCTGGTAGGCTTGTCATATCTCCGTGGTCAGTGGTATACTGCTACTGGTTACTTGCGAAAGCTATGAAACAAACACAACTAAAACTTTTCGGCGCAATTATCCTGCTCATCGGGCTAGGGATTTATGCATATATTGCGCCAAGACCATCGCACACACTCGTGCCAACCAAACCGATTACGCATGACACTGCAACTGGCGGTACAACCGAATCGACCCGTGAGGTTTCAGCCGCAGCCCAGGCCGCATCGACTGAGAAATCTGCGCCAACAAACCGCACAGACTCGAAAACACCGCCGCCGCTCGAGACGCCCCAGGCTCCCCAGCAAGCACTGACAGTAACAACGACCCCCAAAGAACACTACTACCAGGCTCTGGTGACACCAAATGATCCGCTGTATACCGGCACGACCTACGCGCCCTGGGCACTCCAACACACCAACGCACCAGGCGCCTGGAATGTCTCAACAGGCGAGCCGGTCGTCGTGGCGGTCATCGATACTGGATTCGCCCTGCAGCATGAGGATTTAGTTGATGTTTGGTATAAAAATCCTGGTGAAAACGGTATGACAACACTGTCTCAAGACGCACGTGGCGCAACCTGCACACAAGGTGTCGACAAATCAGTCAACGGCTGCGATGACGACAATAACGGTTATACCGACGATTGGCGTGGCTGGAACTTCAACGGTACCTATAAACCAACTGCCGACCCCTGTTCTCCAACAGGACTCGGTACCTATGTCGCGAACAATAACCCCCAGGCTGGCACGTCAGGAGTCGATATTGAATATGCCGAAGCCAAGACGTGCTTTGGCATCGACTCTGGCGATCCGTTCGAGGCCGTGTCGCATGGCACATCAACTGCTGGTCTGACCGGCGCTGCGACCAATAACGGCAAAGGTATTGCGACCTACAACTGGAATACAAAAATTATGCCCCTCCAGGCACTCGATGATGCTGGTGGTGGCTGGACGAGCCGCCTAGTAGCCGCTATCCGATACGCAGTCGATAACGGTGCGAGTGTTATCAATCTCAGTTTCGGTGGTTCCGATATTGATCCTTCGATGCAAAGCGCTATCCAGTATGCTTACGCCCATAATGTTGTAGTTGTCGCGGCGGCTGGCAACTGCGGTACTGGCACTGAGCAAGGCTGCGACCCCGCAGCACCGGGAGCAATGGCTTACCCAGCCCTGTACCCACACGTTATCGCTGTCGGCGCGACTACGAGTACTGATACGCGAGCTAATTTCTCGAGTTATGGCCGCGGTCTGGACGTTGTTGCTCCTGGTTCTGGCGCAATTGTCTCACCGCTCGTGTCACGTGGCGCCACGCCGAATAACCCAGCCACGTTTAACTACCAGACTGCCTACGCCACCAGCCTGTATGGGACATCGTTTGCATCGCCTATCGTTGCAAGTCTCGCCTCTCTGATCCGCTCGGAACGCCCCGGCAGTAGCGTCGATGATATCGTAGCTTTGATCGACGCCAGCGCTACAAAAGTTCCCGCTATGAACGGTGCTATCTTTGATAGTCAATACGGTCACGGGCTTATCAACGCCTCGGCAGCGGCTACAATCGCCGCTAGCCTCCAATCTGCCGGCAGTGAGCCAGCACCAACCTATCGTCAAACAGGCAGTAGTGCGGCCGAACATTTGTTCACAAACGATACAACATTGAGTTCCGGTTGCGAGGTTCGAGCAGGCAGCTACTGCACGGTGCAGTTTCGCGACGAATTGACTGGGTTTGAACGCTATATGCCCTACAAAAACACTACGACCGAATGGCAAACACCTGGATCAATGCTGGGAAGAGGATCCTGGTGGGGGCGCGCCATGAGCGGCACCAGCACCTCTTCTGCCTATCTCCTGCTCTCCAAATAGCCCCTCTCCGACTTGCGCATCAACCCACTTTCGCTTATAGTGTAGGTATCTGTTGAGGGTACTATGCTAAAACTAAAAAAGACCAAGCGACTGGTTTCGACACGTACGATTATCGGCATCAGCGCCGCTGGTATGTTGCTCGGTGGACTCTATTTACTATCACTGGTTGCTGCACCAGCTGTTGCGCCACTGATTGCACTGAGGCCAATCAATGTCGATACTCTGCCCGCTCCAAAGCTCGATAATAACCGTATTATTATTCCAAAACTTGGCGTCGATATTATCTACGGCAAAGGTGCGGCGGCTCTCGATAGCGGTGCCGAATGGCGCGCACCATCCAGTGGTAACCCACGCGACGGCAGTAACTTTGTTATCGCCGCTCACCGGTTTAGTATCCAGCCAACTCCTCAGTCTACCATCGAAAAATCACCTTTTTACCGTATCGATCAGTTAGTCAGCGGCGATAAAATCATCATCGATTTCGAAGGCAAGCGCTACGGCTATGAAGTCGAGAAAAAATACGACGTTAAAGCCACCGATGTCCAGATCGAAGCACCAACAACTGATGCGCGCTTAACACTGTATAGTTGTGAACTTGGCGGCTCTGAAGCCGGGCGCGTCGTCATCCAAGCCAAGCGACTCGGTGAAGTAGCGTTAGCCCAGAAGACCTAAGACGCTCTTCGCCTACTCGGGCTTTTTCTCAGCGGGCTGTGACCCAAAGAGCGCCTATGGAATAGGCCGCTCCTGGGGTCAGCCGAACGCCACAGGCGCGTCAGCCCTGTAAAGTGTACCGATGAGAAGAAGCCCGAGTAGACGAAGGGCGCAGGACAGACGAGACTACTTGGCGAATTCAATCGCGCGAGTTTCGCGGATGACATTGACTTTGATCGTACCTGGATACTGCATGGTACTTTCAATCTTGTTGGCGATATCCCGAGCGAGCTTGATGGCCGATAGATCGTCGATCGATTCTGGACGAACGATGACCCGAACCTCGCGGCCCGCACTAATCGCATAAGCCTTGTCGATACCCTTGAAACTAACCGCAATATTTTCGAGATCGCGCATGCGTTCCGAAAAGTTTTCAGCCGAAATATTTCGGGCACCTGGTCGCGCGGCCGATGCGGCATCGACGACACGAACAACCAGTGCTTCGACAGTCGTGGCTTCAATATCGTCATGGTGAGCTTCGATAGCGTGGACAATTCGCTCGTCCAAACCATATTTGCGAGCTAGCTCGGCGCCAATATGGTGGTGCTTGCCTTCCATTTTATGCGTGACGGCTTTGCCCATGTCGTGGAGTAGCGTGGCAATCTTGGCGATACGCACATCGGCACCAATTTCTTCGGCAATCATGCCAGCCATGTGCGCCATTTCGGTACTGTGCATCAGGACGTTTTGACCGTAACTCGTGCGGTATTTCAGCTGTCCGAGAAGTTCCAGGAGTTCTCTTGGAACACCCGTCACGCCAACTTCGCGAGCAGCATCCTCACCAGCTCGAATCACTTCTTTTTCGATCTGTTTTTCAGCTTTTGCCACGACTTCTTCGATACGACCTGGGTGGATACGGCCATCTTTCATCAGCATTTCGAGCGCAATCCGCGCGACTTGGCGGCGAATCGGATCAAAACTCGATAGCACGATCATACCCGGTGTGTCGTCAACCAAAATATCAACACCGGTAGCGCGCTGCAAAGCCTGAATATTGCGACCTTCCTTGCCGATAATTCGGCCTTTCATCTCGTCGTCGGTCAGTTTGATAGCCGTCACGGTACGCTCAGCAGTCACTTCGCTGCTCATGCGCTCCATAGCAGTGACGAGAATCGTCTGCGCCTGTTCTTCGGCGTCATGACTGGCATCTTTTTGTAGTTTCGAGACCAGACCGAGCAAGTCATCTTTAATATCACGCTCGGTCATTTGCATCAGTTTTTCACTGGCTTCTTGCTTGGTCAGTTTGGCGATTTTTTCGAGCTTTTCCTGCTGCTTAGCACGCAGGTCACGGATATCGTTTTTGAGCCCTTCGACTTCGTCTTCTTGAGCGCGTAGTTTTTCAGTCCGCTTGTCGAGTTCATCGAGCTTACGGTCAAGCGTGGTTTCGCGATCAGCCAAGCGATCTTCGGTCTTCTTCCACTCACGACGGCGATCATTGTCTAGTGCGACCGCTTCGTCTTTCGCCTTCAAAACAATCTCGCTGGCTTTTTTATGAGCTGCCGCGACTTCTTTTTCGGCTTTGGTCTTTCCGTCCGCGGCTCGTTTCTTTTCGTAGGCAAAATGTCCGCCTACCCCTAATACAAGTCCGACAATTGCGGCAATAGCTGCCTCTACCATGGTGTTCCTTTCTCGAGTACGGATACTCCGCGCGGTCTAGTACTACTGATAAACAATGTGCGGAAGCGACCGGTATCGAAATAATCAAGTTATCATCAAAGCCTATGTTTTAGGCTACTTCTATTGTAGCCCGAACCAGAAGCTAGAAACAAGCGCTATTTTCGCGGTTTTGTAACATGAGCATCGCCACCATATTCCGGTAGGACAATTTGATCGTTTTCATGGGCGTTCAATCGGCGCTGACAATCAGCCCGCCAATCGCTATCGACGCTGCCGACAATCGGTATCCGCTGGGCATCAGCCAGGGTATTGAGCACTGTCAGACCGATCCGAAGACCGGTATAGCTACCGGGACCGCGAAACACGCCGATACCGGTTAGATCGGTAAAATCAGCACCATGCTCGGCAAGTCGATCCCGGAGATAGCTCAGCAGCTGCCTGGCGAGCTGCCGCTCAGCATCCCAGGTATAGTCGTAACACCTATCCTCATCGATCAGCGTCATATGAACAGTCATCGCTGAGCAGTCGAGTAGCAAAATCATACTTTGCCAGCCAATTTTCCGGTCAACTGACCCTGGTCTTTGATTGTAACGAGACGCGTTGTCTCGCCAGGTGATTGCAAATGAATTCGAATCGCATGGTTTGGCAAGACGCCTCCGACCACATCACCCCACTCGATGACCGTCACCATGTGCGGCTCGCTCACTGCTTCAGCCAATTCTAGCTTGAGTAGTCCTGGGTCGCTCAACCGATAAAAGTCGTAGTGCACCAGCTCCAGGCCATCACGCGCTTTGTAGATCCGGCTAATCGTAAAGGTTGGCGACTGCACATCATCCTGCACCCCCAGCCCCTTGGCAAGGCCTTTCGTAAAGGTCGTCTTGCCGGCGCCGACATCGCCTACCATCTCAATCACTTCGCCACCCTGAAGTACTCGGCCGATCGTCTCGCCGAGATGAAGCATTTCTGCAACTGAATTCACATGGATGTCCACGATAGTTCTAGTATATCACTCTGTGAAAAGGTAGCCTGAAGCCGCTTCGTCCTGTATAGTAGAGCATAAGTAGTATGCGTATTTCTGACAGTACCCTCGTCAAACTGCTCGAACGCAACGGTGCGGCTACTGAAGAGCAGATCAACGCCCTCAAAGAAGAGGGTGGTCGTTCAGGACGCCCCTTGCAAGAGGTAGCGCTTTCAACAAAATTAGTTGATGAACGGACACTGACACAGCTGTTTGCTGATTACGCTGAAATCCCTTATATCGAGATCATACCCGAAGATATTCCAACCGATATCCTCCAAAAAATCCCCGAACGCATCGCACGGCAATACAATGCTGTTATCTTCAAAATCGACGAAGATGGCCTGATTCACCTGGCCATGGATGACCCCGATGACGTCCAGGCGGTTGACTTTATCCAAAAAGAAATCGGTGAACACACCAAACTGTATGTCGCCCCGCATGAAAATATTCTCCAGGCGCTCGAAGCCTATCGCGGCGATGTTGACAAAGAGCTCGAAGAAGTTATCGATGTCCAGCGCGAAGACGACGGTACGGCGCAACAAGTTTCCGAAGCCGATGTATCCGAAGATTCGCCAATTGCCCAAACCGTGAATTTGTTACTCGAATACGCCATCCGCTCTCAGGCCTCCGATATCCACATCGAGCCCCGTGAAGACTACGTCCAGATTCGTTACCGCGTCGATGGTGTCCTCAAAGAAGTCAACCGCCTGCCACGCAATGTCCTCGGTGCCCTGGTCTCGCGTATCAAGATCTTGTCGAATCTCAAAATCGATGAACGTCGCGTCCCTCAGGACGGTCGTTTCAAGATCAAAGTCGGTGGCCGCCAGTATGCCCTGCGCGTCAGTACGCTACCAATCAGTGATGGCGAGAAAGTCGTCATGCGTATCCTTGACGAATCAAACCAGGCAGTCACACTCCAAGACCTTGGCTACTGGGGACATTCACTCGATGTTATTTCCGAAGCCATGCAAGAGCCAAATGGTATGATTTTGATCACCGGCCCAACTGGTTCAGGTAAATCAACCAGTCTCTTTTCGATCCTGACGACACTGAATAAGCCAGAGGTTAATATCTCGACGATCGAAGATCCAGTCGAGTACAAGATCCCTGGCGTGAACCAAACGCAAACTAATCCAAAAGCTGGCATGACCTTCGCCAATGGCCTGCGCGCTTTGCTGCGCCAAGACCCAAATATCATCATGGTCGGT
This sequence comes from uncultured Candidatus Saccharibacteria bacterium, assembly GCA_964401035.1. GTDB lineage: Bacteria > Patescibacteriota > Saccharimonadia > Saccharimonadales > Saccharimonadaceae > Saccharimonas. Next base: position 328,232 of record CAYNWV010000001.1, on the reverse strand, counting down.
GAGATTCGCGACTCCGAAACTGCCAACTTAGGCGTTCAAGCCGCCCTGACTGGACACCTCGTGCTCACGACACTCCACACCAACAACGCCGCAACCTGTTTACCGCGACTCTTAGACATGCAGATTGAACCATTCTTGATTGCCAGTACCGTACGGGCAATCGTTGGTCAGCGCCTGGTGCGGCGCTTGTGTACTTTTTGCCGCGAAGCCTATGCCCCAAACCAGCCACAAATCGATGAGGCGGTCAAACTATTAAATCTGCGCAATGGTCAAACTTTTAGTCGCGTCCATGAGCTGGAACAGCACGCGCTCGCCCAAGGAGTCGGCAAAGAGGCTCCCGAGACCAGCACCAACGACGTCACAATTGGGCGTCTATGGCACGCTCACCCCGATGGCTGCGATGAATGTTCACACACCGGCTACAAAGGTCGTATCGGTATTTACGAAGTACTCGGCAACACCGTACCGATCCAAAAACTGATCGTCGCGAATGGCACGAGCACCCAAATTCAGGATCAAGCCCTATCCGAAGGCATGATGACCATGCAGACCGACGGTATCATCAAAGCTCTGCGCGGCCTGACGACAATCGATGAAGTCTTGCGGGTAACCAGGGAGTAGCCATGGCACTATACGAATATATTGCCACCAATCAAAAAGGCGACACAGTCAAGGGCACCCTGGAAGCTTCGGGGCGAGCGGCGGCACTGGCAGTGCTTGCAAAACAAAACCTCAAACCAATCGGTGTACACGAAGAAGATGCCAAGAAACTATCGTTTACTGCTGGAGATTTTTTCGGTAAGAACAAAGTCAAAGCTGACGACCTCGTCATGTTTACACGTCAATTATCGGCCATGGTGGGTGCCGGTGTGCCGATTTTGCGCGCCCTCACTTCGCAACACGATCATACTGAGAGTCAGACGCTCAAAACTATCATCGGCAAAGTTATGAAAGATATTGAAGGCGGCGCCACGCTGGCAGATGCACTTGTCAAATATCCAAATTCGTTCTCCGAAGTCTACGTCAACATGGTACGCGCCGGTGAGTCGGCTGGCATCCTCGATGACATCCTAAAACGCTTGGCTCTGCAGCAAGAAAAAAGCGCTTCTATCCGCAAAAAAGTCAAAAGTGCCATGTCATATCCTGTCGTGCTGATGGTCATCACCGTTTTGGCGTTTTTCGGATTGATGATCTTTGTTATCCCGCAAATTGGCGGCATCGTCAAAGGTCTTGGCGGCCCCGATGCCGAGTTACCAGCATTGACTCAGTTTATGCTTGGACTCAGCGCATTTATCATCAATTTCTGGTGGCTGATTATTCCGGCACTTATCGGTGGCGTTATTTTAGTCCTACGCTATATCAAAACACCGACCGGCAAACTGCAGTTTCATACGATCATCCTGAAGATCCCAGCTGTCAAAGTCATCATCATGAAACTCGCCGTCGCTCGATTTGCTCGTACTTTTTCAGCGCTCATGGGTGCTGGCGTCGCCGTCATCGAAGCCCTCAATGTTACGGCCCACGCGGTTGGTAACGGCGTGTACGAAAAAGCCCTGCTCGAAGCCGCCGAAGAAGTCAAAAACGGCAAAAACCTGTCAACAATTATCGAAAAAAACACGCTGTTTCCAGCTATCGTTTCTCAAATGCTCGCTGTTGGCGAAGAGACCGGCCAGACCGAAACTGTACTCGTCAAGGTTGCAGACTTTTACGAAGAAGAAGTCGATGTGGCGATCGACAGCGTCAGCTCTCTGATTGAGCCAGTCATGATCGTGATTATGGGTGGCATGGTAGGTTTAATTGCCGCCAGCGTCATGCTGCCAATCTCTGGTATGGCGAGTCAAATAAAGGGCTAAAATCATCTTGCTCATGGTATACTAGACTACAGAGAAAAAGTGGGCAAATAAGAGCGTGAATAAATTATTTTATAAGAATAAACCCATTATTGGTCTAGATATTAGCTTGACAGGCATCAAGATCATGTCAGTTGATCCCAAAAAATGGCACGTTATTGGCTATGGCTCGCTCGATCTAGACCCATCAAAAGTCCAACACTCGCTCGACAATGCCGAAGATACCTACTTGACCGAAAATATTATCCTGCTGCTCCGCGAGCATATCATCGGCACGCTCCAAAGCGATCATGTGGTCATTGGCGTGCCGACTGGCCGCACCTTCTCGCGCACTTTTACTATTCCCACCAAGGAAGAGGCTAGCCTAAAAAGTGCGGTTGAAATAGAAGTCGAACAGTACATCCCAATCCCCATGAACTCGCTCTATGTCGACTACGAGATTATCGAACGCAGCGATAGTGTCTTGACTGCCGTGATGGCAGCAGTACCGCAAAATATCGTTGACTCCTGTGTCAACGCCGCTACGAACGCTGGCTTGACACCAGTTATGGTCGAGCCGAGCATTAACGCCGTTGCCCGTGTTCTCGAACACACCGAAGAAGGCCACCTCTCGACACTTATCGTCGATGTTGGTCCGGCCAGTACCGATATTGCCGTACTCGAAAAGAGCTTTATTCGAGTGACCGGTAGTATTGGCATTGGCGGCAATACTTTTACGCTCGATATCGCCAACAAGCTCGGTGTTACACTCGAAAATGCCCACCAACTCAAAGTCCTCAATGGGCTGGCGCCTGGCCCACGACAGCAAAAAATCTCTGCCGCTCTCAAGCCGTCACTCGAACGAGTTGTCAGCGAAGTCAAAAAAGTCATCCGGTACTACAACGAGCGTCTCAATGAAGAGAAGAAGATTGAGCAAGTACTGGTCGTTGGTGGCGGCAGTAATATTCCTGGTATTGGCGACTACTTCACGAACGCCCTGGTCATGCCGGCGCGCGTAGCTAGCCCATGGCAAAAACTCGACTTTCGCAGGCTCCAAGAGCCAAACAAGCAATTCCGGCCTCGCTATATCACAGCCGCCGGTCTGGCGATCATAGATCGTGACGAGGTCTACAATGATTAATCTACTGCCAGTTATCCACAAGCAAGAGATCAATGCTGGGCGCGTCAATGTACTCTTAAAACGCTATGTCTGGCTGCTGCTCATGCTCTTTGCCGTGCTTGGCGTCTTTATTGCGTTTACCTATCTCGTCCTCCAGGGTATCAAAACATCAGCCGAGCATGACATTGCCGCCAATGATGAAAAGTCAGTCGCATCAATGCCGACAAGGATTCGCGCCAATAACTTCCAAGCTAACCTGACGACCGCTAAAAGCATCTTTGCAAAACAGACAAATTACACCAGTGTTATCCTGGAGATATCATCTCGATTGCCGGCTGGGGTTATCCTCGAAAATATCAGTTTGGACGCCAAGACATTTGGGACGCCAATGGAGCTACGTGCCAAAGCCAAGTCAAACGAACTTGCAAATACCCTCAAGGAATCACTCGAATCTTCGGACATTTTTAGCGATGTGAAGTTCAAGTCACTGACAAATGTCAGCGATAGCCGTGGCTACAACACTAATGTTGCAATGCAAGTCACCCTCAAAAAGGAGGTGCTAGACCATGAGTAAACCAATGACCGCTCAAAAACTCAGCATTATTCTGGCATTGTCGCTCTTTGGCCTGATTGGGATAGGTATCGCCGGCTTTATCTATTCACGCAATCTACTGTTTGCCCAGGCGACCGATACCGCTAAAGTAACCGCCCAAGCTGCTTCGAGCAACGAAGAGCTCCAAGCGCTCAAGGGTGCACAAAAAACCCTCGATGCTAACAAAGATATCGAGGTCAAAGCTGCCAACTTATCGACAGACAGCAAAAGCTATCTCTATCAAAATCGCATCGTGAGCGATATTACGAATATTGCAAATCGCGCCGGTATCGAAGTTGTTTCTATAGAATTTACCGATGCGACGAGCAATTCGACGACCACTACGACAACCACACCCGTCCCAACTGCAGCTATCGGCGGCCTACGCGAGATCACTGTCAATGTCACACTGCACAATCCCGTCAGCTACGACAGACTCATGGCTTTCATGAGTTATATTGAACAAAACAGTACGAAAATGCAGATAGCAAAAATCAGCATGACAAACAACGGTAAAGATAAGGATGGTGTCGCCACCGTCACCAGTGACATATTTAATATATCGGTATACGTGAGGTAGCTATGAAAAAAGGTAATTCACTGAATCTGGCGGCCATCGTAAAACCTATCAAGCGGTTCTTATGGAAATACAATAGCACGCTCTTTTTTGTGCTGGCAGCTGGCGCTATTGGGCTTGCAATTTACTCGCTATATCAGGTTGTCCAGGCAGCAAGCAATCCAAGCAATCTACCCCCAACAAGTACTTACACCTTTGACCAAGCGACTATGGACAAGATTGGCAAACTGAAAGATTCGAGCGCGTCAAACACCTACACACTACCGACCGACAAGCGTGCTAACCCATTTGTTGAATAGAGGTATACTAGGTACATGATCCTGCTAGAATCAACCCTCAAGAACATCCCCGTCATGGGACTCCAGACCGGTAGCGAACTGGCACGTCTTATGACACCAATTGTTGATCCGGCACAGCTAGCAGTTATTGCCTACGAAGTCCGCGGTCCACTCGTATCCACCTCGCCAACCTATCTACGTATTAGCGATATCCGCGAACTTAGTGATATTGGGGTGATTGTCGATTCGGCCGATGAATTCGTGGTATCTGGCGATATCATTAAACTCGATGAAATTACGAAATTGAAATTCTTCCTGATTGGGGCTCGTGTTCAAGATGAAAAAGGTCGTAAGCTCGGAACCGTCATTGATTTTACGATCGATACGGGCAGCTTTTACGTACAGCAGCTGACTGTCAAGCGTCCGCTTATGAAAAGTCTCGGCGATACCGAGCTGCTCGTGCACCGGACACAAATTATCGAGATTAATGACAAAGCCATCGTTGTCCACTCGACAGCAAAAGTACCCGAACCAGAGCGCAGCGAAGTTGTCGGTTCGTATGTCAATCCATTCCGAAATTCCGAACCAGTCGCCGACGCATCACGGTTGGATAGTTAGACTTTATAGGTAGATCTTTGTTCTCTTTGCGGAGAACCAGACGCCCTCCTTTTGCTACAGAAACAACACCAATCTCCTCGTTCTTTTTTGCCAAAGAACCAAAAGGCCTTACTTTGCCCGGCAAAGTAAGACAAACCGCCGGGGTGGCTTCGCCACGCGGTGACTGTCTCATCCGGATCTCTCTGGAAAGTTCCGCGCGGAGCAAATAGCTCGTGCTCACTTTCCCGGGATATCCGTCCGATCCATTCTCCGGTGTCTGCAGATACCCCGGACCCCACTTGAGTTGAGCGGCTGGAAAGCCGCTGTTGTGAGTGGCGTAGCCACAAAACCAATATGGGGTTTGGGGCAATCTGCAGGCGCCCAAGAGTTTTCAGAGCAGGCTCCTGGTATGTCGAGCACGAGCTATTGCTCCGCGCGCAGACAGCCAAGAGTATGAAATGAAAAGTCCTGGAGCGATGAAGCCTGCCCCAATGTTTTGACTACTTTTGCACCAAAAGTAGTTCGTTCGGTTCCTCGAGAAAGGAACAGGGAGATTTATGACTATTCCTCGTCCTGTAACGCCCTCACAATATCCTCATACGAAAACCCCTGACGTGCCAGATAGCCAATCAACTTTTGGTTATCGGAATACTTACGGCGCTTTTTTGCAATTATCTTGGATAGCTCATCCTCATCTGACCGCTCAGACTCCCCCATAACCGACTCGATAATCTCCCCCGACACACCCTTGGCGCGTAATTCGGTTGTTAGCTTGCGTAGGGAAGTGCCTTTGGTGAGATTGCGATTCTCCACCCACCACCGGGTAAACTGCTCATCATCGACATACCGTTTCTGTTGTAATTTTGTCAATACGCGATCAGTCAGGGCAGGGGAGTAGCCGGCTTTTTCTTTGATCTCGCCTTGCCGACTTTTGTACTTTTGGGTCAGTGTTTTTCGATACAAATAGTCACGAACCTCACGCACCGAATGTGGCCGCATCAAACAATACTCGAGCGCCCTGGCGTACAGCTTACCAAACTGGCTCTCTGTCTCGAGAGTTTGTAGTTCCGACTCATCGACTTCCCTACCGATTTTGACCCCAAAATCAATCACCTGAGAAATATCGAGACTAAACCGATACTTGCCATCGATCGAAACATTTACCCGGTCGGGATTACGAACTTGGGTCGAGAGAGCTGTTATCTTCACACTGACGCCGAGGCTTACGCCTCTTCTGCTGCTGCGACTTTTTCGCGAATCTTTTTGTCAATTTCGGCCATAACTTTTGGATTCTCTTTGAGATATTTCTTGGTTTGTTCCCTCCCCTGGCCGATTTTGGCGTCGCCGTAGTCAAACCATGCGCCGGCTTTGCCGATGATACCGTACTGAACACCTAGATCGACGACATCGCCAGTCTTACTAATACCTTCGTTGTACATGATGTCGAATTCAGCCGTTCGAAATGGCGGTGCGATCTTGTTTTTAACGATTTTGACTTTCGTGCGGTTGCCGATAATCTCTTCGCCTTCTTTGATTTGACCAGTACGACGAATGTCGGCACGCACCGACGCGTAGAATTTCAGCGCGTTGCCGCCCGTGGTTGTTTCTGGGTTACCGAACATAACACCAATCTTCATGCGAATCTGGTTGATAAAGATGACAGTAGCTCGCGATTTGTTGATGATACCCGTCAGCTTACGCAGCGCCTGGCTCATCAGCCGCGCCTGCAGACCCATGTGACTATCACCCATGTCGCCGTCAATTTCGGCCTGTGGTACCAGTGCCGCCACCGAATCTACCACGATAATATCGACAGCATTCGAGCGCACCAAGGTTTCGACGATTTCCAGCGCTTGCTCGCCGTTATCTGGCTGACTCACGAGTAGGTTTTCGGTATCGACACCGACTTTTTTGGCATAGGCCGGGTCAAGCGCGTGTTCAGCATCGATAAATGCTGCCGTACCGCCTAGGCGCTGGACTTCGGCAATCGCGTGCAAAGTCAGCGTCGTCTTGCCGGAACTTTCCGGTCCATAAATTTCAATGATACGGCCTTTTGGATAGCCACCACCCAGCGCCACATCGAGACTGAGCGATCCCGATGAGATCAATTCGACATCGACCCGTTTGGCTTCACCTAGCTTCATGATCGAGCCGTCACCGAACTCTTTGGTGATTTGATCCATCGCGAGACCTAGTGCTTTGAGCTTGGCGTCAGTCGCTACAGGCGCGTCAGATACAGACTTGTCTTCTTTTTTTGCCATATACACTCCCTTTGTTACTGGCTTTATTATAGCGTGAACCAGAGAGCTTTGCTACAATGATTAGAGATGAAACGTGCTCACGGCTTTACCGTTATCGAACTCCTCGTCCTGATCGTCCTACTGAGTGTCGGCGGGTGGTTATTTTTTACCGAAAAAGCCGCTGTCGAAGCAACCCAGCGCGACGATACGCGAAAAGTCGCTATCAACGCCATGTACTATGCACTCGAAGAAGTCTACTACGAAAAAAATCATTTTTACCCCCAGACTATCGACAGCAAGACACTCCGCTCGATTGATCCTGCCCTCTTTACCGACCCGTTAGGCATTAAATTAGGTGATAGCGGCAGCAATTATCGCTACGAGACAAGCAACTGCGACACCGATGGTCACTGCGCCAATTACACATTGCGTGCTGACCTAGAGCGCGAAGATGACTACGTCAAAACCAACCGTAGTCACTAAAAAACTAAGGGCAAATCTTTATCTCATCTCTTCGATAGCTGTATCAACTTCGCCCGATAAGGCCTCGACACCCACCGGTCGCCCATTCTTAAATGCCTCAACAGCATTGTTGAGGATAGCTATGTGATCTTTTGGATTGGCAACATAGTCAAATCGATAGGTTGTCTCGTCACCTTCAGTGCTAAGTCGGATCGTACCGTAATTTAACAGCGTCCGTAGGGGACCATTTTGGTTATAACTCGCATCCTCGATATTCATCAGGCTGACTGTCTGTTCGCGATGCGTAAATAATCCTGCCTGAATTTCTTGTATGACGCTCTCGTTCGTCAGAAAAAAGCGGTTGTTGGTAAAAACCCAGATAGCCGCATAGCCACCAACAAGCAGCAGGATAATCATCAAGATACCGATAAGCATAATCAACCCGTAGGCACTCATTGGAATACCGACCTGACTCGAAATAAACGGAAAATTGAATATCATGGTGAATACAATAGCGATCGATATCGCCGTAAACGCAGCTGGAATCAGTAGGCCAATTGGATGACGGCGAATCGCCACGATAATATACTCATGGTCGCTGAGGTTGAGCCACGGAAACTTTTCAACTGACTTGTCGTGACGTTCTTTGATCTCCGGCGAGACTTCCATCTCGATCGGCTCCAGGGCTCGTGTCATATGCACAACCTGTGGCTGCGGCTGGGCATGACTAGCCGGAATACGCTTCGGTCGCAACCGTATATCACTCTGCTCCGTCTCATCCTGGTTTAACTGCTCTTGATCTTCTGCTGTCAGGCCACTCGAAGCTTGCATAGCGGCTTCGGGACTGGCATAGAGGGGATTGCCGTCGGCATCATACGCAACTGGCCTCATCGAGTCACCTGCACTTTTGTCATTCATGGTTTTAGTATAGCAAACTGAGCAGTAATAAAGGTGTATTAATTTTCACTCAAATGTTGGACTGCTCTCGAGGTAACACGGCGACCACGCGGGGTTTTTTCGATAAAGCCAATTTGGAGCAAATATGGTTCATAGAAATCCTCGATTGTCGTGACTTCATCGCCAGTCAGCGCCGCTATGGTCGTAATCCCCACTGGATTGTCGGCATAATTATCGATCATTGCCCGGAGCATGTTGCGATCAGCCGGATCAAGCCCCAACTCATCAATTTCAAGCATATCGAGCGCTGCCTGGGTGTGCACCGTATCGATGATCCCATCCCCGTTGACATCAGCGTAGTCGCGGACACGCTTTAATAGCCGGTTAGCGATACGCGGTGTCAGGCGCGCTCTGGTTGACAGCATGCTGGCACTTTCCACATCAATTTCGGCAGCCAAAATACCAGCACTGCGCGTAATAATCCGCGCGATTTCATCGGGTGTATAAAATTCCAGACGGTAAACATGGCCAAATCGGTCGCGCAGTGGTGCGGCCAGACTGCCAGTGCGTGTCGTGGCACCGATAATCGTAAATTTCGGCAAGTCCAGGCGAACGCTGCGCGCCGCTGGTCCTTTGCCGATCACAATATCCAGTTTGTAATCTTCCATGGCGCTATATAGCACTTCTTCAACCACGCGACTCAAGCGGTGAATTTCGTCGATAAACAAGATATCGCCGTCCTGGAGGTTGGTCAAAATACTGGCTAGATCCCCCGCTCGCTCGATGGCTGGACCACTCGTCACGCGGACACCAACACCCATTTCGTTGGCAATCACCGTCGCCATGGTGGTCTTGCCGAGCCCTGGTGGGCCATACAGCAATACATGGTCTATTGGCTCGTGTCGTTTTTTGGCAGCTTCGATCGCCAAACCAAGGTTCTTTTTTAAGCGTTCTTGCCCGACATAATCCGCAAAACTCTGCGGTCTCAAGGTCAATTCGATAATCTGCTCTTCCGAGCCGTCGTCATCGACACTCGCATCCACTATTCGTTCGATCGCCATAGCTATGCCTTGAGCGCCTCGGTGACGCGTCGTGCGGTTGGTAGCTTCGGATCGACGCCTTCGAGCGCTTTGCTAGCATCAGCCAGCGTGTAGCCTAGCGCCATCAGGGCTTCGAGGGCTTCGTCGCTGGTGTCGAGTTCGGTCTGTACTGATGTACCTTGCTTGTAATAAACTGGCAGCCCGACTTTGTCATTGAGTTTTACCACCACGCCTTCAGCAGTTTTTTTGCCGACACCAGTTGCTTGCTGTATATAGTCGCTATCACTGTTAGCAATCGCGTTCCGCACATGCTCGGCGGTACCCAAGCTCAGTATAGCCAGCGCGGCTTTTGGACCAACACCCTGCACCGTGATGAGTAGTTCGAATAATTTTTTAGCAGCCAGCGTACTAAATCCAAATAGCTCTTGGCTTTGTTCACGGATATGATGGTAAGTATAAAATTTGACATCACTATCGAGTAGCGCATCGTCATAATCAGGTGTCGCTACATTGACTTCATAGCCAACGCCCTGGACATCTATAATCACTGCGCCATGAAATTTCTCGGCCACCCTGCCTCGTACGTGTGCAATCATAATTCTATTATGGCACAGATTGACCAGTACCGCCGCCGGTTCCACCACATTGTGTGAGATCGGTCGAATAGCGTGTTTGGTTTTGGTCGTATTGTGTTTTCGGGATAGTAACTTTCGTGACCGGATTTGTCGATGTATCACACACTGTGATGGTCGACGATTGTTGTTGGCAGTTTGCCGTATTGGCCAGATACCGTGAACTGTTGGCATCTAGTGTCGCCTGATCAATCATCGTGACATCTCCGGTTGTTGTATCACAAACCGAAACCTTACACTTACTGGTATCTTTTGAATGTTTCGCGCTATCGAAGTTCGTCTCGTCAATCTGCTCGATTTTATTGGTATCAAGATTACAGACACTTATCATGACCGGATCCGCATTACAGCTGGCCGTCGGTAGTGCACCAGCCATAAAAACTTCGCCATACGTGCTTGACGACGGTTTTGCGGCTAATCCGCCATTTGATTTACAGACGGTACGATCGACGATACTAGTCGGCCTCGGGAACTGAGTATTTTGCGTGCCAGCAAGCATTTTCGTCATGGCATTACGCCAGATCGGCCCGCCCATCAAAGCACCGCCGTTTTGCATGACAGCATTGTCGTTGTTGCCGACCCAGACACCCATGACAACGTCCGGCGTGTAGCCGATAGTCCAGGCATCACGATTGTCATTTGTGGTACCAGTTTTCACTGCCACTGTGCGGCCAGAAACCGTTAGTGACGAACCGAAAATCGGCGCCCTGGCAGCGTTATCGCTCAAGATATTTGATATCAGATAGGCGCCTTCTTTGTTAATAGCTTGCTTTGATTTTTCAGTGGCTTTAAATATCTCTTTATCAAATTTATCTTTGACCGACACGATGTACGTCGGCTGAAATTGTTGCCCCTGATTGGCAAAAGCTGCGTAGGCATTTGTCATTTGGACGAGCGGCACTTCGGCACTACCAATCGCTAGTGCCAGTCCATACTGATCGGCGCTGCCGAGTGTTGTGATGCCGAGATTTTTGGCTGCTGTGATGGATTTATCGATCCCATATTCACGCATAATCTTGACACTCGGGATATTCAGCGACATAGCGATAGCACTACGTGTCGAGACAGTGCCGTGCCATTGGCGGTCTGCGTTGTACGGAATATAGTTGCCGCCAAAATTCGTCAATTCGTCTTTCCACTGCGAAGCCGCTGTAATATCGCCATCGGCTAAAGCCGCCGCGTAGTAAATCGACTTGAATGTCGAACCTGGTTGGCGCTTCGCAGTCACCATATCGACCTTGCCCCACTGTTCATTTGTCCAGTCAGCGCTACCAACGTAGGCGCGAACTTCGCCGGTTTTTGGATCGATCACGATAGCCGCAGCGTTTGAGCCACCGTTGGCTTTTATAAAATTCATATTACCAGCAATTGCATCGCGGACAATTGTCTGAGTGTCTAGGTTGATGGTTGTTTTTACCTGGTAGCCACTACGGAGTGCCTGCTCTTCACCGTATTTATTGATGAGTTGGTTCAGGACGATTTGGGCAAAATGCGGCGCATCGGTACCGAGGGGATCTTTGGGTTTTTGATACGTCAGCTGCTCGGCCAGGGCGGCGGTTTTTTGATCTTCGGTGATATAGCCATTTGTCACCATGCGCGATAGCACTGTTGTCTGGCGTTCTTTGGCATACGTTGCATTGCCACTAATCGGCGAGTAGGCGCTCGGAGCCGGCAACAGACCGATGAGCATGGCACTCTCCGCCAGTGTCAGATCTTTTGGCGCTTTCCCGAAATAGGTTTTGGCCGCGTCTTCGATACCAAATGAATTTTCACCGTAATACACTGAGTTGAGATAAAATTCCAAAATCTGATCTTTGCTATAGGTCTGTTCAATCGCGACTGATACGGCAAGTTCCTGCCATTTTCGCAGCAATGAACGTTGATCAGACAAAATAGTGTTCTTGGCGAGTTGTTGGGTCAATGTCGAACCACCGCCATAGCCCGTGACAATTGCTCGAACAGTACTAAAGATATTGAAGCCACCGTGTTTATAGAAGTCTTTGTCTTCACTGGCGATCAAAGCATTCTTGACGTTTGGCGCGATATCGGCCAGTTTCACGACATTTCGATGTTCGGCGCGTCCGGTACTATAAATCGTTTTGCCGTTGACGTCGGTCATGACGATGCCCGTATTGTTACGGTTCATCAGCCGCTCAGGATCTTTGATATCGTTGGCGTAGATCATATAGGTCACGACTGCGATACCAAGCAGTATTAGCGCACCGAGACTCGCGGCAAGCAAAAGGCGTCGTCGCCAACTGAGGCTCAAAAACCATGCCACCGGACGTGAGTGATGTCTTTTGCGTTTCGCCGGCGCTTTCTTATGATGCTTGACACGTCCGAGATTCGCATACGGCGTCAGTCGTGTTGATGGTTTTTTGCCTGAGGTCATACCAGACTATTATACGCTTCTAGGCTGCGTCGCGATAGCTATAGGCGCACATGATCGCGGCTGCCAGCGCATCGGCAGCGTCATCGGGTCTTGGCACTTTTTCGAGTGCGAGTTGTATGCGAACCATTTCTTGCACTTGCTTTTTATCGGCTTTGCCGTAGCCAGTAATAGCCTGTTTGATCTGCATTGGCGTGTACTCGTCGATCGGCAGTCCTGCCTGCTGTCCGACCAATAGCGCCACACCACGGGCTTCGGCCACGCTCATGGCCGTCGTCACATTACGAGCAAAAAATAATCGCTCCACCGACATACGGTCGGGGTGTGTTTCAGCAATAATCTCGGTGAGTCCGGAATATATCTCTGCTAAGCGTTCACTCGTCGGCGTATGCGCCGGCGTCGTAATTACACCTGCTGTCACGAGTTTTAGCTTGCCTTTTTGGATAGCAACCACACCGAAACCCAAAATGCCAGTTCCCGGGTCGATGCCAATTATTCTCATGCTCTTATGATAGCCTATTTGCTGTGCGCCAAAAACCGTGTCATGCTGCGCAGTCCGCGCCCTATCTCGCGGCGCCACTCCCAGACCGCATAACCCAGCGCGAGAGCTGCCACGCTAGCAAGCGCAATCGTGCCTGACGGATCTTTGGCCGGCTGTTCGGTCGGCTGAACCGGAAATGCCGCTACCGGCATAGCCGCGACCTGGACTTTGCGACAACGATTGGTCTCGGGATTACGATCATAGCCCTCATCGCAGGGCATTAGTTCGGCCACCGCGCTAGCGATCGACCGGCAGCGATTTGTCGTCGGATTACGCTCCTGGCCTTCGAGGCATGGTGTCAGTGTCGCGACTGTCATGGCCGTGACAGTTTTGCGGCAGCGATTCGTCGTCGGGTTGCGCTCATAGCCTTCTTCGCAGGTCGCGAGAGCATTGACCGTTTCTTCCAGTGTGCGACAGCGGCCGGTTTCTGGGCTGCGATATTTACCATCCGGACATTCACTAACGATGACGGCTGGCGCGGTGATGAGATTTGACGCTGTCGGCTGCGGCGTGGTCGTCCATTGCCACGTATCATTGTCGGCCAGTGCATAGGCATAGCCCTGTTGACTGGTACCAGCCGAAATATAGTGTGTCATTGTGGTGTCATAGTGCGCAAAATTCCAAGTATCTTCGAGCCAGACATAGCCGCCGCTATTTGTGAGCGACAGTCGGCTACCGCCATCAGTCCGTGCGATAGTCTGAACGGCCTGTGGTTCGAGCGTACCTGCCAGCGTGATAGTATTTGACGAAGTTCGAGATGACGAACTACTGTCAGTCCTGAGCATCAAGTCATCGAGCGTCAGCGCATGGTCAGTGGTATTTTGCAGTTTGACGTAGTCACCGCACAGCACTGATGTGTCATTTGGCGCACAGTCGCTGGCATAGGGATAAATTTCGACGATCTTGAGCCCATCAGGTTGTACCGGTGCTGCGTACAGGCCATCATCATAAAAACTGCGCGCTGGTGTCGCCGCAAAAGGCTGAGCAGCTGTACTATAGCCAGTCGTGGTGTAGGCACGGAACATTGGCAAATCCAGCGTATCTTTCACGGTGGCAGTAGCGGCTCGATACGCCGCATCATTGCCACTATAGGATAGTTGAATCGTCATGATCTGACTCAGCTGTTTTGTCACCGTCAGTCGATACGTCGCGTGGTCGTCTGGTGCGTACACGACGTGCTCTCCCGGCAACAACCAACCCTGGTGTGTCGTCATAGAAGCGATGTCATGCACAGCGCTATCTTTTGTAGTAACGCTGAGATGCCAATCAGTGAGACTGACTGGCGCAGTAGTCGGATTGTAGACTTCGACCGCTACGAGTATTGTTGCAGCAGCGGCCGTCTGGTATGCCGTAATCATGAGCGGTGCGGTCGGAAATTCGTCGGTTGGTGTCGGACTTAGTTCAAGTGCGCTCACCGGCGATGCACCGATACTTATTGCCGCACACAAGAAACACAGCCACACGGCTCGAAAATTTTTTCGCATATTCCCCTCTATTTATGAATTATTTCAAGAGTACTGCCGTTCAGACATGTGCGTCAATCATAAGCATATTTAAAACGTAAAATCCACAACGACTTATATTTCGGTGTCGACTTGAAAATCAGCGTTAGTATGGACAGCGACAACTTCATCGATATCTTCGACGGCGTCGAGCACTTTCATGAGTTTATGCGCGATCTCTTCGTCGGTGATTGGAACTGTGGCGTTTGCAACGTATCGTAGTTCGGCGTCGGCCACGTGCAGCCCAGCATCAATGATAGCTGTGCGCACTTTTGCCAGATCTTTTTGGTCGGTATAGACGATCGTCTCGCCATCTTCTTCCAGTGCGTCTTCGGCGCCACAATCGAGAATTGTCAGCAAGGCATCCTCGCCAGTTTCCGTGACAACAATCACGCCGCGACGCGTAAATTGAAATAGCACGCTACCGCCATCGGCCATAGTCGCGCCATTTTTGGTCAGTGCTGTGCGAACTTCAGGATAAGTGCGGTTCTTGTTGTCGGTTGCTGTCTCGACAATGATCCCCACACCACCCGCCCCATAGGCTTCGTAGGTGCCCTCTTCCATAGCCGCTGCGTTTTTGTCGGTCGCACGATCGATTGCGCGCTGAATATTGTCTTTTGGCATGTTAGCCGCCCGCGCTTTTTCGATAGCCAACGCGAGACCTGGATTGATCATCGGATCCGAACCATGCTTGGCTGCAATGGCGATCATGTTACCGATTTTTGTAAACACCGCGCCGCGCTTGGCGTCGACAACGGCTTTTTGGCGATGTGTGGTTGCCCATTTGCTGTGACCTGACATGAGTATGCTCCGGATAAGAATTACTTCGTATTTACTGCTAGTATAACAGATTGAGATTGATTATTCTACAGGGTTTACTTGTCGTAAATCATAGCGCGTTTTGCGCTGCATATAAACACAGCCAGCGACAATCACGAGATACGCGATCACAACGCCCCACCACGGCATATGCCACTCGAACTGTGCCCACCGAAAACCAGCCGTCCAGTCGATAACTTTTACCATGTACGTCAACAACAAGTCGGCTGGCCAAGCGATAACTGCAGCAATCGGCGCTACAAATAGCTGCCCCAAGCCGGCGACAAATGTCAGGAGCATTGCCACTGGCACAAGCGGCAAAACCAACAGATTACTGATAATCGCCACAATCGATGCCTGGCCAAATACCGCCAGCATGATCGGAAACGTCAGGATCTGCGCTGATAAGGTTTCAAGTAACGTCCGCGCCACAAATCTCGGTTGCTCATTGTCATAAAAGTAAGCATGGAGCAGTGGTGCTAGTATCAGCACGCCAGCAAATGCCGCAAAGCTCAGCTCCCACCCAATATTGCCCCACGCATAGGCCGGATAGGCCAGGACAGTAACAGCGCCAGCAATCGCCAGGAGCGTCACGGGGTGGAATTTTCGTCCATAATACCAGGCAAACAACCCCAGCCCAGCCACCAAGCCAGCCCGCGTCATGCTAGCGCTCCACCCCGTTATAGCCATAAAAGTTAGGATCAGTGTGACGCTCGCAAAGACCGCCTGAAACTTCGAGACTTTTTCAAATACCTTGCGCGCCAGACGCACCAAAATCGTCAAGTTATAGCCGCTCGCTACCACGATATGTGTCAATCCAGCGATTTTGAGCGCCTCACTAAAATCGTTCGGTAGCGCCGACTTTTGGCCGACCAGGAATCCGACACCCAGGCTGCCCATCGGTTCGGCGATCACGCGCCGAATTGCCGCCGCAAACTGATCGCGTACATCGAGCGCCCAGTTATGCTCACGGTAGATATCGCTGGTTTTTGCATCGTGGATAGCGCCCGCATAACTGCCAAATCCATCGACCAATTTGCCATCAATCGTCACCGTATCGTCACGGCGCAGCTCGATGGCAGTGCTGGTCGTCACCCACAATGAACCGATAACCGGACGATTGTTGCTACGTATGCTACTCAGTCGAAGAATTTTCTGCCCCCTCGGATTTGTCTCGACATCTTCTGTGATCGAACCGCGCAACACGACGTGCTTGCCAAGCAGCGTATGATAACCAACTAATTGCACTTGATCGATCGAACCGCGCCATAGGCCAATCACCATACCGGCAAATAGAGCGACCAGGAGCATGTAGCGTCGTTGGCGCCAGATGACAATGAAACAGAGCCCGCAACCAGCAATGAGCCACGGCACGCTACCTAGGCCATGCCACCACTGTGCCAGCGTTACGCCGACTAAGATGCCACTACAGATAGTCGTAAAAAGCCAGGTTGGGTGGATCCTCCGCTGCAAGAAATTCATAGCTGTACTATAGCACTTTAGTTGACTTTTCTATCTGTTAGGTGTATGTTTTATAGAGTCTAAATGGCGACATAGCTACGGGACCGTAGCTCAGCTGGTTAGAGTGAGAACTGCCAGTGGCAGTTCGGAAACGAACCTTCCGATGAAAGCTATGCTTTCAATCGCGAAGTTCGGAGGTCACGGAACGTGACCCTGCCTTTCCAAGCTATGCTTGGCACGAATATGCGTCAATTGCACCTTTTGTTACAATCAGAGTACGGGACCGTAGCTCAGCTGGTTAGAGCACCTGCCTTTTAAGCAGGGTGTCATGGGTTCAAGCCCCATCGGTCCCTCCAAGGAAGATACCCGTCCGCAAGGATGGGTATTTTCCTTGGGACGATTGCCGGTTTGAAACTATGATACCCTTGGGTGTCCTGGGTGAGAACTGCCAGTGGCAGTTCGGAAACGAATCTTCCGATGAAAGCTATGCTTTCAATAGCGAAGTTCGGGGGTCGCGGGACGTGACCAAGCCCCATCGGTCCCTCCAAGGAAGATACCCGTCCATAGGGATGGGTATTTTCTTTGGGAAGACTCCGTGTTGTACAATACATCTCATAGCCATAAGGGGAGACGTCAGGTGCAATTACCACAGTCAAAAAATCGCACGTCGTACATCGACCGTGTCAAGCAAATTGAGAGCAAGTTAAAAGCCGCTACCACGCCAGAAAAAGACGACCTAGAACTACTCCAAGTCCAAGAGATGATCGATGCCTTGGCGCAGAAGTACCAGCACGATCCCGACATCGGCAAAGCACGCTACAAACTGTATGAACTCCAGGCGCTGGTTCATCATTACGAAGGTCGCCAGGATGATGCACTCGATTTTATCAACCAAGCTATCGAGACACGCGGCGAATCGTATGCCCGCGCCGAAAATCTCAAAAAACAGTTCCTTTATCACGATACACCCGAGCAGGTCGTATCAAAACCCATGAGCGCAAAGGAGCGCCGTAAAAACTTGGTTGGCTTAGAGGGCTGGCTAGCGCTCTTTTCAGTTGGCATCGGCATCGGACTGCTGTATAACATCGTTCAGCTGGCTAGCTATCCTAGCTCATTTGCCGACCTAGAGTCCATGCGTGGCGACTCGCCCACATTTGTCAACGACCTGATGCCAATCTTACAGTTCGAAGTGCTGCAATTTGTCGTGCTGATCGGCCTCGCAATCTGGCTGATCGTCCTATTCGCACAGCGCAAAAAACTAGCGCGTATCATTGCGATTATTGTGATGATCACGCCATTTGTGCTCGGTATCATTGACTATGTCTGGACAAATTCGATCATCCAGTCCTACAACATCGACATGGCAACTGAAATGAGTAAGTTATCAGCGTCTCTCGGCCGCTCTCTATTAGCCGCCTGTGTCTGGGTACCGTATTTTATTGTTTCAAAACGCGTCAAAGCCACGTTTACGAAATAAACGATCTACAGTTTCTTATGCCGTCGCTCGTCGAGATGATGCGGTTTGTGAAACGCTAACACTTCGATCAATGCGAGCAAAATTGCGCAGGTCGTAATCCATTTTTCCTGCGCCATGATAGCCTGTACGATCAGGCGACTCTGTTCGTCGAGCACCACGGCGTTGCTAAATGCGCCGTACGTGAGCATAACACCCAGCGCAGCAAACAGGAGCGAACCAAAGATCCGATGATGATGCCTGGGCGTTCTCGGCGCTTTGGCGAGCACCAAAAGCGCTGGTAGTAGTGTCAACGTCACTGCAACTAGACTGGCGAGCGGCGGACTGATAACGACAATACCAGCTTTGGCCACAAGTGGCGTCAAACTGTCTGTCCAGAGTTTCGCGAGCACCGCACCGGCGCATAGCGTCAGTGATGCAACGCCAGGCATACGGCGAAATAGCCAGGCCACGAGAAACAACATGGCAAAGTAAATTCCCAGAATAATCAGGAATGTCATGCCATTAGTATAGCACTAGCAATTTGCCTACGCCCCGACGCGGTCTTTTTTGTGTCGTCGTTTGGCGTTCTGTTCGACGTATTCGATGATGGGTGTCGCGACATCGCGACCCGTGACTTTTTCGATACCAAACCCTGGACTAGCATTGACCTCCAGGACAAGTGGCCCGCGCTTACTGCGCATCATATCCACTCCGGCGACATTTAAGCCCATGGCTTTGGCAGCTTTTATAGCCATCTTGCGCTCTTCGTCGGTGAGCTTGACGACAGTTCCCTGTCCGCCTTTGTGCAGATTTGAACGGAACTCGTCATCCAGACTCTGACGTTTCATACTAGCGACCACTCGACCACCAACCACAAAGGCACGGATATCTGTGCCGGCAGATTCTTCGACGTATTCTTGGACTAAAATGTTCGTACCGTCTTCATTTTGTAGATAAAACGCCTGCAAGACTGATTTTGCGGCTTTTTTGGTTTCAGCGAGCACGACACCATTGCCATGAGTGCCGCGCGCCAGCTTAATAATCACCGGCGTGCCGCCAATCTTGTCGATCAAGCCATCGATGTCTATAGAATTACGACTAAAAACTGTCTTGGGGATATCGACACCAGCTTTGGCAAGAAGCTGCATGCTACGCAGCTTATCGCGCGATCGACTAATCGCGATCGAACTTGATACCGTATAGATACCCTGCATTTCAAGTTGACGCACCATTGCTGTGCCATATCGCGTCATGTAGCTCGCAATACGAGGAATAACCGCGTCATACCCACTCAGATCTTCGCCACGGTAGGTAACGGTTGGGTTATTCTTCTCGATTGACGCGTAACACTCACGATACTTGATGATCTTTACTTCATGACCGCGAGCCTGTGCAACTTCTTTGAGCCGCTTTGTCGAGTAATTACCTGTGCCATTCGAAAAAATTGCAATTTTCATACGCGTTTCTCCAATATACGTTTCATGTAGTCGGTGAAGGCGGCGCGTTTCTCCTCAGGAAATGCACCAGTCACAATCTGCGGTCCATCATTTACTTCAAAACAGTACCACAAACCGGATACTTTGTCTTGTACCATGTCGACGCCAGCAATATCACGCGACATAATCTTTGCTGCCTCGAGGCTCCTCTGTCGTACTTGCGGTGGCAGCTTGCCGAGCGCCACTAGTGTTGCCCGCCCACCCTGAGTAGTGTTATTGAGGTGGGTCGTATTGTCGAGCCGTTGGCGGTAAATGATCAGCTGGATGCGCTGCCCCATGACAAGGATGCGATAGTCGCCATCGTTTGGCGTAAAACGCTGCGCTACGAGATAAATATCAGCCCCAAGCGCACGCTGTGTCATCTTACGGTAAGCTGCTTCATCAGCAATGACCTCATTGAAGTTGCCTTTGCTGCCATGGATATCTTTCATTACGAATGGCACGCCGAGCTCTCGTGCTAGCACCGCAAATTCTTGTGTCATTCGTTGTGGTGATGCAAATACAGTATCGGGAATCATTACCCCGCCGAGTGTCAGTAGCGTATACTCATACAGTTTACTCATAGTCGGAAAATACATGATAGCGTCTGCGTCTGGCACAGTGACACCACGACTAACCGCATACCGCGCTAACGATGCCGTCACATCTCGTCTGACCGACGTTTTGAAATGCACTATGTCATAATCGGCTAAATCTTTGTCAAACGGCGTCGTACGTACCTCCATACGCCCAGCCCGAAACGAGACAACGATATCATCATACGTTCCATAGTCAATGTATGTATCTTTTAGCCGTGCTTCAACATCAAGTGTGAACTTTTTTACCTCATCGCTGTGTCTCTGACTAAGGATCAGCACGCGCTGCGGATGCACGCGAGCCTTCTTTTTTACGTCGACTAAAAACTTTCCGCTCAATGTTTTGCGACCAATCAGGATCGGCGATGTGTTACGCGATCGGTTAGCAAGTGTAAAGTTAACTCGTATGCGCTTCTCCAGTATTGTCGTCATGAGCGCGACACGATAGCGAGTTTCAGCATGGCCAAATGAATTTCGAACCGATATCATAGTGAAGTCACGCACGGTAATCACTTCTCCTGTGTAGTGGTGTGAGCTTTTGTCAAACAATGTAAATCTTAGCTCACCATCAATCTCATGGATATCACTCGCCCAGATCGAGGAATTGTCGGCTCCAGTATCAATCTTGGCGAGCACACCAAAAATGCCGTATGACGGTAGGTCAATATGTACTTTGCGACCGATCACTTGTGGAACTTTGTTCATACTATTCATTCCTAAAAATCTGTGTAATTATACAACTTTTATCTAAAAAAGTAAATGCTAATCTACCCAACCCATCAATTTCATCTCCTCAGGGTCAAGATAATTGACGCGATGCGAAAGAATGAACTCGACATACGAACGACGCTTGCCCGGTGCCATATCCGGAACACGGTTAAATGCTTGGCTCGCAACCAGATTTCCTACTCCATATGATAAGTCACGCGTATCCAAAGCACCACCACGCCAAACGCGCATAACTGATCCGTAGGCCGTTGCCTTGGCGGCTGCAATGGCGGTATCAGTAGTAGCACCAGACTCCACCAAAATCCGACGCCACATAATCTCGTGTACTTCGCGAAACGTATGCTTTTTGCCATCGAGCGTCCCTTCGAACAGGCCACAGGCGAGTGTATATGCCTCTCCTCGGTCTGTCGCCTCTCGTTTACGAAGTTGTTCAACACAACCGGCCTTGCCTTCTTCACTGCCTAGCGTGTCTGGCATACCGACACCCTGTATGGAGTTTTGGTCAGCAATGCGCGTCGAATAATATCCCCAAAGATGTGTCAGTTCGTGTAGCACCACCGTTCCCATGACGTGATTAGTCACCGGTTTGCGCTTTCTACCTAACTCAATTGCAAATTGGCCACCACTCGTCTCAAGCGCACCGCCTTCAGTCAGTATGACGCGTGCGCCCTCAAATCCCATGGCATCGATCATCTCCTGGATCATCTTTGCAGCGGCATCAGGTGAACGCTGCGGATCATCTTCATAACGATCAATCACGGCAAGTGCAGGAGCGAAAATATCGTCGATAATCGGTGCGACGACGTCGATCGTCTCTTGCGCAAGTAATTGTGGCACTCTGCCCGCTTCATGCCCGCTTGGCAATAGCGCCTCTAGCTCTCTTCCGATTGATGTATCATTCAGGGCGGCCTTATCGCGTAGGCTATCGACAGCATAGGCAACACTATCTCGGTCAGGCTCGCCAAATAGTGCGTGCGACAGCTCAACCTCACGCGACCGTAACGCTTGGCGATGAACCAGGTCATTTGTTATCTGCGACTGATAGGTATATCGTAGCCGAATCAGCTCAGCAATTTTGCGCGCAATCTGGTTATATAATTTTTCGCCTTCAGCACCACGTTGATGCGTCCTCATCTCGAAAAGCATCGTATCATATCGAAGTATCGCATCATTGACCTCATCGATGTCAATGTCAGGATACGTGATGCGTGGCTCATCGAGCGATTCGTCAGTCAAAAACTCTTCTTTTGCAGCGGCGCGAGCCATCGCTGCTTCTTTGCTGTATTTGACACCATACGGCTCATTTGACTCGATCCACGCCCATCGCTCATTGCGCCAGCGTTCAGCGATGCTCTGATCAGTTTCTTTTTTTGTTTCAAGCTCACGCATATAATTCTGATGTCAGTATAGCAACATTAGCGCAGTTCTTCGAGAAGCTCGCGTTGTTTTTTCGATAGCTTCGTCGGCGTGTCAACAATCACACTGACGATATGCGGCCCACGGGAGTCGCGGTTCAGGTGTGGCACGCCGTGACCAGATAGCTTGAAGTCAGTACCGCTCTGCGTACCGGCCGGAATCTTCATCGTTACGACACCATCGACTGTCTCGACATCGATCTCGCAGCCAAGTGCGGCATCAACCATGCCGACATGCTCTTCGCTCAAAATCAAGTCACCTTCGCGGGTGAATTTTTTGTGCGGCTTGACGCGGATATGAACATACAGGTCGCCTTTGGCACCATTACTGGTAGCCTCGCCCTGTTCGCGTAGGCGAATCGTGGCACCGTCATCGACGCCAGCCGGAATCTTGACTTTGAGATCGCGCTCGGTGCGGTGAACCCCACTGCCTTTGCAGACGGTGCAGACTTTTTCGGGAATCTGGCCTTTGCCGCGACACGTCGGACACTGCACTTGTTGCTGGATTGGCCCAAACATCGAATTCATAGTGCGCACCGTGTAGCCCGCTCCTTTACATTCGGAACATTGCTTCATGCTGTGGCCAGGTTCGGCCGTAGTACCTTTGCAGTGCTCGCAGACATCATCGAGATTGAGACCAAGTGTAATCTCTTTGCCAAACACCGCCTCTTCAAAACTCAGGGTAATGCGCGTCTCGACGTCACGACCGCGTACTGGGCCACGGGTTTCTTGGCCACCAAAAGCACCGCCGAAGAACTGGCCGAAAATATCTCCAAATCCGCCACCGAAATCAAAGTTGACATTTTGGCCATTGAAATCAAAGCCGCCGCCAAATGGATTACCGCCCGCATTGCCGCCCGATGCACCGCCAACACCGGCGTGTCCAAACTGATCGTAGCGCTGACGCTTCTGCTTGTCTTTGAGGACTTCATAAGCTTCGTTGACTTCTTTAAATTTCGCCTCATCGCCACCTTCTTTATCGGGATGATGCTGAACGGCAGCTTTCCGAAAAGCCTTTTTGATTTCGTCATCGCTTGCTGTCTTACTGACACCAAGCACTTCATAATAGTCGCGCTTGCTCATATCTGTTACCAGTATACTCGTTTAGCACTCATGGTTCAAGAGTGCTAGACTGAGCTTTTGTTGCTTTTTGAGGCAGCTTCGATTACACTTATGCTAAAGCTAAATAGGAGGCATCATGCAACGACCTAGTCGCAGCACATATCACCAAGGTTTCACCATCGTCGAGCTACTGATCGTCGTTATTATCATTGCTATTCTCGCGGCTATCACGATTGTCGCCTACAACAGCATGCAAACTCGGGCAAAAAACAGCGCCGCTCAGGCGACTCTGAACACTTTCGCAAAGAAAATCCATGCCTACAACGTCATCAATGGCTCGTACCCGAGTGCCACCGGTACCGTCATGACTACGCTCAATTCTATCACTGAGTCCAAAATGGGTAGCGCCAATATTCTCATCGGCACACCAGACGCCTCGACCGGCACAAATACCGTCAAAGTCGAGATCTGCGGCACGGGTGCTGGCATAAAACTCACTGGCTGGGACTACACTGCAAATACGATCTCAAGCACGCCACTAGCTCTGGGTAACGTTGGTGGTACCTGCAACGCTGCCACAGCTTAGCGCTCCAGTGCTATACTGACAGATATGAAATATGAAGGTACGAAATTAGCAGACTTTGTTCCACGGGATACGGTCACAGAACTTGAAATTCACGATATCGAAGCCGGCACGGATACTGTTGTCGAACCTGGTGCTAAAATCACCGCACACTACACTGGCGCACTGGTCAAAAACGGCATTATTTTTCAGAGCAGCCACGACTTCGGCCGCGCTATCACGTTTGGGCTCGACCAGGTCATCCAGGGCTGGACAGATGGCGTGCCTGGTATGAAGGTTGGTGGTATGAGACGACTCGTCATCCCAGCAGCTCTCGCCTATGGCGCCAAAAGCCCTTCGCCAAATATTCCAGCACACAGCGACCTGGTTTTTGATATCGAACTTATTGCGATTGTCTAATGCACCACACACACTTACCTAGCCTCACCGCCCTTGGCGCTGGTCTGCGGATCGTGAAGTTCCGGCTGTTTGGTCGCGTACGACGATCACCAGGCGAGACTGCAGAAGCGATCTGCCATAGCATTGTCGCCACCAGCTGGACGAAACACTACCCACTGACCGGACGGGGTAACTATGATTATTTTTGGATACGTGATTTTGGCACCGTCGTAGAGGCGCTATTGCGGCAAGGTCACACGGAGCGAGTGCGACACACGATCGCCTGGGCGCTCACTCGGTATCAGCGTGGTCACCAGATCTCACTGTGTATCACGAAACATAGCGTCTTGTTCAATTCACCCGAGTGCAGCATTGATGCCCTGCCCTGGCTGCTCCATGCAATTGTCGTGAGCGGCTACGAACTCCATGACCGCGATCGACATTTTTTAGAACGGCAACTAAGACGCTACGCCGACACATTTCTCGACGCGTCAGGTGATATAAAAGCCGGCAGCCAGTATGCCGAATTACGTGATGCCGCACTCTATGACCGCAGCGCTTACGCGGTCACAATGGTCGCCAGGCTCGCCACGTGTGCCCAAAAACTCGGGCTATCGTTTCCTTATGACACTAGTCACTATCGCACATTGCTCCAGGAGCACTATTGGACAGGTGACTACTTCAAAGCCGATAGAGCGACCACTGCCTTTAGTGCCGAATGCGCCCTCTTTCCATTTGTGCTTGGTGTTATCACGGATAAATCCAAGCTGGCTCGTACACTCGACTTTATCCGCGACCAGCGGCTTGCCGAACCCTATCCTATGCGCTACGGTCGCGACTCAGACGCACAGCAAGCACATTTTCGCTGGTGGGGCGGCCGATTTGGCATCATGAAAAACTATGCTGGCACCACTATCTGGACATGGCATGGGGCTTTTTACCTGGCACTGCTACGCGAACAGAAAAGGCCAGAATATCAGGCAGTGAAGCAGCGCATGGATGATATGATACTACGCTACGGTACGTTTCCTGAGCTCCTACACCCCGACGGCAACTGGTACGTCAGCACCCTCTACCGTGGTGATTACGGCATGATCTGGGCAGCACTATACCTGGATGCACTATAAATTGTCAGCATAAGCGCTTTGGGGTACACTAGACACAAATGGAAATCTTTTTTCGTGTAGTGGGACGCGTGCTTGGCACGCTGCGGGCAGAGTACCGACAAATTGCCAATCGTTATTTCGGAAAAATAGAACGCTTCGACGGCGATGCCAGACAAATTTGCTACGCTGTTGTCGACAAATTGTGGTACAAAAACTTCTACCGCACCAGTCTGGGGCATTTTGACTTTTTCTGGATGCGCGATTTCGGGACAGTCTGTGGACCGCTCGTCCGCATGGGGCATCGTGACCGCGTTCATCACACGCTGCGTTGGGCGCTACGTCATTACCGAAAATCTGGCGCCGTCACCACCTGTATCGATAGTGTCGGCAATACCTTCAACGCGCCCGACCTCCGCAGTATCGACTCACTGCCATGGCTGCTACACTGCCTATGGGTCAGCCGCTATCCGTTGAACGAATCTGAACGTGAGTTTCTAGAACGCATGCTGCACAAATACTGCAAACAGTTCCTGGAACCTGCCACCGGCATGATCCGAAAGGATGTTCGTTTCGTCGAGATGCGCGACGCCGTGATCTATGATCGCAGCGCGTACGCTATATCGCTGGTGGCACGAATGAGCCGCTGCGCTGAAAAACTCGGTCTCTATAATTTCCCCTACCCGGCCTATCTCTACCGCGAGAAATTAGTCAATCACTACTGGAATGGCAAATTCTTTCGCGCCGACTACTCGACAAATGCCTTTAGCGCCGAATGTGCCCTCTTTCCATTTTTCTTAGGCATTGTCGATGACTATGACATGTTCGATCGGACAGTTCGCTATATCAAAAACCACAAACTCGACGAGCCATATCCGCTTAAATACACTGATAAACCCGACGCGTTTCGCTATCGACCGTGGATGACTGCACCATTTATGCCAAACTATGCTGGTACCAGTGTGTGGAGCTGGCATGGCGTATTCTACCTGCATATTTTGAAGCATCACAACCATCCAGACTATGCTAAAACTAAATCTAGTTTCGCGCGCATGATCGAACGGCATGGCACCTGGCCAGAAATGTTAAACCCCGACGGCTCATGGTACCACGCACCGATTTACAAGGGTGATCCAGGCATGGTCTGGGCGGCATTGTTTATCGATCTATAGATCGATCACCCTATTGCGGCCTAAAAACACAAGCTCTATACTAAGGTCACTACTAAAAAGGAGACCCCGTGGACTATAACTACTCATATTCAACTTCTTACTCGAGCTCATCGGCGACTCTCGACCCAGGCGTATTGTTATTTGCTTCTGTCGCATCGCTTGCGCTGAGTATCCTAATGATCGCATCGATGTGGAAGTTATTTACAAAAGCCGGCAAACCAGGCTGGGCGGCGATCGTGCCAATCTACAATATCATCGTCATGCTCGAAATTGTCGGTCGTCCGCTCTGGTGGATTGCTCTCTTCTTTATCCCGTTCGCCAATGTCGTAATCATGATTATGCTCTATATTGATCTCGCAAAAGCCTACGGCAAAGGTGGTGGTTTTGCAGCTCTGCTCATACTGCTACCCTACATTGGCTTCCCGGTACTCGCCTTTGGCTCATCCAGCTACGTCGGCCCAGTCGCCAGCGACAACAATCTCCCTACCTCGACACCTCCGCAGCCGCCACAAGCACCACAGCAACCCATGACATACTAGTACGCTGTCAATAGCAGAAGAGCCTCTGACTTCAGAGGTTCTTCTGTTTATTTACTCGCAAGTACTGCTCACCCAGTAGTGGATCGGCGACAAATAGCTCTTCCACCTGGGGCGAGTCCAGCGGTAGGCTGTAGCCATTTACTGCCACATACCCCACCCGAATTAAAATATCGGGATATCCAGGTAGTGCGACCCATTCACGGCGCTCTTGCTGCGATACCCTCGCCATATCAGCGTTGAACAGTAGTCCAACACCACGGTACGGCTCGTCCGTGCGCTGTTGCCGACGAGCGTAGTCTGCGATGCGATCATACCTCATTGCTCTTAGGGTATGCGAATAGGAGCCGTGTGCGCAAGCGCTAGCGTCATCTATTTATGACAGCTTACTCCAAAAACAGAGCTTGTAGCCGTCCGGGTCTTTGATGACAAATTCGCGGTTTCCCCATGGCCAGTCGCGCGGTTGACTGTGCGGGTGCAGTCCAAGCGTCGTTAGCTTGTTGTGCATCTCGTCAACGTTATCAACATTGACATAGACATACATTCCGTTGCCTTTTGTGCTCGATAGTGAATCTTTGTTGAATTCTTCTTCATCACGCATCGTCACCAGCATGATTTCAAACGATCCCAGCCGCATCGTGGCATCACGCTCGGTGACCGATACAACTTCAAACCCCAGTTTTTTATAAAACTTGTAGCTGAGTGTGGCATCCTGCACCCAAAAAACTAAACTCGTAATCTTCATAGCCTTATTGTGCCTCAGGCGTCATAGTTTTCAAAGTTTTAATTACAACGCTAGTCGAGTACTTTGTCGCTTTTGAAAGTGTCTTGATAGTTCTCGCCCGACGGCATACGCTTAATCACGAGAAATCGAACCGTACTGTCGCTCTGATTTTCAAAAGTGTGTGACGTGCGTTCAGTCTCAATAAGATCACCGGCTTTGCATATATGTTTATGCTCCTTGCCCATATCATCGCGCCACCTGGCGACGAGCTCGCCATCTATGATATACACTGTTTCCCATATCTTCTCATGATGATGCCAAGTCTGTGTCGTATGTGGAGCCTGATCGTTGTAGTGAACTTCA
Organism: uncultured Candidatus Saccharibacteria bacterium; assembly: GCA_964401035.1. Classification (GTDB taxonomy): domain Bacteria; phylum Patescibacteriota; class Saccharimonadia; order Saccharimonadales; family Saccharimonadaceae; genus Saccharimonas. Next base: position 299,664 of record CAYNWV010000001.1, on the reverse strand, counting down.
TAATCATGAAACAAGTAGTACGCAACACGAGTACCTTCGGGCTTCTCTACGCAATTGACCTCGGAGCGGCTAATAATTCTCATGTCTCTATGATAGTACAAAAAGCCGGCGAGCTGCCGGCTTTTTGGATGGAATCTATGGCCTATTTTTCGTCGACGACTTCGCCTTCGACAGCTTTGTCATCTTTTTTCTTTGACTTTTTGTCAGATTTTTCGTCAGCTGGCTCTTCGCTTGCCTGTTGGTACATTTTGGCACCGATCGGCATGATCACATCGTTGAGCGCTTTTATGGCAGCTTCGATTTCATCTTTGTCAGAGGCGTCCTTGTGCTTCGCGGCTTCTTCGACAGCTGACTCGATGGCTTTTTTGTCATCGTCCGAAATCTTGTCTTTGTACTCATCGGGCATTTTCTTTGCCTGGTAGATGGCATTTTCAAGCTGATTTTTCAGGTCAACAGTTTCACGCTTTTTCTTATCTTCATCGGCGTGCATTTCGGCTTCTTTGGCAGCTTTTTCGATATCTTCCTTGCTCATGTTACCCGAGTCTTGGATAGTGATTGACTGCTCTTTGCCGGTACCTTTATCTTTTGCCGTCACGTTCAGCAGGCCGTTGGCATCGATATTGAACGTCACTTCGATTTGCGGCACACCACGCGGCGCTGGTGCGATACCGTCCAGAACAAAACGACCAAGTGACTTGTTGTCAGCAGCAAATTCACGCTCACCCTGCAAAACATGGATCTCGACTTGCGGTTGATTATCGCTCGCCGTACTAAATGTCTCTGACTTGCTGGTTGGCACAGTCGTGTTACGCTCGATAAGTTTCGTACTAACACCACCCATCGTCTCGATACCCAGTGACAGCGGCGTCACATCGAGCAGTAACACATCTTTGACATCTCCCGACAGCACACCACCCTGGATAGCCGCACCGACAGCCACGACTTCATCTGGGTTGACGCCCTGCATTGGATCTTTGCCAAAGAGTTTTTTGACACGGTCAACCACGGCTGGCATACGCGTCATACCACCGACGAGAACGACCTGGTCGATATCTTTTTTCTCTAGCTTGGCGTCCTTTAGCGCTTTTTCGACCGGACCATCGACACGGTCGAGCAGATCCTTTACCAGGTCTTCTAGTTTCGCACGGGTTAATTTCATCTCGAAGTGTTTCGGACCATCGGCATCGGCTGTAATAAACGGAATATTGATTTCGGTTTCCGTGGTAGTCGATAGCTCTTTTTTGGCTTTTTCGGCCTCATCTTTTAGGCGTTGCATGGCAGCATTGTCTTTTTTCAGGTCGATACCATCAGTCTTTTTGAACTCATCGATAAAGTAATTGACGATCGTGTTGTCGAAATCTTCACCACCCAGGTGTGTATCACCGTTGGTAGACTTGACCTCAAAGACACCGTCACCGAGCTCGAGCACTGACACGTCGAACGTACCACCACCTAGGTCGAAAACAACGATTGTTTCGTCGCCTTTAGCTTTATCGAGGCCATAGGCTAACGCGGCCGCTGTTGGCTCGTTGATGATTCGCTTGACTTCGAGGCCAGCGATCTTGCCGGCGTCTTTCGTCGCTTGGCGCTGTGAGTCATCGAAATAGGCTGGTACCGTGATAACAGCTTCAGTGACTTTTTCACCGAGAAACGCTTCGGCATCAGCTTTGATCTTCGAGAGAATCATAGCGCTGACTTCTTCTGGCGTGTAATCTTTGCCACCCATTTCGACAGCCACACCGCTACCTTTTTTCACAATCTTAAATGGCATGATATCGATGTCTTTTTGGACTTCTTTGTCATCAAATTTGCGACCAATCAAACGCTTAACACCGTAGATGGTGTTTTTTGCATTTGTGACACGTTGACGCTGGGCGACCTGTCCAACCAGGCGCTCGCCGTTTTTATTGACTGCCACAACACTTGGTGTTGTACGGTTGCCTTCAGCATTTGTCACAACCTCTGGCTTGCCTGCTACCAAGTGAGCAAAGGCTGAATTCGTCGTACCTAAGTCAATTCCAATGATTTTTCCCATACTATTCCTTTCTTATTCATAATTGTGCAGAAATACTGTCATATGCTAGCACTCACTCCACGTTAGTGCTAACTCTGTTCTCTATTGTAGGCAGTTGGCACTCGCATGTCAAGAGTGCTAACCAGGTTTTTTACCTCTGATATTTGCATGAATCTATCAAAAATGGTATCGTAATCACAACATTCACGAGGTGTGGTCTTTTGACCCCTCGCGGGTTAATGTTCGCACCTCTTCGAGACAGAAAAGAGACCTCCGTGGTAAAGTTCTCTGTTCATCCGCGAATGATTGTCCCACGCTTACGGGCGACCAGGCAGTTTCCGAACTTCCTGACGCTCGTTCGCATGCTACTGTTCTGGGTGCCGGCGATGTTCATCGTCCTGTACCCCAACACCTGGGTTGGCGCTATCGGTGGGATGGCGAGCTTTGGCCTAGTGGCGCTGACCGATTACTTCGACGGGCATCTGGCGCGCAGCTGGGAGCAGGTGTCGAATTTCGGCAAGTTCTGGGATCCGATGGCCGACAAGCTGCTGGTTGGTACAGCACTGGTCGCGCTGTGTTGGTCGGGCGTGCTGGCTAGTCCTTTGGGCTGGATCTTCACGGCCGCGACCATCCTACGGGAAGTCATCGTCTCGCTGATCCGTTTTGTCAAATCACGGAGCGGCAGGCAGCTTGTCATTCCCGCCAACAAGGACGGTAAGCTGAAGATGAACTTCCAGACTGCCGGCATCCTGCTAGCGATGGCAGCTACCCTGTGGCCACCGATTGTGGCGGTCGCCTGGGTGGCATTTGGCGCATCTCTCTACTTCTCGTCCAAGTCGGCCTACGCCTACATCAAGGCTTGACCATGCGATGGCAGAGGTGCGAACCGGCCGGATTCTCCTAGAAGAGTCCGGCCGTTTGCATGTCATGATGAGGGTGAATTAGCCATCGTCGCGCATATCCTGAATCGGATTGCGCCGGGCATTCCGAATGATCGGGATGATCGATGCCACCATACCAACAACCAAAATCGTACCGATAATAACGGGGATATACCAAGACAGAACACTGATCAGATGAAACTCCTTGGTCGTGTCCGATGCGGCATAGGCCAGGCGCGCACCGAGCGTGGCGTCACGCCACCACAGTAGTTCGACAATCATCGCCAGTGCACCGCCGAGCAAACCCGCAAAGATAACGACTCGCAGCGACAGTAGCCCTGTGTAGGCACCATAAATTGCCACGATATCGCTCCGTTTTGCGCCAATTGCTCGGAAAATCGCGCTCTCGCGCCGACCATCAGCGACTGTCCGCCCGATCATCCCGCCCAATATAATCACCGCGATACCGCCGACAACAACCAGCGCCCAAAACAAGATCGTCGAAAAGGCATTTTTTAGCTCGTCAATCATCAAGACGCCGCTACCAAAAGGCGATGCATAGACATTTCCGCCAACTGGCCCACCACCAAGCCCGCCGATCTTTTTGAGCAGCTGCCTGGCCTGCTCTTTGTCGCCAAACTCGACCAAATACGAGTCTGGCATGTAAAATCCACCATTTGATGAAGGATCCGGCACAGACTTAAAGACTTGGTCAGGCCGATTTTCGGCTGGTACTTGAGCTAGCAACTGTTCTGGCACTGTCCATGTCCCAAAACCAAGCCACGAGCTAAGCATACTGGTGATTGAACCACTAATCGAAAAAGCCATGTCGTAGTTATTGAAATCACTGGAAATTCCAACGCCACGGACGGTGATTTTTTGTTGGAACGGATCGCCAATATAAGTGCCGATTTCTTTTTCATATAAGACGCGATTGTCCATCATTTTTTTCTCGGTATACGTCCGTACGTCTTTGGCAACTGCTACTGCGCCACAGCTTTTGACATCCGTTACAGTGTATTGGAGTGATGGTGCTTGGTAATCAGCGTTGGTTTTATTGCGATCCATTTCCTCGCGCTGCATGGTCGCGAGATTCAGTAGTTGCAATGATGCTTGGTTGCGATAGCAAAACGACACCGTCACTTCGCTGATACGACGACGCACATCCGAAAGCCGCTGCAAGCGATCAGCTTGTTTGGCGTCTTTGGCGAGCGACTTGTAGCCGAGCAGTTTTTCGGCTGCCGAATACGGAATAATAACTGGTATTTCGCCCTTCTGCGGGTCAAACGATGTCGAGGCAATAAATGGTTTGGTGACAGTTTCGTTGAGCACAGACAGCTGCGGATTGTCCAATTCGGAGCCGGGAGCACCATAGTTGTACATCGATTTATTCATATCCTCGGCGTTCACCGTTTCTTTGCCATCTTTCATGTAGACGAATCGGCCGTCTGTCGGCATGAGCGTATCTTGTCGCCCCAAGACGTGCGCCGAACTATATGGCGCAATATAGGCCTGTATATCAAATGGTTTGATCTCGGCCTTTTGTCTGGCATCAACAACTTTTCTGACCGACACGTTATCCAAGCTTGCCTCACCGATAACTTTTTGTTTGGTCTGCGGATCAATAATCACCGGCGACGGGTCGTCGGTCGCAGCGTTGTAGTCAACGCCATACTTTTGCGCAGCGGCTTTTTTACGAGCAACCAGTTCGTTATGGGCTTTTTCGACATCGGCTACAAGTGCCACGTCGTTGCGATGCTCATAGACATTGAAGTAGCCGTCCATGTTTGTATGGACAATCGAAATAACTGTTTTACTATTCAGACCTTCACTGCTAAAATTCTGGACGCTATCGAAAAAGCCTTGCGTCACGAGTACGACAAAAACCAGTAGCCCAAACAAGAGCCCGGCCACACTGACAGTGATGCCGGTGCGTACGCGGTGCGTGCGGAGTTTCGTAGCAGCCAGCAAAAACATATCAGCAATCCGGATCATAGCGCAATCACTCCGTCTTTGAGATGAATTTCGCGGTCAGCCCGAGCTGCAATCGAACGGTCGTGGGTCACGATGACAATAGTCGTGCCAAGTTCGCGCCGAATAGCCTCGAACAGCTCCACAATCGCTTTGCCGTTTTCGCTATCCAGGTTGCCAGTCGGCTCATCGGCCAGGATTAGTTTTGGATTATTGACAAGTGCCCGCGCAATTGCCGCTCGTTGCATTTGACCGCCAGACAGCTCTTTTGGCAGGTGCTCGAGTCGGTCAGACAAACCAACTTTTTTCGCCATATCTTTGACACGTGCCGAGCGCTCCGTGCGCCGCGTCCGTGCGAACATGGCCGGCACTTCGAGATTACGATCGAGCTTCAAAAATGGCTGCAGATAAAAGAACTGGAACACGAATCCAACCGTTTGACGGCGAAACTCTGATAGCTTTGCATCCGACAGTGACGCCAAGCTCTTGTCGCCGTAGCGCACCTCGCCAGTCGATGGCTTGTCGAGCCCGCCCATCAGCTGTAATAGCGTACTTTTGCCGCTGCCGCTTGCGCCAGTGATTGCTACAAATTCACCCTCATGAATACTCAGGTCGATGCCTTTTAGGACTTCGATTGTCTGGCGTCCGCGCTTGTAGGTTTTGTGCAAGTCGCGCACCGATAAAAGCACTGCGCCAGTTGGCTGCGCCGTGTTGCGAACATGCCGCACGGGTATTGCAGTTCGAAAATCACGCAGTGCGTTGATCGCTGCAGTACGGTCACCAGCAAAAGCAGCCACGAGCTCCTCGAGAGCTTTGCTGCGCCGGGCGTCTTTTGAGTCCCCCACCATTTGTCTGTAGTATAGGTGATTGTGATTCTGTCTGTCAATCAGTAACGCTACTGTTTGGTAACTTTGGTCAGCGCTGGACGAATCACTTCACCTTTATAGCGATAGCCCGGCTGTAATTCCTCAGCAATCACTTCATGTTCGCCTGTGGCACTGTCGTCAAATTGAATCGCTTGATGAAACTCAGGATCGAACGCCGTGCCTGGTGCTGACTCGATCCGCACCAGCTGCATATCGGCTAGGCTTTTGTCGAGTTGTTTTGCCAGACCCTGTACTCCCTGCACCCATGGATGTTCGGCGATATCTTGCGGCAGGTGCGCCACTGCACGTTCGATTGTATCGATGACTGGCAAAAGCTTTAGCACGGTCTTTGTCTCGCCTAGCTCCTGTGCCGATTGCTTCTCGGCTTCGACGCGTTTGCGATAGTTTTCAAAATCAGCCCGCGTCCGCTGTAGGTCATGAGTCAAGGCAGCGAGTTGCTGGTCGGCAGTACTATCAGTCTTCTTACTTTTTGGCATAACTTTTATCCTTTTTCTTAGGTGACCATGATGCTCGATGGTCATTACCAATCCGCTGCGCGATATCCATTACAGTACCTCCTCGAGCATCGTACCGGTATGGCGCACTAGCCGCATAACTTTTGCATAATCTTGCCTGGTCGGACCGATCACACCGATATAACTCCGGTCACTATAGGGCGAACGGAAGCGGCTAATCACGAGTGAGGCCTGCGAACTTTTGCCAATCGGATTTTCCGAACCTATAAAGACGTTCAGCGGTTCGTTTGGCGCAGTCTCGCGGAGCCATGGCTCGAGATTGTCGAGCAAGCGCGCGACTTGCTGGACATTGCGCACATCGGCCAGGAATTCGGGCTGCGAAAACAAATTGCCCATACCGCTCATATACAACTGGTCGCCAATTGTTGCGATACCGAGATTGCGTGTAATTTCTGCTAGGCTATCGACGGCACTGCGAATCGCACGGTCGGCACTCTGGCCATGGGTCGCCACGCGAGCATCGAGAGCGTGCATGTTGCGCTGGAGTAGCTGTGACACATCGGGCTGAGTCGACTCGGTCAGTGTATTAACATATTCGCGGTAACCCTTGTCGGTCGGCACACGACCAGCACTGGTGTGCGGCTGGGCGATATAGCCCATTTCTTCCAGTCGCGACATTTCGCTGCGAATCGTCGCGCTGGACACGCCGAACAGTTTCGCCAGCGTCACGCTACCGACAGGCGAAGCGGTTTCGGCATAGTCTTCGATAATAGCGGCCAGTATAGCGCGCTGACGTTCGGTCATCATGCAGTTATTATATGTCAAAATTAGCACTCTTTCAAGTAGAGTGCTAGGCAGCCAGCCACTGTCGATAGGCAACGAGAATCTCGTCAACGACTTGGTCAAATGGCTTGTCTTTTGTATTTAAGACGAGGTCGTAGTGTGACAAATCATAAATATCAACACTATAGAGCGCTTCGTATCGTCGATTTTCGCTGTCCATACGCTCTTTGAGCATCTGTTTGTACTCTTCGGGGTCATCTGGGATATGTTCTGTGGCGCGACGTTCAGGACTAACACTTGCCATAATCCGCGGCACTGCATCGTCGAGTGAAATATCTAGAAATACTTTAAATGCTCGCGGCATCCAGTGCCACGCCATACGTGAATCCACTACAAGTTCGTTTTCATTCGTACCAATTTGGCGCAACCGTTCGTCTACCAAATGATCAAACGTGTAGTCTTTCTCATTGGCGAGGTTGACCTGTCGAATATCATCAATGCCATGCTCCTTGCCAATTGCTCGCATGAGGTCACCGGACGAGAAATGCATATAGCCTAGCTCTTCAGCGACTTTACGAGCAGTCGTCGACTTGCCAGCCCCGAGCATACCCGAAATTGTAATAATGTGTTTTTTTGTGGCGTCTTCCATATAGAGAGTATACCCTAATCTCTCTTTAACATCACCGTAAAAGCTTCGGACGGGATATCGATTTTACCGAAACGCTTCATGCGTTTTTTGCCCTTGGCTTGTTTGGCGAGCAGTTTCTTTTTTCGGCTGACATCACCGCCATACAGATAGCCGGTCACGTCTTTTCGATACGCACCAATATCTTCACGCGCGATAAATTTGCCGCCAATCGCCGCCTGCAAGCTCACTTCAAAATTCTGTCGCGGCACGACGTCTTTGAGTCGTTTTGTGATATCTCGCCCCAAACCTTGGCTCTCCGACCGATGACACATGATACTCAGGGCGTCCACCATTTCGCCACCGACATAAAAATCGACTCGTACTAGATCTTCGACCCGATATTCGTCGAGTTCGTAGTTGAAGCTGCCATAGCCGCTGGTGACGCTTTTTAGCTGATCATAAAAATCAGTTAACAGGTTCGCCAGTGGTGCTTCAAAACTAATCAGTGCCCGCTCATCGATATAGCTCAGATTTTTTTGGCGGCCGCGCTTGCCGACAATGAGCTGAATCACCGCACCGATATAATCTTGCGGCACGACAATTTCACCCTTGATCCACGGTTCGGCGATTTCCAAAACTTTACTGCGATCCGGTAGGTCGCTAGCCGATTTGATATCCAGCTCTTCGCCGGTTGTCAGCAACACATGATAGTCGGTCGACGGATTCGTGACGATGAGATCGAGATTGTATTCACGCTCCAGTCGCTCGCGGATAATGTCCATGTGCAGTAGTCCCAGAAAACCGATTCGCACACCAAACCCAAGCACCGGTGAATTTTCTGGCTCAAACTGCAGCGCACTATCGCTCAGAGATAGTTTTTCAATAGCTTCTTTGAGGTCATTGTAATCTTCGTTACTGACCGGAAAAAAACCAGCGTAGACAAATGGCTGAACATCTTTGTAGCCTGGCAGCGGCTGGCCTGATTGGGCTCGACGAACCGTCACGGTATCACCCACCCGCGCGTCGCGGGTGGTTTTGAGGTTGGTCACAATATAGCCGATTTCACCGGTACTAAGACTCGGGTCGGCTGACATTTTCGGGTTCAAATGACCGACTTCTAGCGCTATTGCCTGAGCGCCAGTGGCTAGCATTTTGATATCGTCGTTTTTGGTAATCTGGCCGTCGACTACGCGCACATACAGGATCACGCCGCGGTAATCATCGTAGTACGAATCAAATATCAGCGCCCGAGTCGGGTCATCTGAGACACCATGCGGTGATGGGATACGCTCGATAATCGCATCCAGCACCTGCTCGACATTCTCGCCGGTTTTTGCCGAAATCTTGATAATATCTGCTTCGTCACAACCCAGCAAATTGATAACTTCTTTGCTCACCCGCGGCACATCAGCCGCCGGCAAATCGACTTTGTTTAAGACCGGGATAATCGTCAAATCTTGCTCGAGCGCTAGGTAGACATTTGCCAGTGTCTGCGCCTGGATCCCCTGACTGGCATCAACAACGAGCACCGCACCTTCACATGCCTGGAGGCTGCGTGATACTTCATAGCTAAAGTCGACGTGGCCTGGTGTATCGATGAGATTGAGGTCGATGCCTTTGTGACGCATCCGAACGGGCTTTAATTTGATGGTGATGCCTTTTTCGCGCTCTAATTCCATGCTGTCGAGCAGCTGCGACTTCATGTCACGCGTCTCGACCGTATGCGTCAGCTCCATCATACGATCGGCCAGTGTCGATTTGCCGTGATCAATATGTGCGATGATACAAAAATTTCTAATAGATGACTGGTTCATCAGATGGTTCCAGTCCCCGCCCGCCCATACAAGATTTTGTGAAGACGCCGCATGATCGGCTCGGCTTCGCTAATTTTCAGCATCTTTGATACCCAAACATAAAACGCCAAGCTGATTATGCTGATGAGCGCAAACTTCGGAAATGTTGACCAAATACTTTCATCGGTTCGTAGTAGCGGGAAAAGTCGCACCGAAATATAAACAACAATCGCCGTCAGGCCACTGGCCGCCAACATCCGCGCCATGCTGTGATTTGTCGCCCGGTCAAATAGGCCAGTAAATCGGCGGGTCATGATAGCTACCAGGATTGCCACTTCGACCAGCGCCATCAGCGACTGTGCCCACGCTAGGCCATAGACGCCAAAACCGAGCTGCATGGTAAATAGCAGCGCGAGCGCAATATTGAGCCCAATCGAAAATATCGAAACGTAGAGCGGCGTTCTGGTGTCCTGATGAGCGTAGAAGACACGCGCCAAAATATGATAAATCGTACGGAAAAGAATCGACACCACCAACGCGCCGATAATATTAGCGATCATGACGTTGCCTTGACGATCCAAAAAGTTCGCTAGGTAACCGCGGGCAAATAGCGTGATTGTCGCGACCGGCAAAATAATCCAGACAATCATGCGGATAATCCGCCGTAATTCGATGAGCAGTTGCGAGCGTGAACCCTCGGCAATCGTCACGGTCATTTTCGGAAAATAGGCATTGGCGATACTCACGCCAATCAAGTTGACGGGCAGTAGCGATATTGTCAGGGCTTGTTGGTAAGCGCGGATCGTCACATCGGCCATGTACGACGCTAGGCGCGTTTCGACCAAGCCGTTAATATAGTCGAGCCCCTGGTCGAGCGAACGAGCCGGCAGCAAGCGCAAAACTTGGCGAAAGCCTTTGTGTTTCCAGCGGATCTTAAACTCATAATTAAACCCAAGCCCCCGAAGACCCATGGCGCTCACGATCAACTGCATGATCGAACCGAGCACCACACCCAGCGCCACGCCCATGATACCGCCGTCAAAAACATGCCAGCCAAAAATCGTGATACCGTCTGTAAAGAACAGTGCACCGATGATGATACCCAGGTTGTAAATTGTCGGTGCCATGGCAAAAAACGTGAAGCGACCAACCGCCTGCTGCATACTCGCAATGACTGTTGCGATGGCAAACAGGAATGGGTTAACGGCAATGACGCGCATCATACTGACCGCCAGTGCCCGACCAGATTCGTCAAGTCCCGGCGCCACCACATGTTCAACGAGCGGCTGTGCAAAAATCATGATTAGTACACTAGCCACCATCGTGATCAGCGCCATAAAATTGATCAGGCTCGAGCTCAATTGCCAGGCTGATTTTTTGTTGCCGCTCGCTAGCCGTTGATTAAAAACAGGTATAAACGACACACTGAGCGCGCCTGACACCAATAGAAAATACATGAAATCCGGGATCGTGAAAGCCACCGTATAGGCTGACAGGCCGATCGGATATTTTTCCAGATACATGCTATTCAAGAGTCGGTCGCGGTAAAACCCGAGCAAACTCGAGATCAGTGTGGCGCTCGACAACAACACCGCCGACGTACGCACTGACAAACGGCCATTGGCCGCGGCGAGCGCGCGTTTGACAGCGTCGGTTGCTACCATCGAGAGCTACCTGTCGCCCTAATACAGGGCGGCCTCCTTTGGTAGGACAGCAGTTTTCATGAGCGCTTCGGCTTCGTCTTCTTCTAGCGTTTCTTTTTTGAGCAATTCGTCTTTGAGAGTTTCTAGCAAATCGCGGTTGGCGCGCAGGACAGCTTCGGCACGCTTGTCGGCTTCTTTGATCAGCAGCGAGACTTCTTTGTCGATTGCCTCGGCGGTCGCTTCACTGTACGGGCGATCGTGCGTCATCTTATCGAACACCATGCCGCTGTTTTCTTCGTGGAAGACTTGGTCGCGCAGTTCAGTACCCATACCCTGCTCAATCACCATGTCACGGGCGATATCGGTCGCGCTCCGCAGGTCGCTACCGGCACCAGTCGTAATACCATCGTCACCGTAGATGATTTTTTCGGCTACGCGGCCACCCATGGCACGTGCCAAGATATCTTTGAATTGGTAAACGCTGGTGTAATTGCGATCTTCTGGCGGCAGGAACCAAGTGACACCACCCGTGCCGCCGCGGGGAATGATGGTAATTTTATGTACAGGATCACTGTCGGGCATAACATGCCCGACGAGGGCGTGACCAGCTTCATGATAGGCTGTCAGTTCTTTCTCACGTTCGTTCATGACTTTGGCTTTGCGCTCTGGGCCGATGGCAACTTTTTCGAAGGCTTCGGTGACGTCTTTGTTTGAGATGCGTTTGACATTACGTCTAGCGGCAATGATAGCGGCCTCGTTGGCAATATTTGCCAGATCAGCTCCTGACGAGCCAGCTGTTTTGGCAGCCAACTTGTCTAGTTTCACCGTGTCGTCAGTCGGCTTGTTCTTGAAATGCACCGTCAAGATCTCTTCGCGGTCTTTGCGCTCTGGCAATGTAATCGTGGTGTGGCGGTCGAACCGGCCAGGGCGCAGCAGCGCCGGGTCAAGCACATCGGCGCGGTTAGTCGCCGCAATCACGATCACATTTGTGCCAGTTTCGAAACCGTCCATTTCAACCAAAATCTGGTTGAGGGTTTGTTCGCGCTCATCGTGGCCACCGCCCATGCCGCTACCGCGTTTGCGACCGACAGCATCGATCTCGTCGATAAAGATAATACTCGGCGCGTTCTTTTTGGCTTTTTGGAACAAGTCGCGGACACGGCTGGCACCGACACCGACAAACATTTCGACAAACTCTGAGCCTGAGATACTAAAGAATGGCACATTGGCTTCGCCGGCCACTGCCCGTGCCAGCATGGTTTTGCCGGTTCCTGGAGGGCCGACCAGCAAGATGCCTTTGGGAATTTTGGCGCCCAGACTCTCGTATTTTTTCGGGTGCTTCAGGAAGTCGACGACTTCTTCTAGATCTTGCTTGGAGTTCTCATTGCCAGCGATATCGCTAAATGTCACTCGTTCTTTGTCGAGCCCATAGAGCTTCGCTTTCGATTTACCAAATCCCATGGCCTGGTTATTCTGACCCTGTGCTTGGCGCATCATAAAGAAGAACAGACCGCCAATCAGCACGAGCGGCAAGACAACCGTGCCAAGTATACCGAGCAAGAAACCACTGGTGTCGGACGGCTGTGAGACATCGACAGAAGTCTTGTCTTTTTCTAGCCCCTGGTCGTAGATTGTGCCGGCTTCTTTGACCGAGCGGATCGTCGGCGTATCTTTGCCTTTGAGCGTCGCCATAACGTCATTGCCCTCGATATGGAGTTTGGCGATATCGCCGGCATTGGCCATTTTGATCACTTCAGATATTGGCTTTTGATCGACTTGACCGCGTGGCAAAAAAGTCGCCCACACTGCCAGCCCAAGTAAGATTACAATTGCCCAAAATACGCCCTTGCGGACGTTGTCTTTGACGTTTTTATTCGGCGCTTTTACCATATAGCAAAACCTCTTTCGTATTCGGTAGCAATATCAAAAATTTCTCCCGTCTATGATAGCACTTCAACAGAGAAATGACGAGAGGTAAAGCCGAGCGTTACTCCCGAACCGACCTCGTAGCGCGTGCCAGCTTTTGCGGTCTTGATAGCTAGCAGCGCGCGTTCGGCTTGTGGACGCGTCGGTCGAGTGCCGCTATCCTGTACAATCTGCTCGGATAGTAGCTCGACAGCCGTCGCCGTATCGAGCTGCGTCAGGAAGTGGCGGCGATGTTCCATGAGCGCCAGGACTATCGCACTTTCCACCCCAATCGCCTGCTTTAATGTCAGTTGTGCGTCCCGCAAGGCTTTTAGCGTCTGCCGATCTTCTGGCGATACGCGGCTCGACAGGTGAGCGCGCAGATCGTTTCGGAGATAGCGGCGATCAGTATTTGTACTATCCTCTACCCATTCCAGCCGGTGCTTCGTGGCATAGTCATACATTTCCGATTTTGAAAAGGGCAGTAGGGGACGACGAATTCCCGCCCGCCCCAGTACTGCCAGACCCCGCCAGCCAGTGCCACGCCGTAGGTTTATAGCGATTGTCTCTACCAGATCATCACCATGATGCGCCGTCATAATTTCAGCACTATACTCCGCCGCCTGGCGGAACAAAAACTCGTAGCGCTTTGCCCTCGCCTGTTCTTCGCTTGCCTTTTCCCCGAGATGTAACTCGGTCGAAACATATGGATAGCCGTAGCTTTCGGCCAAAGCTTTCACAAACCGTGCATCGGCAGCCGATTCCGGACGGATGCCATGGTCGACATGCGCCACGATAACTTTGTGCTGTGTGCCAGATAGCATATGCAGCAATGACGCGCTATCCACGCCACCGCTAATCGCTGCCAAGATTCGACTCATAGATCTATTGTACAAAAAACCGCCAAGAGGAGACATTCTGGCGGTTTTTTGATAGAGACTGTCTGTACTTTAAGGGGAGGTGCGAGACAGCGGTATTGTGCAGTGATAACTCCACTGTATAGCCACTATAGTTTGGCTTTCTTAACTGCGGCTTAAAACGTCACACCTACAAGTACCGTGTGCTACCAAAAGGGATTTTGGTTTTCACGAAATTGCCAGTCCCCAGCGTATCGGCAGCATGAATTGTCCGCTCGCCGTAGCGCTGATTGATTTCATCGATCGCCCACGTCACCTGTTGTTCGCGGGCTAATTCATCACCAAATAACGTCAGCTGGTCACCGAGACCGTCTGCTAAGTGGTAGCAGTGCACGCCAATTTCCTGCACCAATCCCGCTGGTGCACCGAGAAACAGCCGCTGTGCTATCACCCAGATCGCTTTGTCCGAAAAGAAGGGCAGGGGAGCGAGATATTTTTGGTGCCAATAATTCCCTTTGCGTCCCCAACGGCCATTACTTTCCCCTAGCCCTTCGGCGCCAAATATCCGGGCATAGACGCCGACACCGCGGGCACTTTTTCCCTGACTGCGTAGTTTTCGCCCCGTAGCTTCAACCAGATGATGCAGCCTAGTTAACACCTCGCTTCGCGGCAGATGCTTGTCCTCCATGACGTACTGCCGACCACAGGTTTTCAGGTCATATGCCACGTCGTCAACTTCCCACCCCCGTAGTCGCTGATGCCACTGGTCGCCGCAAATACTCTTGAACACCACCCGTCGCAATAATTCCGGCTCGGCATCCAGGAACTGCAGCGGGGTATAGATCCCAACTGCGTTGAGGCGATGCTCGTTCCGTGACGCAATCCCTGTCAGATCAGTCAGCTCGAGTGTCGCCAAGACATCTCGTATATTGTGCGACGTTATTTCGTCCATGCCGTCTGGTTTATGCAAGCTAGCGGCGGTTTTTGCTAGGAAACGATTGGTGGCGATACCGATATTGCAGCGCATCGCGCAGCCGACTTCATCACGCAGGCGCTGCTTGATTTCCCTACCGATAGCTTCCATACCGCGGTCGCGAATAGTTGCTGGGCTCTGGGCAAAATCAATTACCCCCTCATCGATACTCTTCATCGTGAATGCCGGGCTATAGTCGCTCATGATATCCATCAGTTTGTGATAGACGTAGCGATATTTTAACGGATCGCTCTCGACACCAATGATGCCCGGGCACAGCTTGCGCGCTTCGGTCAGTTTCATGCCGATTTTGACCCCGCAGGCTTTGGCTTCGTAGCTCGCCGTGACGATAGCCGTGTGCTCGGTGCGGCGGTTGACAATACCAATTGGCTTGCCCCTGAGCATCGGCCGCGCTTGCTGCTCAACCGTTGCAAAACAGCTATTGAGATCGATATGCATAACCAGTGGCCGAGCTGGGTTAAAAGAATACTTTATTTTTCTCATCTACTTTGTCTCCAGCGCATCAGAATCTCCTGTTCTTTTTTGCAAAAGAACAGGAGATTTTATTAGCAGGGAAGTGGCGAGAGGGAATTGCCCGCTCATCCCCCTACCCGATCGCCTTCCCTGGTCAAACACCAAGTTAGTCGCTCGCTATCAAATTCCAGTCGGTAATCGGCGGCGCCGTCGGTGACGTCAAACGCATGCACCGTCCGTCGTCCAGGATACGTCGGGTGTCGGAGGCCGATTTCTGTCACCTCGATCTCTCGCCCACTCGCGCGGCGAAATCGAACTGGCCGACAGGGGTTTAAGCCCTCACCAAATACCGCGATCACATCGACCCGTTCGTTCAAAAAAAGTTCATCATTCATAATTTCTCCAGGAGGGACACCCTCCGTATCATTTTCGGAATGAATCCGAAAATTCACTCCTCCCGCTAAAGCAAAAGCATGGCTTTTGTGCCGTAGGCGGCGTTGATATTGAAGAAACGCTTGCCTGAATTGTTGCCCGTCCCCTCGCCCGTTTCTTAGCGATTCGTCCGAAGACAACAGATGAATCCATCGGCGAGGGACGCTTCGCTGCACGCAGCCAGTGAGTATCACCTGGAAGTAGTTTTATTATAACACTCGTGAGGCTTAGCGCCAGTCGCGCTGCTCGCGAGCCGGCTTTGCTGGTCGAAAGCAGTCGATGATATACCAAATCAGCAGCATAAATGGCAGCGCTACCCCCAGTAGCATCGCCCATAATTCGCCCGATGCCGCATCTTCGCCGCTATACATCACAAACGTGTTGCAGTACAACACACCTGCGTAACCGAAACCAAAGACGATAGCGCGCAAAATCTTATGACGTCGCGAATTAGGAGCTATCAGCACCATAGCGAGCACCATAGCGCTCACCGAACCTACAAGCGGTGGTATGAGTTGCGGATGCGTCAGCGCGGTGGTGAGTTTTTGTGGCGCCTCCTCCGCTGTCCAGAGTGGTGCATAAAATAACGTGCCAGCGATCGCCAGGCTCGTTATGAGGCCAATGAGACGATGGTTCACCTGCCACAATCGCTCTTCTAGTTTCTCACCAAGTGGCTGCTGCCCGGCATCGAGCTGCGCCTGGCGCCGCATCAACGCAAAACTGGTCAAAAACACGATCACAAAAAACCCGACCAGCCCAATGCCCTGCCTGACAACCACATACCACCACGGCTCGTCAGGAAGCGACAAGGCCAGCCAGCCAAGCGGCAGACCAATCACCAGACATATCACCCAAAACTCAATTTTTTTGTAAAACACCCGCCACAGCGGCTCATCCGTCTCAGCGCCCATGAGCTGTGCTGGCAGTTTATTGTCAAAATCGTTATACATTTTTTTGGTCAGCGGCGTCGGATTCTTGAGATCGATCATGCGACCAAGCACGTACTTGCCATTGACTTTTTGTGGATGCAACAGGTCTTTTGGAGCAAGTGTTAGCGCTAGGAATTTTTGATGATTGCATAGCACGGCTGTTTTGAGCTGACCTTTGAGCCGGGTATGATTCGATACAGTCGCGATAGTGCGCTTTGCCCCCTGCTCATCGATCCAAATTTGCTCGGCCGCCTGCCAATCCTGATATGTGTCAATGTATGTCAGGAGGATACAAATTTGGCCATTGAGACCACGCTGGATAGCATCGACGATCTGTTCTGCCCAGGCTTTTTGCGCCAATTTTGGATAAGCTCGTTGATAAATCTCCCAGACGATCGGCCCATAAGAAATCATAAGCTGTCGGGCATCGCCGTCGATACCGACCGCAATATCTAGCTCTGCTTGATCGGTCGGTTCATAGCGATACGTAAACCAGCTCACTTCGTCGGCTGTGCCGTCGTCATCGTACGAATCATATTCAATCGCCCCAAGTTTGATCTTCCGTCGCTCGAGCTCCGCCCGCACACTCTGATACAGCTCTTTAATCGTAAAAAGAGGTTCCTCAGTTACTGCTTTCTCTGTCGCCCGCTGTCGCTGCATAGTGTGCTTTGATTATACTAGAAAAATGCTCCTGTCTCTGTTACAATGTGCAGAGCCATCCCAATTGTATCCAAGGGAAAAGAGCAGCCGGACAAAATGTATTCCATTTTGACCGCGCGATGAGAAAAACCGCAGGCTTGTCTCCATCCTTGCGGCACCATAGCTCAGCTGGTTAGAGCGCAGGACTCATAAGCCTGAGGTCGGTGGTTCGAGCCCACCTGGTGCTACCAAAGCAAAAAGGTCACGATACCGTGGCCTTTTTACTTAGGGCATACCGACTACTTCTAGCTGCCGAGAACTGCTATGGCTTATTGGTTCACAGCAGACGAACTAGAGTTCGTGTCATCGTAGATAGCTGGGTAATAGGTATCAGCCGTCTGGAGGTCGTAGCACTGCTCTCCTTTGTCGTGCTGATACACGTCGGGATAGGTTGGGTAATACGGTGTTTTGTACTGCGAGGTCGGCTCGGCGTAGAAATAGCTGCTTGATCGGGCATTGAATGTGACGCACAAGCGGTAATAAAACACTCTCTTTGTCGAGCTATTCGACGGATATTTGAGATCGGTCACGGTGCCCGTTTGAGCAGCTTTTATATCAGGCGTATAGCGGATCTGGGATTTGTCGATCAACTGCTTGGCGTCGCCCGCATTGCTGCCGTTACTCAGATCGATATCTCGTAGGTTGGTAGGCAGTGCGTCGTTCTTTTGTGCGTACGAGTTAACCTCGCGGGCGACATACTGGACTCCTCGTACCATACTCTCGTCCTGAGCAGCCAAACGAGACTGAGCAGCTGGTCCGACAACCCCTCCGATCGTCAAGCCAACCACTATCAGTCCAAATAGCGCCATAATAATGATATAGAGCACTCGCGAGCGACGTGCCCACAAAATACGCATAACCAGTGCCCCAAAACCGACGACACCGACAAGAGCCGTGAGGATAGTCGCTAGATTCTCGCTCAGACCCATACGCACACCGAGTAGTCCCGACACAAGATTAAACACCAGGCTGATCAGAAAACCGACCCCCATGAGCGTAAAGATAATCACGTGGATCAGCGCAATAGCTTTGGCAGCGCGCTGCTTGACGATTGGTTCACGGCGATAATAAAAGGCTTCACAGATCGCAATTGCAATCAGCAGTACGATCGCGGCCGATAGTGGAAAAGCTACCATCTGATTGATATACGAACTTATAGACCCTGCGCTGTTGAAAAGCGCGTTAAATACGACACCTGCCAGCCACACCAGGGATATGACGAGCCAGCCACTAAAGACATACAGCAGGAGCTGCAGCGCGAGTGTTCCACCCCCGCTAGCCGGAGTTACTACCGTCGCTGTTTTTGTGACCACTGCCTGCTCTTCGCTCATCGTTCGTCCCCTGATTATGCTACTAGTTTCAGTATAGCAAACCGCCGCTTTGGACTGATCAAAGCGGCGGCAAGAGGGTTTTGTGCAGGAATGACTAGACTGTTGTGGCTGGGCGGCCGATCGTGACCAGTTTTGCAATACCCCACGCCACAAGTGTATAGACCACGATGGCAACGAGACTCGCACTGTCGATGCCAAATTGGCCATAGGTTGGTGTTGGGAAGATGCCCTGGAATGGCCAGGCAAAGACGCCAGACAGACTATAGATGAAGTCAACAAATGGCGAACCCTGGTTAGCACCGAGCATAAAGAGGATCACACGCAGCACCAGCAGGGCAATGATAAATCCGGCGATATACCAGACAACTCGGCTCGCGAGGACACGACCATCGGTCGTTGCGACAGAGCGAGTGGCGACAGTTTGACGTTGGACACGCTCGCCGTTATCGACGACATCGGCACGGCGAACTTCCGTTGTTTGTTCTTCATGTTGCATATACTGTTACTCCTTAGTTAATGTCCCGAGTATACAGAGATACGTCGGGACATAGGTAGGAATATTTTCACAAATATGGCGTAATTACAGTTCAACGTCAGTCAGGGGAGCCTGACTCAGGCGACTGACAAATTTTGCCAATTCCTCGGTTGTCCGAGTGCGGTTCCATGTATCAAGTCGTTCGCTGTCAGTTTTGATTGCTTCCATTTTTTTGATTTCCTGTTTGTTTTATTTGGTTATAGTTTTATATTAGCACAAGCGTGATTAAATGTCAATAGTGTTATATGAATTGATACGCAGGGTCAACCCAGCCACCTCCATTGCAAAACGGCTTCGCGCGGGAATTTTTTCGAGTACGCATCGTTAAAATTCACCGGCTGCAGATTGTTTTGCAATGGAGACGACTGGGTTGACCTCTGAATAGAGCATTTCCTGCTATTTTGACTCTTCCCCACTGCTTATGGTATAAATAGACATAAGAGGAATTGAAAAAATAAACATGAATACTCCCACCCTACTCGCAATCATCGGCCTCGCCGGATTGATTCATGCGAGCTTTCAGCTGAGCGTCAGTATGCTGACTATTTTGTCGGGTCACGCTATCGGCGCCAAACGATCGCACGCCCGCACGATGAGCCTCATGAGCGCTTTTGCGCTCGGTGCTATGGCGATGACACTCCTACTGCTGTCTTGTTGTGCCTATCTAGCTTTGAATTTCTTTGGAGTCTATATCCAATCGCTGGTCTGGGCAGTGGTCTGTGGCCTCATGCTTGGTATCGGTGTGGCGGTGTGGGTCTTTTACTACCGCGGCAAACAAGGTACGACACTGTGGATACCCCGTGGCTTGGCACATTTTTTGCTCGATCGTACCAAAGCTACCAAAAACACTGCCGAAGCATTTAGTCTGGGACTAGCTAGTGTCTTCGCCGAACTGCTGTTTATCCTGGCTCCGCTCGCGGCGGCGGCTCTGTGTTTACTGCAATTATCCCACCTCTACCAAATTGTCGGTGTGATCATCTATACACTAGTGGCGTCGCTACCTCTGTTGATCGTCGTCCTGATGGTCGGCGGTGGCCATAGCCTCAGCCGTATCCAGCGCTGGCGTGAAACCAACAAACGCTTCATGCAATTTGCCGCTGGTAGCGCACTCTTCGTGCTAGGCTTTTTCCTCTACATCAACGCCGTTGTTGCCCCGGGAGTTATTAACTACGGGACACACTTCTAATGCTAGCTGTCGATATCGTCAAACGCGGTGGCGCTCGTCCGAGCGAACGCTATGAACGCGCAAAACTCGAGCGCAGTATTCGTGCCGCTCTCCTAACAGTCCGTGCTCCCGAAGGCCAAGCCAACGATACTGCTCGCGCTGTGTGTGATCTGGTAGAGCAATGGCTGGATAGTCGCCCTGAGATCACATCCGACGATCTACGCCTCCAGGCTTCACTCGCACTCGAACGCCATCATCCCGATGCAGCGTTTCTCTATAAACACCACTCTGTCATCATGTAAGGAGCATCAGAAACTATATGGCCAAGAAACCACAATTTGACTACGATCTGATCGTTATCGGTAGCGGTGCCGGTGGTAGTGCTGCAGCCACAATTGCAGCTAGAGAAGGTAAAAAAGTTGCTGTTATCGAGAGTGACACCTTCGGCGGCGACTCGCCAAACTGGAGCGATATCCCCATGAAAGCCTTGTCGCACGCTGCGCATCTGTACGATAACGCTCGACATGGTGCGCGGTTTGGCCTGCGTACAAATACCGTTGGCTATAACTATCCGAGTCTACGCGCCTGGAAAGACCTGGCGGTCGAGCGCACTGGTGCGGCTGGAAACCGGAAATTTTACGAAGCCCAAGGCATCGATACCTATCCTGGACAAGCCCATTTTCTATCCCCCAATGAAATTAGCGTCAACCGCCGCCATATCTCGGCTGGGCATTTTCTGATCGCGACTGGTTCACACTGGCAAGCACCAGATGTTCCGGGGCTTAACAAAGTCAGTTATCTGACACCACGCAGCTTACTCGAAGAAATGCGCCCACCAAAAACACTCTATATTTTGGGTGCTGGTACGATTGGCGTTGAGATCGCTGAGCTGATGGCGATTTTTGGCACAAAAGTGTACCTGGCAGAGATTGCCGGTCGGATTCTTCCCGATGAAGATGAAGAAGTCGGCGAGCTGATGGAACGGTATTTGCACGAAAAACGCGGCGTCACCTCACTGACGCAAACACGTACCCTATCAGTCGTCAAAGACGGCCTGGGCGTCCGCGTGACCTACTCGCGCGGGGGTGTTGAAAAAGCTATTCGCGTCGATGCGCTGTTGGTGGCCACTGGTCGCACGCCATCAGTTGACCTGGGGCTCGAAAACGCTCACGTCGACTACACACCAGCGGGTATCAAAACCAATGCTCATCTCCAGACAACTGCACGGCACATCTTTGCCGCCGGCGATGTTCTGGGCAAGACACGTACCACACACACAGCACTGCTAGAAAGTCGCGTTGCTGTCCACAATATCCTGCGTAAAAAACCCATAACACCCGACTACACCGCGACACCACGCGTCACCTTCACCAGCCCGGCCATTGCTTCTGTTGGCTTATCTGGCGATGATTGCCTGCGGCGTGACTTATCGGTCGATGTCGCTCTAGCGCCGCTCAATATCATTGCACGGTCAAACACCAGTGATTTCCGTGATGGATTCGTCAAAATCGTTGCCGATAAAAAAGGTGTCATCCTAGGCGCCACCATAGTCGCTCCCGAAGCTGCCGAGATGATTGGAGAGCTAGCCCTCGCTGTCAAATACCGTCTGACCGCCGACCAAGTCGCCTCAATACCTCATGCATTCCTGACCTGGAGCGAAGCTGTTCGAGTGGCGGCTGGAAAATTAGGCTAGTTTACGCTACCTCATCCCAACTAAAGATGGTTGATTTTTTCGGCTGCACTTCAGTATAGCCATCTGGCTGGAAGTCGGCTGGCGATATCACTGCCCGAGCATACTGCATGACAATAACTGTTCGCAGCCCTGGAAATGAACTCGAAGGGTGCTCCCTCTCTTCGATATCGCCCACTAGAACGCGAGCCTCGTGAGTAATCCCTAGCTCTTCAGATAGCGCGCGAGCAACGACCTGCTGCGTCGTCTCACCAGATCGTATCTTTTCACCCAGTGATGTCGAAAGTCGTCGCAACCGTTCGACGCCATCAGTGAAGACTTGCCTCGCTTCTCTCAACACATAGGTTCGTCCGCCGACTTCAGCCACGACATCAAGCCCTAGCCCCATAACAACCCGCAGGAGACCCCGCTCGTCCCACATGAAAATAGCCTCACCGTTCTCAATCTCCTGAACTAGGTCAGCTACGTTTTTTGTGGCAACACCCCCCCATTCTGATAGATCAACACCCGCCGCTTCTAGTTCAAGTCGGAGCTGCTGCTCTAAGTCGTAGTGCTTTGCCAGATGTTCTCTCATAGAGCATCATTATCCGAGCAGAAACAGAACTATGCAAGCAGGAGCGGGATGAGTGCGGGAAAAGGATTTGGTAGAGCGCCGCGCAGCAAAGGAAGCTTGCTTACTTTTCAAGCCAGCGGAAGAGCGAAAGGCTTTAGCCTTGAGCGACACCTGCGACTTTTTGCTTTAGCAAAAAGCAGAGGTTCAGATCCTCTCTGCCAAACTTACGTCACCTCAAAGAAAAAAGACCACGTCTCGTGATCTTCATTCTCTGGTTGCGGGGAGAGGATTTGAACCTCTGACCTCTTGGTTATGAGCCAAGCGAGCTGACCGGACTGCTCCACCCCGCGATACAGTTCTCAAGTGTATCAGATGTGGACTAATTTTGCAATCCGCCGGCATTGCCACCGAGTAGAAATGTCATCCACTGCTCGAGATTGCTCGGGGTTTCGGCGACTGGCGCGGCCGTCTGGACGATCGTCGAATCTTTTTTAGCTTCGGCGCTATTTCTCGGTAATATCAGGACTTTTTCGCCCGGGCTCGCCAGCCCCAAGTTCTCGCGCGCGGATAGATCCCGGTACTCGTCTGATTTGTAGTAATTTTGCTGATACTGCAGGCTCTCGACTTCGAGCTGCGCCAACTCTACATCACGCTTTTGAGCGTCAATATCGCGCTGCAAAGAGTAGTTACGCTGCATCATGGAGATCGAGCCCCACGCCCAACCGGCCGCGATGAGTAGAGCCACCGCTATAACGACATTTTCCATCGTCAGATAGCGGTGTTTCAGCTGGTAGAGCAGTTTGGTGAGTTGTTTTGTATTCATAAGCTGTTTTCTTGATTATAGCCGACCAGAGATAAATAGGCTATAATACCAGAGTAATCACGGGGGTGTAGCTCAGTGGTTAGAGCAGCGGGCTCATAACCTGTTGGTCGATGGTTCAATCCCATCCACCCCCACCAAAACGATCAAAAACCGGCTCAGTGAGCCGGTTTAATCTTGATTCCAAGAAGATCGCACGCCTTCACCGGCGGCGCGTTGTTGCCAGTCTAAGCCTTGAGTAGCCACAGCCCCGCGGCGACGGTTCTCATACTTCTGGTTATGCATCCAAATATCTCGCCGGAGCATAGCGACAAAGTATGGGTCTAAATTATATACCGCTCCAAACTTTCCGATGAGTGAAACTACTGAAACGCCGTCAGCCGTACGACTGCACCGTGCATTATATTTTTTTGCCGCCGCTAATGCATCGTTAAGAGCTTGCACTTCTGCTTGTATTTTCGGAGGTAGTTGTGCGATAACGGACCGGCTGAGTTCAGCTTCGTTGCGTTCGATCAATGCGTCGAACTCATCTTGAGGTGGCTCCAGGGGCTCACCACCATGATCGGTGTTGCCTGATTCGTGCTCTAGCCCCGAGACATCATCGCGCGGCCGAACATCGCCATCGATATCGACGGCATTGACCTTGTCGGGTAGCAGTTCAGCTGTCATAATTTCATTATAGCATAAACGATACGAAAAAGCAACCACTCCCCTACCCCGAAGTAACAAAAAAGCCCCCGGCGGGGCGACCAACACGGTGCCCGCGGACGGGGACTATTTTGGCACCTGTTTGTTTGTACCTTTATCATACTAGCGAACTAAATAAAGCGCAAGCACTATTTGCGCTCGCCTTTCCCGAATCTCGCCGCAGCCCTGCGCAGACACCGGCCGACCGCCAACTACTACTGTCTTGGTCCGCTTCGACGGGAAGTCGAGTGTCTGCGCAGGGCTGCGGCGAGATTCTCGAGCACGATTTGAATTACAAAAAAAGAACTCCCGTTAGTCGGGAGTTCTTGTATAAGCCAAAAGACTTATTTATTTTTCTTTGAAACAGTCAGAAAGCCGTTGCGTGGGTTTTCTTTGACGACGCGATCTGCTGGCAGATCAACTGGCGTACCTTTCTCGTTTTTCTCTACCTTCGCGAAGAAGTAGATCGTCTGCGGTTTGCCGCCACGAAGTGTGACTTCGGTCTTGTGCAGGTAGTACGTGACACCCTTCGAGTTTGTGTGCTTGTAAGCCATGTGGTTATACCTCCTATTAGCGTCTTACAGGTCTAGGGTATATCAGGGGCGCACCCCTTGTCAACAGTTATGCCTCTCGGTAATGCTTTTTTAGTAACATTTTTAACACCAACAGGCTAATTCCCCGACCAATAATGACCAGTAAAATACCAACGCACAAGAGGACAGACAGCCCCGCGAAGTCTGGTGACCAGATGGGTGACACAAAATTGTAATGGTACATCGCGGTATCGGGTAATTTAATTTGCGTCGGATCAATACCCGGACCAAGTTTTGCCATTTCTTCCAAAAAACAATTCATATATGCCCCGCCCGACCAATTCGAAAAGCGCGGATGGCAAATCGCTTCAGCCCGAGCATTAGCCGACTGCGCGCTTTGGTCGCGGATCTGCTGGTAGATTTTTTGGGTATCGCGAGCATACTGTTCAGTCAAATCAAATGGTCCAGTGCTGGCATTCATGTGTGTCGCCGAGTAGCGCTGGAGATCGTACAGGCGTGCCCTGGTCTCATCAGCTACCCCTGTCTTGTCGGCAGACACCACGGCGTCCAGGCGCTGTACCATGCCGACATTGTTCATCCGTAGGAATGTCGCTGACACAAAGCCCATCAAAATCAGCACGACCACCAGTTGCCAGGTTTTCACCAGACGTAAGTCGCGAATCGTCTTTCTAATGCGCCGTCTATCGGCCACTCTTTTGTCCCACCATTACTGAGTCCAAGTATACACTTTAGCGAGGTTATTTGGTATAGCGACGAAATGCGAGCAGTAGCAGCTCACAGGCTGCCGCTGTCACGAAAAAGAATACAAAACCATTTTCCTGTCCAAATAGCCACAGTAGTCCAGCGAAGATCAGGCAGGCTGCCGCCGAACCGAGCGCTTCAAAGATCTGAATGATGGTCATGTACAGGATACGATGCCCCGACAGATCAGCCACCTCGAAAATACCACGCATAAACGGCAGCGCATAGGCGCTACTCATCGTCTCGTTGGCGATATTGATACCAGCAACATAGGCTGGTGAATTCGCAAAGATACGGAACAGATGGATCACAGCGTTACCGAGCGCGCCAACCGTGTACAGCACATCACCCTGTCGACGATCGACGATTTTGCCGAAGAACCAGCTGGCAAACATCGACGCCAGGACACCCACCGATACCAGCCAACCCAGGTCAGCGTAGACTTCGGTGCCAGCACCAGAAAATATAACGATTGCCATAAATAGCACCCAGACTACACCGCTGGCAACCAGATCGTAACCGATAGCAAGTTCCGCCACCATGCTCGGAGCGGTGAGCCGCCACGGGAAGCCCGCGATAGCAATACGTGACCGCGTTTTGGTTGGTTCCATCGTACGGAGCAATGGCACTGACGATACCAGGAACAGAGCGCCAGCGATGATAATCACAACCACAGGCCCATACATCGTTGCCAAGATACCACCGATAACTGGGCTAATGACCCGGGCAGCTTTTTCGAGCATTTGCATCGTGCCTAACTCTTTACCAGAGTGCTCGAGGTTGCGCACTTTTGAAAAATTCACCAGATAGCTAATGGTATACAGCCCAGCTGCCATCTGCTGGAACACGCCGTAGACCACGATCGCGCCAATACCAAGCTGGGGCACAAACAAAATCGCGACCAGGCTCGGAATCCGTAGCAGGTTAGCGACCAGTGTACCGTGCTTTGGACCGGCGTAGGCGACATATTTGGCAGCGAACGGCAAAAAGACCGCACGGAATAAAATCACGCTCGCAAAGAATAGTGTGATAAAAATCAGCGAATATCCAAGCGTATACAGATAGACGGCGATAAACAGGTTGACGATATTGAGTGCAAAAATCATCATGAGACGCGACATGTAGAGCTCGGCGACTTCATCAAACGAAACGGTGCGCCAGAAATGGCGCGGTCGAAAGATAATACTGATGAGTCGTCCTAGCATGTCTATTTTTTGCCCACGTTTTCCACTCTAGTATACCATAAGCTATACTAGAATCATGAATATATACTTCTCAGGTATTGGTGGTGTCGGTATCGGCCCATTAGCGGAAATCGCGCGGGACGCTGGGCATTTTATTACTGGCTCAGACACTGCCAAGAGTTTGGTTACCTACCAACTCGAAGAAAAAGGCGTTGATATTGTCTACGAACAAGACGGTACTTTTTTGGAACAAGTGCATGCCGCCCACCCGCTCGACTGGTTTATCTACACCGCTGCCCTACCTGGTGATCATCCAGAGTTGCTGCGGGCACAAGCATTGGGGATCAAAACCGGCAAGCGCGACGAACTGATCGGCGAAATTATTCATGACAAGAACCTCAAACTCATTGCCGTGGCCGGCACGCACGGCAAAACCACGGTGACTGGTATGATGGCCTGGGCGCTCAAAGGTCTCAATGTACCAATCAGCTACTCTGTTGGCTCGACCTTAACATTTGGCCCCAGCGGCCGTTTTGACGAAGATGCCCAGTATTTTATCTACGAGTGCGACGAATTTGACCGCAATTTCTTACACTTCACACCCTATCTGTCGTTGATTACGAGTGTTGACTATGACCATGCTGATACCTATCCGACCCAGGACGAGTACGACGCAGCCTTTCAGCAGTTTATCGATAACTCCGAACACGTTATTATGTGGCAGCGCGAGATCAATCACGGGCTACAGCCACGCGTAAACACCTGGATACTGAGGCCAAGTGATATCGAGCCGTTCAGTCTTGCGGGACAGCACAACCGCGAAAATGCTACACTTGTTTCGAAAGCCTGTGAGTATTTATCGATCGGCACTTTCGACAGCGTGCGCCAAGTCATTAACACGTTTCCTGGCACAGCTAGGCGGTTTGAGCAACTCGCCACCAATCTCTACAGCGACTACGGCCACCATCCAACCGAGATTCGAGCGACACTCGAGATGGCGCACGAGCTATCTGACCGCGTGACAGTGGTATATCAACCACATCAAAATCTTCGACAATACCAGATTAAAAACCAGTACGCTACCTGTTTTGATGGCGCCGACAAGGTCTACTGGCTGCCAACTTATCTATCGCGCGAAGACCCAAATCTGGCTGTTCTCACTCCTGAACAATTAGCCGAGCCCTTGTCGGCAAAAAGCGAAGTTATTTACAGCGAGCTGGGCGAGCAATTGTGGCAGGATATCCAGTCTGAGATCTCGCGTGGTCAATTGGTCGTTGTTATGGGCGCTGGCACGATCGATGGATGGCTCCGTGAACACACCGGATCGATCGCAATCTAGCAGTTAAATTCTTCAAAAAAGAACTCGTCACCAAAAAATGTCCGAGCGATAATTTGATTGACAGCCGGCGCCGTCTTGAGCTGCATAATATCGAGTGGCGTTGACCACTGTAGCTTATCCGTCAGCACAATATCATCGGCTTCAAAGCGCAAGATATGCGCCAGCGTCGACGTCAAAACTATGCCGGCTTCATGGACACGGATATAACAGTCACCGACATGGCGGAGGTTTGTTGGAACGTAATCTAGTTTCTCTTTTGCCTCCCTGAGACCGGCCGCATACACCGACTCATCATCGATATGCAATTTACCATACGGCAGCGTCCAGGTGTCGATGTACGGCTGCTTGCTACGACGCTGCAACAATACGTTGCCGTAGCCATCCTGAACCAGCAGCATGGTGATAATTTTTGGTTGCCTGCGAATATTGACACTCGTGGCATTAACACGATCGACATAGGTCAGACCTTTGGCTGATAGCGTATAGCCAGCATCAACCTTCTCGATCCAGCCGTCACGCAACATAGTTTTGAGATGGTAGCTGTAGAGGTTCGTGTCGGTACGAGGTGGCCGCATGTCAGAAAACCGAGCGTGTTCGGTAGTTAATAGCACGCTCAAAATATGGCGATCGATAACGTGTTTTACTACTTCTTTCTCAAACATATTTGACTCAAAAGATACTTTCTATCCATACGTAACATAGCACGATGTTCTGAAAAAGTCATCTGTAAAATTATAGAAAGGATAGGCAATGAGTCTTATCGAAATTTTGAATGGTAATCACGAATTTGAGCAAACCCCTGTCGAAAAAGAACGCACCTATCTGCCGTTATTCCCAGAGCGTCTCGCGGGCTACCGCGCCGAGGCAGTGCCGATTGCCCAGTACTATCTATCTGGCACTCAAGAGCCATGCGACCTGCGGATGCGCGAGATAACTAAACATGACGGCAGTGTGCGATATGAAGTTGGACTAAAGGGCGACGAACGATTTATTGACCGTACACGAGTACGCACCGAACCGATACCGGGTCTCTCGATTCCAAAAGAGCTGTTCGACTACTACACCGCCGGTACCGACCTGCCCGTTGTTCACAAACTTCGCGCCAAACCAAATGCGCATGTCGATATCGATTTTTACGCTGATGGTGCGCATGTCGAGGTCGAAGATCCGATAGCTGGCAGCGCGTTTTTCGATCGAACTGGTGGTATGGCAAGTTTTGTTGATATCACTGGTGATCGGTCAGCTAGTAATCGCTGGCGCGCCGAAATTAGCTATCGTCAAACTCATAGCGGAGCCGAATCGCTCGCATACCCCGCTGAACTCAATAGTGACGCTATGGTTGGTGATATTTTGCGGGCACGGCTTGAAACCATTACGCCACTTATCGTCACCGTCAGCGGCCGTTCGGGATCGGGCAAAACTACGCTTATTCGTGAGTTACGCGAGAAATTAGCCGCTGTCGGGCTGACCAGCGACGTCACCAGTACCGACGACTACCATCGTGGCAAGACTTGGCTCGAGCTGCAAAATAATGGTCAGCCCTGGGAACGCTGGGACGACGAAATTGTCTATAATCTGCGGGCACTGGCTGAAGATTTAGCAGCCTATCGAGAGGGTGGTATTATTCCTCGCCTGCGCATGAACTGGGTCACCGAAGACCCTGAGGTGGCTGGCACGATACGACCGATCGACGTGTTGATTGTCGAGGGCATTTACGCCGGTAGCTTAGAAATTGCACCGTATAGTAATCTGGAATACGAACTGCCGACACCGTTTGCAACGTGCGTTTGGCGTCGACTGCTGCGCGATCTCAATGAACGACCAGAATTTGCCGATCCCGAAAAAAGTTTGCGTTACATACTTGAACAGGCCGAACCAGCCTACCGAGCACAAAAACTCAAGCGCGCGGCGGCCGAGCGCGCAGAAAATGCGTCACCAGACCCTCGTTAAGCCAGCGCGTCTCGTAGGCCGTCAATAATTTATAGCGATCGTCGAGCGTCGAAGCATGGAGGTCGTATGATAGTTCCTCGATTGACCAGCCAGCAGCGGCCAGTTGCTCCAAGCTCCAGTCAAAAAACGTCCGGTTATCTTGCTTGAGATACAGCGAACCATCCGGCGTAATCAGTTGCCGATAAATCGCCAGATAAAATGGTGCAGTCAGGCGCCGGCCGGCCGATCGCTCTCTGGGAAACGGATCGGGAAACGTCACCCATAATTCGGCGACCGACTGCGATACAAAGGCCTCGGCCAGCTGGTCACCCCGAGCCCGTAAAAAAGCAATGTTCGTGAGCCCTCGAGTTTCGGCTTCGTAGGCACCTTTTTGCAGACGATCACCTTTGACATCGACTGCCACAAAAAACCGCTCTGGTGCAAGCACCGCCTGTTCGACCGTGAACATACCATTACCCGCCCCAATCTCCACATAGTCAGCCGGTCGCTTCGTCCATTCATCATATTCAAAACAGAGCGGACTATTGTGAAATTTCGCAAATCGATACTTTTTGCGCTTGCGGCTGATAATAAACTGTGTTGGGTCGATATAGGCTGACATTACCCGCGTATTATATCGCAATTGCCATCTGGAGCGTACTCTGTCAAAATAAGGACAAGCGTTATGGAACCATCGACTATCTTCACTCAACTCAGTCTCGTGCTACTCGTCGTGGTCGCGATGTCGGTATTGATGCGCCTGCTACGCCAGCCGCTCATCATCGGCTATATTATCTCCGGCGTGGTGGTCGGACCAAGTTTTTTGCATATTGTACAGAACCAATCGGCCTTTGATTCGTTTAGTGTTATTGGCATTACATTACTGCTATTTATCATCGGCCTAGGGCTCAATGCCGGCGTGATCCAGAGCCTCGGTAAAGTTGCCTTTTTGACGAGCATGTCTATCCTACCGCTGCTGGGCGGTCTGACATTTGGATTATCTATTTTGATGGGCTATAACGTTGTCAGTGCGCTCGTCATTGCCATGGCGCTGTTCTTTAGCAGCACCATTATCGTCATGAAAGTCCTGTCCGATAAAAAAGAAACAACCCGACTGTTCGGGCAGATTGTTCTCGGCGTATTATTGATCGAGGATGTCGTCGCGATGGTAGCAGTAGTGGTTATTACTATGATCGCTAGCCCTGGTACGGCATCGTTCGCTTCACTCGGGTTGATTGCTGCAAAAGCCGCCGGACTCGGTATTGGGCTGTATCTTATCGGTAACTTTATCTTGCCACGCATTGTTAAGTCGTTTGCCAGATCTCAGGAAATGCTGTTTATTTTTTCGGTGGCTTGGGGCTTCTTAATTGCGACTCTCTTTGATGTTGCTGGCTTCTCGCATGAGGTTGGCGCGTTATTTGCGGGTGTCTCACTAGCTGGCCTCCCCTATGCTCCTGAAATGGCCGCCAAACTAAAGCCACTGCGTGATTTTTTTATTGTCATCTTCTTTGTAACACTGGGCGAATCATTCACCATCAAAAGTATTGAAGCCAATATTCTGCCGGCACTCCTGCTCTCATCAGCGGTGGTGCTCGGTAAACCGCTATTTGTTTTCTTTAGCCTGAGCGTACAAGGCTACACTCGATTAACCAGCTTTAAGACCGCGCTGAACCTGTCGCAAATCAGTGAATTCTCCATTATATTTGTTACGATTGCCGCTTTTCGAGGCGTCGTGTCGCCAGATCTCGTGTCGCTCGTGACCCTAGTCGCCTTTATCACAATCGCATTTTCATCATATCTCATGAAGCACGCTGACGGTCTGTTCGCATTTTTCGAAGCTACCCTCAAGCACTTTGAACGTGCACAAGCTCGCGACCCATCCAGGCGCCGCACCGTGTATCCTATTATTTTGTTCGGCTATCATAAAGGTGGTTACGAATATATCAAAGTCTTTCGAGAGATGAAGGAGCGCTATATCGTCATCGACTATGACCCTGCTGTGATCGATTCATTAGAGGAAGCGGGTATCCGTCATGCCTACGGTGATGCGACCGATGAGGAACTTCTAGAAGAGATCAATACTCGCAGCGCGCGGCTTGTTGTCAGTACTATGACCGATAAAGCCACCAACCTCATACTACTTAGTCACCTGCGTGCCAACAAAGGTACGACTAGCTTTATCTGTCATGCCAATAATCTCGAGGAGGCCGAACAGCTCTATGAAGCTGGTGCGAGTTATGTGACGATGCCGCATTATATTGGTTCTGAGCGGGTCGGTAGTTTCCTAAAACGGCACGGTATTGGCAAGGATTCGCTTCGAACCTACCGCGAAAAACATCTGATTACTATCGGCCGTCAGGCTTTGAAATCGTAGTTACTGCGCAGCGCCAGCTGTCGGTAAGCCGAGTGCATCATCAGTCATAGCACTGGAGTCAAAGGCCTTCATACTGTTGATCGTTTCGGTACGCTTAGTGAATAGAGTGTTGAAGTCAGCAAAGGCTTTGTCGGTCAAAGCACCGGTCGCCGGAAATGTCTGATCGCCGGCAGTTTCATCGCGACCAGCCTGCTCTTGGACTTTTTTGTAGGCTCGACGGCTCATATCGAGTTGAGCCGCGCCCGAGTTGTTGTAGGCAGCCATAGCGATAAACACCAGCAAGCAAGCGATCACTATAGCGCCAAAAACCAGTACCAGGAAGCGGTTACGTTGCCACCGATCCATATAATGTGAATCTTGGCGGAGGTCATCGAGTGTAATCACCGAGTGGCTCCTGTCTGGTTCGTGGCGGCGGCCGACTGGACTGCACCGACTTGCGATGTATACTGCGCCATCAATTGATTGAGTCGATCGATCGACGTTTTCACTGCCTCACGTTTAGTTCGTGCCCGCGTCACGGTGTCGAAAAACTCAACCGGCTGATTGTTGCAGTTGATATCGAGTGCGGCCGACATGGTTTTTTCGTAATCCTGGTAGAGTCCCTGAGCACCGCGGAAATGCTCGAATTCGGCGTTGAAATCGACGGTCGTCTGAGTCAAAGCAACGCCATCGAGTTTGCCTAGTAATACACGGTTATTCATCGATGCCATCAGTCGAGTTGATACGGTCTCGTACTCTCGACCGAGCTTGACACGAGCCAAGGCGTCATTTTCGTGAACACGGTTGAGCGAGCTCTGGATTGACGTGCAGTTCGACCGTAGTTCAGCAATTTGACTATCGGTTAGCATGAGTAGCGTCATTGGTTCGGCAGCTGCAATAGCCGTGCCAATAAGCACTGCGAGCATGACCGATACGCTGATGAGCCGTTTCATGAAGTTTATTATCTCTTATTGTCCACTACTTGGTCAAATGATACTGGCTGCCAGTCATTGCCACCAGACCGTCTCGACGTAGACCCTGCAGTGCCGGCAAGAATCGTTCATCATCCTGTGTGGCTGCTTTTAACGATACTTCGTCCATGGCTGAGCGGCTAAGTGCGGCCATAATTTGTCCTCGTACCTCTCGGACACTACCGCGAAACGGAGTTTGGCGAACATAATGCTTGCTGCGACCCAGGTGCCCTTTGCCGATAGATTTTAGATGAGAACCATAATCCATGAGCGCCCAAAACCATTCGCGAGCACTGATGATCTCTGTTCGTTGAAAGTTTGGCATGGTAGCCGCTACCCTACGGAGCACTTCTCGATCGCTGACTGCAGACTGATCCGAAAAGAAATGTACAAAATAAACCGTCCTGATATTTGTCTCCACAAACGGCGTCGGTTCATCATAGACGTAATTCATAATTGCACCGGCTGTATTTATGCCAATACCAGGTAGCTGCACAAGCTCATCCATGGTACGCGGTACGCCATTGGTCACAATGCGCCGTGCCGATTCATGCAGGTATTTGGCACGACGGTTATAGCCGAGTCCTTGCCATGCCCGCAGTACGTCAGCAAGTGGTGCAGCAGCGAGAGTCTGAAATGAAGGGAATGCCTGCAGAAAGTCTCGGTATTTTGGCAAGACACGAGCCACCTGCGTCTGTTGCAACATCAATTCGCTGACGATTACATGATAGAGCGTTGGTTCATCACGCCACGGCATACTGCGTCTATGGTGACTATAGTAGTCCCAGACAATCTCATGAAAATCAGCCACTGTCATAGTTACTGCAAAGATGACGTCAAGCGTGCGATATTATCGATCAGTTTGTGCGATGTCGGCCGCTTCGCCCACTCGCGCGGGCTCAGTTGTCGCGAATCAGCCAAATAAGTGTCAGCAATCGCCTGTAGCCCTGTCGCAAACTGTTCACCATGCACCACAAGCGTGACTTCGCTATCGAGCTCAAACGAACGAATATCCATGTTGCTCGAGCCAACCATCGACATTTCATCGTCAACAACCACAAATTTCGAGTGCACTAAAACTGGACTTTTGTGCCAGTGAATTGCAACCCCCGCCTGGAATAGCTCCTCGTAGTAGGAGCGCTGCGAATGTGCGACGAGCAGCTGGTCAGTCACAGCCGAATTAATCATTGTCACCTTGACGCCACGGCGAGCCGCACTCACTATGGCAAGCATTAACGCCGGGTCTGGCACAAAGTAAGGGCTGACTATCGTGATTGATGACTCGGCTGCATAAAATAGTGACGTAAAGACCTTGAGATTGTTTTCGTCGTCGTAACCTGGCCCACTTGGCACTACCTGGACGCGCAGATTTGTTTTTGGTGTATTCTTCGGCAGCGGTTTTAAGAACAGTATGTTTTCCTTTGTTTCGGCTAACCAATCGGTTGCAAAAATAATCTCGAGCTGTTGGACAACATGCCCCTCCATGCGCACCATGAGCTCTTTGTAGATAATGCCGTCCTTACGATTGTAGGTTTCGTTGATAAGATTTTGCGAGCCAGTGTAGCCGACCTGATGATCGATCGTCACGAGCTTACGGTGGTTGCGCAGATCTGGACGAAGATAGTCTTTTGAAAACAGACGGATTGGAAGTGAGGCGACGCACTGAACACCTGCCGACTCAAGTCGTTTGCGTAGCGGACGAAAGGTACGTCGATACTTCAGACGAGGATAGTCATCGTATAGCACGTAGACTGCAACGCCTCGCTTGGCAGCACGCTCAAGTGCAGCCACTACTGGCTCTGTTGACGTATCGAGTCCCATAATATAAAAGCTCATGGTCACGATCTCTTTGGCGCGGTCGATATCGTCGGCAAGTCGCACAAAGACGTCGTCATAGTCGGCCAACAGCTCATAGCGATCACAGTATGTCAGTGGTAAATGCGACAATGACTCAGCGAGCTGCATGACACCTCGATATTTTGGCAAAATCGGTTTTGCGTCAATCGTCACATCACCGCCGATCTGGTCGAGATAGCCGTCGACGCGAGCCTGAATATGGCGACGATTCCGTGGTAGTTTTGGACTACCAAACATAAGATAGAGAATCCATCCGGGAATCGGCAACAGAAAAATTGTCATCAGCCAAGCCATGCCGGACATCGGCGCACGATTGCGCGGCACAATAAACAGCGCTAGCACACGCAGCGCCCAGTTCACCACGAACAGTAGCGTCGAGATCGAGCCAAAGGTCGTGAGAAAATCGTTCATTGTACTTATGGCGTTAGGCGGTTAATATCGCGCGGGAACAGCGTCGCTTCTTTGACGTTGCCGAGTCCGATGGTTTTTTGCACTACCCGATCGACACCCATGCCACAACCACCGTGCATTGGCAGGCCAAATTTGAAGGCCTGCAAGTAGTAGCGAAAACCTTCTTCTTCAACATTGAGTCCAGCGTGAGTCATTTGTTCAACCATTTTTTCGTAGTTATTCTCACGCAGCGGGCAGGTCGCGATCTCGAGACCACGGAATAGCAGGTCTGCCCAGGCAACTGTTTCACCCTGAAATTTGTGGTAGAATTTGCCAGCTTCGTGCGGGAAATCTTTGGCATACACTAGGTCAGAACCCAAGTTCTTGCGGGCGTAGTCAGCGATCCAGCGCTCTTCGTCTGGCGTCAGATCTTTTTCCTGTGTCGTATCGGTCTTTGTAGCCTTGGTGTACAATTCGTGAATTTCAGCGACTGTAAAGCGCGGAATTTCAGCGCTAGTGGCTGGTAGTTTGAGTTCGGGCGCGTTGAGACTTTTCAGGTCGTCGGCATGGAGTTCGTAGACTTTTCCCAGCACCGTATAGACCATGTCACCGATCGTGTTCAGCACTTCGTCATGCCCACTCACAAACCCCATCTCAACATCGAGCATGGTCAGTTCGGTCATATGACGAGTCGTAGCGCTCGGCTCGGCGCGGTAGGCGTGACCAATCTCAAAGACGCGCTCAAAGGCACCGACCATAATCTGTTTATAAAACTGCGGACTCTGCGCCAATGACGCATCTTGACCGAAATAGTCAAATGAAAAAACTTCGGCACCACCTTCGGTCGGTTTGCCCAGGATCTTTGGCGTGTCCATTTCAACAAACTCGTGGTCGTACAAGTAATTGCGCAGTTCCCGCACAACTGTGTTGCGGATTTTAAAGATTTTTTGTTCCTGAAGGTTACGGATATTGAGCACGCGGTATTCGAACAATGAATCCAGATTTTCGGGTTTGTGACTAATTGGTTTATCGATCTCAATTGGCGGTTCATCTGTCACTGGCACGACAACTTCCACCGTGACATCATGTAGTTCAGCGCCATTTGGGGCACGTTCATCGGCCACGACTGTGCCAGTCAAGTTCAACACGGTACCAATTTGCAGACCACGTAGTTTTTCGACTTCGTCTTTGTTCTCGATTAATGTCTGAGTCAGGCCACTGCGGTCGCGCAGGCTAATAAAATTGAGGCCGCCCAGCAGGCGTTTTTTGTGTAGCCAACCAGAAATAGTCACGGTTTGACCGACATGTTGTGCAATATCTCGTGCTAGAGTTCGTTCCATAAGGGGTATTTTATCACTTTTGACCCCTATTCGCTAGGTCATCTTCGCTCCGACGCGCTCTGTCTTCCCGCACGCCCTTTCAAAACGGCTTCGCGCGGGAATTTTTTCGAGTACGCATCGTTAAAATTCACCGGCTGCAGATTGTTTTGAAAGAACATGCGGGAAGCGAGCGCTGCGGTGGGAATACCCTAGACATTTGTGCCATGAGGCGAGTTGTTGTTGTGTCGAGCGTTACGGGCGGCCACGGCGCGCAGATCATCGTGAACATCGAACTCATCGATAATTTTGTGCCCGAGCAAAGCTTCAGTGACATCTTCAAGCGTAATCAGCCCAGCTGTTTCGCGGTAGCCATTGACCACAATAAACATGTGGTGATGCGATTTCAAAAATGCCGCCAGCGCGTGATTGAGTGTCTGGTTTTCATTAATATAATAGACTTTTGGATTCATAACCGTGCCAGCAACATGCGATTTCTTGTCATCAAGCGTAACCAGATCGCGGGTGTAGAGGACACCGACGACATGATCGATATCTTCGTCGATGACTGGAAAGCGGCTATGCCCTGTCTGGTGTAATTCATTCAGCAACAGTGGGCCAATCAGATCATTTTTCTTGACTGACGCTATAACGCCCCGCGGTGTCATGATTTCTTCGACGGTACGCTCGTCAAAGTGAATACCGTTGACGATCCGTTGCTTGTCTTGTTCGCTTAAAATCCCTTGTGAGCTTTTGACTAGGTGCTCGAGTTCTTGGCGTGAACTCAGTTGAGCTGCTTCTTCGGGGGGAGCGGCGCTACGTATCAATGAAAATACTTTCGGATGACCGCCGATCAGCTCGAGCAAACTCACCTCATTTTCATCATAGAGGCGCATAGCAAGCCCCTGCACTGAGGCAAAGGCGGCGATTCGGCCATAAAACAATACCACGACAACAGCGATGACGAGACCAACACCCTGCCAGGCCGAGACAACCAGCAGCGTAAATATGACGAGAAAAATCGATACAACCAGTCGCTGCAACGATAGGATATCTGTCACCAAGGTCTCGCGATTCAGCGCTATCTTGGCCGGTTCATTCCCGCTACCCGCGCGGCGCTCTAACTCATAGCGGCTGACACGTGACCGGTGCGGTACGACCGCTGCCACTAAAATTAACAGTGCAAATACGATGCTTGAACAGATAATCAATGCGACTTCCATAGCGCTATTGTACCTTGATTCCCTCTCCGTTGTCACCTATACTAAGTATCTACGGAACCATAAGGAGTTTTTTGGGTTATGAGCAGCAAAGGTTGGATTATATTTATCGGTATCGTCGTCCTCATCTTTGGTGGCGCAATCTACCTGTCAAAACAAAGCCGCGTGAAATTAGATAGCGTCGATATTGAAAAAGTGCAAACCGGTAGCGCCGATAGCGGTGCTATCGCTGACCATACCTTTGGGAACAAAGACGCTAAAGTAGTATTGATCGAATACGGTGATTTTCAGTGTCCCGGCTGCGCCGCGGCTGCGCCGGTACTCAAGCAAGTTACCGACAAATACCAGGACAAAGTCCTGCTGGTGTTTCGTAACAAGCTGATCCCTGGCCATCCAAACTCACGAGCGGCGGCCTCATTTACTGAAGCAGCTGGACTGCAGGGTAAATATTGGGAAATGCACGATCAAGTCTATGCTGGCCAGAAAACCTGGGAGAGCCTAACTGGTCAAGCGCGCACTGATTATTTCCTGAATCTTGCAAAAAACCTCGGTCTCGACACCGACAAGATCAAAACAGATATCGATAGCGAAGCCGTTGCCAAGAAAATCGACTTTGACGGCGCTATGGCTGACAAACGAGGCGTCACTGGCACACCAGCTATTTATCTGAATGGTACACCTGTCGACAACCACTACAAAGACGGCGTTCTGACAACTGCAAAAGACGACAATTTCGTCTGGGCAGACGCCACAGCCTTTGAGAATCTGATTCTCATCCCTGCACTCAAAAACGCTGGTCAATTGTAGATCGCGCGCCAGAAGCAGCCTCCAGAGCCCCTTTCGGAACACTCCTACACGTCAAAAATAAAAACACCCCGGTGCCTGGGGTATTTTTATGTGGTGGAGTGTACGCCGGTAAGGGGTTCCGCGTACGAAAATCTCCAGATTTAGCGCATAACGCTTGCTATTGTGCGATATACAGCTGCCAGTCGGCAGGCACCACATCCACTGCGATCTGCTTCGTCCGCGATGGGACAAATTGGATGGCGATTGGCATGTGTGTTTGTGCTCCTTTTCAGGCACGGTGTCTTTACCTCGCGCATTCGACCTTTGCTATTGACTAGTTTTTGTTTGCCGCGCGAGCGACCTAGCGATCTTACCATGCCCGTCAACGGGACTGCAAGCATGGGCAGTTTCCCCTTGATTACTCGCCTGGTGTAATTTTGACGTTACCGCGCAGTTCGCGCTCTTTGATAAAGCAGATGAGGACAAACGCCACCGCCATCAGCGATCCCGAAATCAGGAAGATATGGTGGAGCGTTTCGGTAAAAGCATTGATCACATCTTTGCTATAGGTATCCTGCTGCGATGCAAAGGCGATGATCTGCTGCTGCTTGACTGGTTCTGGTAGCGGCAGAGTGCTAATCGCCCGTGTCGTCTCAGTTTTTATGGTGTCTCGTTGCATGTTCACCGCCAACAGTGCGTCGGCGCTGATCTCACCGTCACCCAACATGGCGCTGGCGGCTGGCGATTTTTTCAGTGTCTGAATATAGGGAATATCGCTAGCATTACCAATTGTGGCAGCAATACCAGCTGTCAAGATACCGCTCAGCACTGCCGTACCGATGGTCGAGCCCAGCCCGCGTGTCAGCTGAACAGTTGCTGTGACCGAGCCTAAGTCCTTTTGTTCAAACTCGTTTTGCACCGCTAGGTTCATCAGCGGCATGACCATACCAAGCCCCAGGCCGACGAAGACCATGCGGACGGCTTCATGCCAAAATGGACTATCTGGCTGCAAACCGACCAGCGAGACGATGGCAACTGTCGCGATGAACAAACCGATCATCATAAAGCGTTTGTAGTGTCCCGTGCGTGAAGCAAGTTGGCCAGAAGTGATGGATGATACCATCATGCCGCCCACAAATGGCAGCAGCATCAACCCTGATGTTGTGGCCGTAGCGCCAAAGACCTGCTGATTAAACTGTGTCAGGTACAAGATTGCACCCAGGAACGCGGCACCAAACAGCAACATGGCGCCTGCCACCAAAACAAATGTCCGATTTTTGAAATAAGCGAGTGAGACAATCGGCTGCCGAGCCCGACGTTCAATAAAGATGAAAATGCCCGCCGCTAGCGCTGACACCGCAAACAGTGTGGCCTTGATAGTACCGAGCGCCACGCCAGCATCGACCATACCCTTAAAGACAAGTTCGGTATTATCGGCCGCGAGAACGAGTGCCGCCAGAGCAACGGTCAAAAACGCAGCACCGATATAGTCAGGATGGTGCTCGCGGTCGTGCTTGATCGGCGGACAAAACTTCGCGATCACCGCAAAGGCCGCAATACCAATTGGCACATTGACGAAAAACGTCCAGCGCCAATCAGTCACGATCCCGAAAATATGCGCGCCATCAGTTAACCAGCCGCCAAGTAGCGGGCCGATCACCGAACTCATACCGAACACCGCGCCGATCAGCCCCTGCCACTTACCCCGCTCCCGCGGGCTAAACAGGTCGCCGATGATCGTGAAGGCATTGGCCGTAATAATACCGCCGCCGATACCCTGCAGGGCGCGCCAGGCGATCAACTGCTCCATCGTACCTGCATGGCCTGACAAAAATGAACCGATCGTAAAGACTGTCACACCTACCAGGAGTAGTAGCCGCCGGCCATACATGTCTGACAGCTTGCCGGCCAGCGGTGTCATGATAGTGGTCGTGAGCATGTAGGCCGTAAATACAAAACCAATGCTCGAAAAACTATCGTAATCTTTTGCGATCGCCGAAATAGCCGTACTAATAATCGTCTGGTCAAGCGCAACGAGCAGCAGCGCGCTCATGACCGCTAGCATGACGATCACTTTTTCGCGGGTCGTGATGTGATGCAGGCTCATTTAGTCCCAGCCTTCGGGTGCTGTATCAACAGACTGTTTCATGATGGCTTTGAGCTCGAGATGCGTCTCGCCCATCATGTCGACAAATTTTTGCGCTTGTTCGGCGGTGATGAAACTGACCGAATTTTTGTCGGCCATGTAGAGCGCGACCAGTTTGTCGCCCGGTTTGATACTCATGCTGTCACGCACGTCGGCCGGGATCACAATCTGGCCTTTGGGGCCGACCGTCACTGTGCCGGCAAGTTGGATATGTTTATGAAAAGTCATAGTTATACATGTTATACAAGTATAACGAGTCGGTCAATCACAAAATGCCGAAAAAAGCGCGGCAAATCTTACCGCGCTTTGAAAGAAGTAGGAATAGTGTCTTACGATGCCGTATTCGAAAGCGTCAGGTTACCGTCAGCGACTGGCAGTGCCTCACCTTCGATCGCTTCAATCATCAGGACAGTTGCCGATGCCAGGTAAACCA
Source organism: uncultured Candidatus Saccharibacteria bacterium (assembly GCA_964401035.1). GTDB lineage: Bacteria > Patescibacteriota > Saccharimonadia > Saccharimonadales > Saccharimonadaceae > Saccharimonas. The sequence goes on along the minus strand of CAYNWV010000001.1, from coordinate 258,340 downwards.
GGGCATCGAGTAGTGGCAGCGTGTAGGTAGCGGCCATATAGAGTGCAACACCCGTCACGAGCGCAGAGACGCAAGCCAGGGCGACACGAATACCGGTAGCCCGCGGACGAACCGTAAAGGCTAGCACAACAAAGGCTACGATCAACACGACACGAGCGATATTATGCACCATATCGTGGCTCATGATGAGCGAATAACCGAGGTTGGTATTGAGGAGCGATGACGCAAGCATTGCGAAAAGGACGCTGATTGCTGCGAATGGGTAGAGAGATTTTTTCATGTCGTTTCTTTCCGTTTATGGCTTATGTAGTAGGGTACAACAGTACTATAATCCTGGGTCTCTGCGCGCGCTGTGAGGTTTATTACAAAATATTTACAACCTATTTATTTTGTTAATTGTGGCGTATAACAGATACAAATCTGTATTTTTTATTTGACAGATTGCTAAAATCGACCGGTAAGTGTAATCCATTTCACACTTCAATCGATCATTCGAGGTATAATAAGCCTACGATGAAACAACTCCTCTCGCATCTCAGGACTATCGGTACGCCGAGCATTTATCGACGTGGCGCCAGTCTCTACTTCCAGGGAGAAGTTCCCCGGTTCGCCGTCATCATATTGGACGGCGTTGTCAAAGCTTACACAATTAATCACGATGGTGACGAAGTTATTGTCAACCTATACGGCAAAGGAGCGATCGTACCAATCGCCTGGATCAATGGCCAGTCATCGACTGCCCTTTTCAACTACGACGCAGTCAACGATGTGCGCGTCCTCAAAATCAAGAAAAACGACTTTATTGAGGCCATCGACACCAATCCAATGCTCCAACGAGAGTACCTGGACTATGTCATACAGTCACACGCTGGCCTGATGCTACGGGTCACCGGCCTGTGCCAAGCCCGTGCCAGTGCCAAAATCTGCTATACCTTGTACTATCTGACATTTCGCTATGGCCTGGAGAAGCAGCCTGGTATCTACGAAATTGACCTCAAAATTACCCAAAGTATGCTGGCAAACCTGATCGGCCAGACTCGTGAGAGTACTGCCAAAAACCTGAAGCACCTGAAAGAAGCTGGCGTCGTCGACTATACCAGCTCGACATACTTCGTCAACAAAACTAAGCTTGAACAATATCTCGGTGAAGACAGCTTCCGCAATCTCGAACTCGAGCGCTCTTAGCGAGGTTCTTTTTCGGCCAAAATACCATCAACCAGATGGAGCAGATCTTTTGGAGCGGCGCGGGCTTTTAAGACATAGCGGTCAACACCGAGTTCGTAGGCTTCATCGATATCTTTGTGGGTGTCATAGTTTGAAAACACAACAACAGTGACATCTGGGTGAGTTGGTGGCTTGTATTCGCGCAGAAAGCCAACACCGTCGAGTACTGGCATGCGCAGATCGAGCAAGATAATATCGGGTTTGATCGAGCCAGTCGCCAAAATATCGAGGGCTTCTTGGCCGTTAAATGCCGTTTCAACCCTATGCCCAACGCTTGATAATATCGCTTTATAGGCGTCATTGAGGGCTTGGTCGTCCTCCACTACGAGAATACTGGCTGTCGTGGTGTCATTCATATACGATCTAGTCTACATGGACGCGGGCAATAAAGCTGTAAAAAATTTCACAGGTGCTACGAAAAACCCGGGAGCCGTAGCATCCGGGTTTTTCGAAAAAGTGAGGGGTAATTGTGCAGGGCGTGTTAGGCGCGGCGAACGGCTTTGACGATCGCGAGCAGGATAACAGCACCAAGGATAGCCGTTAGGATGCTCGGGATATTCAGCTGGCCTTCGGCGACATTGACGCCAAACAGGCTGACAACCCAACCACCGATAAAGGCGCCGAGGATACCGACCACGATGTTAGCCAGTGCGCCCATCGATGCGTCTGTTTTCATAATCATACTTGCAATCCAGCCAGCCAGTGCGCCGACCACGATCCATACAATGATGCTCATCATATTATTTTTCTCCTTTGTTATTGATGATAGACACATCATAGCGTGGGTTGCAAAATCACGATGTAAAGATTTTCACAGAACCGTCCAAAATGATGACCTCTGTTATGAGGGTAATTCAAGTGTAAATGTGGCGCCGGCACCTTTTTTACTCGTCACCGTCAGGTCGCCACCATGGTCATGCGCGATCTTGCGGGCGATCGACAAACCAAGCCCATAGCCTTCGGTATGTGATGCTGTTCGAGAGGTATCGGCACGGTAAAATCGATCGAAAATCTGCTTCTGCTCAGCTGTGTCGATCCCAACGCCATGGTCGATCACTGAAATCCGCTGCTTATCGCTAGTCTCAGATGCGATCGTCACAGCCGAGCCTTTTGGACTGTATTTGATGGCATTATCGAGCAATATAGTGAGCACCTGCACCAAGCCTGACGAATCTCCTTGCAGCGTCATGTTCTTGGTTGTATCGTCAATGGTGATGTCTTTTTGCTGTGCCTGCGGCACAACAGTGGTGAGAGCAGCACTGATGATGGTCGCTAGTTTGACTGGGGCTTTTTCGATCGGTCGCTCCCTGACGAGATCGAGCAGTGACGACGCCAAGGCCTGCAACCGGGCAGCATCGACAACATTTTGGGCGATCACTTCCCTCGCTTCGGCAGGCGATAGTTTGCGGTCACGCAGTGCGACTTCGTTCGCGGTTTTTAGAGCAGTAATTGGCGTACGAAGCTCGTGACTGGCATCTGATATGAAACGGTCTTGAGCGTCCAGATTTTCTTCGATCGGCCGCAGTGCTTGCTCGGCAAGCAAGTAACTCGCCAGCGCCCCGAGTACGAAAATAGCTAGATTTATCCCTATTAACTGAATAGCGAGCGTTGCTTCGCTCTCGGCAATCCGCGCTTCGAGGTGTTGCCGAAAATCACCATCGGGATCGACAAGTGGTGACGGCTTATTGAGCGCACCAGGTCGCTGGCGCTCCAGCTGATTGACCGTCGTACTATAAAAAATCGCGCTAAACAGCAGGCTCATACCCATGATAATAGCCAGATAAGTCGCGGCTAATCGGAGATGGTCTTTTTTGAGCCGTTTCATGTGTCATCCTTTATGGTATAGCCAAAACCACGGACAGTTTCGATGAGCGGTCGCTCACCCGGAAATGGTTTATCGACTTTGCCGCGCAGGTAGTTGATGAAGACTTCGACGTTATTCGGCAGAACATCTGCATCGAAATCCCAGACGTGCGAAATAATGCTGTTTTTTGAGACGACACGGTTTTTGCTTGTCAATAAATATTCTAGGATAGCGTATTCTTTTTGAGACAGCGCGATTCCAGCGCCCGCCCGCTCGACACGCTTGGTGACGGTATCGAGCGACAGATTACCGGCCGTCAGTATCGTGCCGTTTGCAGCCACTGGACGACGCAGTAACGCCCGCACCCGAGCAGTTAGGACATCAAAATCAAATGGTTTGGGCAGATAATCATCGGCACCAGTATCGAGACCAGTGACGATATCGCGCGACTGCGATTTGGCAGTCAACATGAGGATGGGCGTATGGTTATCGTCAGCACGCAGTTTTTTGGCCACGGTAAACCCATCCATGCCCGGCATCATGACGTCGAGAATAATCGCGTCGTATTCATCGGCGCTGGCACTGGCATAACCTTCTTCGCCGTCGTGCGCCACATCGACCGCATACCCTTCAAGTTCGAGACCTTTTTTGATTGATCGAGCAATCCGTTCTTCATCTTCGATAACCAACAGTTTCATAGCTACTAGTATACCCGGCTGACTTAAACCGTGCTTAAGTGGATAATCCCGAGACTGGCCTGCGATTGGATCTGGTAGCCATAACGCCGTGCCCATTCGTCTAGCGCCCTGGCCGCTCCCGGTAGCGCCTCACTCTGATAATCATCGACCACGACAATCGCACCAGGCGCCAGGTGCGGTTCAATCAGCGCCAGCGATGTCTTGATCGACGAATAGTAGTCGCCATCCAAAAATGCAAAACAAATCTGACTCGGCATGTCAGCCGCAGCCAGCTCCTCGAACCAGCCTTTGTGAATAACCGGCAGTGCCAAACCGGCTTTTTTATACTGCTCAATAAACTGTTTTTTGGTAGCGCATAGTGCACCGGCCACAAACTGGTCGCCAGCCACTGACTGGTCTTCGGTGCGCTTCTCCGGCAAACCCGAAAAAGAATCGTAGACGTGAAACTGCTTATCGGGTGCTAGTCGCTCGAGAGTACGGCTGATAAACAGCGACGTCGTACCGACATAACAGCCCATTTCGACGACATCGCCCGGTATTTCGAGGCTGTGCATGAGCTGCCGCAAAACAGCCGCTAATTCGCGGCGATCAACCTGGTCAGAGATAATCGGGTATTTCGAGAGTAAGTCGTCTATCATCTAGGGATTTTCGATTATGAGCGTGATTGCCACCATGATGATAATACACACCACCACGATGATCAGCTCTAGTACCGTAAACCCGCCCTGCGTCTTCTGCATGGTTCTATACTAGCACGATTTATCAGTTCGTATCTGGTTCAGCATAAGCGTTTTTGCTATACTAGTCGATAAGGGATGGGAATCACGACACAACAGACAGCACTTCGTCGACGATATCTCCCACTGCTTGTTGTGGGCATTGTTTTTGTGTCATGGATTGGCGTGCCAGCCTATGCGCTGACGACACTATCTGAAAGCTACGCCAGTGAAAAGGAAATTCCTGTTGGCTCTTTGGTATCGCTGGTCAAGGATACCTCTGATACAGTTGAAGCCTCACTTTCGAGCAATGTCGATAACCTACTCGGAGTTGTCGTCAACCCCAATAACTCACTGCTATCTGTTAAGACCGGTAGCAATAACCATACTGAAGTCGCGACCAGTGGCACACTCGACGTCATTGTCTCGAACATCAACGGCGACATCGTCCGCGGCGACCACGTCACGGCCAGTCCGCTGGCTGGTCTCGGCATGAAAGCCAACGGTAACGTCCGGGTCGTCGGTATCGCGCAGGGCGACGTGATCGGCAAACACGAAGAAACCATCAAAGATGCTGACGGCAAAGATCAAAAAGTTATCCTGGGTCAAGTGCCCGTGCTGATTAACGTGGCGTATTTCTTTAAGGAACCGGAAAAATCTATTATCCCGGCGGCGCTACAGAACGTTGCCAATAGTCTGGCCGGTCGTGAAGTCAAACCATTGCCGATTTTGGTGAGCGCCGGTATTTTTGCAGTCACGCTGATCATCGTCGTCAGTATCATCTTTAGCATGATCCGCAGCAGTATTATCTCGGTCGGCCGTAACCCAATGAGCCAGTCGGCTGTTTATCGTGACGTTGTCCAGCTATCGGCGCTCGTTCTGGGGATCCTGGCGGTCGCGACAATTGCAATTTATATGGTGTTGACGAGGATGTGACATGGACTGGATGCTTATTTTTCTCCTCGTCAATGTCTTTATCCTCGGTGGCGCTCTGGCCATCGCCGTCGAACATGCCTGGTTGCATTTTCACCCACGGGATGACGCCAGTGCCGGACAACCTGGTGGCGTTCACCTACCAATGGCGGTCAAAGAACGATTGCTCAAAGTCGCCGAAACAGACTACGAAAAAGTGCTGGAAAAGTCCGTCGATGATTTCCACGGTGAGCTGCAGGGTACCACTGAGCAGATCAACTCAAAGCTATCCAGCCTGAGTGAGGCTATCGTTGCCGAAGAGATGGATCGCTACAAACAAACCCTCGCCGAACTGCGCACCCAGGCCGAGCAAGCTAGAGGCGGCGCCCAAACCGAGATCGAAAAGCACCAAGCTGAACTAGAAGCCCTGATCACCGAACGCCAAAAAATACTCGAAGCGAAGTTTTTGGAGCGCCAAACTGCCTTGGAGCAGCAGGCCGAAGCCGATGTACGCGCCACCAAACAGGCCTATATCGAGCGCATCGATAAAAAATTAGCTGATGCCGTGACGTCATTTTTGTCGGAAACCTTGCAGTACAACGCCGACCTCGGCGCCCAGGAGGCTTACCTGCTGTCCGAACTTGAAAAGCACAAAAACGAGTTGATCCAAGAGGTCGCAAGTGAACGATAATCCGCTACCCGCCCAAATCGTCTCGCCGCAAGATCTGACGCTGGTGATTCGCGAGATCGCCGATTATATCGCCTGGGCAACGCACGAAACGATCAAGCAACGGGTTGGTGCCGCCACACGGTCCCAAACGCCAGAAGTCAGTCCAGCTGCTACCGAACTGTTATCGAACTGGACAAAACAAAATGGCAACTCAGTCGAATCCTACCGCCAACTGACCGAAACACTCGAACGTATCGCCAAACAAGCGCCAACCATCACTATCACTTTGGCCGGTCCAGCACCCCAAGTCGTCCGCGAACACTTGGTGACCTGGTGTCGTCAGAACCTATCGCGGCACGTCCTGGTGACATTCAAATTTAACCGAACCTTGCTCGGCGGCATGGTGGTTCGCGCTGGTAGTCATATTTATGATTGGTCACTCCATCGCCGCTTGATGGAGCATGGCCGCAAGTTTACTGAGGTGCTGGCTCGTGTTTGATAACCCAGTTTTTCAGCAGCTCGTTCAAGCCGAGAACCTGACCGGCGAAGTTGTGGCGGTCAACCGCTTTATTGTCGAGGTCAAGGGTCTCGAAGGTATTCGCCTGGGCGCCCAAGTCTTGTTCGAAGACGGCCAGCGCGCCTTTGTCCGTGAAGCCCATGGTGACCGCGTGATTTTATATAACCTCGACTCAGAAAACCTGGCGCTCGGTACGCTGGCCGTCCTCCAATCGGATCAGCTGGCTATACCAGTCGGCCGCGAGCTGGTTGGCCGTGTTATCGACCCGATGGGACGCCCGCTCGACGGTGGCTCGGCTATCAACACCACGGTCACATCTGGTATCTTTACCCCTGCGCCAGGGATCATGGATCGCAAAATGCTCGACGAACAGCTGGTGAGCGGCGTGCCAGCGGTCGATAGCTTTTTTCCTATCGTCCTGGGGCAGCGTATTGCGATCTTGGGCGATTCAAAATCTGGTAAAAGTACTTTTCTCAATCAAGTTACCGCCAATCAAGAAGCCGGCACAAAAATCGCTGTCTATGTCCTGATCGGCAAACGCAAAGTCGATATCGAACGACTACTATCAAGCCTGCGCGAGTCAGGGGCTATGGAACATACCATTGTGGTACTGGCCAATATCTTTGATTCGTTGACGATGAGCTATATCGCACCCTACGCGGCCTGTTCGATGGCCGAATACCTGTGGTACGGTGATGGCACGGAAAACAGCGGCGAAGATGTGATCATCATGTATGACGACCTAAGCTCACACGCCGAAGCCTACCGCCAGCTGTCGCTCCTCCAGGAAGTTGACCCGGGTCGCGATTCGTATCCAGGCGATATTTTCTATACCCACTCGTCACTCCTCGAGCGTGCCGGCAAACTACTGACAAATGGCAAGACGCTGACCAGTCTACCGGTCGTCTTGACGCCAAACGACGATATTACAGCCTACCTGCCGACCAATATCATGTCGATTACCGACGGTCAGATTATCTTTGACCTGGGGTACTTCCGAAAAGGTGTTCGACCCGCCGTCAACGCTGGTCTATCGGTGTCCCGTGTCGGTGGCCAAGCGCAAAATAAACGTCAAAAACAACTCAGTTCTGGTCTGTTTAAGGCACTGGCCAAATACCGCCAAGCCGACGAGTTCTCGCACTTCTCGAGCCAGCTGTCAGCCGAAACCCGTACCGACCTCGCCCGCGGTAAACACCTCTATGCCGCCCTGCAGCAGCCACCCGAAGAACTCCACTCGCTCGTCGAACAGCAACTGATGCTCGAAGTTATCATGCACAGCCCCGATGACCGCCCGATCGACGTCGTAGGGCTCAAAAAAGCCGTCAAAGAACGTGCCAGCGAAGTCAAGGGAGACGAAGACTATGACCGAATCGAAGACGAATTATTCAAGCAATTCTCCGCCGCACCCGCCGTCGAACAACCAGCAGAAGCACCAGTTTCCGAAGAGCCAGCTAAAGATAGCGACAAGGCAAAAGACAAGGATAAAAAGAAATGATAGCTTTCGGGTTGAGGAGTCTTCTGTGGCACCAAAACATCTGCAGCTCCCAGAGAGATGAGGGAGCAAATTCCTGGTATGTCGAGCACGAGCTATGCTCCGCGCGCAGACAGCCAAGAATTTGTGACCGAAGCTCGCTGCGGAGTGAAGCCGTTTTGGTGCTACAAAAGACGAATCCGACGCAGGACGGGGTAAATCCAGCGAGGACGCTCGATGCGTAGGCCAAACATCATCGAAAAAGACATCGCTAGTATCACGACGCTTGGTAACTTGACGAATGTCTTTGAGAGTCTGGCTTCGACGCAGGTCGCAAAAGTCAAAAACAAAGCCCAACTCAGTCAAGAATTTTTCAATCTGTTATGGGAACGCTATACGGCCATCCGCGTCGATCCAAAATCGCGCATCACCTCTCGCGATGAAAACGGCAATGGCCGCACGGTTCACGTCTTGATCGCCGCCGAAGCTGGTCTATCGGGCGACCTCGACCTGCGTCTCATCGAGACCATGCAAGCCAGCTACAACCCGGCCGACACCGATATCGTCGTCCTGGGTAGCCACGGTGCCAGCCAGCTTAGCCAGCGCGGCATCCCTTATATTCGCTTTTTCCAGGTGCCAGAATCGGATACCTACGTGAACGTCAACCCCGTGATCGACGCAATCATCGATTACTCGCGCATCGTCGTCTACTACGAAGAGTACCTGTCGCTCGGCCAGCAGGAAATCCGCACCATGGACTTGGTGACGCGCATGAAAGATATGAGTGAAGAGGCCGAAGAAGGTATCATGACGGCGGCCGATACGATTTTCGAGCCTGATCTCAATGAAATTGCCCATCAGATGGAAGCTACCATGATGAGCCTCGCATTGTCGCAAACTATCCTCCAATCCGGCCTGGCGCAGGCGGCCAGCCGATTTAATGCCATGACCAGCGCTGAAAAACGTGCCAGCGAGATGCTCGGCGACTACCGACTAGAATTTCACCGCAGCAAACGCGCCGAAAGCGACCGCCGGCTGCGTGAAGTCCTGGTCGGTATCAAAAAGAAGCGCCGTGAACGCGCTGCAAAGGAAGGGGTATAGACGCTATGGAAGTCCAAAACCCGCAAAATGAATATGTCGGTATTGTCATGAGCCTGCGCGGTCTGACGGTTGAGGTGCAGATCCTTGGCGCTAGACCCGATGCCAAAGAGCTACTGCTATCTTCTGAATACCCCGACGCTTTTATCGAGGTCAACTTTTATCGCGGCGATCGAGCCGTCTGTCTGAACCTCAATAACAGTTCGGTTGTCCACTGCGGTATGAAACTCTACCGCACCCACCAAAAAGTCACTGTGCCGGTCGGTCCTGCCACCAAAGGTCGCGTCTTTAACGCGCTCGGCGAACCACTCGACAAAGGCCCAGCGATCGCCGAAAACCGCCGCTCCATCACGGTGCCGTCTGGTACGACCAGCTATCGATCGAGCAAAAACCTGGAACTACTCGAAACCGGCCTGAAAGTCATCGACTTTTTGACGCCGTTTGTCAAAGGTCGCAAGATCGGTGTTATCGGTGGTGCTGGTGTCGGCAAAACGGTGCTCACGATGGAGATGATCCACAACGTCACGCAGGCAAAAGAGGGCGAGGAAAGCAAATCGCTGTCTATCTACTGCGGCGTTGGTGAGCGTATCCGCGAAGGTAACGAGCTATACGAAACCCTCAGAGATACTGATGTTTTGAAAGATACGGTGATGTTTTTTGGTCAAATGGACGCGACGCCGGCCATTCGCTCAATGGTTGCCCCTGCCGCAGCCACGGCTGCCGAATATTTCCGTGACGAAGAGGGCAAAGATATTCTGTTTTTCGTCGACAATATCTATCGCCACGTTCAGGCCATGACCGAGATGTCGACCAACCTCGGTCTCATCCCCTCAGAGGGTGGCTATAGCCCGATGGTGTTTTCAGATCTACGGCGCCTTCAGGATCGGCTGAGCTCGACCGAACGCGGTACGATCACTAGCGTCCAGGCTATCTACGTCCCGGCTGACGACTTGTCCGACCCAGCTGTGCAAGCGATTTCGCAGCAGCTCGACTCGGTGCTGGTGCTTGACCGTAGTATTGCCGAGCAAGGCATTCGTCCGGCTGTCAACTTGCTCAAAACAACTTCGAGCCTGCTGACCCCTGATATCGTCGGTGAACGCCACTACCGACTGGCCGAAAAAGTCCAAGCCGTCATGCAAAAATACGATAGCCTCAAAAACATCATCGCTATCGTTGGTGAAAACGAGCTGTCGCCGGCCGACCGCCGCGACTACCAAAACGCTCAAAAACTCGTCCAATTCTTTTCGCAGGACTTCGCCGTCGCTGAAAAATTCTCTGGCCATCCTGGCGAGTATTTTACGCTCGAGCAGACCCTATCTGGTATCGAAGAGATCCTCAATAGCACACCCGAAAGCGACAAAAAAGACCAAAAAACTACTGCCGAAGAGACCCCACCGGCCGACGGACAGCCAGCTCCTGCGGCGCCCGCTGACGCCGCACCAGCCGAGAAAGCCGAGACTGCCAAGCCATGACCCCCGGCGCCCCGCTCGACCTCCACGTCATCGCCCGCGCACCGTTCGAACTCTACTACGACGGACACTCGAGTTCAGTATCTGCCACCAACCGTATCGGTAATTTCGACATTTTACCAGGTCACGCCGACTTTTTTTCGATGCTGCGTGCTGGCAAAGTTATCATCGAAACTGACACTGAACCAGTCGAAATCGACATCACCAACGGTATCATGACCGTGCGCGGTGACGAAGTGCTGCTGTTTGTGAATATCTAACAGATCTGGTGTGCCAGAGCCGTTTTGTCCTATTGCATCACAATATAATCGATCGCGTACCCGCCTGGCGAGAGGCCGCTAGAACTATAGACATCAAATCCATTGGCATTGCGATTGATATAGAGATTCATTGGTTGACCGACGGCTGTCACGACGACATGCGGCGTGGCGCCAAATTGTTGCGAGAATTTAACCGATGCCAGCAAGCCACCATTACTGTTGACCCCGACACCAATCGATATACCACCGGCCGTATCAGATCCGCTCAGCGTCACCGTGCCGCTCTGACCCAGACCATTACCACCGCTGACACTCGGCGTACCGCCCCGTGTCAAGACATGGCCGCCAATTGTCAGCGTCGTATCGCTCGTCAGACTACTGGCCTGAAAATTATGCACTGACAAACTGCCGCCGACCGCCAGGCTACCAGTTACGTTGACATTATTATTCACCGTCAGTAGCTGACTCATGGTGACTGGACCCTGCAGCCGCGATGCCCCCGGCACTGTTAGATCTTGGCGCAGATTCAAGTTTGTCATAGTACCACTACCGTTGACATTCAGGTTACTGAGGGCTGTTTCCCCTGCATCAAGCTTGCCAAGTGTCGCACCGCTCGCCGAAAACGTGCTATTGAGTTGCAGCCTGCCGGCAACTGACATATCCTTGCCGACCGTGACCGTCCCATTAAATGTCGAGTTGGGGCCGACCGTCAACTGGGCATTGTCGTTGCCAACCGCCGTTTTATTCATGCCGAGAGAATTGAGCGTATCAGACGACAATGTCACCTCTTTTTGGGCGCGTTCGGCCGCGGTCGTATTGCCGCGCATGACGAACATAATAATCGCCGCGTTGACCGCCAAAATCGCTGCCACCACACCCAGTCCGATAAATGTCGCCTTGTGACTCGGTTTATAGCTACCGCGGCGCAGTTTCGGTGCCTTGCCCGCCGTTGTCGATGTCGGGGTGATCAACGAACTATTTTCAGTCTGAGTACTCAGTACCTCAGGTGCGGGTGCTTCCGATTGATTTTGGCTCGGTGTTTGTTGTTCCATAATAATACTCGTGCTTTTCCTCTACTATAACGCACGGCTACCACTATAGCAACTTGCAAATTCCTGCAAATTCCTGAACAATAGGCCTATGCATAAGCGTGTCGTCGGAGGACTCTTAGCCGCTGTTTTTGGAGGCTTCTTTATAGTGTCAGCCGCCTATGCTGTCGATCCAAAATCGAGTAACTTTCAATTTAATGAGAGCTCTATTGGCACCGGCGGCCTGTACGACGCGAACAGCACCAACTTTAGCGCCATGAGTTCGACTGGTGATATCGGGGTTGGCAATAGCACCTCGACAAATTTTCAGGTCAATTCCGGCACCAAAACACCGCGCGACCCTACTTTGTCCTTTACCGTCAACACCTCTTCGGCACAGTTTGGCCAATTTTCGCCCAGCCAGACAAAAACTGCCACCAGTACCTTTTCGGTCAGTAATTACACCACTTTTGGTTACGTCGTTCAGGTCTCGGGGCCAACCCCATCAACTGGTCAATATGCCCTGGCTGGCATGACCGTCACAGCGCCATCCCAAACCGGTATCGAGCAATTCGGCATCAATCTGGTCGCCAATACCCTACCCGTATCATTTGGCGCCAATCCCGATAACGGCCAGTTCGGTTTCGGCTCAGTCATGCCAAACTACGCCACACCAAATAAATACCGTTATGTCAGTGGTGAAACAATCGCCAAAGCTGACAAAGATTCTGGGGTAACCAACTACACGATTAGCTATATCGTCAATGTCACACCCCTGACGGCTGGTGGCACCTATACGTCAAATCAAGTTTTGATCGTGACCGGCACATATTAAATTACAACAGCCTGTGGATAACTCAGACCTATTCTGTCTCATAAAGTGTTGACTTTGGTATTGCGCTCATGCTATCATCACCTTACAAGCCAACAAAAACCAACAAAAAACCACCATGAAAATACAAAATAAATCACCACACGTCTTGCGCTTACTGAGCATTTTTCTGCTCATCGGCGTTCTATCAGTCGAATTTATATTACAAGCGCCTGCTTATGCGGCAGGACAGATTACGACGCGTAGCCTGACCCTCCAGGCAAATGGTTTGAATGGCGGCTCGGCACCAGGTGTTGCAGTGAATCACCTGTTTACTTTTACACTCCCGACTGCCGGTAATGTTGGTTCTATCAAATTTGAATACTGTACGACAGCTGCCGATGTCGGTGCGCAGACATGCCAAGCGCCTCCAGGGCTGAGTGCGTCGGCTGCGACACTTGGTAGTGGTACCGGTATCAATGGTATGACCGTCGATACAAAGACCGTGAACTCAGTTATCTTGACCCATGGCGCGACTCCGATCAGTATCAGCGCAAATACCACAGCTGCTTTCCAGCTCGCGGGAGTTGTCAACCCACAGGCCAAAAAAGCCGACGCCATCACTGATGAGCCGAACTACACCTTCTACGTCCGTATCTCGACTTACGCATCATTGAACGGCAGCGGCACTGCGATCGACAAAGGTACAGTCACCGCTAGCACGGCCGCACCAATCATTCTGTCTGGAACGATGCCTGAGTCACTTATCTTCTGCACGGGTGAAACCGTTCCCTTCAAGATGGATACGACGCAGATACCAGCTGTGCCGACAACAATTCCTGATTGTCCAAATGCAACTCCTGGCACAATCAAATTCAATCAGCTCTTTGACCCAACAACAACTGCTACCTCTACATCGCAAATGTCCGCCAGTACAAATGCGAGCAGTGGTTACATCATAACCGTCAATGGTACGACACTGATGTCTGGTGTCACGAACTCGATCACTGCCATGGGTGCTTCAGGCTTCCCAGTCGCTGGCTCGAGCCAATTCGGCCTCAATCTCAAAGCAAACGACACAACATATTTCCCGACCGCCACCGGTGCCGAAATATCTCCTGCATCTGTCGATACAGTCGGATCAAGTCTGCGCGGCGAAGCGTTTACTGGTTACAATACCGTCAATAAATTCAAGTATGTCAATGGTGATGTTGTAGCAGACAGTGGCTACACGGCTGCTGGCCCTGGCACGACACTACCGACAAACGGTCAGATATACACCGTAACATACATCGCTAATGTGCCCGGTAGCCAGCCTGCCGGCGACTATAGCACAACTCTCACCTACATCTGTACGCCAACCTACTAAGTGTGAAAAATATCACAAAAAATACCCCGTCAATTAGTTGACGGGGTTTTCACGCTTATGCTACACTACTACTTATGAAAAGTGTAAGAGTAAGGGGTATTCTCTTATCTGGGTTGCTCCTCAGTGCTTCGGTGATTGCTGTTTTCAATATGCAGTCAGCCTACGCTGCTCAGATCACTACCCGCTCTCTGACACTTATGGCTAGTAGCGACGGCAAGACCGGTGGCTCAACCCCGAGTGGTACCACTGCCTACACGGTCGGCAGTAACCCGAACCATCAATTCAAGTTCACGATCCCAACCGCTGGCAATGTCGGCTCCATCAAATTTGAATACTGTACTGCCGCCGTCCAAGTTGCCTGCGTGGCGCCAACCGGTATGGATGCCACTGGCGTCACCTACGGTAGCGAAACCGGTAGCTCAGTCACAGGCTTCACCATTTACGGTGCATCAACCACTGCCAATAACGTTGTCGTGACCCGCACGGCCGCCGCTGTCACAGCAAATGCCGTTGCCGTTATTACGCTCAACAACATCAAGAACCCGAGCTCTGTCGGTACTTTCTTCGTCCGTATCTCGACCTATCCGACAACCGATGCCACCGGCCTAGCAACCGACACCGGTTCGGTCGCTGCCGCCACTGCCAATGCTATCCAGCTGTCTGGTATTATGCCAGAGTCTTTGCAGTTCTGCACCGGTATCACGGTCACGGCTGACTGCGCGACGGTCACCACAGGAACCGTCAACTTCACGACATTATTCTCGTCCTCGGCTTCGTCCTACGCTACCTCTCAGATGGCGGCTGCGACCAATGCCGGCGGTGGCTATATTATTACTGTCAACGGTGCGACAATGACCAGTGGTACTGCCACAATACCCGCTATTGCCGCTGCAAAAACCCCGAGCACCGGTACTAGTGAATTTGGTATGAACCTCGTCCAAAACGCCGCCGTAGCTGGTAGCGCTAATATTACGGCCACGTCTGATGGTACGACTTTGAAAGGTCAGGCTCTGGCGGGGTATAATACAACGAACACCTACAAGTTTGTATCCGGAGACACGGTTGCCAATAGCGCCAATGGCGGTACCGCCGGACCAACAAACGGTCAGGTGTACACCGTCAGCTATCTGGTTGACGTATCCGGTATTCAGATGGCAGGCACATATACGACAACCTTAACGTATATCTGCACGCCGACCTTTTAAACACTATCTATGAAAAAAGTATCCACCATTCTTGTCACCAGTGCAGTCACGCTTACCGTTGGGCTGCTATTTGCGACTCAGCCAGCCGCTGCCGTCAATGATGGCGCCGGCCAGGCTCTCGAAATCGCACCACCGGTTCTGACATTGACTGCTAACCCCGGTGATACTATCAACGCCCAGATCAATCTGCGCGATATCTCGACATCGCCGCTGATTGTGACTGGTGCGATCAATGACTTCAGTGCCCAAGGCGAGGGCGGTGAGCCAAAGATTGACGTCGATCAAGTCGAACCGAGCCCGTACTCGATCAAGCCCTGGATGCAACCGCTGCAGCAGCTCAACATGAAGCCAAAAGAGATCCAAAAGCTGCCCGTGGTCATCAAAGTACCAAAAGACGCTGCACCTGGTGGCTATTGGGGTGTGATTCGCTTTACGGCTACCCCTCCCGGTGTTGAAGGCACCGGTGTGGCACTGTCGGCTAGCCTCGGGTCGCTCATCTTTGTCCGGGTCAACGGTGACGCCAGAGAGAGCATGGGTATCGAACAATTTTACGTCAGTGAGCCCGGTAAAGACACCTCAGCGTCATTATTTGAGTCGACCCCTGTCGATTTCGTATTACGTATCAAAAATAACGGTACTGTCCACGAGCAGCCGATTAGCCGTATCACTGTCAAAGATGCCTTTGGCCGTGAGGTAGCTGTGGTCAATATGAACCTCGAAGCTAGGAACGTCCTACCCGGTAGTATCCGCAAATACACCGAACCACTCGACAAAGGTGCGCTCGGCACAACCATGCTGTTTGGTAAATATACGGCTGAAATTACCTCGACATTTGGCAGTGGCGACAAAAAACAAACTGTCGTGTCGAAGGTTGATTTCTGGGTCATTCCCTACCGCTTAATTTTGCTCGTCGTCCTCGGTCTGGTGCTCCTCTTCTTTGTCCTGCGTACCGTTATCAAAAACTACAATCGTCGTATCACCCGTCGCGTCCGGACATCGCGACGCTAACTGATAAGCCTGATATAATACGCTTATGGATTCGTGGCTGAAGCTCAGTCCTCGTCGCCATAGCGGCCGACTCAGAGCGCACAATCAAACTTCCTACGTACTCTTAGCGGTGCTGTTGTTTTTTGTCGGGATTTCGCTGACGATATATTCGGCTCACGCTGGTGATCTGACCTGGACGCGACCAGGGCCAGCCGGAGGATCGATCGGCATTACCGGCACAATGCCTGGCAAGCCGCCGACTCAGGGCGCCGTGATTACGACACCAAGTGCTGGTCAGCGCTTTACGACATCACCCGTGCCAATCAAGGGTACTTGTCCAGCCAATACTCTGGTCGAGATCTTCAAAAACGACATTTTCGCTGGTTCGACTGTCTGTACCGACAAAGGCGCTTTCGAGATTGAGATCGATTTGATTATCGGTCAAAATACTATTGTCGCCCGCGTCTACGATGCCCTGAACCAAGCCGGGCCCGATTCACAGTCGATCAGCATCTACTACGACGCGACCTTTCCGTCAGCCAGTGGCCAAACCTCGCTTGATTTTGGCGGTGAACAGATGCTTATTCTAACCGATGCTGTTTTCCGCGGTAGTTTCCCGGGCAAGGAAATGAGTATCCCTATCCGTATCGTCGGCGGCACCGCGCCGTATGCGATCAATATCCAGTGGGGAGACCTCAAAAATAACCTGGTCTCGCGCAGCGATAATCTAGAGTTTCGAACAGCACACACCTACGCCAAGGCCGGTATTTATCAGCTTGGCCTGCAAGCCACCGATGCCAAAGGCCGGGTAGCGTTCCTGACCGTCGCCTCTATCGTCAACGGTCAACCAGACCCGGCTGTGACCGAGACAACGACGCCCGGCGTCCAGTCAAAACTCCTGGCACTCTGGCCGCTCTACACAGCTGCTGTTGCCATGGTGATTAGTTTTTGGCTCGGTGAAAAACGCGAGCGGCACGATCTGGCGGCACGCGGTCAGCTATTGACACCATAGTTATCCACAAGCTTATTATTCTTTCAAAATAACCTTGCACCTCTGGCATAAATCGTTTATGCTTATAACAGATACGAAGAGTCAGTGTGAGAACTCCCCCTTCCTATCGGGTAAAGGTAAAAATTTATAAAACAAAAAGATAAAACATGAACATTCGTGTTAACAGCCGCTATGGGAAATTATTTGGGTACGCACTCATTTTGAGTGTGTTTCTTTTTACCCTGATGTCTCGCACCCCATCAGCGACGGCGGCGATTAACCCGACGATTAACTTCCAAGGCCGCCTACTCAATAGCCAGGGCGCTGTAGTGCCTGACGGCTATTATAACGTCCAGTTCAAGATCTACCAGGACGGCACAGGAACGGCTATTGGCAACCCAGGCGGCACGCTGAAATGGACAGAGGACTGGACAAACAACGGCGGCCGTCCGGTGACTGTCAAAAATGGCTATATGTCTGTCGAGCTCGGTACCGTCAACCCCTTTGGTGCCCAGATTGACTGGAACCAGAGTACCCTCTGGCTTAGCATGAATATCGGCAATACCAACACCACGTGTACGCCGATTGCATCCTGCGGCCTGGACGGTGAAATGGTGCCGATGAAACGCCTGAGCAGTAGCCCTTATGCTATGAACGCCGGTATGCTAAACGGCAAAACCGCCGCAGACTTTATCCAAAATACAACGACGCTGCAAGCGGGTAATCTGGCTATCCAAAGTTCTGCCGCCACCAATATCGGTATCCAGATCTCTGGTGCTGCCGGTCAGACGGCTGATATATTCCAGGTCAAATCGACACTGACGGCTAATCCGCTGTTTACGGTCGGTGCGACTGGTGCTGTCACTGTCCAACCAGCAACCGATAGCACCAATGCTTTCGTCGTCAAAACGAGCGCTGGCACGAACTCGGTCTTTTCAGTCGATACGTCTGGCTCAAAAGTGACTATCGGCAACGCCACGACGACTGGCACCGGTCTATCGGCCTATGGCTCGGTCAGTTCAACAGGCGGCTACCAGATCAACGGTACTGACATCTTGACGAGTACCTCGCTGACGTTCACTGGTGCTGCTCCAGCTACTATCCAGAGTGCGCAAAACCAAGCATTGTCTATCCAGGGCGGCAACGCCACGACCGCCAATGCCAACGGCGGCAACCTCAGCCTATCTGGTGGTACCGGCAACGGCACCGGCGCACAGGGTCTCGTCATCATGTCGACACCGACATTTTCGACCACGACAGCCGATCCAAACTGTTACACAGGTGGTGCACCGGTCGCCGCCAGCTGTACGATTGCTCAAGCCAGCGTCAATAACAGTGCAGCGATTTTGGTTGGATTTAGCGTCGACGGTCAAACCGCCGTCTTGCCAGCACCAACTGTCACGACAGCCGGACGAGTTGTCTACGTGACCGCTGCTAACGCCTCAAAGGACTTTACGCTGTCTGTCAATGGCGGCGGTCAGGGCAACCAAATCGCCATGCGTAAAAACACCACTGCTACCATGATCTGGAATGGTTCGGCCTGGACGGCGGCCGGCGCCAGCAGCTCGACCACGCTGCAGGCAGCCTATGACAACACCTTGCAGAGCGCTGGTGGTGCCGAATTAGTGGTCAGCAAAACCTCAGCCACCAATGGTCTAACGATTCGCGATAGCGCCACCAACTCCGTTAACGGCACACTGCTCAGTGTCCAAACATCAAGCGCCGCTGGCCTCCTCCAGGTCAACAGCAATGTGACTGAGTATGCGACCGATGCCGGCGCTGAAGTCAGCGGTACCACAGCCTCGACCTTCCCGGCCAACACCTGGGTCAATGTCAACGGTAGCGGCACCAGTACGGTCAGCCGCTACACCACAGCCGGCAACTACATTGCGACTGGTCAAGGCTCCGTATCGGTCGCCACAACTGGTGCTAACGACGGCGTCAAGAACATCCTGACTGGTGCCTTAACGGCTAATATGCACTACAACGTATCGTTTACCACTCGTCTTGCGAGCGGTACTTTCACCGATATGAGTGTCGTGTATTCGATGGATGGCACCACAACACCCGCCAGCCTCACGACTTGCACGACCGGTGCGACCAGTGCCACGAGCATTTGGACAAAAGTGAACTGTACAATTACCGCTCCCGCCAGTGGCATTACGGCCGGTAACGCAATTATTATCCGCCAGACAGCTGGTGCAGCTCGCACTTTCTACATCGACAATATCAGCGTCACCATTGCCGCCGACTACAACCTTGCGACTGATGGCGGCGTCGATGACAATATCAACTTCGCTACGAACTGGTCGGCCGTCGGTGGATCAACTACCACCTGGTCAAATGCCGCCGGTAACGATGCAAGCGACAGCGCTCAAGTCGTCACAACCGCCACCGCCGGTCAGGGTGTCCGTAATAAACTGAGTATCAACCCACTATCTAATACGCTGTATCGTGTCACTGTCTACGCCGCGAGCAGCAATGCCTTTAATGACTTCACTGTCCGATACTCAAGAGACGGTGGCACTAACTTTGTAGCTTGCGCGGACTACAATACACAGATCATCTCAACCAGTATCACTGCCTTTACAAAGGTCACCTGCTACATCACCACCGATGCAACCGCGGCCACAAACCCCTATATCTACTTCACTCAAGCAGCTGGTGCGGCACGAACTTTCTATGTTGATACCTTCAGCTTGACGCTCAACAGTAGTTCCACGCCAAATGTACAGATTGGCGGTGGAACAAATGGTGGTCCGACAACTCTCTTCACACTCGATCGTGGAGCCAGTGCACCAGTCGCCGCCAATAACGACGCACTGCTCGGTAGTATGTACTACGATACCACGCTCGGTAAACTTCAATGCTACGAGGCTGACGGTTGGGGTGCGTGTGGTTCGAGCCCGGACAATATTATCACCATCTCGCCAGAATATACCAACGCTGTTCTTCACGGCACAGGTATCGGCACCATGACGAGTGATATCTGCTCAAACTACCTCCAAATCAATGATGGCAGTAGTGGCCAGCCAACCATCTGCGGTAGCGGTGAGACGTACAACTTCTATAAATGGACATCGCCGCAAAACAGCAACCAAACCTACAGTATCTATGTCACCTACCAATTGCCAGGTTCTTTCAAGAGCTTTAACTCTGGCCAGACCTCACTGATGGCGCGCACCGATAACGGCTCAAATGGCGGTGCATCCAGTGTCCAGTACACGATTTACCGTAACTCTGGTAGCGGCATGACGCCTTGTGGCTCAAGCGTCCCGGTGTCGAGCGGTACAGTCACTTCATGGCAGATAAAACCAGCCAGCGGTAGCTCAGACCCCTCAACTTGTGGCTTTGCGCCAGGCAACAGTATCGTCTTCAAGATCGATATGACAACGAACCGCAATGCCAGTGCCTACGTCGGCAACCTCAACTTTAGCTTCAACAACAAGTAGTCCAGGTCATACTGTTTATGCTACAATAACAGAGAAGCCACACGGTGGCAGCATGAGGGTATGGATAGAAAAAAACGCACACACAGACACTCTGTCGTGCGCCGTGATTGGCGCACACGCCTTCGTGATCTCAGGACACTACCTCGCCAATTCATCAAAGCCACCCAAAGTGGCCAGCGTTACTTTGTTGTGCCTGTCCCGACCCGTCGAACACTCATCCGCACCGGTCTCGTACTTATCGGGCTGTTGCTGCTTACCCTGCTTGGCTATCAACTGTACCGTTACTTTGGCCCACACGCTTACCGAGTCAGTTCGGCCGATACATTACTCGGAGCTCCGAGCGATATCTTAGCGAAATCGTTGACCTACGATGCAAAAAATCGCACCTACAGCTTCTCGCATGGAGCGGCCGCGGCGGCGACAGAAGCAAAGCAGACGGGCGCGACCCTAGTTGCTGCCACGATTCCCGTTGACGCCGGTAAAGGCCTGACCGTTACCGACCCGAACTACAAAGTCGATCTAACCATGACACCCCGATTGGCTGTGGCTGAAGCCAAACAAGACAAAAACCGTATTATCTACCCTTTTCGTGACCACAACGGCTGGCTGGTCTATACCGCTTCTGGTACCGGGATTAAAGAAGACATCGTCCTGGATCGTCACACTGACGACGTGTTTCAGACTGACTACGACCTGAAACTGCCCGACGGCACCGAAGCCCGCAAAGAAGCCGACGGCAGTATTGGGATTTACGGTAATGAGCTGTTCATCAACAGCATTACGACCAGTTCTGATGCTGATACGGCGCTGCTCCAAAAAGCCCGGGCAAGCGCCACAAAAAACCTGTTATTGTTTGTCATCCCAAAACCAATTGTGATCGAATCTGGTAAGCAGACCTCTGCCGTCACGGCGACCTTTGATCTCAACGGCAACAAACTGACAGTCAAAGCCACCGGTCTCGATGCCGCATCGTTTCCGCTGACAATCGACCCGAGCATCTACATTGTGACTGCTCAGCAGTTTATGAACGGTAACAACGAAACCAACATCAACTTTGACGTTGCAAACAAATTGATCAAAAAAGGTCGTACAACCGGCGCACGCTTTGACACCTGGAACGATGGTACAAAATTACCCCAAGCAAACACTGGAGGTGGTACTGCAGTAGCAGGTGGTTATCTTTACTCAATTGGCGGTACGTCACTCAGTGGCCAGATCTATAGCGCCCAAGGTGCGAGTACATTCATAGTACCGACTGGTGTCACTAGCATAACAGTCAAGGCCTGGGGGGCTGGTGGTGGTGGTGGAAGTGGCGGCTCAGCTGCAGCCGGTGGGGCTGGCGGTGGTGGGGGTTATGTATCTGGCACAATAGCCGTCACACCTGGCGAAACACTCGATATCTATGTCGGTAGCGGCGGCATAGGTGGTACGCGAAACACATCTGGCGGTGGTGGTGGCGGTGGTGCTTATACGAGTATCTATCGGGGTACCACGCCTCTCGCGATTGCGGCCGGTGGTGGTGGGGGTGGTGGTGGTCGCTCAACTGCCAGCCATATTGGTGGCGGCGGTGGAGCCGGTGGTGGTACGACTGGTATCGCTGGTGGAGCTTCTCTCGCGAACAATGGTGGGGGTGGTGGTACGGCAACCGCTGGCGGCAATGGTGGTACCGGTACAAATGCCGGCCTCGCTGGTGGATCACTCGCTGGTGGTCTAGGTGCTAACGGTACAAATGGTGCAAGTGACGGATCAGGAGCAGCTGGTGGCATCACGGGCGGCGGCAAAGGTGGGGGTGTTATTTCGACGAACCGTGCGGCTGGCGGCGGCGGTGCCAGTGGTTACTTCGGTGGTGGTGGTGGTGCAGGATCAGGCACTAGCGCTGGTGGTGGTGGTGGCGGTGGTGGCTCTAGCTTAGCCAGTAGCGGACTCGCGGCAACTGCCGGTAGTGGCGCAACGCCGGCAAATAGCACTGATACAGATCGCGCAGGCGCTGGCCAAGGTGGCACTGCGGGAACTGTTGGCGGTCTCGGAGCTGACGGTAGTAATGGTATCGTGGTGATCGGATACGGAAGCGGTGGTACTTCACCGAGCACAACAGTAAACTGGATGCACCTCTCGACAACTGACGGCTCCCTGGAGAGTCCAAACCCAGGTGGCGGTACTTGTAGCGGTTGGTGCACCAGCTCAGCCTATGCCCTACCCCAAGCCCGGACAAATTATGCAATTGTTGCTTACAACGGCTTTCTCTATGTTATCGGTGGCAAAAACAGTGCCGGCACGCCACAAAGTACCGTGTATATCGCGAAACTTGGCGCCAATGGCGAACCACAACTCTGGCATCCGACCGACACCAACAAAGCCAACTGGAATTATTGGTATAGTGACACCGCCATTAGTGCTGCTCGCTCCGACCTGACGGCCGTGGCCTACAACAACCGTATGTACCTGATCGGTGGTCGCACAGCGTCGGCCGTCGTCAATACCGTCGAAATCGCCGATGTGACGCCAACTGGCCAACTGGGAACATGGACAGCTTCGACGGCCTTGCCCTATACCCTCTATAGTCACAGTGCTCAGGTCTACAACGATCGTCTGTACATTCTCGGTGGGGCTAGTACGGTTGGTGGCACACCGTTATCAAGCGTCTACTACAACAAAATCAACAATAATGGTACGCTCAATACCTGGGTGCAAACCAATAGTTTTACAACTGGGCGCCAGAGTAGCGGCGGTAACTTCTCCGTCGTATGGGGCGCTTATATCTACATCTCAGGGGGCTGTAGTGCCACAAATGCCAGCGACTACTGCTCAACTGTTCAGTCTGACACTCAGGTCGCCAGTATCAACACCGACGGTAGTATCAATGTCTGGAAGACGGTCGGCAACGTCTCAAGTCAGCGATTTGGCCACGGTCTGTTTGCCTGGCGCGATGTTATATACGCTGTTGGCGGCTGTAGCGCGCAGAATCTCACCACTGGAGCCTGCACAGGCATGATGGATGCTGTCACCTATGGCAATATTAACCGTGACGGTGATGCATCAACAGTTGGTCAATCAGCCCCCTCGGGTACCGCCCCGTGTTCAGGTACGACCCCTACGAACTGTAATTCTCCAAGTACCTATGTTGGTAACCTCCTGCACGCTTCAATTGTTGCCAATGGCTATTTGTACATTTTCGGCGGCTGTACTGACACCAGTTGCAACCCAAGCGGTGTGACGACTGGTGTCGCCTATGTCGCTATCAGTTCAACCGGACAAATGGCAAAACCAGCCGCCTGCCCAAACGGTACGTATCAAAATCTCATCTGGTGCGTCCAAACAACCACAAATATGCTGCCTATTGCTGTGGCGGCAGCCAGTCCTGTCGTGTTCAATAACCGCATCTACCTCATCGGCGGACTAACCGGCAACAGCAACACAAACTCTATCCTGTACGCCTCGCTCAACAACGACGGCAGCACTGGCGCATGGTCACGACAAACAATGACAGGTGTCGGAGCGACCTCAGTTTCCTACCAGTATGCCTACGCTAGAGCGAGCCCAGCCACTGCCAGTACTATACCGGGCAATCTCTTTATATTCGGCGGTTGTACGAACAGCAACAATGCCGGTTGTACGGCCTACGCACAGGCCGTTTACCGTTGTAACATCGGCACAACTGGAGCAATCGCCAGCTGCTCAACCAGCGGGCAACTGCAGATCGGCAATGTTTCCGGTGATACGGCCGCTGGTCTCGCTATTATGAGCGGTACTGTCTATGCCAATTATGTCTACCTGATTGGTGGCGTGACACCAAATATCCAAGACCTCAAGTCAGTCCGCTACGCTAAAATCGATAACAACAATAACGTCGTGACCGCTGGTACGAGCGGCTGGATACAGTCACCAAATGAGATGGCAGTTGGTCGACGTCGGTCAGCAGCTTTTGGTTACAACGGCTACCTCTATGTTGTCGGTGGATATGAAGCGACGTCGGGCGTGCTCGCTGACATCGAATTTGTCAAAATCAATGTGAGTGACGGGAGCTTGGGCAATGCAAGTGGCGAAACGTTTTCGACGTCAGCCGTGCAGATCAACCAACGCTGGGGACTGTCTGTACCGGTCTCAAACTCATTCGCCTATGTTCTCGGTGGCTGCACCAATGGTGCGAGTCCAGGCGGCTGTACGACAACTACTAACATCGTCCAAACGTTTCAGGTCTACAACAACGACAGCGGCGCACCCGCGGGCTATAGCACGAGCGCCAACCAATATGCCACCCAGCCAAACCGTATCGGTGTCTCAGCTGCCATCGTCAATGGCTATATCTACGTGGCTGGTGGTTGTACGAGTGCTACAGACTGTACAGCCACCACAAATGACGTCTCCTATGCGGCAATTGATGCCAACGGCTCACTCGGTACCTGGACATCGACGTCTGGCCTACCCGCCGCTCGAGCGTGGGGAAAATTACGATCGGCCGGCAACTCACTCTACTATATCGGTGGCCAGAGTAACACCGCGACTGATCGCCGCAGTGAAGTTTACTACGCGACACCGAGTGGCGGGGCGATCCCGTCGTGGGGCACCGCGACAAATGCCTTGCCGGCCGGACGAACCAAGTTTGGCGCAGCCGTTTGGAATAACCGCCTGTACGTTGTTGGGGGTCAGGGAACTGGCGTTGGCTGCACCGCTAGCAACGTCTGCAATACGGTCTACATGAGTCCCGACCTCAGCAGTGGTGGTGATATCGCAACCGCTTGGTCAACCGCCAGCACATCGTTTAACGTCGCACGCAGTGGTGCAACAGCTATTGCCTACGCCAATAACCTGTATGTCTACGGTGGATACGATGGTGCAAACTATCTCAACGATAGCCAATACGCTCAACTCAGCACTTCAACCGGCACGGCTGGCACCTGGACATTTTCGGCCAGTCTTCCGGGCCCACTAGCCGACGCCGATGGCTTTGCTGCCAACGGCTATGTCTATATTCAAGGCGGCCGTAGCACCGCCACGACCTGTGACCCCGTCACTATTGTCGCGCCGATCAGCGCGAATACAACTATCGATACCGGCAACAATCCGACCGGTATCGGCGAATGGTACCAAACAAACCAGCGTTATACTGGTGCCCGCTATGGCGCAGCCACGGCTTATTACGACGGCAAGGCCTACGTCATCGGCGGCGGCTGCGGTGCTACCCTGACCTATGCCTCACCGGTTACCCAACAGACCGCGCTCCTGTCGCAGCCTCAGCTCGCCAAATATTCCATCATGATCGATACTGATAGTGACGTCTTTCCGAACTATTGGCTGATGAACGGCGTCGATAACTCGATTGGTGCTCGGTGGCAGCTCAAATATCGCAGTATGGCCAACCAACAAACCACCAATAAATGTGCCACGATGACGACCTGGGGACAAGAAACGAACTTTGGTAATGTGACACTCGGCACGCCAGGCCAATATATCGTCAAAGATGGTAGTGGCACAAATATCTCCTGCGGTCGCTACTTCTTCTTCAACGTGACGGTCGATAGCTCGCAGGCCTTCGGCTATCCCGACGACGTCTCGCGCGGTCCAACCATCACCGATCTCACCTTCCAATTTACCGCCGATCCCGCCAAGCGCTTGATGCACGGACGAACTTTTACTGGCGGGCTACAAATGCCAGATGATACCCCACTCTACACGAAATAATGCTATGAAAACACGCCGACGCAAACCCTATCGAACTACCCGCCCGCAGGCACAACGCCGCACCTCGCTACGGTCACTGGGGCAGGGTATTATTGACTGGGCGAGCGACCATAAACTGATGGTGTTTGTCGGCATCGCCGTGATTGTTTCGAGCCTGTATTTCTTACAGTCTCGTGCACCCAAAGAATCCGACCAAGTAACACCGCCACCGTCATCGAGCAGTACGCCTCCGTCAGGTCAAACGAGTACACCTGGCGCACTCACAAAAGGCACGCCGGACTACCAGACAGTTTTGCCGCGCGGCAAGACCATCGAACAACTTGGCGGTTGGACGCGCGTTAGTCCGCCCGATCACAACCCTGTCTACGCCTATGTCGACAAGGTTGGACTAGTCACAATCACCGTCAGCCAACAGCCGCTACCAGATGGTATGCAAACTGATTCAGAAGCCGAAATCAATCAAATTGCCATTGGCTACAATGCCACCCAAAAAATCCCCGCCGGCGACACGACCATCCATCTCGGTACCTCATCCAAAGGGCCGCAGTCGGCTATCTTCGTCAAGAAAAAAACGCTGGTGCTCATCAAAGCCGCGGCCGCTCTGACAACCGATCAGTGGATGATGTATGTGTCGTCACTCCAGTAATTATGGGTTCTTTTTCAGGTCGTCGGCGATGAGTTTGGCGGCTTGGCCATCAGTTTTCAGATTCTCATAATAGGCAACTTGGTCTTTTCTGATAACCATCTCGCCTTCCGAGCCGAGCAGTTCGCTACCAAGTTTCACCAGTCCAACTTGACCAGTCGGGGACTGAACATCTTTTTCGGTGGCACTGGCCGATGAACCGATAGTCTGCGGGAAATAGACTGTTGTCAGTCGGTAGTGTTCGCCATCGAGCGACGATAGTTTACCGATATACACCGTGCCATTGGCCAGGAAAACAGCCTGGAAATTACCAGATTTCACACCAGGCACACTCGGCCGAAATAGATTCATCATTCCCCACGCTAGACCAGCTACGACGACTAGCCCCAGGAGAATCATCACGAGCCGCTTGGTAAACCACGCTGGTCGGTGTGGCGGCGGCGCAGCTGGCTCGCTGACTGGCTGTCGACGTTTCGCTACCGGTGGTGTCTCGTCATCAAAAAACGGATCGTCGTCAAGCAAAATATCATCCGGTGGTTCAGCAGGCGCTGGTCGCTGTTCGACGCGCGCTTGTTGGCGGGCGCTGAGGTTTGTATACTCTTCCATGTGTCCTCTCTATGGTACCATACCGTTTCTGCTTGATCACTAGCCCAGCTACCGCTTGACGACAATTTCACCGACAGAGCGTGTTGATTTATCGCCACGCGTGCACATAATATCCGCTCGCCAGGTGGCTATGGCGGCATTACTCGGCATCGTCCACGTCCAACTTACCACACCAAAATCATCAGCCGTCTTGTCGCCGAGTCCCGAATCAGTCACGCGGGCGAGCTCCCGGTCATAGGTGTCGACATGGATCACTTTTATAGTACAGACGGCACTTTCGGTCGTCCGCAGCGTCAATGACACGTTGTCGCCAGGTGCGACAGGTGTGGTCAGCGACTGGATTGATGAGCCAATCGGGATATTGTCGGGCATTTTGCGTGGCTTTAAAATATCAGGTCGTTCCGTCTGGGTTGTCGACGTGGCGACCCCAGCTGGCTTACTGTGGAGTCCCATCAGCCAGACATAGAATAGCCCAATCCCAATAATCACGATCAGCAAAATAACGCTTGCGATAAGTGTATTGCGCGCCCGATGAAGCACCCGCTGCTTGGTCGTATAATTCGACTTTGACCGATTTTTGACAGAGGCGAGCGCCATGGAAGCCTAGTTTTTATTATCTTGTTTGATAGCCTGCACCACTTTGCTGTCATCGCGCATGTTTTGGTAGTACAAGACCTGCTCGCGCGGCAGGACGAGAGCGTCTTCTGGACCATGGATCTGCGTCGTCATCTTGGTGAGCGTCACGCCGGCATCTTTGTTCTGGTCATCAGCTTTGGTTTGTTGCAGGTAATAGACATGAGTCAATCGGTAATAACCATCGGACATACGCTCGAGTTTCCCGAAATAAACGTTGCTTGCTAGCGTATTGTTTGACAAAAAAACTGCTTGATATCGGTTGGTATCGATACCGTCAACCGAACCGCCAAATAATTTGACGATCAACCAGCCGAGTCCAATCACGAGCAAGATAGTAGCGACAATAAGCACCGGCTTCTTCCATGATCGCTTTTTTGCAGTCGATAACGGCTGTCGACGATGTGGTCGGGGCGGTGTGTAGTTGGGTCGATCCACCCGAACTGGCTCCGGCTGTGGCGGTATATATGGTTCCTCAGATGACGGCTCTGACGGCGCGTCAGTCGAATGATTGATGCGTGCCTGCATATTTTCCATGGCGTACTGATTCCTTCACGTTAGCTTGTCTCATCATAGCATAAGTAGAATGACTGAAACAGCAGAGGTACTACAGGTGAGCTGCTAACTCACGCTCCAGCACCGGCAGGGGACGCATGCCGACCAGCGAACCGACTTGCTTGCCAGCTTTGTAGAGCACGAAATTTGGAATACCCTGGACGCCGTGTTTAGCTGCTAAATCAGCATTATCCCGGGTTGCCTCAATATCGACTTTGACGACATCTAGCGCATCGGCCTTTTTTTTGGCAAGTTGTTCGAGGATCGGCGCCATCGCGCGACAGGGCGGACACCATTCTGCCCAAAAATCAATTAGGACAAGTTTTTGATTATCGACTACCTTTGACTGAAATTCTTCAGATGTTGTGATATTTATAACACTCATTTATGCCTCCTTACATGCTTTACATTCACCAACAATTATCAAACTGCCGCTCAACCGACAGCCCCCCAGCGATTGCTCTATGTCACGGCGCACGAGCTGCGACAATCGAAGATCGCGAATCGCGCCACAATCCTCGCAGATAAAATGGTCGTGCGGTATCGTCTCGTTATCGTAGCGCACGGCACCATCGCTAGCTTTTGGCGCCAGACCAATCCGACCGTCATCGTATAAGCGCTGCGTCACACGATGAATTGTCGTATCACTCACGCGCGGAAAATCAGTGCGCACATGGGTAGCAATTTGGGCATTTGTGGCGTGACCAGCCTGAGCGATACAGCGGCTGACAGCTTTCGTATATTTAGTTTCTCGACGCGTACCAGGTATCATAGATTTATTGTAAATTATTTACAATAAATAGACAAGGGAAGTGCTATACTACGTACTATGAAGAAAGTGCTTATTGTTATAGTGCTGCTGGCGGTTGGTGCCGGCATCTGGTGGTATGTCCTAGACAACCAGCCTGCTGTCATGACTTCCCTGCCGGATAACACAAAAATCTACGACGTTCGTACGCTCGATGAATATGCCATTAGTCACGTATCGAGTGCCGAACTATTACCTATCACCGATTTGCGCGCTGGTGCACTACCAGCCGTTGATAAAAATAGCTGGATTGCTGTTTATTGTCGTAGCGGCAACCGCTCAAAAGAGGCTGTAGATATCCTGAAAAAAGCTGGCTTTACCAAAGTCATCGATATCGGCGGCCTCGACGATATCAGTAAATACGGCCTGTCGGTCGTAAAGTAGGAGACGCTATGGATTTATCGCAATTTGGCATCGACACAAATGGTACGGGGCTCTCCATTCCCGGTCTCGACGGTATTCAAACGGCACTGACGACTATTACTATCGTCTCGATCATCATCACCGGATTGTTTTTCGTGATGTATGTGTTTTCACTGATTCGACGCTGGAAAGTTGACCGTGCCATTCTGGAAACCCAAAAGGATGTCCGGGCTATCCGGACACTGCTTGAACAATCCCAGCCAAAGAAAAGCGAAGCCCTCGCTTCGACTCCAGCTCGTGAGAGCCAGGAGCGAAGCGAGGGCATACGCGGGTAGGGACAGACAGACGTCAGTCGTTCGGCGCTTTCTGCGCTGACGGTGCGAACACCTGACGTGTCCACTCCCTGGTCGGGACGAAGACGAGCGTACCCGTCTCCTCAAAGTGTTTGATGGCACCCTGGAATCCACGCAGGTGCCGGCACCGCCTTGGCGATACCTTCATGTAATCAAGTACCTCGGACATCTTGCCAGAGTTCTCGACGATGATGAAGAGCACGTCAGCTGGTAGCCCCTGAGCGCTGACCGAGAACTGCTTCAGGAGCGACTCATCGCTCCGTAGTTCTGCCAGCTTGATACGCTCAGCGATCGCACCCTCGATCTTGGCGAAGACCGAGCCGCTCGAGACTCGATCGGGCGGCGGTACCGGATCACTGAACTCCGACGGCAATACGATTGCCATGCTGTTTCCTTTCCACGCGTTGTCAATGTGACAGAGCTATTCTAATTGAAAGCCCCAAGCATCTCAACCGTGAGCAGTTTAGTCGTGCGTAATCTGAAGTTTTTTGAGCCAGCTTGGTGCGAGCCAACTAGCGCGACCCATCAGAATCATGATCGACGGCACCAGGATCAATCGCACGAAAAACGCGTCCACTAGCACCGCGACGGCTAGACCAATACCAATCATCTGCATGATAGCCACACTCGAACCGGCAAACGCCACGACCACCACAAACACCATCAGTGCGGCCGCCGTGATAATCGGCCCGGTTCGTACGATACCATCGATCACGGCTTTTTTGGCGTCACCCGTCTTTTGATAAATCTCGTGCATCCGGCTATACAAAAATACCGAATAATCCATGGCGAGCCCAAACGCAATCGCAGCAACTAGTACGAGTGGCGTCATAACAACGCCCTCTACCGTCCCCCACCCCGTCAGCCCATCGATCCACCCCAGTTGAAAAATACCGACCAGCACGGCAAATGAAATCGCCAACGATATCATGTTGATCACGATAGCCTGGATCGGGATGATAACTGAACCGAGCTGGATCGACAGCAAAACGATCATGGCGATCACGATAATAGCCAGTGCGATCGGAATCCTCTCGGCATATACATGGTTTGTGTCATACGACAGCGCCGCCGAACCACCGACCAACCATTCCCCCTTCGCAGGATGGAGGTTGCGGGTAGCTTCAAGTGCCGTGTCGGCTGCATGTGTGCCAGCTTTGTCAGTTGTCGTTAGCGAAAAACTCAGTGCCTGTTCACGCATAAAACCATGGAGAAGTCCCTGTAGTTGCGGAGAAGCAACGCCATACTGGACAGCTTGTTTCAGTTGGTCGCACGACAGTGTCGCCCCAACTGGCGTAGCCGAGACAACTGCCGATACGCCTGAGATATTCTGCAGCTGCGTCGTCATGTTACAGCTGATCTGCAACCGATCGGTCTCGGAAACACCGGGCGGCAGCGTCATGATGGCCGTCATGGTCGGCGATTTGATAGTAAACTCGGTCGCGAGTTTTTCGGCGACATACCGGCTCGACACGCCACGCGTTAGGTAATGATAGTCCATCGTACCAGCAATAATCAGCCGACCAAGCGGCACGAGTGCGAGCGCAATCACCACTAGCCCAGCCACAAGTGTGACAAGTGGTCGACGCGTCACAAACCGCGCCAGACGCGACCATAGCTTTGACTCGCCAGTGTGTTGGCGAATAAACGGTAAATGCCAGGCATTGATACGCTTACCCAGAACCATCAGAATCGATGGCAACACAACGACCGTCAAAAGTACCGCGACCAAAATCGCCGACGCACTACCGATCGCAATGCTGTGTAGGAACTCGAGCGGAAAGACCAACAGTGTGAGCAAACAAACGATGACTGTAACACCACTGAAAAATATCGTGCGTCCCGACGTGCTCACGACAGTTCGCACCGCGTGTTCGACACTGCCGTGCCGTAACTCCTCGCGGAATCGGCTGACCGATAGTAGGGCGTAGTCGATCGACAGTCCGATTCCTAAAATCGTAATCACATTGACCGCATACGAATCAATAGTCAATACATGCGTCATCAATCTCGCCACTGCAAATGCTCCAACGATCGTCACTGCGCTCATACCGAGCGGAATGATCGCCGCCACTGTGCTGCCGAAAAATACCATCAGCAAAATCAACAGGAGTGGGAATGTCATTAACTCTGCCCGCTCGAGATCATGTCCAACTCGCTGCGACATCTGTGTCACTGTTGTCGATGTACCGCCAACAGACAATTTGAGCTTTGACTGGTCGGCAGCAGTCACAAAATCGCTCAGCACTTTGCTAATCGCTGCGGCATCATTGCCCTTGCCGACAATAACCGCGTAGGTTGCCGTATGGCTCCTGGAGACAAGTGCCGGATTTGGTTGATCAGCATATGTGTTCACTGTCTCGACGGCACTGCGAAGTGGTGCAAATAGTCGTTGTAACTCTGCCTGATACTCGGGGCTCTCAACTGTACCAAGTCCAGCATCCACTCGCTCCACCAGTACAATTTCGGTTTGACCAGTCGTGCCAAAATGTTGTTCAATAGCCGCGCGCGCTGCAGCCGATTCGGTGCCACTGACTGCCATATCGTCCGAGTTTTTGATTGCACCAAACAATCCAAGCCCGTACCAAGCCGCTAGCACGACAGCCAGACTCGCAACCCCAATCACCCGCCATGGGTGCTTCGTACTCACTCGCTTCCACCAACTCATCATCTTGTTGTATCGTCCCTCATGGCTATCTTATGGTAGCTAGCCTGCCTAGCGCGGCTCATCTACGTTTACGTCCTCGTCGTCGTCATTGGTAAATTGCTTTGCCCATGTTGTAATAGCTGCCCGTTGCCAGTACGCAAGCGCCATACCGATCGCAAATATACCGACAATCGAAGCGATTAAGACAGTGTTCGACTCACCTATTCCCGCGCCAAGAAATCCAGAAAGTACGTAGCCAGGCGCGCGGCCAAGTATCGAGATAATCACTAATGTCCGGATCGGAATTGCACTTAGTCCAGCAATATAGCAAATAATATCGTCTGGAAAACCTGGTAACAAGAAGATCAGAAAAAACACCATCGGACCAGCGTCTTTTGTGAGTTTATCGAACTTCTTTAGGTGCTTTGCATCAACAAATCGTTCGACAAACGGACGCCCCAAACGACGCGCCAAGACGAAGATGACAAAGCAACCCATGATAGCGCCGGTCAATGAGTAGAGTGAGCCGAGCCATGGCCCAAACAGTGTACCAGCCAATATACCGGCCGCCTGTCCCGGTATCGGCGCAATTAAAATCTGTAAAAACTGGACAGCGATAAAAACAATTGGCCCCCATGCACCAGCCTGTTCGACCGCCGCCTTGATACGTTTTGGGTCACCAAAAAAGGCTGTGATCGGCTGCCAAAAAACAATCAACCCTACGACAGTAATCGTGAGGAGGATGAGCGCGATGATAATAGCGCGCCATGGCAGCTGTCGTTGGGTTGAACCAGTCATACCTCTTATACTACGCTAGGTGCCAGGCTTTTTCTAGCGGTCACCAGGTGACATAATATCCACCGAGACCTTGCCTTCAAAACCATGCTTGGGTAAAACTAGCGTAAAAGTGCTACCTTTTTCGGGAACTGACGTGACACGCACGTCGCCGCCGTGTGCTCTTGCGAGTTGATACGCCAGGAACAACCCTAGGCCGCTACCGCCCTCAGAGCGCGATAATGGATTTTCGATACGATCAAACTTTTTAAATAATCGCGCCTGATCCTCTCGACTAATACCGACGCCCCGATCTGTGATTGCTATCAGGAGGTATTCTTTTTCATCAGACAGCCGGACGCTCACCGTCGAGCCTGGGTACGAGTATTTGATTGCATTGTTCAGCAAATTCTCAATAATCATTGGGTAGTACTGTTCATCAGCCCAAACATACCGCGCCGTCTTTGACCGAAAACTAATCTTCATGTCTTTTCGTTCAGCGTGAGATTTCGAGGCGTCAATGATACGATGCGTTATGGCCACGATATCTGATCGATGAGGGTTGAGCACCACTTTACCGGCTTCAATCTTTGATACATATAGTAGCTCGTTGATAATCTCGATCTGTCGCTCGTTGGTATTGTAGGCTTTTTCGGCGATTTGCTGCTGCGCTGGCGTCAACTCACCGACAATACCACTCGTCAAAATACCAACGTATTGTTTCACGCCACTCGCTGGTGTTCTCAACTGATGCGATGCCAGCGCTAATAGTTCGTCTTTTGTGCGTTCAACTTCGGCTTCGTAGATGGCGCCAACATGCGCGATCCGCTGCAGCATGTGTCGTATCACAAATACCGCCACCAGAAAACTCAGCATAGTACCGAGTAGCATTACGACCATTGGTACAGTCGAAACCGCCGGCGAAGTATTCCACCCGGTGAGCTTCACTTCCCACCGCCGATTATCGACGTCACGTGTTTCGATAACCGTTTGCAGTGCTTTGCCACTGATGTCTGCCTCACCTCGCGCATAGACATTGACCGGCGTACTCGTCGTGACATCAGTAATCATACTCGCTGTATTTTTCGCGCTCATCATATCCCCGCTGATGGCTCTGGCAAAAACATCACCAGGTCGCATGACAACATAGACATAGCCGCGGATACGCGCTCGCCGTTCAGCCACAGAATCAGGAATCGTTCCGCCGTGATAGACAGGATAATACATCAAAATACCATTGTAGGGTGAACCATCGGTCTCGCTCTGGATTAAGCGCACCGGCTGAGACATGGCAACTTCGGCATTATCACGCGCCATCGCCATAGCCTCACGTCGGGACGGCTCAGAGAACATGTCATAACCAAGTGCTGCAGTATTTGCTTCTGAAGTCGGCTCAAGGTAGGTAATCGCCGTATAGGTATCCCGGACGCCTGCTGGATGCACGGTAAATATATCATCAATACCGGCCTCGCGCATCTGGGCTTCGTAAGGCGCGACACTGTCAGTCGATGGAATGACTGCCGCATACCCATAGCCAAGTGTGCCCGGCAGGATAGTATCGATACGCATATCGGTATAGTATTGGTTCCACGATGCTTTTGAGACATCGCCGTTTGCATTCCAAAAGGCTGCACCACTTAACAAAAGCTGATTATAGCCCTCGATTGTCTGCGCAATCGTACTATTGAGCGCACTTTTTTGCTGATACAATCGCGCTTCATAGTCAGAACTGCCCTGCCGCGAAATCATGTTCGCAAATAAGCTGGAGATGATGAGGCCAACGACAAAAAACGCAGCGCCTACAACCAGCGCTGCGCGTTCGGCAGGCAATTTGAAATCATGGTTGCCAAAGAAATTGCGTAAATCGATCATGCTTCAGTCAAAAATTGTACTATAAGCAGTCGATCGCGGCTGTGAAAAAATTATCAATCTCACGTAAGTATTGCTGCCGTGTCTCGTCACAACTACCGTAGTGTAACGGTATAGGCAATTTGCTCACTCACCTGCCCGCTGGCGCGTACGAGAACGGTTGCGCCATTTGTGACATCACCGATTGCGCCAACTGTACCGTCGGCTTTTCTGACTGATGTTGTATTATTCACTACATATGTGCGACTCGCACCAGTCGAATCTTTGACTGTCAGGCTGGAACTGCTGACTGCCGTCACGGTGCCATTCATACCACCGGCTCGACGCATCCCGAAGCCGTTACCATCGAACATCGTACCCCTTTGGTTATTGCCCATCATACCTGTACCTCTGTCAAAAGATGGAGTCAAACGGTCGCGATTGAGACGAGTGCTGACAAGTGCGGCAGCCAAAAAAATAGCCACTAGCGTCATAATACCAGCGATAATCCAGGGCACGTAGGACTGCACTGACATTTTTTTAGAGCTGCTCGAGGTGTTGGCTTTTACCGCCTTGTGTTCAGCCGCCTCACTTTTGCTGGTTGTTTTGTGTTCAGGTTGTTCTGGCATACGAGTATCCTATCTATGGGTTATATACTACTTCTAATACACCCTCATCGTAGGCATGTCGGCTGAATGATTGCTTAAAATGCGACGAATTTTTCTAACGTCGTCGACGTTTTTGAACTGGCTTTTTGTCAGTCCAGCCATCAAAGTCTGTAGCTTCTTCAGGTCGATCTTCGCCGACCAGTACTTCGCCCAGTGTATAGGCATAGGCATCGTTGCCGCTCAGTATCGTAAAGCGGGTGGCTTCGGCGCTCACCTGGCTGGCCACGATCGGTGTCTTCATCTCTTCTTCGAGATTGAGCATGTCATCAAAGCTCTCGACCGCCACGACATGTTTGCCCGTCAGATCGACCGGCTTGCTAGCACGAATGATGATGCCGTCGTGATAGCGATAGATTCTATCGAGCTCACGGTGATAGGCCGACTTAAATATCTGCCGTCGCAGGCTATAGACCAGCAAACCAGCGCCGAGCAAACCGACCACAGCGGCGGCTGTGCGCTCGATATTCCGAATATTTGCCTGAGTGTCGACAGCGGCCTTACCGGCGACTTGCTTTTTATCATCTTTCTCAAATTTATTTGTCAATTTGAAAATCGGCTGATCGAGTGGCGCCGACACCACCGACGTTCGTGTGTCATCGATCGGGCTGCCGTCGATTGTGCCGGTGACATGCACAGAAAACATGATTTGCATTTCGGTCGTGACCGGTAACTGCAGTGAGGCGCGGTATTGTTCCATAATTTTGCGATACGAGCCAAATGGCACCGTCACTTCACGGTCGATAACGACTGATTTGGTGGTTTCAGTATGCGCGGCAGCCGGTACCACGCGCTCGTCCTCTGACCAGACATTATTGATATCTTTTGCATCAGCTCCCAAAATATACTTGGCGCTCTTGGTGGCCACCGCGAGATACGTCCAGGTCAGATTAGCTTCTTTTGTCGCTTGATATTCGTAATGAAATTTTGCCTTGACAGTATCGGTCAACTCCGACACATAGGCCGTATTACCGAAGCCCGGCTTGTTATCATAGTAATCGCTTTTGGTGTAGGTAACTTCGGTGGCGACATTTTGATTAATCTTGTATTCATAGACCGATGGTAAGTTAACCGTATCGACACTACGTGACCGCACATCATATAAAAGCCACGCGGCGATGACGAGCAGTACGACACTCAAAACCACGAGACCAATCGGTCGTCGTGTCTCTGCCTGTTCAGTAATTCCTAGTGCCATGCCTTCCCTTTTTCTACTTTACGATTTCTCGCAGCCACACGCTCGGATAACCAACATAAGGTATCTCAGCGCGGACGATTCCGACAATTTGTTCAGGTTTCACCGGCGCATCTTCACTTGGGCTATTGTCGCCTTTTGTGATGTAGAGCCGCGTCCCGCTACCATCCGGTGCAAAATCAATGCGAATCACACGGTGGGTTGTCGAATGTCCCGGTACATCATATTGTACGATATCACCGACCTGCACGTCCATGACTGGCACTTTTTGGACAATCACCATAGCACCGCGACCATAGACTGGCTGCATACTATCGCTCATGATTGCCTGCGGTTTGTAGCTGAAAAATCCCGTCATAAACATCACCAGAGCCACCATAGCTGTTATAAACATCACGTCATAGGCTCGATGCGCATGACGATAGTGCCGGCCGTTGATTTCGATATCCTTGCGCGTCCGATCGATCGACACATAGACTGCGACTGCCAATATAACACTCGCGATACCCGTCATATACCAGTCGAGTTTCGGAATAATTGGCGGCAATAGTACGGCGGTGAGCATACCAAGCCGATACGTCAATTGCGAAGCAAGACCAGCGTTAAAGGCCAAATATGTCAGCAAGAAACTACTGATAATCGCCGGTACGATGGTGGAAATAGTCAATTTTATGCCGTCGCCCAGTGACTGCACCTGGCTCACTTGTAGCAAGCTAATTTGCGAGACCGCCAGGATTAGACTAACAATCACTCCGAGCCAGATAACATTGCGTCGGCCACCCAGTAGCATGACTGCATGACGCGCATACTCGATTGCGACAGCCACGCTGCCAAAAGCCAGTAGGTTGGTCGCGATAGCGGTGAGAGTCGCTGCCACAGCGTTATGCTGATATGTCAAAACAACGCCTGAGGCAAAGTACATGACGAACCACACCGCCATGACCGAACCGATAATCAGAGCTTTTTCAGACTTATGCCGGACACGATCGCCGCGGCCATGCGCCTGATACCAGGCGATACCGGCCACCACGAGAGCTAATAGTGGCTCGACAATGTAGGCATACGTCTGTCCCGATACAATTTGGAAAAGCGGTAGACAGATTGTCGCCGTTGCAAAAACAGCCATAGTGCCCAGTACCATCCAAGCGGCAGGATTGAGCGTCAACAGTCGGCGAAACATCGCGCCTAGCCCTTCCCCTGCACTGTCGCGCTCGTTATGTTCCATGTCGCATTCCTCGCACTGTTGACCGTAAAGGTAAAGGTAACAGACGCACTGGTTGCTAGTTCGTTTGTGCTCGTCAATATGATCGTTGTTGTCCCAGTTTTCGTCACGCCAGCCGGCAAGCCCGAGACAGTATAGTTTGAACTTGGACTAATCGTCACACGCCACCTCATAAGCGGCTGACCCGTATTGTTTGTCACCGTTACTGTCACTGGCCATAAGTAGTTTTGGCCCGATCTTGTACTATTTCCTCTCGAAGTATTTACAGTTAAGCCAGGGGTTGTCGCGAAGGCTGAGGTATAATTCGCATACGTCACAACGTCTTGTAATGTATATCCTGCGGTGGCTGTCGTAAACGAAAAAGTAAATGTCACCGAGCCACCGGCTGCGATTGTTCCATTTGTATTACTCAGAACGGTCATCGTCGTCCCGCTCAGTGAACAGATAACGGTTGTTGGGCAGCTAATACTAGCCGTGTCTGCAGGAACCGTAAAATTCACCTGCCAAACCGATGTTGTTTGTGTTCCATTGTTTTTGATTGTCATTGGCGAGAAAGAGTAGGTATACGGCGACGCGCCCGACTGCGTTTTTGTATATGTCATCAAAATCGACTGATTCGACACATATGACACGCTTGATGTGGTGGCACTGATTGATAAGTTTTGACTAAAAAGCGCGTAGGCAATGCTTGCTATGCTGAACGGAAACAAGAGCAGCATGAGACTACTTCGAAGCAATGTACGGTGTCGTCGATCGCGTGCCATACGACTCTCTGCCTGCCCTCCCGATTTCTAACGATAATTACGTATTCTGAATATATCCAAATGTAATGGTAGCTGCTTTGTTGGCGCCAGCCGGATTAGTCGAAGCACCCGCCGCCCACGTCACTGCCACCCGTGCCGTTACTGTCGCGCCAGCAGCTAGCGTATCATTGATCGCAACACCGGTAATCGCGTATGTGATATATGTTGGAGCTGCATTATTAGTCGTCGTGAGATCAGTCAGCGTACTGAGTTTGGCTGGTATATTGCCGTTATTTTTGATCGTTACATCATAGTTCCCGACTGCACCCGGATACGCTAGGTCGACGCTAAACGTTGCTGATAGACCATCGCCAGCGACCGTTGGTGCCACAGCATTGTGATTCGTTGCGCCGGTTGAGGCCGCTAATGTGATAGCCGTGATCTGCACAGCCCAGTTACCGGTCGCCGTACCGGTACCATT
Organism: uncultured Candidatus Saccharibacteria bacterium; assembly: GCA_964401035.1. Classification (GTDB taxonomy): domain Bacteria; phylum Patescibacteriota; class Saccharimonadia; order Saccharimonadales; family Saccharimonadaceae; genus Saccharimonas. The sequence continues at coordinate 218,443 of CAYNWV010000001.1, read as the reverse complement.
GACGGTTAGGTTTTGCGCAAACGCAGCATAGGCGGCCGAAGCCGCCCCTACGATAATAAGTGCTGCAATGACAAATTTATTTCTCACATAGATCCCAGGCTAGATTTACGTGTTTTGAATGAAGGTGTAGCTGATAGCGGCAGATTTTGTGGCGGTCGTGACATTAGTAGTCGCTGTGCCGAGCCATTCGACTTTTACCTGTGCAGTCAGTGTATTACCAGCTGCCAGCGCATCGTCTAGGGCAATACCGGTGACTGTGTACTTAACATCTGCTGGATCGGCCGCATTTGTTGTCGTGAGGTCAGGTAGCGCGCTAACCTTGGCATTGATCGAGCCTTTGTTCTTGTAGACAACATCATAGGTTGCGGTGCTGCCTGGATGAGCCAGGTCGATATTAAAGGTTGCCGTCAGACCATCGACTGCCACTGATGGCGCGACACTGTTGTGGTTTGTGGCACTGGTATCCGAGTCTGTACGAGTAATGCTCAGAATCTCAACATCCCAGTTACCGGTGATATTTGCCGTACCGTTCACTGTCAAGATCTGGCTAAACGAGGCGTAAGCCACTGACGCTACACCGACGAGAAAGATAGCGGCGAGCAGAAGTTTTGTTCTCATGCATGTTCCTTTTATTAATACTTATGCTCATAGCATACAACACTCCCGTGCGGCTCGCAATGCTAGTTATGACGAATACTCCCTCTGTTTTACGCTGTCTTTTGCACGATTTGTTGTGATATAGTAAAACATAACCACGAAAGGAATCTATGGAATCAACGTCTATGAACCCCCAGTCGCCGTTTGGACAACAGCCGCCAGTAAAGCGACATGCCCTCAAGTCAATCCTCATCGGCGCGCTACTACTTCTCATTGGCGCTGCCCTGGGAGCGACTGTTACCTATTTTTTGACAAAAGACAACCAGCCAGTAGCTACAACGAAAGAGACCTCATCTACGACGCCGGCTCCAACAACAATACCGACAGCGCCTGCTGAAATTATGGTTGCAAACAGGGGAGCATTTAAACTGCTGCTTCCCACTGATACTGTCGAGTTCCACGCTATCGACTACACGACATTTACCGACGACCCAGCCCACTATGTCACATTAAAAATTCCAAGAGAATGGCATATCTACCGCCTGTCTGCCGATAAAGCCGCTGGTGACGGTGGTGGCATATTCGTAAAGACCGATACAGGCAAGTACATCCACATCCGCAACGTATCGGGTGTAGGTGGAGCCTGTGAACCAAATACCACAGCCTACACACTTGATAAGAAGCTTGCGACGGGTACTTCGACACTCTTCTTCACTCAGTATAGCTACAGTGGTCAAAAAGCCGCCCCCTCACTCAATCTCGAGATTATGCCTAGCCCAGGCAAGACAGAGGCTCACAATACGCTCAAAGAAGGCCAGACCGATACAAATACCTGCAATTTGTACAGTTACTCTTTTGCCTCTAGCCCGATCTACGTCACGATCAGTAGTAGCGAAGTCAGCGCCCTCTCCAGCAATCTCAGCTGGAACGATATCAAAGATGACAGCAAATTTGTCGCCGCACTGCAGAGTCTTACTGTCGTCAAGAAATAGACCGTAGCTTTTAGATCACGTGACGTTGAGCGTCTCTTACGGCATAAGTTTTTGGACAGTTTTTTCGATCAGTTTTTTGGGCAATGGTTGATCGAGTGCGAACCACAACGTACCTTTTCCCCTGATGTAGGGTTCGAGTTGTGTGCGCAAATTCTCATCTTTTGGGATTGGATAGACCGCCACATGATCTTTCCAGCCAGATATAAACACATAGCCGCGTTTTTTCACATCGATCTTGTAGCTAACAATTCCGTAACTCATGACTTCTGTCGCTTGTGGAAACGTCGACCGAACAATCTCACGAAGCTCGTCAAATTTCGGGCGTGCAACGACAGGAATCTTTGCAATATAGTCGTCGACCGACCCAGTCCCTTGCTTTGGTTTCGTTGCGATATCGTACGAAGACTCCAGCATAGTCTGGAGAACATCCAGATTAATATCGGCCAGCTTATTGACATACAGACAGCTCTGACTATGTTTGTGCTTCCCGAGCTGCGCAAGTTCTTTACCATAGCGGTCGAAGCCCTCGTAAAAATAAATGGTCAGGCTAGCTTTTCGTGGGCTAAACCCTAGTATTCCCATATCGCCTTCGCGACCAGCTTCGGACTTGTAGTGCTGCAGCCCAAAACCAATGATGCTCGGCCCCCACATAACTGGTCGATCGCCTGATATTCTCTGCATCAGAGCGATCAGCGTTCGTGCTTCTTGCTGCCGCTGTTCACTCACTGTTGTCAAAAAATCATCGACACTGACATTGGTGGGTTGGGTTTTATTTTCTGCCATAGTTTCCTCTTATCGAAACAAGCTAATTACCCAAGCTGCGACCAACAGGCGAACCAGGGCCTCGCCGCTCATGATCGCGACTTTTGTCACCTGGTATTTTCTATCGACACCGCCACCGAACAAGACAGCCGACACCTGCGCTGGAAACACAAAACCCAGCCACACCCAAAACGCAATTTTATAAAATTCAATACTTGGGTTTGTCGTGATGAAATGCACCAACACAAACGCCGAAATAAAAGTCACGAGCAGCTGCACGCCGTAGGTAGCGCCCATGCCCTTCATCAATTCATCTTGCTCTTTTTTCGAGAGCTTATCGAACCCGTGGATCTTGCCCCACAAGCGCTGGAACGGCACCATATACCAAAAAGCGCCGACCCCAAACATCGCTACTGTCGCCGCCAGTACTGCCCATAGATTTACGTTCATCGTCACCTCCGTTTGATTATGTACTCTAGTATAGTGTAGTCCCGTGCGAAACGGTATACTAGTATCAGACGAGGAGGTTTACGATGTCAAAACAATGTCAAAGTTGCGGCATGCCGCTCCAAACCAAAAAAGCCGGTGATTGCCGTGGGACCGAACAGGATGGCAGCAAGAGTGAAAAATGGTGTAATCTTTGCTACGTCAACGGTGCGTTTATCGGTGGCGACTGCACCCTCGATGAGATGAAGAAAATCGTCGACGACGCACTCATCAAAAACGGCAGCGGACGCCTGATGCGCTGGCTCGCTCAAAAGCAGCTCCCGTCACTCGAACGCTGGAAAAAGAAATAGCCGCGTAAAAAATCCCTAGAAACCCAGGGATTTTTTACGTGATTCGGAATAATCTATCCTTCGTGAATATTCACCATCCAGTTTACGCCAAATTTGTCAGTCACCATACCAAATTCGTCACCCCACATCTCTTTTTTCAGCGTCATATGCACCTGGCCACCCTCGCTCAGTTTCGCGAACTGATCACGCAGCGTCAGGGCGTCATCACCGCTCAGTGACACGCTAAATCCGCACGGCATTTTGTATTCCATCATGCTCGGCGCATCAGCCCCCATGATGGCTTCGCCGCTGTCGAGTGTCAGCATGGCGTGCATGATATTGTCATGATTGTTCGGATCTGGATCAGCGTTAAACTCGCCAAATGTATGCAACTCCAGCTTCCCGCCTAGGATACTTTGGTAATATGTAAAAGCCTCACGCGCATTGTCCTTGAAGTTGATATAGGTATTGATCTGTGTTGTCATCTAGTTTTTCTCCTTTGTATTAAAAATCTGCAATCACGAGTTTTTTCATGGCCATCATTTTCGGGTAGGCATCTGGTTTTTGCAGCAACTCGCCCATTTTTTCCGGCACAATTTGCCAGGACACGCCAAATTTGTCTTTGCGCCAGCCACATTGTTCGCTCTCAGGAACGGCCGACAGTTTTTCCCAGTAGCCATCGATCTCCTCTTGGTCTTTGCAGCTGACCGCGAATGACACGGCTTCGGTAAAGGTAAAGCCTTGCTCGCCCACTCCGTCCATAGCCGCGAACCAGTTGCCGGCTAGTTCGGCATCGCCAAACATCAGCCGACCAGTATCAGGATAGCTCACCGCTGCGCCAAGCTTTGAATCCTTGAACGTATCGACATAATAACGAAGCGCTTCCTCGCCGCGATAATGACTAACATCAGTAAACATCAACGACGGCACAATAAATGGCCGTGGCTCGCCGTCCGGGTTTGTCAGCATGAGCTGCCACGAAAAACCATACTTGTCCTCGACCCAGCCATAGTGTTTGCTAAATGGATATTCCTGGAGCGGCATGAGTGCCTTGCCGCCATCGATGAGCTTGCTCCATAGTTCGTCCAGCTGCTCTTTGGGGTTTTCTATACGAGACGGATCGAAATTCACAAAAAACGATACCGCAGGTGTCGGCTTGAACTCCGCACCAGCGTTGATCCCCACAAACTGTTGGCCGCCGAGTATAAACTCCGTTGTCAATACCTTGCCCGCCATATCCAGTTGAAAATCCGCCAAACCCTCTTCCTGAGTGTTTGGATAGCGCATGATCGACCCGACAGAGCTATCAGGAAAGATACTAGTGTAAAAATGCGTCGCTTCTTCGGCCACCCCGTCAAACCACAGATTTGGTATGATTGTCATCATCAGCTCCTCCTCATTACTCTTGCGTATAGCTCTAGTATACCCTTGATTGCAACCATAAGCATCTTTGGCTACTATAGTGCTAGCCTATGCAACTACTGCCTGTCTGGTTTTTATATCTTGCTGCCGCCATTCGTTTATTTGGTGGCGTTGCCTATGTTCGTGCAACACTTCGTGGACGCGCCAAACCACACGCTGTCAGCTGGTTGATCTGGTCGATTTCGCCGCTGATTGCCTTTGCCGCTAGCCTATCCGCCGGTATTGGCGTCGATGCGGTTATTACATTGGCGTTAGGCCTCAGTCCCCTCATGGTTTTTATGGCGGCACGTCACAAGGATCGTCGGCTCTTGCAGTTACGTCGTTTTGACAAAATCTGTATCGCGATTGCGCTATGCGGTCTGGCTATCTGGGCTATCACCAACGAACCGACAACCGCTATTATCATCGCCATCACTGCCGACCTAATCAGCTGCCTACCGACTATCCGAAAAACGATCGCCAAGCCACAGACCGAGTACCCTTTTACGTTTTTGCTATCAGCCAGCGCAATGGTGATCGCCATGCTCGCTACTCAGGAAGTCTCGTTTGCATCGTTCGCCTTCCCGGTCTACGTTTTCGTCATGAATATCTTTCTGTGCATCCTGGCGTTTCGCGACATGAGGAGAAGCCGACGGAAGCGCAAATAGCTATCGTCGTCGACGTGCGGTTTGGAGTGTCAGTATGATGAGAATTGGCAACAAGACATAGAGAGCTGCGAGCACTGATGGCCAGTGACCATTCCAGCCCGATTCTGACAGGTGTTTTGCCAATATTCCAGCATATGCCCACACCGCCACCGCGCCATAGAACCAGTCGTTGCGACGGATCATTGTCGTCATGGTGATGACGGCACCGACGATGAGCACGGCCACCATCCATGTGCCATGGCTTAGGCCAAATCCATCCCATTGCAGACTGACCAGCCAGGTCGAAATGTTAGCGATTGTTGCGACCGTGATCCAGCCAGCATAGACGCCAAATGGTGCTTTGACAGCGACAGTCTCGCCGAGACTTAATCGTTCTGGCGTTGTTACTTCACGATGAATCATGAGTAGTGTAGCTAACAATGCGAGCATTATGGCTACGCTAAGCCACAGCACTTCATACTGCCAAGCCAGCAGCCACAGCACGTTGAGTAGACAGCTCAGGATAAACAATTTGACGACCCGCACTATCGCATCATCCGCCAGTCGTGGTTTTTTGGTACGCCACACGCCCCACATCCGCAGCACAAAACCGCCGAGTAGCAGATAGATCACACCCCAGATAGCAAAGGTAAACCCAGCCGGTGCGAATAAGTTTGCGTATTTGTCAGAGATGGCAGCCGTATCGACTCCTCCCAGCAGCGTCGTGCTGCCCGCCAGCCCATTAACGATGAGCATGGTGACATAGGTGACTGTTGCGTAGATTTTCCACCGTGTTGATACTTTTTCTCGTTTGAATAACCCGAACATATATCCCCCTTTATGTCTCTCATTGTACACCAGTCACGCTATACTGAACCTGTATGGCATTCAATCACTATGCAAAATTAGTCCGTATCATATCGACTCTCGAACCAGGGTGGCATATACAGCGTATCGACGAACCGACCACCGCGACACGGTTCAACGGCGACGTGGCGCGATATGATCATTACTACCGCATCTATACACGGAATGGCACCGTGGTTCCCTACGGCAAATTCCAACAACTCGACCGTCTAGCTCACGCCCTCAACATACCAGTCGAAGCACTACCTGTGCGCTAATGTTTACTGCTCCTACCGGTACCGCTTAGAACGCCGTGTCGTGGTATTTCACAGCAGCATCGACTATACTCAAAACTATGCAAGAAGCAATCGACACACTGAACGCAAGCCAGCACACAGCCTCGTACACTCTCACGGGCGACACAATCGAAGGTAAATGGAACTTTGACCAGACTGCACGAGGAGCCGTGCTGCAGGACAATACCCAGATGTCCTATCGGCTCATCATCACCCTTGCTCCTGACATGACATACACATCGACCGAAAAGATGGATAGCACTCAAGTAAGTGTCGGGCTACACGCTGAAGGAACTGGTCCTTCGGCAAAAATGTTCAAGAGTATGCTCGGCTTTGACGACGATCAAAAGGACAAAGATTCGGTCTCGATATTCCACGCCTCCAAAGACACCTTTAGCGGCAAGACAGCCTTTATGAAACAGTCAGGGTTTCAGATAAACTTCGGTGGCTCTGGCGAAGAAAACAAAATGACCTGGAATTTTGATGTCGACGATATCAAAAAACCGATCTTCGCCCTGCTCGAATCCCAGGGCTACAAGCCTCAGAAAAAATCGTTTATTGCCAAGATTTTTGGCGCTTAGAGCTATCTGCTTCTGAGGTTACATGTCATCAACGAATACGCTGATGAACCTCTTGAACTTCTCTTCGAGTCGTTCCAAAATACTGCTCCGTTCACGGATAGGGATCAGCTCTATGCGCGTCTCGGCATAGTCATCTTTTCGTGGCAGCCGTCCGCTATATGAGTAGTTACCGATAAGGCTTCTCAGTTGCTCGACGTCCAACGCTTCTTCTTGTGCAAATTGCTGTAATGCGCGCTCTTGCTCTACGCTCCAAAAACGCTGGAACTCACCGTCGACAGTATCGGGATCTGTGACATTCACGAGTGTACTGTTGATAAATCTTTCTATTAGCTCCTGCTTGCTGCGTAACTTCTCATCACCTGACATGATATTTTCAACATTCTTCAATATCTTCTGTCTTTGCTCATCACCAGCGTCAACATACTGAGCGAGTAGCCGCACGATATAGTCGACGTTTATGTCGTCTCGACGTATCAGCTCGAGCTCGAAATCGATTTCATCTAGGATCGAATCTTTTTCTTTGTTGCTGTTTCTGTCCTGGAAATATATGTCCAGATATTTTGACTTGTAGTCCTCGAACTCTTGTTCGCTGATGCCCGTTGCGACGTAGTCGAAATCAGCAAAACTCATCAACACATTTCGCGCGCGCATGACTTCACGAAATCGCTCAATGAACAGCTTCTTCTCCGCCTCGCCAAATAAAGCATCGACATCGTTGCAAGTCGGTACCAGCATATGAAGGTCAGTGACTTTTTTGTTGAAATCTTCCAGATATTCATCGTATGATTTCATGAACACTATCTCGCTTGCGTCTTTGCTACTAAATAGCCGCAGCGCATCGTCAGTTGCTTTTTTCAGGTTGCGAAATACGACGATATTGCCCTGAGATTTCTGCTCATTTAGTATGCGATTCGTACGACTATACGCTTGTATCAGTCCGTGGTACTTGAGACTCTTGTCGACATACAGTGTATTGAGAGTCTTGCTATCAAACCCGGTTAAAAACATATTCACAACCAGTAAGATATCGACTTCGCGTGACTTCACCCGCTTGGCGATGTCTTTATAGTAATCATAAAAACTTTTACTATCGCGAGTCGTGAAGTTTGTGCCAAACAGTTTATTGTAATCGCTTATAGCATTTTCGAGTATGTCACGGGAGTGTAGATTGACCGGTGCCGCGTTGTCCATGTCTATATCAACTTCGTCTATCAAACCATCGGCGTCTTTGTCATCTTCATTGGCTTTGTAGCTAAATATCGTGGCGATCTTCAGGCCGTGGTCTTTGCTGCGCATGTAGTTATAGTACTTTTGTAGCACCGGCACTGATCCGACGCACATCATGGCGGTAAACTCTCGGCTGTGTGTTTTTCGGTCGTGATTTGCAAGCACATAATCAGCGATTTTCTGAACGCGCATATCACTTTCCATCACTTCGCGCGTATCGATAGCTTCGACATCAATATCGATGTTTGTTGCACTATCAGGCTTTTGCTTGAAACGTCCGGCGTATTCGACGCTAAATTTCAGGACATTACCGTCGTTGATAGCGTCAGTGATCACATACTCATGTAGCCGGTCACCGAACAAGTCTTTCGTCGTCCGCTTGCCCAGGCCATTGCCCGTCGCGTTGTCAGCAAATATTGGCGTACCAGTAAACCCAAACAACTGATAGTTTGTGAAATATTCGGTGATATTTCGGTGTGTCTCACCAAACTGCGATCGGTGACATTCGTCAAAAATAAATACGATGCGGCTGTCGCGGACGTCCTCCATCCTACCTGCATGACGTTCATTTTTTATGGCGATATCCAGCTTTTGGATAGTCGTAACGATTAGTTTGGTGTCAGGATCGGCTAGTTGTTTGACAAGCATTTGCGTGTTGCCGGTGGCGTTGACACTGTCTTCTTTGAAGCTATTAAACTCTTTTATCGTCTGGTAGTCTAGGTCGTTGCGATCGACGACAAATACGACTTTATCTATCTCTGGTTGGCCTGTTAGTATCTGCGCAGCTTTGAAACTTGTGAGAGTTTTGCCACTACCAGTTGTGTGCCATATGTAGCCGCCACGACCACCATTTGCGACTTTTTCGATGATTCGTTCCACCGCATAGTACTGGTAGGGACGCAGCACCATCAGGACTTTATCGCTTTCGTTTAGCACTGTATATTTCGTGATCATTTTGCTCAGGAAGCATTTTTCTAGGAATACTTTCGCGAACTCGTCTAGCTGGCTGATACGCTTGTTGCTCTCGTCCGTCCAGTAGAATGTCTGTTTGAAACTCGCTTTTTTCGTACCCGTGTAGCTGACGCTATTTGCATAATATTTTGTATTGACGCCGTTACTGATCACGAACATCTGAACGTACTGGAACAGGCCATGATTTGCGGCGTAGCTATGACGGCGATACCGGTTCACTTGGTTAAATGCTTCTTTGAGTTCTATACCACGCCGCTTGAGCTCTATTTGCACCAATGGTAGGCCGTTCACCAGTATCGTCACGTCGTAGCGGTTGTCGTATTCACCATTATTGACGATTTGCTGCGCTACCTGGTATTCGTTCTGGCACCATTTGCTTTGGTTGATAAACTCTATGTAGATCGTCGTTCGATCATCGTCACGACGCAGAGCCATTTTGTCGCGCAGTATCTTCGCACGATCAAACACATTGCCTTTATCGAGGTGGTTGAGCACGCGGCGAAATTCAGCATCGCTGAGCTGTACGTTGTTATGCTTTTCAATCTGCACCTTGAGATTCGCCAGTGCTGCCGCAGTATCTGGCAGCACAACCATTCCATACCCTTGCCCTACGAGTTGAGCGATGAGGTTATCTTCGAGGGTCTGCTCGGATTGTGTTGTCATGCATTGTCCTCCTCTTTAAGCTCGTCGCGTTGTGTTAATACCTGGATTAAGGTTTCTGAAAAATCAATGATTCCTATCCGTATATTATCGATGTCATCGTCACCCAGCCTCAGCCGATCACCCTCTTGGTGTGCGATATCTTCAACCTCTCTTGTCTGGGTGAGAAAGCGTTTATCGACGACAGACCCTTTATGAACAATGAGGTGCCTATATGAAGTACCAAGAACAATACTTCTTTTGGTGTCTTTAGAAACTTCAAGCTGTACGCCAAGATAATTATTAACGGCCTTTATGATAGATCCTAGATCCTGAAAACTATACTGCTTATCTGATAAATGTGCGATCATCGCATCGCCCAATGTAAATGAGGATGTAAAGTTCTCTACTTCGATAGAAATCCGCTTTTCTTTCTCGGGCCAGATAAAGAACTCAGGATTATTGTTGGCAATATTCTTGAATACATCTCCAATAAAAACTTCAAATGCGCCTATCATTAGTACAGTACTTTGTTCACGTAAGGTTTCATATTTTGTGGCGAATTCAGGAAGCTTCTCGATCTGGTCAAGCATATTTTTTTGTGTATCGATTTTTTTCAACAGCGCACCGAATTTACCAGTATCTTTTACGTCTTTTCTTATTGAATCGAGGTTATTGCGAAAGATTGTGATGAGTTCGAGGTTGATACCCTCAATATTTGCAATTCCATCAAGCCTATCTTGAAAATCTGCTAGTGATTCCGTTAAGTATTCCATTATACAAACATCCTCTGCAAAAGCGCTCTCTTGTATTCCCTTGTAGCCGCGACTTGCGCGTCCATGAGTTCGACTTTGCGGTCGATGGCGGAGAGGAAGTTGGCGATTTTTTGTTGCTCTTCCTCGGCTGGTATAAAAAGCCTGATTGACTTAAGCTCAGTATGCGCGAGAACTCTCTGAGAAGTGCCAACACTATATTTATAAAAAGTCCGCCAGTGATAATTAAACAGCTCTTCAAAAAATTTCTCGTTACCTTGCTTGATTGAAAAAACTGGGTAAAAGTAACTAACAATTCCAGTTATTCCCGTAGAGTTTAGATTGAATTTAAACACGCCATCATCGCTGCGCGAACGGTATGTAAGATAGCCGTTTGGAATAACGTTGTACCCAGTGTTATCTCTATCTGTTATACGATTATTATCACTGTAGTAATCCTTTTGCATAACAATTCCTGCTCGAGATGAGGTCATAACAGGATACTCGTTTTCGGTCGAGCTCTTCAGCTTGTAGTCGTGAATGAAGTCACCCAGCCTTCTCATCTCCCAGTCAGGATACGGATTGCCATTCTCATCCTTGAATCGCAATTTGCCCGAAAATATCGCCTGCATGATGCCGCGCTTATACTCATGCATGGCAGCCACCTTGTCGCTGAGCGAGGTCAACATCTGATCGACCCCCCCCATGAAGTTAGCGATTTTTTGCTGCTCGCCTGAGCCAGGAACCTGTACTTCGAAGTTCTGAAATGTCGATATCCAGTACCTTTGATGATCTTCTGCTTTAAACCTTATCCTTCGGAGCAGCTCATGCGCAATTTTTGGATGCGTGCCACTCTTCGCCTTGAGTATCTTTGCCGCCGACGATTTTACTTTAAATGGAAAATTGACCCACTGACTCGCCGTTGTGAAATCATCAAATAGCGTTATAGGCAGACCTTTATTGTAGACACCTTCCTTTTCGTCAGTGTAGCCAAGAACAAAAGTCTTTCCAGCCGTAAGGACGGGTGTCCCATGATCGTCATCATACTCAGCGGATTCTACTAAATAATGAGCTGGCTGTTCGTAACTAAAAATATCACCCAGTTTCTTCACCTGCCACTCATCAGTAAACTCAGGAAAACGGAGCTTTGGGGTCACTGCAGACCATCCTTCGAGTCGCGTTCGATCATCTTAATCACGGCAACATGCTTATCTAAATCGTCTGAAACAGCATTGACAACTTTATTCGTTTTTTCGCCTATTGACTTAAGCTGTTCAATACGCGAATCTTCTGCTTCATTAATAATATCTTCACGATCCTTAAACAGCTTGATCGTCATATAGATACTACCTATGGAAATACCGAGAGTAAATCCTGTAGCAAGCCACAGGATCCATACCACGGAATCCAACACCTTAAGACTCGCCAAGCTCAAGAGAACAGGCAAGATAGGAGTAGATATAGTAGCCAAAGACTTTGTAAAATCTATTTTTGCATCTAAGCTCTGAATCTTCCAGTCATAAAAATGAACTAGTGCGTTCAGGTAATTATCGGTGGAATCTTCCGCAGATTTTACTGCAACCTTGAGTTGTTCGCTGCTTTTTTTTAAATTTGCAAGGATCATACTGAGCTCCGTGGCTTTCATTAAAACGGCTTCGCAATCCCTAGCTCATCGCAGTAGCTAGCTATTTTTTTATCGATCTCCGCCATATCGATGTTGATCCGTTTAATCTCGCTCGCCACAGCATCCAGATCGATCTCTGGCTCTGGCTCAAAGGTATCGACATAGCGAGGGATATTCAGGTTGTAATCGTTTTCGCGAATCTCGTCGCGAGAGGCGATATGGCTGTATTTGTCGACTACTTCACGCTTCTCATATGTCTCGATGATCTTATCGATATCACTCGCGCGCAGACGGTTTTGGTTTTTGCCTTTTGCAAAATACTTGCTGGCGTCGATGAATAGCACGTCGTCCGTTGTGCGGCATTTTTTGAATACCATGATACAGGCTGGGATACCCGTCCCGTAGAAGAGATTCGCCGGTAGGCCGATCACGGCATCTAGATAGTTTTGCTCTTCGATAATATGCTTGCGAATCACGCCCTCGGCTGCTCCACGAAACAGTGCGCCATGTGGCAGGACGACAGCCATTGTACCGTTATCCGCAAGTTGGTGGATCATGTGCGTCACAAAAGCGTAGTCAGCTGCGCTCTTCGGTGCCACACGGCCATATTGACTAAACCGTTCATCCTGAGCGTTGAGCGAATTCTCATCACCATCCCATTTCATGCCAAACGGCGGATTAGCCACGATCGCTTCAAATCGACACTCTAGATGTTGCGGCTCTTTCAACGTGTCGTCCTGTCGGATGTCAAACTGATCGAAATGTACGTCGTGTAGGATCATATTCATACGCGCCAGGTTATACGTTGTGTTATTGAGCTCCTGTCCGAAATATCGATCAACTTTTGCGTAGTGAGACACGCGCAGGAGCAGCGAGCCAGACCCACAGGTCGGGTCGTAGACATTTTTCAGCTGCTTTTTACCGCTCGTGACGATACGCGCAAGGATCTGTGAAACTTCTTGCGGCGTGTAGAACTCACCGGCTTTTTTACCTGCTCCGCTCGCAAACTGTGCGATCAAGTATTCGTAGGCATCGCCCAGGACATCGATCTGGCTGTTGCCTAGTTGAAAATCGATTTTGTCGAGATGCCGCAGGACGCCTGCGATTAGCTCGGCGCGAGCACTCATGGTCTTGCCTAGCTTGTTAGCATTGAGATCAATCTCAGAGAATAACTTATCAAAATCATCCTCACTGTCAGTGCCCATGGTGCTGCGCTCGATATTACCTAGGATCTGTTGCAGATCCTCTATGAAGGTATCTAGTTCGGCACGGTTAGCGAGTTTACTAAATAGTTCACTCGGCAGCAGGAAATAACCGAGGTGATCGAGGGCAGCAGCTTTTACTTCGTTTATTAGTTCGGCATCAATATCCGCAACGTCTCTATAGCGCGTTTTTTCAGATTTGAGTAGCTCGTCAGCATAGATTTCGAGTTTTTCCGAGAGGTATTTGTAGAAGATAAAGCCCAAGATATAGTCACGGTATTCGTCTGCATCCATCTTGCCATGCAGTTTATCGGCGATATTCCAGAGTTGTGTTTGCAACTGACGTTTCTGGTCTTCTGACATAATGCTCCCTTAAGTTCTGTCTGTAGTATACCCTCCCCGCCTCTGTTTTTCTAGATCACCATCATATACAAAGCATAAGCGTCATACTGTACTTCACCTGCTGACAATAAAGTGGTATTATAAACACGTGCGTTTTATCAAACACACATACAATTCTATCTCTGTTAACCGCAAAACGGCTGTTTTCTATTGACTTTCTTATTGAATTTTGTTATATTGTCTTCGAAGTAAGACCTTCCGTGTTGATTCACGTTTAGTGATTCGTCAAAGCGGAAGGCTTTCTTTTTGACTTGAATTCTTTATATACAAGCTTATCTGCATTGAGATGTGAGATATAGCCGTGAATACGAAACTCAACATCCTGAAAAACTGCCCAGGCGATAACGTCAACGATCTGAAGTGGCTTAATTCTTCTGGAATCTTCGAACCTTACGCGCTCAAAGACATGTTTATGCGTAAGCACTTGAACCATCTCCAGTCGTTTTTTGTTTGTGTCTCTTTTATCGATAATGATTGAAAAAGCGTTATTGCTCGAAACAATAATGGATTCGAGCATCTCATAGTACACCATATGAATATCGAGAGATTTATCCTTTTGTTTTTTATATACATACACATCGATTTGTACATCTTTTTTGTCGAGATACTTTAAAATCTTTGCGATAGTTCGGTCGTCAGCATCAGCAGCATGAATCTCTTGTGCGTTTGTTTTATCCAGCTTCATATCTGACCACACCTTGCGCGCAATTTTTTCTATAGCTCGCGGGTCATTTGTTTTTAGCACTGCTACTACAAGATTGTCTGAAGATTCTGGCGACACACCAAACTCACCGCTCTCATCAACAAAAATATGGCTATACGACTTTTGATTGATCATTACTGCAAGTATACCCTCCCCGCCTCTGTTTTTCTAGAGTTCGGCGAGGCTACAAAAGACTAAAACGTCATCGGTCGCGAAGATGTGTCCGAAAAGCCAGATGCACTAGCGCCAACGAGTTCTTGTTCGAACATGCTCATGTCTATTCCGTCTTCGTACGGACGAAAGACTCCGTCGTGGGTCGGTATTGATGTGTGACGATTTATTGATGCACAGATAGTTATTGGTCCTGTTGAATTCCATATACCGTCGACAAAACTGCCCTCGCACGGCGGCTCTCCTGGCTGAATAGGCTTTAGATCATCATCTAGAAGTGCGATCGACACACTCAAAGCCCCGAGTTCCCGCCGAGGATTAACCTGCACTTCGACTACTGCCATCAGTGCCTCGCGCCGCTTTGCAAGCCGCAGGTAGCATGCCAGTATTTCACCAGACGTTAACTGACCCTCTTTGAGTCGATCGACAAAAGCTCGCTCATATTCAGCAAACTCACAAAGACCAGGACGATCCAGATATGCCATAATTATCTATATTTATAGCATTTTATGATGTTTATTGCAATGAGACCCTGCTCTTTCATATTGACATTTTATATGTTTCTGTTATATAACTACATCACAAGTCGTCCCCCCGGATGGCGTGTAGTAGAGAGGAGCGGTGATGACCAAGTGGGTCAAGCAAGGTATCATCCTGCTCGTCGCCGCATTCTGCTTGTTCTTCCTGTTCAACCGGCCGGAGGATTCAGCAGATGTGATCAAGTGGGTGTTCCAGGTACCAGCGCGTCTGGTACGGTTCTTCTCACGGCTGTCGAGCTGAACAGACCCCGGCATGACTCCGATAGTCCTCTGCCGGGGCACAGCCCCCTTCTTCCACTCATTGTTCCCGCACCGCGCAGCTTCTCGCTGCCGGTGCGGCACTTCATGTCAGAGACTAGTGACCATGCTTGTGCCGCGTTACATATGGATTGTTCGCGATGTAAAACCGACGGTGAGAAAGCCGCGCTTTTGAAATACCAATTCGTGGCGAACTAGCTATGTGTTCGCCGTCACGCAAATTTCCAGTCATTAATTTCAACGGCGCATCGTGCAAATCGTGACCATTCATCGTGCCATCAATACCGAGTGCTTTGGTCAGTTTGCCAGGGCCATTTGTGGCGTTGACGCCCGTCACGCCGCGGCGTGCTTCGATAGACGCTACACCGTCGACCGGCTCGACAGCGCGGATCAACACGCCAGAACCATAGCCCGCTTCACCGGTCACGACGTTGCAACAATAGTGCATACCATAGGTGAAATACACATACAGATGCCCGGCCTCACCAAACATTGTGGCATTGCGCGCGGTCTCGCCGCGAAATGTATGGCTGGCTTCGTCGTCCTGGTCATAGCTCTCGGTTTCGACGATACGCACCCGCATCGTCTGGCCATCGATCTCCCGCTCGAGCACACAGCCAAGCAGCCGCCGCGCAACGTCGTCGACTGGTTGGTGGAGAAAATCCGGAAACATTATTCCGCTGCCTCGTCCTTGGGATAGGTAATTCTCGTACCATCAACTTTTGCGAACTTTGTGAGTGTATGCGGCTTGGTACTGGTCTGGCTCATGATATCTTCGACATCGATACCACGCACCAACAGCGCATCACCAACAAGCGAACGATGACAGCGCCACGGCACAGCTTCGGCGCACATGATAGCTGTCGGCGCTTGCTCTGCATAAGCAATCAGGTGCTCGATACCCCGCGCAAATTCAGGCGTCTGCATGTAATCCGCGTAATTTCGAAACGACGTATTATGCCAACCGCTATTCACCGAGTTGTTAACTTTTGGTCGTAGACCGCCAAGTTCTGGCATGTACGTGTAAGTGATACCCTGCTCCGGCAAGCTTTTTTCGAGTGCCGTTTGTTCAAACTGCGGATTGTGCCGCGAGCGTGGAATTGTCCGAATATCCACCAGTTGCTGTACGCCATTTTCTTTCAGCAAGGCTACAAATTCTTCGATAGGACGCGTCGAGTGGCCGATAGTATAAATAGTCATGACTACAGCAGCTGAAGCCGCTTTGGCGCCGTCTGCATGGCGCGGTTAAAGCAACACGGACGGCGTTTGCCGTGAGCCAACATCGACATGATCTTGGCCGGACGCTCAGCTTTGGCTTCGTCGGTTTTGACCGATTCAAACCAGCGAATCCATTCCCACCGCGCCATTGGCGTGGTATCTTCCCAGGTGTGGTGGGCAGCTGAGTCAGCATCGAGCGTCTGCTTGAGAACTGCTGGAATAGTCGGTTCTGGCCATTGTTTGACAGCTTCGAGGGTGAGCTTTGGCGTGTCACCAGGCGCAAGACCGAGTTTTTTACGCGTGGCGACATCGATCACAAACCAATGCCCCAGAGTACCAGTGGGCTCGAGCGGAATACGAACTTTGGCACCTTGCAACGTCCCTTCGGCCATGACCGTGCCGCGTGAGGGCAGTTTCGCATCGGCTGCTTCGGGTAATACGACGAGCAGTTCGTCGCTATGAGCAGCTAGTTCGAGTGTAATCGTACAGTCAATCATCGTGTATCTAGTATACCAAAGCCGTGGCGTATCTCTGTTAGGGTGCGTCTGGTCGCTCGACAGTCCACCAGAGTATGGTAAAATAGTACTTTAGACACAGTAACCTAACATTAACGATGGGACAGGCGTGAACACAGACTCAGCAACCGCACCAGATGACAAAAAACACGTACTCAGTGATGCCGTGATCGAGCGTTTATTGCCCCGGGTCACTCAAACTGTTGCCGATGTAGAAGCTCGGTACCCGGAGCGCGATCTGCCAGAGGGTGCCGAAGTCACTCGCATCGCTCCGAGCCCGACTGGTTTTATGCATCTAGGCGTGCTCTATGCGTCATTGATTTCTGAGCGAATTGCCCATCAAAGTGGCGGCGTGTTCTTCCTACGCATCGAAGACACCGACCGCAAACGTGAAGTCGAAGGCGCCGGTGATTTTATCGTTAACTCACTGGCACATTTTTCAATTCCTGTCGACGAAGGCGTGAACGAGCATGGCAACTATGGCCCCTACACCCAGAGTCACCGCGAAGATATCTACCGAACCTATATCCGCCAAATGCTCCGTGACGGTATCGCTTACCCATGTTTCATGACACCCGAAGAACTCGATGACATGACGGCACGTCAAAACGTCCAAAAAGTCGTTCCGGGATACCATGGCAGCTGGGCGGCTTGGCGCGATCGACCAGAAGCTGATGTGGTAGCCGCGCTCGATGCCGACAAACCCTACGTTATACGTTTTCGCTCTCCCGGTGACGCAGCTAGGCGCGTTACATTCAACGACATTGCCCGCGGCACGATCGAAATGCCCGAAAACAACAACGATATCGTCATCATGAAACGTGACGGCCTGCCGACCTATCACCTCGCACATGTTATCGACGACCATCTGATGAAAACAACGCTCGTCGTACGCGGTGATGAGTGGCTGGCGTCGGTGCCGCTACATATGCAGCTTTGTGAAGCGCTCGGTTACCAACCATTTCGCTACGCCCACATCGCGCCGCTCCAAAAGACCGAAGGTTCATCACGCCGCAAACTCAGTAAACGCAAAGACCCCGAAGCCAATGTCAGCTACTACACTGACCTGGGCTACTTGCCCGAACCGCTGATCGAATATCTGCTCAACCAAGCGAATTCATCGTACGAAAGTTGGCGCGCGGCCAACCCAGATGCGCCACTGACTGATTTTCCGCTGTCCATCAATAACCTGTCAAAATCTGGTGGTTTATTTAGCCTTGCCAAACTCGACTCACTGAGCGAAGAGTATTTGGCACGCCTGTCGGCGACCGATTTATTGACCGCGCTCGGCGACTGGGCGAAGCAACATGACCCAGCATTTTACGAAGTGCTCGTGCGCGATCCTGACTACACGAAAGCCGTGCTCAATATCGAACGCACCGGCGACCAGCCGCGTAAAGACATGAAGCATCTGTCAGAAGCGCCCGACCTCTACGGCTATTTCTATGACGACATCTTCGATACGCTCGTCATCGATCCAGTCGTAGCCGAAAAAGTTTCGCGCATTTCCGCCGCAGACACCCGCGCAATTATCGACGGCGTGCTAGCGAGCCACGAACCGAACGACAGTAACGAAATCTGGTTTGAAAAACTCAAAAAAGTCGGCGAACCACTTGGTTTCACGCCAGCTGTCAAAGAATTCCGCAAGCACCCCGAACTCTACAAAGGCTCCGTAGCCGATGTCGCCATGATCATCCGTGTCGCGCTGACCAAACGCAACCAAACCCCCAGCCTGCATGAAGTTATGGGCGTCATGGGCATCGATCGTGTCACCAGGCGGCTGCACGCATTTGCAGATAGCCGCCAGTAGCCATACGATAGTAGTTGCGTTTTCTACAATACCCACTTAGTATAAGTAGTATGAGTACAATAAACTTACAAGTGGTATCATTCTTTGCGCTCGGCGCAGCGTTACTAGCCTATATCGGGTATGCGTTTATCAAACAAAACAAGCAGCCTATGCGCAATTTTGGCATCGGTCTGGCTGCGGCATCGACTGCCTTTGTGTTCTGGCTGTACATTGTCGCTTTTCACCCAAGCGACCTAAAAACCCTGACGCTGCTCAGTATCGTGCCATTCGTGGCGTCATTCATCATCTTTATTACTGCAGCTGTCAGTGATATCAAAGCCAAATATCAGATGCCGCTCTACATCCTGGCGGCCACCATATTGGCAACCTTTGCAGTTCTACGCTTGTTTGTGTATGACTCACAACCAGGCTTTAACGAAGATGGTTTCTTTGCATTCAATATCGCGCCGGTTGTTCTGTACTTTTACGCTATGCTCAACGCCTTTACATTTATCCCCGCTATCTACGTTGTCGCGCGGCACATCAAACATGACATGCTACGTATCCTCGTCGAGCTCGGTCTCACGCTGTTTGCTATCGGCATGATCGTCATGATCATTGGTAGCGATGATTTGCTGCAGGTTATCAACGGTGTCGGTATGATCGTTGGTCTGGTTATGGCCGCCGGCGGTATCGCATACTACAAGCTCGACAAAAACTACAAATCATAGCCTACGCCATTGTCTAGTATCACACTCATCCTGCAGTCTTTTTCTCTACTGTTGCCAATTGTTATACCGGGCATGCTATTTATCGCGTGTATCCACTATGGGCTGCTAGCCCGGTTCGACAGACCTATTGATCGTGGATTGAAGCTTGCAGGCAAACGTCTGTTTGGCGATAACAAAACCTGGCGTGGCGTCCTGATCTACTGCGCGCTGGCGCCAGTCATTTGCGCCCTACTGTGGCTGCTCCTCACGACACCACTTCAGAGTTTTACTCATCCTGTTTTTGCACACAATCCCTTGGTTCTCGGTATGGTGTACGCATTGTCATACACGACCGGTGAGCTGCTCAACAGTTTTATGAAACGACGACTCGGTATCGTATCAGGTGGGACTGCGGTGCATCCATTCGCTGCCCGTGCTCAACGCATCGGTGATACCTTAGACGGTATACTTGTTGTAACATGTGCTTTACTCGTTATTTATCATGTCAGTGTCGTGTCGCTGCTTATCGGGTGCGTGCTCAGCGTGGCCGCACATTTGGGTACCGATGCTATCATGCGTCGTGTGGGATTAAAGCAGTAATAGCGTCGCTACGAGCGGGATTGTCAGGTTATCGCTGCCAAACGGCGATATCCGTTCTGTGACCGTCACTATACTCGAAAGGACAAGTAGCTGCAGCACCGCCATATGCGTTGTGGTGGCCAACACGATACAGCAGGTCACGAAAAATACAATCGAGCCGATTTTGCTCGACCGTTTTTTCCGGCGCATATCACTGACAATACCGGCAAATGAATCAGCCAGTGTGACGATCAGCAAGGCCGGCACAAACACAGTAGGCTTGTCATGACTCATGACGTAGGTTATCAGAATACCGAGCGGCAACAGCACTTCGCCAATTGTCTTCCGATCGACACCATGCACTGATAACAAAATGCCTCGCAGCTGCGATATCGTCATGCATGCAATCAAAGTAACCAGCAGACCAATATACACAGGGGGTGAAACCCACGTCCACATAAAGAGCGCGAATAGCCCGGCGGCGATGTGTGCAATACGTCTGGTGATAAAACTTTTCAGTCGTTTGGTGCGCACCGTCCACTCCAGTAGTCCAAGCAGGCCGAGAAACCCCACACAGCATGCAGCAGCCAAAACTAGTTCACTCATCGGCGTCCTACCTTGTTACAAACATAGTGCGGTTGTTCGGTCGCCAGGTGACGTGTCACGGCACGACGACTGTTTTTGTCGAGCAACCGCCACAACACAAACTTGCCGCGACTCATCACAACACATTCAGCGAGCGACGAATCTCGAAACCCATACTTGTCTGTGAGAAATGTAACGAGACGCGGCTGATACGTTACAGCGACTGTGTATTTTTTGCGCGGCAGTAGCACCTCGACTAGCTGATTGATTATCCCGCGTGAGCGGTACTTCGGTTCGACATAGGCCGTACCGATTTCTTGAACGTCAGTCGTGTAGGGCGTGGCGATCAGCCAGCCGATAATTGTGCCGTTATCCCATGCAACAGCGAGATTACCAGATTCGATAAGTGCGAGTAGTTGTGTTTCTGTGCGCGGCGTTAGTTCAGGCAGCACTGCTAATTTCTTCGCTACGAACTGCGCGACTGAACGTTGCTTTTCCAGCGGAATAGTGTTGGTCACGGTAACCATAGCCAGGCTCCAATCACTAACAGTACGGCGACGCTTAGCCAAAACGGTAGCATACCCGTCTTGCGAGTTTTTATGTCTGAAAGTTGCAATATCGACAGCGTTATTAACACGATTGCTGGTACAGCCGAAGGTAGTTGCATCTGCGTTTGTAAGAGTACAAACACAATCACCGCTAGTGATACATGGCACGTCACGATACCGCGGTAGTAGCGTCTGCCATCACCTGGTTCGACAAAGCCTTCGGTATTAAAGCGAATTAAACGTAGTACGCCGAACAAAACAATCACATACCCAATGAAAGCGCCGACGATTCCTGGAATCAGCTGCACATATGTCATCAGCCCGGCATAGACTGAATAGTTCACGAGATCGATCATGCCATCGAGTTGTCGTCCAAGTTCACTCGCTTTACCCATACGACGCGCGACGTATCCATCCAGACTATCCAGCCCAAAAGCGACAGCGGCGCAGATGATCGACAGACGAATATTGTGTTGCAGTAGCAAGATGATCGCTGTCCACGATGCCGCTAAACTGAGAGCACTGATGACGCCTGGTATACTGATTGCCTGTAGGAATTTACGCATGTTCGCTCTGTATTTCTCCCGTTGTTCCATCGATCGTTAGTACAGTACCACTGCGCACTATGTCAGTCACACCGACAGCACCCACGACAGCCGGAATACCAAGCTCTCTCGACACGATAGCCACGTGTGACAGCGCATTACCCCGTTCGGTTATAACACCAGCCGCTTGCACGAGGAGCAGCGTCCATCCTGGATCGATATGCCGTGCAATCAGTATTTTGCCCTGGACATCGATCGATGGATCGAATGTATCGACGACAATCACCTCAGCTGTTACTTCACCCGCTGCGACACCTTTGCCGGCGAGCAATGTCCCGCCGTTTTTTTGTGGCTGTACTGTCCGCAGATTACGTGCGGCAACATCGCCTTCACCAATAAGGCGCAAGGTGTACGGCAGCCGCGACCGCGTACTATGCTGTTTCTTGCGCATAGTGATCAACCGTTTGGCGTCGTAGTCCCAGGCATGGCCACTGATAGTATCATTGATTTCTTGCTCCGTCAGCCAAAATACGTCGTCACGCTCCACAATAATATCTGCCGCAGTCAGCCGTTCGCCGATCGCCAGGAATGCTTCACGCGCAAGCCCAAAAACCTGGGCACGATTAAATCGAAACCGCTCCCGATAGTCAATCGCCTGGCGAGTTCGTGCGATAACCCATCTCGCAACAATTTGTCGCGGCCACGACAATGGCAAGACAAAAGCATCAGCCGTGTTTTCGAGCGGTATCGCGTGAGCCCCGCGGCTTGCATACGCCAACTGGACGACATTCATGACATCCTCACCGATACGTGGATTTTCGAGCTGCAGTTCATCCGGTGTTCGGCCACCATACTGCGTTATAAAATCATTTGCTTTTTGTTCGACCTGCGACCACGAGGCCGTCTGGCGCAGCATCTCAATGCTCTTTGCCTTAACCAGTTTCATCTCACCATCAATATACTGCCCAAGCTGCCGCAAGGCATGAAGTGGTTTTATGCTAGCTTTGTCGGTCAGACCGCTCAGGACTTTGACGTAAATATCATTTCCACAATTTTTCAATACGATGTTTTTGAGAATACCGTGCGATATCATGACGTTGATGTCATTCAGGATCGGTACGCTCCACAGCGTCAGCAACTCATCGCGCACACGGTGGATGTGCCGCAGAATCGCTTCGGCAGACATGTCGCGCCATGCGAGCAGTGCGTACTCATCCATTTTGCGAGTAAATGTTCTACTAAAATGCTGCGAACGATACCGTGATGTCGTGAGCAGCCATAGCATCCGTAGTGATAGCCAGACCACACTCGGATGTAAATAACTCACGAGGTTGCGCCGCTCGACTTTACCCTTTGTCTTCACGGGGTTTAGCATAGCTTCAAAAAACTCTTGGTTGCGCCGTCCCGGAATCAATCGGACAAGTTCATACCAATTTTCGATACGATAATAGACATGGCCATCGATATACCCGAGGGTGTTTTGAAACACATCGGCGTTGGCGTCGAGCGTCCGCCGGCTGGTGCCGAGCATCCGAAAGAACGATGGATAGACTCGTGCATATAGTTGTCGAATAAAACTATACGTCAGCGGCAGCGTGACGCCTGGATAATTTTCGGATATGTTTGTGCCGTCCCATTCTAGGCGATATGTCGTGGTTGGCTGCGTCAATGGGCGCATTTGTAGCAAGGCGATTTCTTTGCCGCAGATCGCCCATTCAATATCAAGCGGATAGCCAACTTTGCGCTCAAGCGTACTGCCGATTTTGGCCAATTCGTGGAGTGACGATCGATGTCTTTTCGTCTCCAAATTCGTTTTTGGGATGACGCGTTGCACCGCATTATCACCTTCGACTGTCGTATTTTTCCAGCTGCCGGAAAGCGCCAACACGACTTCGCCATTACCATTTTCAGTGAACATGACGCCAGTTTTGTCACCATAAAACATCTGCTGCACGATCAACGCACCGCCAATTTGAAAATCGTTAACCCGTCGTTCTTTTGCATATGACAGGACGCCTGGCGTATACATGCTGGTAAAACAATCGATCACCGCCTGCTTGAGCGCATCGTAGTCATAGACTACATCAACCTGTGTGACATATTGCCCAGCAAATGATGCGTCGACTGTGTCTTCGGATAGCGCCGAGGTGCGCAGGCTCACCCGGCTCCAGCCGTGTTTAACAATACCGGCGTGGAAGGCACGCAGAGCTTTGTCGTTCACGGCTATGGTCGCTTCGATCTTATTGCTCACCCGCTTGCCCCAAATATAAGCCTGCGCGCCGCTCACAATCTGCGCCGTGACTACCTGATAATCGACAATCGCCTCGCGAAACGGTATAACTTCAAATGGCGGGACATGGCCAGGCACCAGTCGGTCGAGCCGCACCAGGCCACTTGCTTTGTTACCTACATCCATATCGCTGCCCATAGGCTCATCGTGACAATAGTGATGCCGATAGCACTCTGTACAAACTTCATACGATGAGCCGACACTGCCCATAACAGCACGCAGCCGATCGTCATAATACCCGCTGGCACCAGCGAACGCGTACCGTACGATGCCGCCACACCAGCGGTCATAAATAACAGTTGCGTCACTGTGATAGCGCCCTGATATCCCCACACGGCTGGGTAGGTATCGGCCACAACGCGACCTTTTTTGTCGTGACGCAGTTCAAACTTTCGCGCAATCTCAACACTGGCCATGAGCGCCACAAACAGTATCAGCCACGCTATCGCGTGTCGCATGTTTGTTTGCCCACTGACTGCGATGAGCCACAGTCCCAATAGTATAAAAAGTATTTCGTGAGTCACAAAATACAGCGTAAAGTGCCGCGCTAGCCACTGACTCGCAAAGAACTCACACGCCATGAGTAGTGAATAGACCAAAGCAGGCATATACCAGGCTAGACTGTAGAGTCCGCCCACACCGTACACTGTCGCTAGCTCAATCACAAAAGCAATACAGCCAATGATGACGAGTTGGCGTTTTGAAATAAGCCCGCGCTGATACGGTCGATCCGGATAGTTCTTTGCATCGTGAGTTGTGTCTTTAAATTCATCAACAATTCGCGTCCGTAACAGGAGCGCTCCAAAAAATATCACCAGTAAAGCGCAAATTGAGAGTGGTATGTTGCTCGCGTTCAAACCACGAACGATCAGCGCAAAACACACCCCCACAAGCAGCACGCCGGCAACTGGAAATCGCTCCCGAAAGTATTGAACAACAGCTCCCATCACTCTCTGTATCATACCGTGAGTTAAGATTCTACGCCACTGCCTCTAACGCCGGGAGTCAGTTCGCTCGTTATTTTTCATCTCACCGCGAGTAAGCCTATCAAGATCAAAACGTACGGTATAACCGCGAGCAGCCGTAGCCGAACCATTGCTGACCGATCAACCAGTTGCGTCATCTCAATTTTCTTCGGATAAGTGAACACGATCAGTAGCTGCACAACCGAGCAGACAGCAAGGCCTATCCAAATAGGCATCGAGAAATCCTTTGATGTACCGACAATCAGCAGTACACCCTGCATCATCAGTAACCCAACCTGAAGCATTTGTGTCAGTTGAAAAGCGGTATTCTGTTTTTTGCCATTCATGAGTTGATTATACCGCACACAACCCAAGAGCAAAGACCCGTGGTTGAGTTCAGTATCAGTGTTTGGCGTCGATATTCTTTAGCATAAGAACAGCTTCATCTCTAGGAATAGATCTAAACCGATCGCGCAGCCAAGTGATGCCAAAACCCTCAGAGCAGACAGCTGCAATAAAATCTTCAGGGCTCGAAGGCACAACCGTGATACTCTCACCTGGATCGAGCGCTAACGGCGAGACTTTCTTACAGCCGTGCGCGAGAAATATGTAGCTTTTCCACTCTAGCTTCGAGTACGGAACTACCTCGTCAATGACAGTGTACAGCCTCATCGTTCCCGCGCTGTATCCGGTTTCCTCGCGTAATTCACGCCGTGCTTCATCTTCATAATCTCCACTCTGAGCAACCCCTCCCGGTATGGTCACATACGAGCCGTTATATGCTTGATCTTCCTTGATCAGAAGGATTTGCACATCATCCGTGACTGCAATAACGGCAACAGACGGATGATGTCGGATTGCCTCATAGCGAATAGTCTGGCCGTCCCTGATCGGCTGATCCCACTGATAAATGTCATGAAGTACGCCCTTGAACACGCATTCAGCCGAATCGGGTATCTTATGCCTGTTTTGGTTTACGGGCAGACTGGATAGCATCAAACTCTTCCGTCACTTTATTCACATCGAGTTTCGCGAATACAACGGCCTTCCCGCTCGTTAGCCGATTGCCCGGCCACTGCTCTGTATAGCACCACCGGGCGTCACCTACAGGATCTGCAGTTGTTAGAACATCAACCATAGCATTGCTTTGTGCCAGATGCGGCATCGGCGCCACCCTTTGAGTAGATCCGAAAGCATCGCTAATGCGTTGGCTAGAGTGAGGAATAAAAGGAACCATTATAGTCGTCATGTTTTCGATAAATATCGAGAGCGTCGCGAGTACCTCACGTGCACGACCTGACTCGACAACATCTGCTCTCCAGGGCTGTTCGTCAACTATATATTTATTTGCGAGCGCTAGAACGTCTATTGCTGATTTTAATGCCTGAGAAAACTTGCCTTGCTCGATACTCGCTCCTACCTGCAAATAGGCTTCTCTTACGCCTTCTAGCAGCTTGTCGTCAACTTCCTGCGTATCACGTCTGTCAGGAACAACACCCTCGCAATCGCGTTGAATAAGGTTGGTTGTGCGGCTTACCAAGTTACCCCATTTTGCCACAAGCTCGGTATTTGTTCGTGTTACTAGCTCCTCAAGTGAGAAATTCGTGTCTCGATTTTCGGGTCCCGACAGAATCAGATAGAATCGTAGAGCATCTGGCCCAACAATATCGAGCATATCTCGGATATAGGCGACATTGCCCCGACTTGTGCTAAATTTATCACCATTAAAATTGAGGTTGCCGGTACTGGCGACAATATCTGGATAGGCCAACGCTACCTCACCCTCTCGAACATCGTGATTCTTTGCGCTAATTAACGCAGGCCAAATGATTGTATGGAACGGAACGTTATCCTTGCCCATAAAGTAGTAGCTTTTGACATTGTCCCTTGTCCACCAGGTCTTCCAGAGTTCCTCATCTCCTTGCTCTTTTGCCCACTCAATCGATGCTGACAAGTATCCAATTACCGCTTCAAACCAGACGTAGAGTACCCTGCTGTCATCTTCGCCGAGCTCATAACCTTTTGGCAATGGAATGCCCCACGGTATGTCACGAGTGATAGCGCGAGGTCGTAGTTCTGTGACCAAATTCGCAGACATTTTTTTCGCTTCTCTTCGCAGGTTTTCGTTACCACCAACAAAGTCAGCGACCTCATCTTTCAACTTATCGAGATTGAGAAAATAATGCTTAACTGGTTTGAACTCGACCGTATTGCCCGTAATCGATGAGCGGGGGTCTATTAGTTCACTTGGGTCAAGTAAGGTAGTGCAGCTATCGCATTGGTCTCCGCGTGCGCCTGGCTCATGACATTTTGGACAATTGCCCTCAACGTAGCGATCGGCGAGAGCTCCAGCGGTCACGCTGTCATAGCTACCGAGCATCTCTCCTTCAGAGATATAGCCACTATCCACAAGATTCTCGAAAAAGCCTTGAGCAGTCTCTATGTGGTTCGGGCTAGTCGTTCGAGTAAACCAATCGTAGGTCATCCCCAGCCCAATGAAGTCGCTGCGAATTATCGCACTCGTCTGGTCAACGAAGTCCTGAGTGGGCACACCTTTCTTCTCGGCAGCAACCATATTTGGTGTGCCATATTCATCTGTACCGCTAACCATCAGTACGTTATCCTGAGAGGCACGGAAATAGCGCGCAGCTACGTCGGCAGGCACGAGAGCGGCACCATGTCCAACATGCCGAGGCCCATTACAGTACGGCCACGCAACAAAAATACCTATATTTTTCACGATACCCTCGCGCCGCACAAAAGACATGTCTTCTGCTCGTCTCTCTCTTGTCTTATCAGTCTGTCCACGTGTATCTAACATCTTTCCATTATAGAATAATGTTGCTATTTTGTAAATATATCTGCTTGCCTTATGAAGCTCTCTAGCACTCCGAGGAGCTGACGTCCTTCAATAGACCGAGAGCCGCAAGCTCGAACTCGCACATAATTTTGAAAGTCTGGTCCGAACTCGGCTCCACTCCGTGCTATAATATCATTTTTTTCCAGATGTGCGCATAGACCAGGCCGTCCTCCGTCTATAAACACAAAGTTCGAATCGCTCGATGTGTACTGGTATCCCATTCGTTTTAACTGAGTACTGAAGGCCGCAATATCACGACGTGCAACAGCCTGTGAACGTTGTAGATACGCACTTTCCTCATTTAGTAGATAATGGCTTGCCACAACCTGTAGCGGCAGTGTCGAATATGGCACCTTCAGCCGGCGTATCTTACCAACATTGGTCGGGGATGCTACTAAAATGCCTATCCTCAAACCCGGTAATGCGAATATTTTTGATAATGACGTTACGACAAAAATATTTTCACGACTCGCTGCTAAAGAAGCCAGGCTTGCAGAATGATATTCGGGACTAAACATAAGGTATGTCTCGTCGATGACAAACGTGTGGGTCG
This sequence comes from uncultured Candidatus Saccharibacteria bacterium, assembly GCA_964401035.1. Taxonomy (GTDB): domain Bacteria; phylum Patescibacteriota; class Saccharimonadia; order Saccharimonadales; family Saccharimonadaceae; genus Saccharimonas. The sequence continues at coordinate 189,899 of CAYNWV010000001.1, read as the reverse complement.
GATAGCTATCAACAAGGCTGATGAGATCTTCTTTAGATAGCTGATGACCCGAAGGATTATTTGGGTTACAGATATATACCACGCCTGGTTGACCTGTAATACGTTGTGTAATTTGCTCTTTTACAAATGCCGTACCAGCTAGTGGAACCGTCACGATATGCTTGCCCTGCAGCTCAGCAAAAAAGCGATACTCCCAAAAAGTTGGTTGAGGAATGTATGCTGTGGGCTGTGAGGTAAGTCGCGTAATGAGATCAAGTGCTTCGGTTGACCCAGTTGTGATTAAAGCTGAGTCCTTGCCAACACCAAAGAACGAGGCGATCTCTGAGGTATCAATTTTCCCCATGTTGTCACCGGCATACGATTCGTAGATAGCCTGTTGATTTAATCCTCTCAAAAATGCACGAAAACCGGTGGGTGGCCCGAGTTGATTGTAGTTAGCCGCAAGATTAATCACCCGTTATTTCCTTTGCCACCTGCCGTATGTAGCTCAGTAGTGAGTCCAGGCTATCTTCTGTGACAAGCGGATTTCCGCTCATATAACGCAATGGATAGAGAATCTCACCCTTCTTAAAGATGCCCGCATCTGGAATACTAAACTGATGCAGATGGAATAGCCCATCATCAATAATGCGCTGGTGGATAGCTCTATTCATTCTGTTTAAATCAGCGACGTCGCATAGATGCGGCACACCCACATACATAAATGCAACAGCATTTATCTCAACATCATTGATCATGACAAAGTCTTGGGAATTGTGAATTCGTGACTGCAGACGTAGCGCCATGTCGTGACGACGCTCTACAATCTCGCCAAAACCTGCGACGCCGAGGCTTTTTATTGCAAACCAAGTCTTGAGAGATATCCACGACTTGCTACCTATGAAGGGAGTGACCTGACCCCAGGCGTATTGTTCCTGCATGATAAGATCCGATAGACTAGCGGCCGTCTTTATTTTCTGCGGATTCTTCAGCAGAAGTGCGCTCATTGTATAGGGTATGTTCATAACTTTATGGGGGTCTGTCGTAATACTGTCGAATCGTTCAATGCCTTCGATCTTGTGCTTCAGCTTGCTGCTGAACCCAAGCGAAAAGCCGTGACACGCATCTGCATGGAGCCAGATGTTAGGATCAACTTCATCCCGGAGGTCAGCGATACCATTCAGGTTGTCGATAGTCATTGTGCGGCTATCTCCAACGTAGGCAACAACGGAAGATACCCTGCCTTTGTACTCTAATAATGCCTTGCGGAGAGCTGAGAGATCATACCGGAACCCATCCGTATCCACCTCTACGATAGCCGCCCCGTTACCAATCCACATCTGGGCACTCTTCACGCTGTAGTGTCCGATACCCCTCGGTACAATAACGACTCCCTTTTTTCCCGCCACACCGTTGGTCATGGTGTTTGGCCGGAATTGTTCTCGAGCAATAAGCATCGCGATCGTATTGCTCGTGGTGCCGCCACCAGTCACGATCCCTCCAGCACCAAACACATCATCAGCCTCTACCTGATCATATCCAACAATTTGTCGCAGCCAGTTTATGACAGCCATCTCAACAAACGTACCCGACGGGCTACAAAAACTCTGATTGATCAAGTTCTGCTGCAAAAAGTCGCTAAGCACCGCACCCATCAAGCCGGCAATGGAATTACCCGCATCAGGAAAACCCATGAAGTTGGGTGACGAAAAATTGTAGCAATATGGCAAGACCTGCTCACAAAAATCTTTCAGTACAACTTCGGGCGTCGTACTTTGTATAGGAAGTGCTTCTTTCTTTATGCGGTCTTGAGAGGCTGCATCTATCTGCTTGCTTGACGTCTTGGCCTGTAGCTTAAAATCTACGCCAATCTCGACTACTCTATTCAAGAGCTCTGTGGCGACCTGTCTAGTGTCATTCGATAATATCTGGCTACTACTATTTTGGGTTATATCGGCTTCCCGTATAAGGTTCGTTAGGTCGGTCTTTTCATGGAACGATCTGGATCTCATGGGTAGCACGCCCTGGTCTCGTAATGAGTGGAGCGCTGATTTCAGCAATGTTTTAAGTGCAGCGCGAACCGCAGGATACTCTGTCTTATAACCCAAGTAGAGCTCTCCTCTCTCGGCATCTTCACCCTTCTCAAGTACCGTGAGACAGTTGGTTATTGTCGGTGACAGACCGCGACTCTGAGTTAAAGCAAGTGCAAGCAGGCTCATTTGGCGCGCTGCCAACCGCTCCAGTTGATCTGAATACGGAGACTGTCCGATTATCTGATGCGGGGTGGTGAGGGCATTCAAAAGAAGACGAGCTTTTACTTCAGGTGATTCGAGAAATTGCCGGTTCTTTCTTACTCGAGGAACATGAATCGTGTTGTTATCGATAAAACACTCTAGTTTCATGGCCTCGATAATATCGTTTGGGAAATATACGAGCTTGTTTGAATAGGGAACCTCTTCGTCAACCTCGAGATGATAGTTCCGATGCAAGCGCTTAACGAACCTTTCTATTAATGGCTGAAGTGTAGTTAAGTTTTCGGACAATACAAACGCTATATCTAGATCTGATCGGCTGTTCTTTTTGTAGACGCTGCCGCCATATATAATAGCGAAGCTCTGAGGCGCACTAGGCAGTATACTTTCTTGTAGAAAGAGGCGGACGTCTGTCAGTAGTTGCTCGTGCATACAATCTCTAAACACATCCTTACTGTCAATATTTCCATGAGTGTATCTCATATATTTACTTTTTGCAATAGATCAATTATTATGCTATAAAATATGACACCTCTACCGATCTCAGCTTTGGACATGACCAAATACCTAGCATTTGCGCGATCAAGCGCTTTACGAGCGGGACGGACAATGCGTCGTCTAGAGTCTGCTCCATTCGTTCCTACGCAAAATCATCAGTATGTTAATGAGTATGTCGCCGACAAGATTGAGCGAGACCTAGAGAAATCTATCGCTCGAACCTTTCCAGGACATGGACTATTCGGTTCGGATAAAATTGCACCCGAAAGTGAGTTCGAATGGATATGTGATTATATCGATGGGGCGTATAGCTATTCGAAAAAATACAAGATATCTGTTACATCGATTGCGCTTACTTACAGAGGCGAGTCGATTGTGTGTGCAGTATATAACCCCTGGACAGATCAACTCTACAGCGCCTCAAAAGACAAAGGCGCGTATTTAAATGAAAGGCTATTATCCCCTGTTCCGATCGACATTGAAGAAGGAACGCTTATCGATGTCGAGTGGTGGCCGTGGGCGCTTTATGACCTAGATAGTTGGCTGCATGAATATTCTCTTGCTTCACACGTCTACGTACTGCACATTGGATCAATTATTCATGCCGCTTGCTTAGTCGCCGAAGGTGTTTTTGGCGGAGCAGCTCTTGCAAAGTATATGAAGGGTAAGAACCATGAAATTGCCGCGGCAAAGTTACTTATTGAGGAATCTGGGGGTCTCATCACTGACCTATTTGGCAACTCACTTGATGGCGATCCAAAAGAAGTACATGGTCTAATGATAGGTAGCCGCCGCAGCCACCCAAAACTTATCAAAAGTTATGAGCAGTTTCGCAAACAATATGGGCACAATTGATAAGAGTTTGGATCGACTTCATAGCGCTTTATTCGATTACTCGGATCCGCTCACGGCAGCATGGATTGATATCCACAAAACTGGGTCGAACTATCATTTACTACGTGAGAATACCTGTCGAGAACACTTGAAGCAGCCCGTTGTGCATCTTGTATCTGCCGTCGACATGGAGCCTGAAGCGCTTGAGGAATCAGGCATCATCTTAACAGGTATCGGCTGTCTTGGGGGTGTTGTGTACACAGTTCCAGCATACCCAAGTACTACCCCGGATGTCTACGACCTCCATAACTTCGGCACACATGTCATGGACTTTCGTAAAGGAGACACGCTCACACCATACCTGTTCACTCTGAAGGGGGCGTTAAGAACTGCTCCCATAAACTACCTTGCGATGGGTTCGCTCTTTGAGTCCCTTCGTACAGAAAAACCTCTTGCTGCTATCTCTCAAAGTATGTCCCTCGAAGAGCATGTCACTACCATCAGTGCCGCATTCACTAACCTACATCAGGAAACCCTGCAGAGATTTAGAGAGAAAAGGTTTTTTGATACCGCAGCTATCAAGGACGCCCTATCTTTCGTAGACCAAGTCGTAGGTTGCACGCATGCATTTCCTAGCCTCTCTTACTTCTACTTTGAGGCAATTTCATTTGTATTAATGGTTTACAGCAAACCCATCAATGGCATGCGAACTGGCGAGTTCAATAATCGGTTGTATATTGATCTCGTCAACCGCTACCATGCTCTCGCTACTACCACTCGGTTCGGGTCATATAGCTTTAGACCTTCTCGAACTCAGCTAGAAACGCTCTTAGATGAATCTTTGTTTACGCCCATATTTAACATGAATGACTTTTTCGTAGCCGCTGCAAATGCACTTGTCTTGTTTATCTCGAGCTCCCTAAATGATCTGAGCGACGTATCAGGTATGGCATACTACGATTTTTGCGTAAAGAATGACCTTGCCCCTATGCTCGAGGCACAGGTTGCAAATAGTATGCACAGCTACTGGAAGCAAGCCAATATATCGCTTGTATACAACTCCACTATAGAAAAAGGAGAAGTTGGAATCACCCCCGTTGCCGAGCCTTACCTACGACAGATACATGCCTGTCGTTACAATAAGAAAAAGACCAGCGTAACACGAATGAGGCAGATTAAGGTCACAGTTCAGCGACACACCAAGGAACAAAAACCGTGACGAATCATTTGCCCAAAGCCGTTATCTCTGACCTCGATGGAACACTCGCAATCGCTACTCAGCGCCGCTACCATGACTTCACAAAGGTATACACCGATACGCCCGATACCATTGTGCGCGACTTTCTCCAGCATCTATCATCATCTGGGTATCTCCTACTATTTAGTACGGGTCGCGTCGAATCCTGTCGGCAAGCTTCACATGCGTGGATAGAAGACGTTGCAAATCTTCCCGTTGAGTTACTTGTCATGAGAGGTGATGATGACTTAGCACCAGACCCCGAACTCAAGCGACAACTATACCAGCGTCACATAGCAGGTAAGTACGCGGTCGATCTCGTTCTCGAAGATAAGCGATCGGTCGTTGACATGTGGCGACAAGAAGGCCTTCGTTGCTACGAGGTTGCAAATAATGAGAAATAGGAACTCCCGTATGAGGCCTATTCAAGCTAGTAGCTACGTAACCAAATAAAAATACCCGCGTGGGGGTATCTTTATTTGGCTCCGGCAGCTGGGCTCGAACCAGCGACCTAATCGTTACTTGTAACTCATACGCTTTCGCGTTGCATGGACTATCTCATCATCCCAATAGGATGTGGGGCGCTGTTTGGATAATTATTGTTGGGCTCATATCCTAGTCTCTGAACCTTCCGAAGTCTTTTAACCCAACTTCGGCTTGGCTGCGGATTACCCTATCTTTCGACGTAGGTTTCCCGCAATTCACCCCATTTTCACCACAACGTTACCGTCATGGGCTGCCAACGACAGCGATCCGCTCTACCACTGAGCTATGCCGGAATAAAAAAGAAAGGTACGTTTGCTAGTAAATACCGCAAATACAGAAGTTATTCTATCTTAAATGAGCGCTTCTGTAAACACTTGGCGGGCTAGGCGATATCGGTATGTGCCGCTTCGGTATAGCCAAGTATCTCCAGGGCGCCGAGGAGTGTTTCGATCTCTTTGGCATGTGCTTGGTTGTCGCTACCGCGCAGCTCGTCGAGTTTATGTCGAATCTCGCGTTCGGTGGTCGATGTGACGACTGAAGTCATGGGCGTTTCTGAACTCATCACAACAAGTGAGCGCGCTGAGTTGTCTTTTTTGACCAACCATCCGCGAGTGATGAGGCCGTTGACATGGATAGCCACAGTTGAAACGCTTTTGTAATCCAGCGCGCGCATAATTTCTCGGTAACTTGGTCCATAGCCGTAGCCTTTTATGAAACCGTCGATAAAACTCAGAAGTTCACGCTGTTTTTTTGTTGGTCGTTCGCTCATATATCCCTCCCGCTAATGCAACTGCTGCTAGTCCCCACCAGATGATCGAGACGGTATCATCCGCCCAAACTGGTAGGAAAAAGCCAATAACCGCCAGGCCAACCCCGCTCGCTAGGACGGTCAATGTCAGCCAGTCCCATGGTGCGCGAAATAGTCGATAGAGTACCAGACAAAAGAGCGTGAGGAATAGTCCAAGCCCCATCCAGCCAGCTTCGTGGGCGATCATCAAGTATTGATTTTCGATAATTGAACCGGCATCACCAAATAGTGAGGCCGAGCCCGTGCTACCGATACCCGTACCAAGCGGTTCGGTCAATGATTTTGCGATACCATCGCCCAGGGACGTCATGTGTGCGGTATTTGAATCAATTGCTGCGCCTGTTGTTGGGTTATCATGCAGGACAACGTTTTTGAAAAACGTCGTATCACGCGCCGCAAATGCACCGAGTCCCAGGACAACCACCAGCGCCGCACTGATCAGCCACTGCTTACGTTTGATGGCATAGCCAAACGCTGCCAAAAACAGCACGAACAGCGATACGCTCAGCCCGACATAGGCGCTGCGCGAATAGCTAACCCATAGGGCAATCGACGACGCCAAACAAAATACTACGAAGCCGATTTTTTGTTGTAAAGAAATACCCCGCCAGCGCTTGCCGATCAGCCACGCCGCCGCACCAGTCAGCGCAATCACCGCATAGGCACCGAGCGGATTTGGTCCACGCAGCGTGCTGTTGAACCGAACAAAATCAGGGTTTTTGTCCACCGTCAGGTACGGCTGAATCGTCGCTTCGCTATAGCCGATTGTGGCCAGAATATCTTTTGGCAAAACGAGCTGCAGCGCCGCAAAACCAACCACGATACAAGCGCCGACGATACCAATCCGAATAAACGATGGCCGGTACTCCGGATAGAGCTGCAAAAAAACGTAGGCCAGGGCGAAATACACGATGTATCGAAGATCGATCATGAGTCCAGCCACGACAACATCGTTGTTTGCTGGTGGATAAACCCCTAGCATAATGATATGTAGCGCACAGTACAGCACGGACAGCCAGACAATTGGGTCCCGCAACACCTGCGTCCATCGCCGTCGCAGTGTGACATCAAGCGCGACAATCGCCAGTACTATGCATATAGCCAGCTCTTTCCATGCCTTTACTGCCAGCGCCACATCAGGATATGTCGTCCCAACCCAGACACTAAACGGCGCATGGATGACGATAAAGCCAAATATGACGAGAAAAAGCCAGGCCGGTAGGTATTCCAGAAAGAATCGTTGCATACCTCCACTATACCACCTGACCTCATAGCCTCGAACAGTGGTATAATAACCCTACTATATGTTATCGAGAAACACCAAGCTCTACAGTCTTATCCTTGTGACCGCTGACTTTTTGGTCATCCTGGCAGCTTTCACTCTCGCCTACATTTTGCGTGTCCAGATCGATTATCGCCCACTCGTTAGCCCGATTTTCGCCTTTGACTATGTCGTCATGGCACTGACGATCATTCCGCTTTGGATCATTGTTTTTGCTTCGCTCGGTCTCTATTCTTCGAGCGTCTACAATCGCCGTTTATCGGAATGGGGTAGGGTGATTATCGGCTGTTTTCTCGGAATCTTGGTTGTGATTGGCTGGGAGTATGTCACTGACAAGCACTTCTTTCCAGCGCGTCTGGCTGCTCTCTATGCCCTGCTGGCTTCATTTGGCTTCATACTGTTCGAGCGCGAATGTATGCGCTTTATCCGTACCTTAGCATTTCGCTATGGGTATGGCATCAGCCGCGTACTCATCATCGGCAATACTGCCGCCACGGCCGATATCGCCAAGAAATTATCAGCGACCAGCCGCAGTGGTTTTAGTGTTGTCGCCATGGCTACCCCGAAAAAGTTCGTACCCTACCGAAAAGGCATCGTTCACTACGCCAAGGCCGATGATGCGCTGCGCGACCTCAAGGGACTCGAAATCGACACGATCATCCAGACCGATCTCTATGATGACGAAGAGCGGAATAATAAAATATTGGGTGCGGCTCAAATGCGTCATATTCGCTACAGTTTTATACCAGGCGAACCAGAATTTTACACTGGCAAGAACACGGTCGATATTTTCCTGGGATACCCGGTTATTAGCGTGTCCCAAACACCGCTGATCGGCTGGGGTGCTATGGCCAAGCGAACTTTTGATCTGCTATTGATCCTGGCGCTATCGCCAATTTGGTTACCGATCTACGCTCTCACACTACTGCTACAAAAGCTGCTAAACCCGGGACCAGCGTATTTTATGAGCCCACGGCTCGGCAAATACGGCAAACAAATCGAGATCTATAAATTCCGTTCGATGGATCACAAATACAGTGGTGCCGATGCTGCACAGATTTTCCGCGATATGGGTCGTGAAGACCTAGCTGTCGAGTACGAAAAAACTCGCAAAATCGAGAACGATCCACGCATCACGCGATTCGGAAAGTTCCTGCGTATCACATCACTCGACGAACTACCGCAGCTGATCAATGTCATTCGGGGCAACATGAGCCTGGTCGGACCTCGACCGATTATCAAAGATGAGAAACCATTTTATAGTGACCGTGCCCCGCTGCTGTTTAGTGTCCAGCCTGGCATCACCGGGCTATGGCAAGTCTCGGGTCGGAGCGATCTGAGCTTTAAAGAACGTGTCGACCTGGAGTTGTTTTATGCCCAAAACTGGAGCTTTTGGCTCGATCTCAAGATTATGGTCAAAACCATCAAGGTCGTGTTCCTAAAAACCGGAGCACGCTAATGCCGCGGCGCCCAAAAATCGCTATCGTTCATGATTGGCTGACCAACATGGGCGGCGGCGAAGAAGTTGTCCTGGCACTGGCCGAAGCCTTTCCTGGTGCGCCGATCTACACTAGCACCTACGTACCCGAAAAGGTGCCTCGTTTTGCGACACTCGATGTGCGCACCACGAAACTGCAAGACTTGCCGCCACGTCTGGCAGCTGCACACAAACTACTGCCGATGCTGCGCGTCAAAGCCTTTCGAGACCTCGATCTGTCAGAATTCGATATTATCATCTCGTCATCGAGCGCCGAAGCCAAACAGGTTCGAAAAACGCGCCCAGGTCAGATTCATATTTGCTATTGCCACACGCCAATTCGTTATTATTGGAGCCACTATGCCGAGTACCGGCGCGATCCTGGACTCGGTAAGCTCAACCGCCTGGCGCGCCTCGCTATGCCAGTGCTTGTACCGAGGCTCAAAAAAGCCGACTACCAGGCTGCGCAAAACGTTGATATTTTCATCGCGAACTCGACCGAGACCCAGCAACGTATCGAAAAATACTATTGTCGCAAGAGTACCGTGGTGCATCCGCCAGTTGATATCAACCGTTTCACGCCAGCTCGTGTACGTGGGGATTATTACATGACAACTGGACGCCAGGTGCCATACAAACATCATGACCTGGCGGTCGCCGCGTGCACAAAGCTTGGTATAGAGTTACGTGTTTTTGGTAATGGACCGGAGCACGCCCGGCTGAAACAAAAGGCCGGACCAACTATCAAGTTTTATTCAGATCGATTTGGCAATGCTTCGGACGAAGCGCTCGAACAAAATTTGAATCGTGCCAAAGGTTTTATATTTGCCGCTGAAGAAGATTTCGGCATCGTCACGGTCGAGGCACTGGCGGCCGGTGCACCAGTAATTGGCCTCAAGAAAGCTGGTACGAAAGATATTGTCGAAGATGGCGTCAGCGGCGTGTTATTTGACCAGCAAACTGTCGATGACGTAGTGGCTGCTATCAAACGCGCCGAATCCATCACTTTTCTGCCTGGTACGTTGCGCCGTAAGTCACGTCGTTTTGACAAATCGCTGTTTATTACAAAGATGCGCAAAATCGTGTCTGACGCGACTAGTCGATAACGCCAAGCATCCGCTGATTGAAGTAGTCGGTCACTTTGTGTGCACCATCAAATGACTTCCCGGCTGGAGCCACAAATAGCTCGCTGTTGCCTTTTGTGTAGAGCGTGTACTGATCGCCGAACCAACCGTAAGAACTGTAGGTCGCAGTGCTCACCTGCGTCGTATTGGCACCACTGCTATCTGCCACAAAACTCACTTGCTTGCCGTCGCGGGTTTCTGTCCACATAACTTTTTCGCCATTTGGCGATGTCATAAATGTTGGGCTTTCGCTGACAAAATCAGCTTCGCTGAGCGTTGCCGATACGACGGTTTTACCGCGTTCGTAGCTGAAATATTGGACGTCTTTGTAGTCATTTGGATTTGTCACTTTGAAATACACGAGATTTGGCTTTTTAATAAGTATGTCACAATACGCCGGCTTGGTCTGGTCAACTGTTTTCATGACCGTGGCCTTGCCATCAGAAACCGAAACGAAACTAATCTTTTGAGATAGTGCTGCACCGTAGTAATTCACGTATGTCCAACACTTGGCATAAAATATCCGGCCATTTGCGATCTGAAAACGCGACGATAGGCTCTCCTCAAGCGGGTTGCCCGGATCACCGGTCACGCGCGTTGTGTCCACGACAGTCCGTTGTTTTGTCACCGTATTGTAGACGAGGAGTTGCGTGCGGCCATCGGCTGCCGGATTTTTTTCAGTGTAGATGGTGTAGTAAAAGTTTGTACCCATCCAGCCGATCATGCCAAGAGCAGTGCCGCTGTCATCGATCTTTGTCGCAGTTTTGGCGGCTGTGTCGATGATATACAACGCTAATTTGTCGGTGCGCGCATAGTAGGCCAGTGTGTCGCGTGCCGGAGCGGTCATCAGCTGCGCCTCATACGGGATCTCACGACCAGTGCCTTTCAAAATAACATCCTGCGCCGAGCCGTCGATCGTCGAACTCATGACATCGATCGTCCCGGTGCGATTCGATAGAAAATACACTTTGCCCGCTGGGACGACTGAAGCCTCGATCGATTGGTTATCGCCGCGATCAGCATCAAAATTGACTGTTCCCGTATTGTAGCCGTTGACCGTCACATCGCCAGATTGTTTGACTGGGCTGACATTGAGACTTAGGCTTGCGATACCATTTGACCCAGTGGTGGCAGTCACTTCACCGAATTTTACTGTCGCATTTGCCACGACGTCACCCGAGATTGCATTTTTGACCGTGACTGAAAGCAGCCGACCTGTGGCCTTGAGCTTGACTGGCGCTGTGGTTGGCGCTGCAATCACTGGCATCAGGTAGTTTGACGAAGCCGCCTCATAGTTTTTCTTCTCGATCGTGAGCTGATGGTCGCCGACTGGTACGTTTGCTATGGTCGCGATACCTCTCGCATCAGTCTTACCGTCGGCTCGTCCCAAATGAATCGTGGCGTCTGTTACCGGCTGGCCAGTTGAATTATCGACAACCGTAATAGTAGCTGTCTTTTTGACCATAAATCCGAGCAGGGCATAGCGCGTCATTGGCACCGCCAAAATCACCGCGAGCAGCAACGCGCCTCCAACGAGTGCGCCCTTCCAAGTCCGCAACCAAGCGAATTTACCAGGCTTTACAGCTGGCTCATTGACAACATGCGCATCAAGCCCATCGTGATCCTCGGCCGCCTCGACGTGCGTATCGTTACTACTCTCAATCTCTTTTATCGAATCTTCGATATCTTTCTTTCGTGCCATCGTCCCTCATCCCTCGCTTATGCTTTTAGTGTAGAAGAACTGACCGAGACATACAAGCGGTACGCATGAGGAAAACTCAGGTGGTTATGCCTGAACTTTTTTGGCGATATCACCGACGCGCGCCGCCACGTCAGTCCGAGCAACCAAGATACCGTCTGGCGTATTGACGACCGTCACATTGTCGAGGCCAATCACCGCAACTGGTTTTTCTGGCTCTTCGTTGCGAATATAGCAGTGCTCAACATCTGTGGTATGGATGTTGTCACCGCGTTGATAATTACCGTCTTTGTCTAACTCAACTGAGTCATAGAGATCCTTAAAATTACCGACATCCATCCAGTCAAACGTCGCTGGCACAACAACAAGCTGGTCAACTTTTTCGGTAAATGCGTAATCGATTGCTTCAGATTCGTACGAAAGATACAGGTCGGCATAGGCTTGACTGTGCTCATCATCAATTGCAGATAGCGCATCGAATCGTTCCCGCAGCACTGGTGCACTCTTCGCAAACTGATCGAGATAGGTTGCGATCGAGGCAACCATGTAGCCGCAATTCCAGAGGTAGTTACCACTTTTGAAAAATTCGTTGGCAAGCTCGAAATCTGGCTTTTCTTTGAATTGTCGGACTTCATACACACCCGATAGACTGTCTAGCTCCTCGCCTTTTTCAATATAGCCGAGTACTGTGGACGCATATGTCGGCTCGATACCAATCAAAGAAACTACGCCTGTTGCCCGGGAGGCTTCAGCTGCGATTTTAAAAGCGCGCGCAAACCCTTTGATGTCACGAATATGATGATCTGCCCAATAAATAGCCACGGGCTCATTCCAGTCATGGCGTTTTGCCACATGTGCAAGTGCCGCGACAATACAGTTGGCTGTGCCGCGTCGCCCCGGCTCAACCACAATATGATCGTCGTCGAGTTCGGGTAACTGACGACGCAGCTCTTCGACAAGGCTCGTCTCGGGCGCTATATAAACATCCCGCGCAAAGGCTTTTGAGCGTTTGTAGGTATTTTGAATCATCGATCGGTCATCAATGAGCGACAAAAGCTGTTTTGGGTTGCGGCTTGTCGAAAGCGGCCAGAGGCGCGTTCCTGATCCACCAGCGATAATAACTGTAATCATGGCTTCATTATACACTGCTGTATTTTTCACATTTCTAGTTTGAAGATTATTCCACAATAGACCCGAACGCTGCGCCATCCTATACTAGGGATATGACAGCTATATTAGTGACAGGCGGCGCGGGATACATCGCCTCGCATACAATCATCGAACTCGACAAGGCCGGCTACCGCGCAGTGGCCGTAGACAACCTGAGCAACAGCTCCGCAGAATCGCTCCGGCGAGTTAGTGAGATTACTGGCAAGGACATGCCTTTGTATGAAGGTGATGTTCGGGACGAAACCTTGCTCGAAAAGATCTTCACCGACAATGCCATCGCTGGCGTCGTCCATTTTGCCGGCCTAAAAGCCGTCGGCGAATCAGTCAAAAAACCCATCGACTACTACAGCTGCAATCTCGGCTCGACACTGTCCCTGCTCAAAGTTATGCAGAAACACGACGTGAAGACATTGGTGTTTAGCAGTTCAGCAACCGTCTATGGTGATCCAGCGGAATTACCTCTGACCGAAACATCACCTGTTGGGACTGGCTTAACCAACCCATACGGCAGAACAAAGTTTATGATCGAAGAGATCCTCCGCGACCTGGCGGCGAGCGATCCGACCTGGTCGATCACCATCTTGCGCTACTTTAACCCAATCGGCGCACATATCAGCGGCCTGATAGGTGAAGACCCGCTTGGCACGCCAAATAATCTGTTGCCGTTTATCACGCAGGTCGCGGTCGGTAAGCAACCAAAGCTGCTTGTTTTTGGCAACGATTACGATACACCAGATGGCACCGCCGTGCGTGACTATATCCATGTCACCGACCTCGCGCGCGGCCACGTGGCCGCACTCGAACACCCTGCCGACGGGCTACAAGTCTATAATCTCGGCACCGGACACGGTGTCTCGGTGCTCGAGCTCGTGCATGTGTTCGAAGAAGAAAACTCACTATCAATTCCCTACGAGATTGCACCCAGGCGGAGTGGCGATGTTGCAGCCTGTTATGCGGATGTCAGCAAAGCGCAAGCTGAACTTCAGTGGCAAGCAACCCTCACCGTCCGCGACGGCGTACGAGACTCTTGGAACTGGCAAAAAAATAATCCAAATGGCTACAGAGACTAGGCGACTACTTGATAGTAGCTGCCTACTGTGTCTCAATTTGCTATAATTAACACAAATGGCAAGAGGGAAAGTTTGTATTGTCGTACCAGCTTACAACGAAGCACGCGTCATCCGCGAGGTAGTCTTGGCTATGTCTACAGCGCTCAAGAAAGATCACTTGTCGGCTGATATCATTGTCGTTAATGACGGATCGTCTGACGCTACCTCCTCAGAAGCTAGAAAAGCCGGAGCTATTGTTATTGATCATATTCTCAACAGCGGCGCGGGTGGTGCAACCGCAACCGGTCTAAGCTATGCAAATCAACAGGGCTATCTTTCGGTCACAACTATGGACGCTGACGGTCAGCATGCGCCGAGGGACGTTATACGGGGCATCAACGAGAGCAAAAAGAACGGTGTCGACCTTCTTATTGGTAGCCGTCTTATCGACAGCAAGGGCATGTCAAGGGTAAAAGTGTTGGGCAATAAAGGTTTGAGTGTGATCACCTATCTCTTGTTCGGGGTCAATGTAACGGATTCACAGTCAGGCCTCCGCGTCTATTCGCGCAAGGCTCTCGAACATCTTCGCTGGAAAACCAGCGGTTACGAGTTTTGTTCTGAGATGATATGGCGGGCAAAGCAGCTTGATCTCAAGGTAGGGGAATATCCTATAGAGGCTATCTACACCGAGTACTCGAAGTCCAAAGGCCAAAACAACTGGAATGCCGTCAATATTATCAAAAGTCTGCTAAAGCGTCGTATCGCGGAGTTATTTGGATGAGCCGCTACCTAATTCTATTTCTCGTCAACCTGCCCTTCATCATCGCAGCGATTTTGAGTACATTGACACAATACAAACTACGAAAGCTGTCTCGCCGCACGTTTGTGATTCAGCTAGGAGTCTGGGCAGCAGTGACTGCCGGACTGCTTTTGGCAGAACCGCTTTACACCTGGCTATTCGCCCACGGCTATACAGCGACTGACTCGTTGAGCTTATTTGATGTTGTACAGCTAACTGCGATTGTCGTCGTGTTCTATATTGCGAATAGAACACGAATGAAGGCCGAGCGGCTGGAACGACGCCTCAATGATCTTCATCAAGAATTATCCATTCGACTTTCAGAAGATAAGAGAGGCTAGTGTGTCGACATTGCCAACAATAAACGATATCAGGGTTATTGAAACACCTGGTAGCTGGATCACAAAATCGGGCGGCATACTCGAAGTTCTCACAAAGATCGATAACAATACTCGAGAAATGCTCTTCTCCTACGACCAAGCCGAACTTGACCAAGTGCCGGGAGACGTTCGTGGACTTCGAATTTACCGAGTCAAGGACATACCCGAAGGAGTCACTGGCGCCAATGAGTGGCACAAAATACGAAACGAGCTGTTGGTGGTCTTGGAGGGGAGCGCCGTCTGGTCGTGCACCGACATAACTGGTGCGCACCGTGAATTTACGCTGACGACTGGCGTATCAGTTCTTACTCCCCATCACATTCTTCACGCCTATCGGGCACTCGTGGACCACACCTCCCTGATGGTCGTGGCGAATACCTTGTTCAACCCTGAGAATCCTGCTACTCATGATTCGTACTCCGCCGAAGAGTTCGCGAAATTTACCTCGCAGTAGTCGATCCGAACTCCCGTCTCTGATACAATATGTGTATTGAAACTAAACCTTGGGAGACTGTATGTTCAAAGGAAAAGTATTATTGATTACTGGTGGCACCGGATCATTTGGTAATGCCGTTCTAAAACGCTTTCTAGATACCGATATCAAAGAAATCCGCATCTTTTCGCGCGATGAAAAAAAACAGGACGACATGCGGAAGGCCTACAATAATGACAAGTTAAAGTTTTATATCGGCGATGTCCGAAATATCGATAGTGTACGTGAAGCTCTTCGCGGTGTCGACTACATCTTCCACGCAGCGGCGCTAAAACAGGTTCCCTCCTGTGAATTCTTCCCCATGGAAGCCGTACGCACCAACGTCCTCGGTACCGATAACGTCCTAACCGCTGCAATTGATGAGGGTGTAAAGCGAGTTGTTTGCTTATCGACCGACAAAGCCGCCTATCCGATCAACGCTATGGGCACTTCAAAGGCAATGATGGAGAAAGTGATCATTGCAAAATCTCGAAATGTCGATCCGCACAAAACAACCATATGCTGTACTCGTTATGGGAATGTTATGGCTTCACGTGGTTCGGTTATTCCGCTCTTTATTGACCAGCTGCAATCTGGTAAGCCGCTTACTATCACCGACCCAAACATGACTCGCTTCCTCATGAATCTCGACGAGGCAGTTGAGCTTGTTGTTTTCGCCTTTCAAAATGCACAACAAGGCGATCTCTTCGTACAGAAATCACCAGCGAGCACCATAGCTGACCTCGCCGAAGCCATCAAGCACCTGTTTAAGCCTGATGCACAGATCAAGGTTATCGGCACCCGCCATGGTGAGAAAGCTCACGAAACGCTCTTGACGCGTGAAGAACGCGTCAAGGCAGAGGATCTCGGAGGATATTACCGTGTTCCAGCCGACACGAGAGATCTTAACTACGACAAGTACTTCGTCGACGGTAGCAAAAAAGTTGAACAAATGACGGAATATACCTCTGAGAACACTGAGCGCCTTGACATCAAAGGAACTATCGAAAAAGTCCTAACTGTTGAGCTCGTCCGAGAAGAGTTAGCGAAGCTGAAGAGGTAGCCATGAACACCATTCTTGTTACGGGATCTGAGGGGTTTATCGGAAAAAATCTAGTAAGCCGCCTAAAACAACACGGTGAGTACGAGATCCTGACATTTGATAAAGACTCCTCTACACCCTTAAACAGCCTCGTCGAAAAAGCCGACTTTATATTTCACCTCGCCGGAGTCAATCGTCCGCAAAACGAAGCAGAGTTCAAAACTGGTAACCTAGACCTGACCGCCCAGGTGGTTGAGTACGCACGTTCGACTAAAACGCCAATCCTCATCACTTCATCAATCCAGGCGATTCTCGACAATCCGTATGGCAAAAGCAAACTTGGTGCCGAAGAACTTCTACAAGAATATGCCCAGGAAACAGGAGCGCCCGTCTATATATTCCGTCTTCCAAACGTATTTGGAAAATGGTCGCGCCCTAACTACAACTCGGTCGTCGCTACTTTTTGCTATAACATCAGTCATGGCCTGCCCCTCCAGGTCAATGATCCTGCCGCGCCTATTACCCTTGTGTACATCGATGAAGTTATTGATGAGTTTATACGATGCATTGAGGCAAAGAAAGAGGTTGGTGCCGACGGCTTCTGTCATATTCCCCGCGAATACCCAACAACAGTCGGCGATCTTGCTAAGAGACTGCAGGATCTTCACGATATCCGAGCCACGACTATCATTCCTGACCTGTCGGATCCGCTGACAAAATATCTTTATGCGACACTCACCTCTCTTTATGAGCAAGACGACTACGCCAGTTTATTTGATATGCACGATGATGAGAGGGGTTGGCTTTTTGAGCTCGCAAAATCAAAACAGTTTGGGCAGGTGTTCGTTTCAAAAACTAAACCTGGCTTCACTCGCGGTAAACACTGGCACCACACGAAAGTGGAGCGATTCTGTATTATTGAAGGATCAGGTAAAATTGCATTTCGAAAAGTTGATAGCCAGGAGGTGTTTACCTATCTGGTATCGGGCGAGAAAATCCAAATTATTGATATCCCTGTTGGATATGTCCACTCCGTACAGAATACCGGCGAGACCGACATGATTATGATTATCTGGGCAAATGAAATACTTGACAAAGAAAATCCTGATACATGGTACGAGGAGGTGTCACTTGACAAAGAAACTTAAGCTTATGACCATCCTGGGCACTCGTCCAGAAATTATTCGTCTGAGCGCCGTCATCAAAAAAGCTGATACATACTTTGACCATACCCTCGTGCACACTGGCCAGAACTGGGACTATACGCTGAACGAGATATTCTTTAAAGATCTTGAGCTCCGAGAACCGGACTTCTACCTCGAGAGTGTTGGAAAAGACCTCGGCGAAACAATGGGCAATATCATTGCGAAGAGTTACGCAGTACTTGAACAAGTGCGCCCCGACGCGCTACTTGTCCTCGGGGATACCAATAGCGCGCTCTCAGCTATCTCCGCAAAACGACTCAAAATTCCAATCTTCCATATGGAGGCTGGTAATCGATGTTGGGACTGGAATGTCAGCGAGATGATTAACCGAAAAATTGTTGACCATATATCTGACATCAACCTGCCCTACACCGAGAACTCGCGTCGTTACCTGCTCGATGAAGGTATCGACGGAAAAACAATCTTCGTGACCGGTAGCCCAATGCGTGAGGTACTGGAAGATCATGCGAAAAAAATTGAAGTCAGCAACGTACTCGAAGAACTAGGGCTAAAACCAAACGCTTATATTCTCGTGTCTGCGCATCGTGAAGAAAATATCGACAACGAAAAAAACTTCTTGAGTCTCATGAATTCTATCAATACCATCGCCGAAAAATACCACATGCCCGTCATCTACAGCACACATCCGCGTAGCCAAAAGTTTATCGACAAACGAGGCTTCAAGTTTCATGAATTGGTTCAAACTATGAAACCATTTGGATTCATGGACTATAACAAACTACAGAAAAACGCTTACTGCGTACTCAGTGACAGCGGGACACTTAGCGAAGAGAGCGCCATGTTGGGTTTTGCCGGGGTTTTGATTCGCACCAGTACTGAACGTCCTGAAGTCCTCGATAAAGGCACAGTGGTGATCGGTGGCATCAAAGAAAACACGATCGAACAGAGTATTGAGCTAGCGGTCTCGATGCGCGACAACCGTGAAGAGACCGTTTTACCGCTTGATTATCATGACACAAATGTATCAGTAAAGGTCTGTAAGGTCATCCAAAGTTACTACGATATTGTGAATAAAACAACGTGGGGAAAATGAGCAAGCGAATCCTTATCATTGGTCAACATTTCTGGCCAGAATCATTCAGGGTCAACGATATTGCAGACTATTTTATAGAGCAAGGTTGCGCCGTTGACGTGCTGTGTGGCCTGCCGAATTATCCAAAAGGCGAATTTTTCAAGAACTACGGATACTTCGGGAAGCGTCACGAAACTCACAACAACATCCGAATCGATCGTGTCCTTGAGATAAAACGTGGCAACAACTCAAGCCTCAGGATTTTCCTTAACTACATCTCCTACCCATTTTTTAGCCTCATTCATATTCCCAGGCTACTATTTAGGAGGTACGACCACATATTTATTTATCAACTCTCCCCTGTTATGATGGCGCTGCCCGGAATCCTGCTTGGAAAGTTAAAACGAGTCCCTACCACAATGTATGTGCTTGACCTGTGGCCGGAAAATCTCTACTCAGTATTGCCGATAGGAAACAGCTTTCTCAGAAAAATAGCCTCTGCACACTCGCATTGGTATTATAAAAATGCCGACAAGCTGATTGCACTTTCTGAGACAATGCGCCAAAAACTTGCTGATGTCTCTGGCAAGAAAGCTAAAGACATACTGGTGCTGCCTCAGGCAAGCGAATCTGTCTATGAGCAGCGCGTCTCCGACCCGCAGCTTCGCAAACGATTCTCAAAAACATTTAACGTTGTTTTTACTGGAAACATCAGCCCCGCTCAATCGTTTGGCACCATGATGGATGCCGCTCAAATATTGAAAGATAAAGGCCTCAATGACATTCGCTGGGTAATTGTTGGCGACGGCATGTCGCGTAAAGATATCGAGGAAGAAGTCACCCAGAGAAACCTGAGTGATGTATTTGTATTTGAGGGTCATCACCCAATTGAGGATATGCCAAAATACGCCGATATCGCGGGCGTCCTCGTCGGTTGTCTGGTTAAAAGTCAGCTCCTCGAAGCAACCATCCCAGCAAAAGTTATGTCATATATCGCAATGGGCAAGCCGATTGTGCTTGCAATGGACGGTGAGGCACAAGTTCTCGTGAACGACATCCTCGACTGCGGTTTCGCGAGCCACGCCGAAGATTCGAGGAGCCTAGCTGAGAACATACTGCGAGTGCAAGGGCTCTCTTCACTAGAACGCGCCAGTATGCTCGAAAGATCCCAAACCTACTATGCAACCCGTCTCAAACGCTCTCTGCTTCTAGGTCGGCTCTACTCCTTCATATTCAACTCCTGATACGTTATACTTTATCTATTGAGCATGTGCTGACATGCGGAATGCTGGAAGATAAGTTGAATGGTCGTAATAAGGAGTACTATGGACGCTGTCGATTGGTCGAAATGGAAGTCAAAAGAAGATAACTTTAAAAAGTATTCTCACATAAAATCTGAGTTGGTGTACGGCGCTCCCCGCAAGGATCCTGGGGCAGTTTCGATAATGATACTCACCTACAAACGCGCAAATGGGCTCAGGAATGCCATCGAATCGGCACTCGCACAGGACTATGATAAGCCTTTTTCTATTGTCGTACTCGACGACTCAGGGTTCGATCGGGCGACCGATGATCTTATGAAGGGCTACTGCGAAGAGCACAAAAACATTTTGTATTACCGTCACCAGAGCAACCTTGGACAATACGCAAACTGGAACCGAGCGTGTGAACTTAGTCCGACTACGTGGTACTGCCTGCTACACGATGACGACATGCTCAAGCCAAACTATCTTAGCGAGCTCATGAGCTATAGCTTAGAGAAGTATGGCCTTGGACTACTGGGTGTCTATATCGACGTACATGATACTCGTGAGAACTCCAGCCAGAAAACAGAGCCTCTTATGCGTAAGTTCTTTAGACTCTTACAGCAACTATTTATTCGGTTAAATAATGGAAAATGCATTGTCTTAACCCAAAATGACAACCTCAACCATATTTATGTTATGAACAGTACTTTTATTAACAAGCAAAAAGCGCTAGACATCGGCGGCCTTGATGATATATTCTTTCCATCGTCTGACTTCGCATTTGCGGCAAAGATGGGTCATTATTACAAAACAGGCTTTTTGCCACTGAGGCTTACTAATAAGGGAGTCGGTGAATCTGAATCATTGAAGCTGTCGGTATGCAATGACTCCATCCGTTGCGCCTTCTACCAAACACAAGCAATGTGCAAAGATCTTGGATATAACAAAAAACGACAGCTAAAAAAGGCCTGCGTTGCAGCTGTTATCGCAGAGATTGGAGTCAAAGGATATAACGATGTCGACTACGAAGCTGTCAAAAAAGATCTTGGTATGCCCGCCATCTATAACAACCCGCTGATTATCTTCTTAATCAATCTGAGGAGCAAGATCGACTGGAGTCTACTTATGTTCCGCAAAAAACTAAGTCCCGAGGAGAAAAATTCATGACAAGATCGCTCAATATTCTCTACCAAAGCAACGACTACTATGCGCCGATCACTGGCGTGTCTATGACATCGCTCATGAAAAACAACACTGATATCGAAACGCTCAATTTTTATATTCTTGATGACAATATTAGCGAGAAAAATAAGAAGAAGATGCAGCAGGTTGCTAAAGAATACAAGCGCTCAATTACGTTTGTTAACACTGAAAAGATCCTTGCATCGCTCAAAGAATTTAAAGTCGCACCATTTAAGGGCACATATACGACCTATTTTAAGCTTATCGCTATCAATAACCTGCCGATTAAAGGTGGCTATATATTGCAGCTCGATGGCGATACCATCATCGATGGCTCATTAAAAGAGCTGTGCAACTTTGACTTAAAGGGTCACACAATCGCCGCGACCTATGACTGCACCATGAACTCCTACAAAGAGATGATTGACATCCCCCTCACCGATAAGTACTACAACTGCGGCGTCCTACTGATCGATCAAAAGGCTTGGATCAAGCGTGGCTGCGAAGACAAGATTGTATCTCATCTAAAAAACGTACGTAGCGGATACTACACTGTCGACCAAGATATCCTCAACGTTCTATTTCGCCATGACATGACCTACCTCAACCTGAAATATAATTTCAACAGTGGCTTTTATATCTACGGCATCAAAGAGTCACTTAAGATGTACGACCTGCAGCCAGCTTACTATAATACACCCGAAGAAGTTGCCGAAGCCGCGAAATCACCGGTGCTCTACCACTGTATGGGAGCTATGACCGGGCGGCCTTGGGAACAAGATAGTATCCACCCTCAGAACGGCATCTTCGATAAGTACCTTGCTCTGTCGCCCTGGAATGACTTTAAAAAAGTAAAAGTAAACCGTAAACGGATATTCAAGATGCAGCGAAGCCTCTATCAGCTACTGCCAAGGTCGCTCTATATTCCGCTACATAGGCTTGGCCAGCGCTACTACCTTGCCGGCATGAATCGCTCTGTTCAAGCTGGCTCAGGACGCTAGGCGATATCGTCGTATATATAGAACATACGCGACATAAAGTCCGGCAGCCTGAAGCGCATTCGTTGCAGCATAAAGAGTCACAGCAGCAAGTAGCCCATGCGACGGCACGAGGACTCCGCAGGCAATGACAAGCAACGCATTTGCCAGCAGTAATAGATAAAACTGCACTCTGAAGTGTCGCATAATTGTGAGGATATTCATCATAACACCGACAATCGTATTTGCGAACGCGCCAGCCACAACGACATAGAGGGCTGCCTGATAATCCTTGATATCAATATTAAATACCATGTTCAAGAGCGGTATCCCGCCAACTATAATCGCTCCGAATAGTATCAGAGCCCCAATTAGAACATACCGAGCGATCTTCATAACCGTTGCCTCAAACTTAGCTACTTCTCGTTGTACATAAACCTTCGACAGCCCCACGATATTCGGCTGCAGGATAAAGGTAATCATGAGAGTTAACAGTGCAATTGGCATGGTCAGGATGCCAAAATACCCTATTTGGTCTTCGTGGTATCTGTCCACAAAATAGCGCGGAATATTGATCGAGAGCATGGACAGCAGGCTCATTGCAAACACTGGTGAGGTTGTTTTAAGAATACGCCAAACTTCGTTTGATGATGCGAAGATTTTGTGTTTCTTCTCCAACCGGCGCGACTGCCGGCTGTTCGGGATATCGTAGCAGATAAGAACGATGCTGTTAACCACTAATAACGTCCCGCTACTGACGACAAGATCGTGAGTATAGATAAGCGCAAACATAAAGGCAAGCGCGCCAACGATTGATTTTACCACTAGCGAGATCCCCGACTGGTACAGTCGGCCGCCAGTCTGAACCACTCCATAAAGAACATCAGCAATTGATTCAGACACCTTTAGAAGCGATAGCATAATAATAAGATAGGCTTTTTCGGCCGAGTAGCCATTGACGATAACAAAACCGACCGAACAAAACATCACGAGTGTGCCAAGTAAAAGACGCGTCCGAATGTAGCCCCGTACTGAAAATTGGCCGATTACGTCGGAAACCTGGAATGTACGTCCACCCCAAAGCGCGACTGACCAGAAAATTATCGATATAGCAAAAGCAAACGAGAATACTCCAGAACCGTCAATGCCACTGATCCGCGTGACAATAACGAGAAGCACGGGCGATAGGGCATTCTGCATCAACACCCCAAGCGTGTTCCAAAAGTAATCTTTTTTTATGTTTTCTCTCACCATACTAACTATATACTACTGGCAGTTACGGCGTATATAAGTAGAATCGTTGGAAGACGATAAACACGGCCAATAGGACAAGCACCGCGAGTGAGCCAACGACCCATGGTCGTACCCGCTTTCGTTGCGCCTCGGTTAGGTGCATTCCATTGCCTATCGCCAGGCCGGCGATCACAATCATAAGCGGCAGAAAGTACCTCCCCTGTACGCCATACACGATCGGGAATCCTACTGGTGTGTAGCTAAGATACAGGGCAGCATTAACACCCGCAAAATAAACCGCACTCATGCCGAGAGCCGCATACTTCCAGGCACGTCCAATAACCTTTGACCATTGATAGCTAGCTGATCGTCTGTCTGGGTTGGTAATAATAATTGCTGCCAGAGTCACACAAAAATAAGTGTACATCCATAACGGATAGGCCGTGTCGGCATAGCCGAATATCCCGACCATTCCACGCACTTCCTCGTCCCCGTAGTCGGTCATGTACGAATTCCAGGCCACTCTGACTATCTTTCCAGGATGATGAACAAGATACTCGATTTGCTGCTGTGGGTTGACATTTGACGGAGATACCGTGGCGAGCGTCCCTCCGCTCGTCGCAAGCGGCGCAAGAACAATGTTCCACAATAACAGAACTGCTACGGCCACAAGAGAG
The DNA here is from genome assembly GCA_964401035.1 of uncultured Candidatus Saccharibacteria bacterium. Classification (GTDB taxonomy): domain Bacteria; phylum Patescibacteriota; class Saccharimonadia; order Saccharimonadales; family Saccharimonadaceae; genus Saccharimonas. The sequence goes on along the minus strand of CAYNWV010000001.1, from coordinate 165,757 downwards.
ATACCGATTGGCTGAAGACGACGCTTGTTCATAAGGATGAAAACGAGCGGCAGAAAGAGATACAGAAGCGGCTTAGCTAGTCCCACCATCACGCAAAGTGTCAGTAAGATCCACCACTGCCTCCTATGAATAACAGGCTGGCTATAAAGTGCCGTCACGTAGGCGACAAATAGCGCCAAAAATGCGTAAGAGAGCCCGTCAACTGAGACCACCGACTGCTGAAAAAGCATCATCGGCGTCAGCCCTATGGCCATATATAGATACTTTTTTGTCGGTATGACTCGAATAGCAACAAACCACAAAGCGACCGCAGTAAGCCCAAGCGCTAACCTCGCAAGATAGAGCCCAGCCGCCATGCTGCCCCCCAGATGATTTGAGATAAATACAGCCACGACCGCCGGGATATAGCCAACTGGGCTATATGATATGACTGGGTACTGCTGCGTATCGACTGCTTCAGGCGAGTCGTTGAGAGCATCGAGCGTTCTTGAGAAATCATATTTCGCAGAAGTTGTACCCCGTATGTCGTGATCAAAGAAGGTCTTTTTGAGCGTAGTCCTGAGAGAAGCTGGCAATGTATCGTTGCCAGATGCTATAAATTGGCCGCGCGATAGAAACTGAACTTTTGCATAGTGTTCTGGCTCGTCGGGGCCCTGGAAAGGTGGGGTGATCAGAGAAAAGCCAACAACGCCAATCAGCGCGATGACAAGATAGACGTACTCTGGCCTGTCTAGCCACGCCCTTAGTCTAGATTTTATCTCACGAATAGAGACCATGCACCTGTTAGTATACCACGCATTGACCACTGCTGATTGAGCTATAGATACGAACCGCGCGGTACTAACATGATTGCTTGGGTTGTGATGCTCACAAGACCAGCCCCGCCCGGATTTAACTGGGTGTAGGAATACCAGCTGGTTATTGGGTATACCGTACCTACTTCGAGTTTACTAATGGTACCATTCGAGTCAAGCACAAATTTTGGTGGAGTATCGCTTTTTTTCAGCACATTACAGGCTTGCGGCGACAGAACAAGAGGGTCAGTGGGCAACGTCATTTTATAAGCTACACCCCCAATCCCAAGATACGTGTCGTTAGCGCACTTCACATAAGGGGACAGGAGTGCCTTAAAGTTAGTCGAATATTTTGCCAGTATGGCGTCGCTGATCGTCCGAATATTGAGATCTACACCGAGGCCAAACACTGGGTCAAATGATGACATTGGGATTAATGAATCGTAGCCATCAGTCATATAGACAGTTGCGCTCGAGGGAGTCTTGACCAGTCTACCGGCTCCAACAATGATATTGCCTCTCGGTATCGTGTCGAGAAGACCTCCAGACATCCAGGCAATATATGGTGTACTCTGCCCCGTCAATGACGTTAGATCCTCCATGGCGATCAGTGGACGTTTCTCACCATTTACGAGTGCGTACACCGTCTCGTCGCTCGACGATCTGACTAATGCCGGTACCGTTAACGCCCCTGTGCCGCGAATTAACGCAACGAGGGACGAACCAAACTGCACCGGAATAGCTGCCGCAGGGATACCAGAAGCATCGATTACCTTACGCTTGCCATCATAAGACAGGACATACGAATTGCCGTTTGCGTCTTTTATGTAGTCGTCGATAAGCCCCGGAGAGATTGGTAGCTTTGCGATACTTGCAGCATCGAGCACGCCACTTGGGATATCGCTATACGCCGAACTCTTTGCCTGAAGAGAGCTTAGGCGTACTGCCTGAGAGGCATCCATGAGATAGCGTTTCGCTGGATCCTGGCGATCCGTTATAGCTATATCTGCACGCACAATCGGTACTCCATATGATAGATATGAGAGAGAGCCGTCTGATAAGATATTAAACCCAGGTACGGTGAGCCCGGCATTTACTATCGCGTTGTTATCAAATACTTCTCGCTTTGTTCCCTGGGTCACATAGAAAGTTCGCCCGCTTGTCGTTTTCATGCCATTTGTGATTGGTGGCGCAGTTGCAAAGCTATCAATCTGAGGCTGTGTGAGTTGCATATACGAACCGCAAGAGAGTCCATACGCTGTTACCATTTCGCAACTCGTAAAGGGTAGTTTAAAACCAGAATCATAGAAATAAAGTGTGCCGTCCGGAGAGCGGATGAGTCGATTCGCGAGCAACCCGGTTGTGAGGCTGTCAAGATACGACTGGCCAACAACTCCCACGCCGCCGAGTGGCGAAAGAGCCCCTAATATCTCCTGGCTCGAAATTGGGTACTTCATGCTACCCGCCACGAGGTAGACTGTCGCGTCGTTTACGCTACGCAGTAGGTTGCCGTTGACATAGGGTGTGCCGAACCAATCATTAAAGTATAGATAGAAGTTCCTGTTGCCGTAGGCGCTGCAGGCGTCGCCAAGTCCATACTGAGCAGTAAGTGCCGCTTGGTTTGGCCGATACGGCGTATAGCTATAGAGCGCAACTGTCGATCGATTCTCAATATAGACATCACTTGTCCCGCACGACGTTACTGGGTTCCATAGAATCGTGTTCCATCCCGTATCGTACGGTACATACCAGCCTGGTCCATTAGTTATATAGCCACGAAAATGTCGGGCAGCCTGATATAATTGTGCTGAAAAACTTCCGTAGGCAGGATCACATACCGGGGCTCCTGGAGCAACGTTATCAGGACAGCCAAAACCCATGGCTTGATTGTAATTGCGCGGCACGGGAATGTTGTCGGTAACCAGGCCGTTTTCTTTTTGCAGTGTCACGATCATCACTTGAGGATTAATGTTGAACTGCTTTGAGTACTGTAGGATTAACTCGGCTGCGCTCAAAGAACCGGCTGGATCGGTTGTTTTGCCATAATTATTCTCACCTGTACTAGGATTCTCTTTGTAGTTATAGAGGCACTTATAGGGTGGCGATATCTGGTATTTTGACTCAATCCACTGGCGATTTGTCATCGTGAGCGTGCCACCGCCCGCTTTCTCTACACCATTTGTGTCACAATTTGGCATCTTGCTAGTCAAAAAATTCTGGATCTGTGCGACAGTCATCGAATCAGAGTTGGTGAATATACCATCATCAATAATACGCCCTGGGTTGAACGTGCGCGCATCGATTGCGGCAGCATTGTCTGCTAACAATACGGCGCCCGTTAGTGCACAGCCCACAAGTGCCAGACGCATCCCCATCCGTAACATCATACCGTTACCTCTTTTTGAGCGCTGCCACTTCGATTGAGCGATCCCTGGTACTGCACCTTTGCTTGCCATGTTCCAGCAATCACTTCGCTCACGTCGAATCCCTGGCAGGTCGTGTAGGAACCCATGGTTTGAGTTGGTGCGGTTTTCGTGATATCTGACGCACCCGGCCTCGAGAGGGTCAGCATACATGTCCCGCTCGCGTCAATCGTCGATATCATGGCGCGTATCTTTAAGATACCGTTCGAATAGTTTGCGGAAGTGATAAGTACGTCAACACTTTGTGTCGTTTGAGTTGCAGTTGACTGCCCGTTCGCCTGATCGCGCTCGACTGTCGCTTCATTCACTTGGCTGCTCGAGTTATCCTTTGCCTGGGAGCCAGCGTTCGTCTGATCCTTTGTTGCTGGATCGTAGCTGACTTTATTGATGCCTGTATTTGGGTCGCTCGTGCTGGTCGCCCGAGAAAAAGGCAACCACCCGCGAAAGTACGCCAGACATCCATACGCAAGGACTACGACCACGAGCCCAGTGAGTGCAAGAATGATAGTTTTGGTATATTTTGAATGTCTTTTTGTATTCATAGCAGAAAGCCTAGCTTTTCAGTTGTTTATTATACCATAAGCTCTTCGCTGCCGTCTACTGGTTGCTGGTATTTTTTTGTGCCTCGGAGGCCTCGAGTGAGTACTTATCAGATAGCTCTTTATCTCCAACCGGTACGCTCGCGCCAAGTCGAACGCCGCGCCACTTTTCGACATGATAAAACGGGTTGACTACCAGCCAGTATAGTTTGCGCCGCCACGAGTATTCTCTATCCTGTAGGGTGCGCACCCAGTCTTTTACGATACCTCTTGTCAGCAACTTCGCGACGGTGCGCAACCGAGGAATCTCAACTCGTATACCCACTGACCTGAGTCCCATTGTTTCATCAAAAAGGCGCGCCTTGTAGTCCCTCAGTCGTACCATGTTTGTATGGACAACGTTACCCCGCGGTGCGTATGCTTTGATGTACCCTGCGTCAATAATATCCCTGCCAAATAGCTGATCTTCTGCATATGGAACTTCCTGATAGGGAATATCGCCCGTCAAGACTGACTTTCTCGCGGCCGAATTAACATCGGAGTAAAATGCTATGGCGTCGTACTGTGACTGGGCTTTGATGAAATCATCCTTGTAGAAAAACGTGGTGCCAAGATCAGAACCGAAATTGTTAAATACCGCTTTTATTTCATTCTTCAATAAGGGTAGCGCCTCTGGTCGTGGGTCTTGTTTGCCTAGCACCCCTGCCACTCTCTGATTCAACTCAAAAGGTTTCACGAGTTCATACAGCCACTGATCATGAGCGGGGATTGCATCTTGGGACAGATAGACAACAACTTCGCCCTTCGCATCAAACGCAGCTTCGCGCCGCGTCTTTCCGTGGCCATACTCGGCTTTTGTAATCGTCTTATGTCGAATATTCTTGTGTTTATTGACATATTTTTTGATGATGTCCGGAGTTTTGTCTGTTGAACTCGTATCGTATATCAGTACCTCGTACTGAAAATCGGTTTTTTGAGAGACCACCCGATCGAGTAGCTCGTCCAAGTAACGCTCTCCAAAGTATGTCGGAATAAAAACCGTCACATAGGGGCGCTTCATCTACTTGCCCGTCACCTGCTTCATCAAGATAGTTTCAACCTTTTTGTACGAATTATCCCAAGACACTGAGCCAACGCTGTCAGATGCCGCGCGCGCATGTGCGTCTACGTCACTACGCTCAACCGCCTTACATAGCCCTTCAGCAAGCTGAATTGGGTTGGTCGGTACGTAATCCACAAACCCATCCATGCCGTGGAGCACCATCTTGTTGTTCTCGCCGTCGTTCATGACTGGCACGCAGCCTGCAGCCAGAAGCTCAAGCGGAAGCAATGAAACATTAGTGAGAGAAAGTACAAGACAAGCGACCGACTCCTGATACAGCTCAGCCAGCTCGGAGTGGGTTAGTATGCCACGATTGACGTATGGGAACGGAATCTTGAAGTTTGAGACATCCCAACCGATAAATTCAATCTGATATTCGGGATGTGTTTTATGAAAGATCTCCAAAGCCAAGACACCAATCTCAAACGCGCGACGCTCTGTGACGGGGCGAGCATAAAAACAGATCTTCTTTTGTCTCGGCTGCATAGTCTCTGGCCGGTAAATATCGAGGTCGGCGCCAAAGTCAAAGTAATCGGCCTTCATACCGTAGTCGCCAACTTTTTTGGTCAACCATGGGCCTGCAGTAATGCCATAGAAATTCATTTTATAGGTATTTTCTGCCAACACATAGCGTGAACCTACTCCATAGAAGTATGGTTCAAAATCTTGGACAAAGTAGAACTTGTGGGCTTTTGTTTTTATATTGAAAGTCGGATACGCCGTCTCCCAACCGGTCGCAATCAACGCATCTGACTCGGTATAATCGGCAATCTTCTTGACCGTAACGTCAAATTTGAAGCTCTTTTTTAGGATTTCGGCCGCTTCAGTTAGTGACTGCGCCTGGATTCCTTCATATATATAGAAAGTGACGTCATGGCCAGCATTCTTCAGGTATCGAGCAAACCGAGTAATGGTATTCTGACCACCAGCTCCTGGACTCAGAGGTGATAAAACCCATCCGATACGCAGCTTATTTACTTTTTTGAGCGGAGGCGTCTTGTAGGGAGCATGAATATAGTCGGCAGCCATAACATCAGATGGCGCGACCATGATATCTATCGGCTGTTTCACAGTTTTTAGATGTTTGAGTATGTACTTCGCCGATCGTATCGATGTCTGTGCAACACCTTCGTTCTTTGTGTACATATATAGTTTGTATAGTTTTTTCATACAGCGCCTCTTGTCTTATTTTTTAGTCGGTTGATGAATCGTAAATTCCCGCAAATCGGATTTCGGGAATATAATACCGCCCGTCGGTGCATCGGTAGAGATACGAAAATTACCCGCGTCGGCGACTTGATCATAAACTTGATGAAATGATGAGCTTGTACAGCCGGCGCTGACACGATATTTTCCATTTGTAAAGATATTTGGTAGTTCCCAGACGAGCTTGATGGTAGCGCCTTTTTTAATCTTGCCGGTTCTTCGGTTGAGCTGATAGGTATTGGCATCAATCAGACCGATATTAGCAGGTGAGTATATAGAGATACCAAATATAGCATTTTCTACCGATGCATTTGCTTGATATTCGGTCGAGATTGTCACTGTTGATGGAGTCGTCTTCGTCTGAGTTTTTGTGACACGAACTTCACCAGAGCCCCAGCGTTCACCGCGTATATTCTCGTTATCGTGTTGGTTCTCCATTTCTTTTGCAAAGAGCTGCTGGTAGGCGGCGGCAACTTTTTCGGGAGTACCTTCTTCCGCTATAACACCTTGCTCAATCATAATGGCACGGTCACAGTACTGACGTACGGCTCCCATGTCATGAGTGACCAGTATGACGGTCTTCTTTTCACGTTTTAGACTCATGAAATAGTCGAAACACTTCTGCTGGAAAGCGGCGTCACCCACGGCTAGGACTTCGTCGAGGACGAGAATATCAGTACTGACTTTTATGGCTATTGAAAATGCAAGACGCACCTGCATGCCACTCGAGTAGTTTTTGAGCTTCTGATCCATGAAATCACCCAGCTCGGCAAATTGCACGATGTCATCATACATCTCGTGCATTTCAGCACGTGAGAACCCCAGGAGTGCGCCGTTCAAGTAGACGTTGTCACGGCCAGACAGCTCAGGGCTAAAGCCAACCCCCAGTTCAATAAACGGCGTCAGTCTACCCCGTATCTGAATATCACCACTCGTCGGCCGATAGATACCTGCGATAAGCTTTAGGAGCGTGCTCTTGCCCGAACCGTTGCGGCCGACAATCCCCAAGAATTCACCCGCTTTAATAGTAAAGCTGATGTCGCTGAGGGTTCTTTGTATGCTGTAGCCTCTTTTGCCCATGTTGATCAGACGTCCCTTGATGGAATTTTGGCTATCGAAAGGCAGCTTGAAGTCTTTACTAACATGCGCAACACGGACGGCAATTGAGTCAGGCTGTTTCATCTATATATTCTCCGCAAAGTCCTTTGACTCTTTCTTAAAATACAAAATACCGCCGACCAATAGTATGGCTACGACCAAATAAGGAATAGCTATCCATACGTGATTCGTCAGCACAGTCCAGGCAGTTGGCACCTCATGACTCACAACGTTATAGCGTGCATTCTGTATGATCATCGCGACTGGGTTAAGTAATAGCAGCTTCTGTAAAAAAGCACCAGGGACTAGTGTTAGAGGGTAGATGATTGGCGTGGCATAAAATCCAGCCTGCAACACGACCTCCCAGATATAGCTGAGGTCACGAAATTTTACATATGCAGCCGCAAGAAACAGAGAGCACCCCAGCGCAAGCAGGTAAAGCAGTGCGATATCAAAAATGATTAATACTGCTGAAAAGTTTAACGAGACTCCATTCACTATCATAAAAACCCCAACGATAATGAGGCTAAGCCCTAGATTGATAAGAGCCGACATGCCAGTACTAATTGGTATCATCCAGCGTGGTATCTTCACTTTTCTAATCAAATCACCCCTGCCGACGACCGAGCCAAGGCTTTGTACTGTCATTTCTGTGAAAAAGTTCCACAATACGATACCTAGAAGCAGGTAGACCGGATAGTGTGGAACACCTTTGTCCATTTTGAGGAAGAAGACGAAAACCACATATAGGATGACAAACATAAGCAATGGCTTCAGGAGTGACCACACGTAGCCAAGGGCTGATCCCTGATAGCGTAATTTGAAATCCGTACGAACAAGTTCTGCGAGCAGCGCCCTGCTCTCTTTCGTCAAAATTCCATTCATCTTCCTGTATTATATAATACAGATGAAACGAGTTGCAATTATGGTGATAAGTTGGAATAACTACGATGACGTAGTATCCTGTGTCGCTAGCCTGCTAAACCAGACTTTTCCGACTGTCGACGTTGTGATCGTAGACAATAATTCAAAACACCAAACCAGAAAACTGCTCCGGGACTATTGCCGCTCACTTACCAATAAGAGAGTCAGCTATGTTCAAAGTCAGGACAACAACGGAACGGCTGGTGGGTTTAATCATGGGATAAGATGGGCAATCGCTCATAATTATAGCTACATCGGTTCGCTCAATGCAGATGCTGTCGCCGATACAGCATGGGTATCGTCTCTAGTAAAAGTGCTCGACGAAAACCCAAAGATTGGTGTCGCAACTGGACTGATGGCCAGAGCCAACAAAGAAACGATCGATACCGCGGGTGAGGTTTTCTCAACATGGGGCACGCCTGGACCTAGCTATCGTGACCGGCCCATAGGTATGGCGCCGAAACGCCGCTATGTCTTTGGTTTTACGGGCGGCGGATTCCTCTCACGCTGCGCCCTGTATCAGTCTATCGGCTACTTTGATGAGCGGTTTTTTATGTACTTTGAGGATAGTGATCTGAGTTTCAGGGCTCAACTGGCGGGATGGAAGGTTTACTATACCCCCAAAGCAATCGCCTACCATCAAATTGGAGCCAGCAGTCGTACGGTGCCAGGGCTGACTGTTTATAACACCTTCAAGAACTTACCGCTTCTCTTTTTCAAAAACGCACCCCTACGGCTATGGGCCGGGATGTTACCTCGTTTTACCCTCATGTACACTCTTATTTTTGCAAACGCAATTAGAAATGGATCAGGTGTTTTTGCGCTCAAAGGTTTCCTCAAAAGTATTGCCTATAGCGTCAGTACGTTTCGTCTCCGTCTGTCCACACAAAAACAACGGCGCGTTCCTGTGAGCTACATCGACAGTATTATCCTGCACGACATCCCGCCTGAGCAAACGGGGCTGCGCAAGTTTCGGGCAATTTTTACTGGTAGAAAATAGTATAATAAGGCTACACGATGAAAAAGAAACTTACTATCCTGATTCCCGCCTACAACGAAGAAGAAGTGCTGCCAATGCTGAGAGAACGGCTCGAAGGTCTTGCTAAAACATTGCCCAAACACAACCTCGAGTTTTTATTTGTCAACGACGGTAGCCGCGATAACACTATGCAACTGATCCGCGACTGGGCGGCCGACGATCCCCGTGTCAGTTATGTGAATTTCTCGCGCAATTTTGGCAAAGAAATTGGCATGATCGCCGGTTTTGACCATATTCACAGTGACGCTACTGTTATCATCGACGCTGATCTGCAGGATCCACCGGAACTCATTCCTGATATGGTAAGGTTGTGGGAAAGTGGCTATGATGATGTCTACGCCCGCCGCCGCTCGCGCGAAGGTGAGACCTGGCTCAAGAAAAAGACAAGTGAGCTGTACTACCGTATCTTGCAGAAATCGACCCATGTGCCGATTCAACGTGACACTGGTGATTTTCGCCTGCTCAGCCAACGCTGTATCGATGCCCTGACCCAACTGCGCGAATCAGAACGAAACACCAAAGCCTTGTTTAGTTGGATCGGATACAAGAAAAAAGAAATCCTCTACGACCGCGACCCGAGAGCCGCTGGTGTCACCAAATGGAACTACCCCAGACTTATCAACCTGGCACTCGATGGTATCACGAGCTTTACAACTGGACCACTGCGAATTGCGACGATATTTGGTATGGTTGTGTCTTTCATTGCCTTTATCTACCTGATCGTTATTATCGTTCGCGCGCTGATGGGAGTCGCGGGTGTGGCGGGCTATTCGTCACTCATGGGTGCAATCTTGTTTCTCGGCGGTATTCAGCTCCTGAGTATTGGTATTATTGGCGAATATGTCGGCCGGATTTTTAAAGAAACCAAGCACCGTCCCCTCTACTTTGTTGACGAGTATCACGATGGCTACGCTGAAAAATAGTAAAGTCGTTCGATTTGCGTTGGTCGGTGGCTTTAATACCGCGCTTGATTTCGGTCTGCTTTTCTTGCTTTCAAAAGTCTTCGGTCTGCCAGTGTCGGCGGCTAATATTATTTCGACGACTATCGCGTTTTTATGTAGTTTTGCGCTCAATAAAAACTTCACGTTCAGAACAACCGACACCAGTGTCAAACGCGAACTTATCTTGTTTGTCGTCGTGACACTGTTTGGGCTTTGGGTACTACAAAACCTGGTTATCTGGGCTGTCTCACCATTACTTGCTAGTTTTGGGCTACAAAGTAACCTCGTCCTGTTGCTGGCAAAACTTCTCGCTACTATTGTTAGTCTGATCTGGAATTTTGTACTCTATGACCGAGTGGTCTTCGCACATAAAAAAGAGGGTAGCTAGTGGCACACATTGCTCTGGATGTCAGGTTTATTAACTCTGGCACTGGAACCTACGCTGTCAAGCTCCTCGAGTACCTACAGGAAATCGACCAAGAAAATCACTATTCTGTGCTGGTACCGCCAAAAGATATCGATTATTGGAAACCGACAAACCCTAATTTCACTGTCCGCGCCGTGCCCTACGTCGCCTATTCGTTCAACGAACAAATTGGGTTCCTTCGATATCTCAACGATCTAAACCCAGATCTTGTGCACTTCTGTATGCCACAACAGCCAGTGCTCTACCGCGGCAAAAAAGTCACAACTGTGCACGACATGACGCTACTCAAAACCTATAACTCCGACAAGAACTGGCTGGTCTATCACGCCAAGCAATTAGTCGGTCGCTTCGTCTTCCGGTCGATCGCCAGAACCAACAACCACATCATTACGATCTCGAAAAATACCGCGCGGGAGTTTCAAGACTTCACGCATATCCCGAACGAAAAAATAACGACAATCTACGAAGCGGGTGAGGCACACCCCTTAGAGCTTGAGCCCTATCCCGGTCTACCCTTCAAGCGCTTTATTATGTACGTCGGCCAACAACCTGATTACAAAAATATCCGGCGACTCGGCGAGGCACATCAGCAACTCCTGAAAACCGATCCAGCTGTCGGGCTGGTTTTGGTCGGCCGGATGAATGAAGACACCAAGCGCAACCAAGCTTACTTTGAAAAACAGAGCTACAAAAATATTCATTTCACTGGTTTCCTACCCGACAGTCAGCGTGACTGGTTATTCACGCGTGCTGCCGCCTACGTTTTTCCATCGCTCATGGAGGGATTTGGCTTACCGCCGCTTGAAGCCATGGCCTATAGCCTACCGGTTATTTCGAGCAATGCCAGCTGTATGCCCGAGATACTAGGGGACGCAGCGGTGTATTTCGATCCAACTGATACAGTCGCAATGGCCGAAACAATTCGTGTCACAATCAACAACCCGAAACTTCTCGAGTCTATGAAGCAAGCTGGAAAAAAGCAGGTGAATCAGTATTCTTGGCAACGCATGGCGACAGAAACGCACGCCGTCTACCAGCGAATCTTATCAAGATAGCAGCGAGGTTTACGAACTCTTTTGTGCGATAATTATGTGTCGGTCGCGGCCTTCACCCTCTGAAAAAGTCTGGATATCGTCATATTCAGAAGCCACGCGGTGAACGACCCGGCGGTCGGCAGCGTTAATACGAGCGACGTGTGAATCACCCGTCTGGCGGACTGCTTCAATCCATTCCCGAGCGCGTTCAGCGATTTTTTCTTCGCGTTGTTTTTTGTAGTCGGCGACATCGACATTGACGCGAGTTAGGTCAGCGCCTTGGTTGCGCAGTGCTGTCGACACTATGTACTGAAGACTCCGCAAGGTTTCGGCGTTGCGGCCGATCAGGATACTATTGAGATCTGACGACACGATATGTAGAGCAATCACGTCGTCTTCAACCGACACCTCAACCTCAATATTCTCGCCAAAAAACGAGATAATATCTTGTAAAAATTTCTGTGCGAATACCTGGGACTCATCGTAATTCATTATTTTTTCCTCCTTCCGCTGTCTTTCGCAACAATTTTCGTGACGTGCGCTTCCTTGGCCTCTTGAGCTCGCTTTTCGGCAGCTCGCTGATTTTTAGCTGTTATCGGACTCATAGTTGGTTGGTCGGCAATCTCTTCCATCTCGACAATATCATCTTGGAGAATACGATGCTGCTGCATAATACCGACAACATTTGATATCACATAGTAGAGAGCCAGTGCGCCCGGCAGGCTCAGCATAATAAAGAACATCATGATAGGCAAGATACGAATCATGTTATTTGTCATAACTTGATTCATCTCAGTCTGATCATGTTTCTTGCCTTCGGCGGCATCGCTCATAATGTCACGCAGACGTCGCTTGCCACCAGTGTTTTTTGGCATCGTCTGACGTGCCATCACGTACTGAGTGACACCACCAATCACCGCCAGTATGAGGAGCGGCCAATAGACTTGTCCGTGACTATAAGCGTTCTTCGTCAGATCGATAAAACCAAACGCCGTGTGATTGAAGCTATCGGGATTTTGCACCAGGTTGTGAATAACGGGAATATTCTCGATAGCATCGTAAGTGAATTTAGCAATCTGATCGCGGTGCTGCGAAAAGACCTGGATCACCTGGAATAGGCCGATAAAGATCGGAATCTGGATTACCATAATTACAATTGAGCGCCACGGGCTGACATTGTGTTTTTTATACAACTCCATCATAGCCAGACCCTGCGCCTGGGGATTATCTTTATGCTGCGCTTGAAGTCGTTTTAACTCCGGCTGTAGTCGCTGCATGGCTCGTGACTGGTGAAGTTGTTTTTTGAGCAGGGGATACATCAAAAAACGGACGATTATCGTAAAGATAATGAGAGCGATTCCGAAATCACCGCCCGGAATCAGGCTATAAATGAGAACTAACAGGTTAAAGATTGGTTGAACGATCAGCAAGTCAAACATGTAAACTCCCGGCTAGATAACTTTATGCCCCATTATACTACTCGGGGCGGATTATAAACAGGGGTCTGTCTCAGTAAGTCGTGGATTGTTGTTGCTAGCTCTTCGTGAGTTGTCATGATGGCTTCGCCAGAGATAATAATCACCGTCAGATCGTAATTGGTGGTAAACTTTGGCAGCTCGTGGCGAATAATTTCGTAAACCCGGCGACGGATCCGGTTGCGACCAACCGCTGATTTATGGACTTTTTTACTAATAACTACTGAAACTCGCGAATGTTTCCGACGAGGATTTGCTAGATATTTAATCGTAAGTAGATGAGACCGAACAGCTGTTCCATTTCTGTACAAGTAGGCGAGGCTGCCGTGGCCGTGAAAGCGATTCTTTTTTGTCAACATATCTTACTATCTAGTATACCGTAGAAAAATCATCCCGGCAGTGATGCTCGGGATGATTTACTAGACAGTCGCGACTTTGGCGCGGCCTTTGAGGCGACGGCGCTTTAGAACGGCGCGACCAGCTTTTGTTGCAACGCGCGCACGAAATCCGTGAGTTTTTGCGCGGTGACGAGTGTGTGGTTGGTAGGTTCGCTTTGGCATATCTCTGTTATTTTACCAATTCTCCCCTTCCCGGTCAATATCAGCTTGCAATTCAGGCAAACTTGTTTGCTGATCTAGATTTTTTCCACAGATGTCGTAGAATTATCCACAAAAATAACAGAGGTGGCAGCAAAAAGTGGAAAACTTACACCCCTATTTCCCTGCTCTTCTTCCGTTCCTCTGGATGGTTGTGGAAAACTCCCCACTTCGGTATAGTAAGATACAGTAAAACAGATGAGCGAGAGGGTTATTGGCTGTGCAACATGCCTTGTGGCAAAGCGTCCTGGGGGAGATCGAACTGACCGTTAGCCACGGTAACTTTACGACTTGGTTCAAAAATACCGAACTGCTCTCTCAAGATGGCAATCGTCTGGTCGTGGGTGTCCCGAATGTCTTTGCGATCCGACAATTTCAGGTCAAATTTGATACCCAGATCCGTGATATTGTCAGCCGTAATGGTGTCGAAAACCCAACAATATCCTACGTCGTGAAGACCACGAAAAAGCGGATTGTGAGCCGAGAAACAACAGGTGAAGGCTCGGTGCGCGACCGTGCCGATGCATTAATTCAAGCGAGTTCAACACCAGCACCGCGACAAAGTGTCACGCCCGCCAATAGCCTAAACCCCCGCTACACGTTCGAGAACTTTATTGTCGGGTCGAGCAATGACCTGGCTTTTACCGCCGCGCAAGCTGTCAGTGTCAATCCTGGCGCCAAATACAATCCCCTCTTTTTGTACGGTGGTGTTGGATTAGGTAAAACTCACCTGCTCCAGGCCGTTGGCAACGCTATTTTAAAACGCGACCCGGCGGCATCTATTCTCTATGTCAGTTCGGAAACCTTCGTCAAAGAATTCTTAGACAGTATTCGGTTCAAGAAAAAAGGTTTTTCCGATAAGTATCGTAATGTCGATGTGCTAATCGTCGATGACATGCAATTTATTGCCGGCAAAGAAAAAACGCAGGAAGAGTTTTTCCATACCTTTAATGCGCTCCACCAGGCGAACAAACAAATTATCATCGGTTCCGACAAACCACCGCGCGCTATCCCTACTCTCACCGAGCGGCTACGCAGTCGCTTGGAATGGGGTATGGCAATCGATATCCAGATGCCAGATTTTGAAACCCGCTGCGCAATTATCGAAATCAAAGCATCTCAAAGTGGCACTACTCTCGACTCAGATACTGTCGAGTACTTGGCGAAAAATATCAAAACCAATATCCGTGAGCTCGAAGGTGCCTTGAACCAACTTTTGGCGTACGCCGAAATGCGCGGTGTTACTCCAGATATTTCGACTGCCGAAGGCTTGCTCGGCAATGTCCGCCACAGCCGACCACAACACGTGACATCAAAGCAGATTATCGACAAAACTGCCCGGCATTTCAGTATCGAGTCCCGTGAGATCTGCGGTGAGAAACGCGACAAACATATTGTCGTCCCCCGTCAGATCGCTATGTATCTTTTGCGCAGTGAACTCCATTTATCATTTCCAAAAATTGCCCAAGAACTTGGCCGCAAAGACCACACTACCGCTATTCATTCAGTCGAGAAAATCGAAAAAGCTATCAAGCTCGACTTTCTGATTCGTGAACAAGTGGCTGAAATTCGGGAGAAGCTGTATGCCTAAGATATGTGCAAAAAATGTGTACAGCCTGTGTACCACCCATGGTATAGTGTGTGATCATTCGTCCACACGATGGCATAGAGTCCCAACCGAAATACGACGAAGCCGTGGACAAACTCTGAAATACCCTCACATGTTACCCTGCTTGTTCACGCAGTTTTACACAGTATTTTTACCGATTCTCAATCTGTTACAGCGGAGGTTATACCTATTTTCCCCAACACCTATAACTAGCACTACCAAATAAATTAATCTAAAAAAGGAGTTAATACTATGGAACTGTCGGTCACCCAAGAAAATCTAGCACGCGCACTTTCTGCCGTTGGTCGAGTTGCATCGTCAAAGACTGGGCTACCAATCCTTAGTAATATTTTGTTACGAACCGAGGGTAATCGATTACTAGTCGCTGCGACAAATCTCGAGATTGCATCGACCTACTATATTGGCGCTAAAGTCACAAAACCCGGCAGTATTACCCTACCAGCACGTCTCATTAGCGAGTTTGTGTCGAGTCTGCCGAAAGGTACGGTCGATCTATCGACCAAAGCAGCACATATCACAATTACATCAGGTAATTATAATTCTGTTATCAATGGTGTGGATGCCGATGAGTTTCCTGAACTGCCGTCGATCGATGAAGAAAAAGCCGTCAGCTACACAATTGCCGCGACTGATTTCAAACAAGCTATTACCCAAACTGTCGTGACGAGTAGTAGTGATGCGACTCGACCGGTGCTGACGGGTGTGTACTGGCATTCTATTGACGGCACACTATATCTTGCAGCTACTGACGGCTATCGATTATCAGAACGTCAGCTCGTAAAAACCAAGAGTGAGATCGCGGCGATCGTGCCGACATCGAGCCTCCAGGAAGTTATTCGAACTATGACCGATTCTCACGAAGAAATCGAAGTATTATTTGATGATACACAGGTGCGATTTCGAGTCGGTGAAGCCGAAATCACCAGCCGACTGATCGATGGTAACTACCCGGACTATCGTCAACTGATCCCGAAAGAATCCGAAACAGTTGTTGAGATCAAAGCCAGTGATTTTACACGTATCGTGAAAATCGCTGGGTTATTCGCCCGCGAATCTGGCGGTTCGATCACCCTGACCGCCACCAAAGAAACGAACCAATTATCGATCCATTCTATCGCCTCCGAACTTGGTGAAAACACTTCGACGGCCGATGCGACAGTTTCGGCTGACGGTCAAGTGACGCTCAATTCCCGCTATATCGCTGAAGCACTCGGCGTCCTCGATGGCGAGACAATAGCATTCCGTTTCAGTGGCAAACTGAGCCCCTGTGTCCTATCGGTTGTCGAAAAGACTCCGAACTACACACACATCATCATGCCGCTCAAAAGCTAAGGCAGTAATCGCTGATAGGTAAATTGATTTGGATCTATCTTGTAGCGTTCAAATGTTTGCTTGACGGCATCTTCGCAGTCGGCAGCGTTTTGTAAGCTATTACTACCTGGCCGTTGTTGAATAATCACTATCGGCTTAGTGACAGTAGTGAATGTAGCTCGACATGAGAATATTGAATATTCTCGTGGGAGATATTCTAATAGGATCTTGGCAGTGTCGCTCGCTTGTTGTGTAGCAGCTGAATCGAGATTAATGTGTTGAATAGTATTACCCGTTGTACCTCCAACCACAGTACTATAAACTGAGTTAGTTGTTTTATTGTAGGAGAGCTCCGTCATAGTACTACCTGACTCGCTTGAGCCGATAACGTTGGCTACTTTCTGCGCCAGTGAATAGCTGAGAAGATGGTTTTTCGAGACATATAATAATGTCGCATTATCCTTCCAGGCAACTGACGCAATTTCGGTCTGGAGCGGTAATTTCTCGAGCGGTTTAAAATCTTTTGTATATATAGCCGCAGTCCCCATACTACTTAGGACAATAATAGAACCATCTGGCGAATACGACGCTGTTAATGATAGATTTGGATCAGCATGAAAACCAAACTCAACTCCTTTTGTCTGTGTACCGTCATTGCTGATTCGATCAAGTCGCATTGTCATTGAATCACCGTCACTTGTGATAGCTTCGGCGACTAGCACTGATTCATTGGTGGCTGATAATACAGTGATTGGACGATTGGCACTGTAGATACGCTTTAAGTTCGCTCCATCCTGTCGGTAGAGTGATTTACCGGCAGCAAACCAGCCAGTCAAATTTGGGGCCATAGCAACAGATTGATTAGTATTTTCAGATTCGGTTGGGATGGATGTTTCTGTGATACTTCCGTTATTTATCAATACGACTTTTGTAGGAGTTTGACTAACGAGTGATGGTACGATTCCATAACCATGAGCTGTATCGAACCAGGCGATTTGTGAGAAATGATACTGTTTTGCATTATTTTGTACCTGATCACCGAGGCGAAAATAGCCAGCGGTTTGATTGTCGCTATCTATATAGGCAATGCCGGAGCCGTCACTGGTTAGGTTGTAGGCAAAAGTTGATATCACAACACGTGACGAGCTGACACTTACTAGCGAGAAGTCATAACTCTGGAAACGTCCACCGCTGGCTGTAATATATCGCGCAGACATTTTATCGCCATCTTTAACCATCACGGTGTATTCGCCTGGCTCGATACCACCGAAAAATGATGACCCAGCAGCACTTTTCGTTATTGTTATACCATTTTTTATAAAAGTTATTTCAGCGGTTTTACTCGCGGTTTTTATTGTAATCCAGCTATTCGCGAAAAACCAAAAGAAACCGATAATAAGGGATACAACGACTGCAGCGACTATGGCGTATCGAATAATTTTCTTCTGTTGTGTCTCTTGCATTTTTAATCTCCTATCGCTTTATAGTGACTTACCATTAAACTCGAAATGCATATAATCTTTTATACTATTCCAGTTTCCGCCCCACGACCAGCCGTGGTGATGGAAGGCGTCAATATAAGCTTGCGGCATATCATATTTTGCGACACTACAGCACGGATTGGTATCATCATTTATATCAATCGCTGCACCATATTGATGGTAGCTCGAACCGTCTTTGACTTGCCCACCACCGACTTCTACTCGGAATCCACTAATTCTTCGCACAGCATAACTAATATTATTTGTCTTTATCTCATTCGCAACCGCCTGGAGGCAGCCGGCGACATCTTTATGTACTTGTACTTTTTTGCCTAAGAAATCAACCTCGACTTGATTAGCGGTACTTTTCATTGGTCCATAGAGCCTGGTTAGTTCATCGGCAGTTAACTGATGACGGTTACCACCTTCACCGTAAATAGGTGCTGTGACCGAACAGGTATCGCTTGCTATTGCAGTTGAACTACAGCTACCACTGCTCGACACAGCAGTTGCGGCCGATACAGTGCCACCACTACCGATGAGATAGTTGAAGATTGTGAGGGCACCAAGATTTGAGTCTTTCTTACCCGCAACTTTATTAACACCACCGTAAGAGTCAGCAGAGACCCAGCTCATATTCATATGTGCTGCATCGAAACCATTCATGACGTAAGGTGAATCTAGATACGTAAATGTCGTACCAAATTTTTTATTATTAAGCTCATACATTGCTCCGCGGTTATATGCAAGAAATGATTTACCCATGACTGCGGCGTCGGATGCACTAGATCCACTCGGTGTTACTCCATAGACTGATTTTGCCATCTCGAGAAAGTGCTGTGCTGCCAACGCGGCATCCTTGTTTGGATCGCTCGACATCTGAATACCATCAATTGACTTTCCGTCTTTAAGTGGCTCACCATCAGCAATCGAGGCACCTGGATTCATACTACCCTCGCGGTAATGTATTGCCGCTAACGCTTGCCACGGTACACCAGTTTGTTGTTCAGCATACACATAGCGGTCTTTTGTTTTTGCCAGCATACCATCGATGCCAGCGGATTTAATCATTGCAAGTGTCTCGGGAGGTACGGCACCAAGTGATACTAAATTACCGCTCATTGCTGAACACCCAGCCGCGGCGTCATTTGGGTTATAGAACATAATGTCATTTTGTTGAGCAAAACTAGAATCGAGCGCCACAACAGGTAAGCTTATTATATTTGCCAGTACAAACATCACGATTACTAGATATGCAAAACGGAGTTTCCTCACGGCAACAACTCCTCTGAAGCGGCTTGTGGGATAGCAACGCCAACATCCTGGACAATACTATACGGCGAGTAGGTCTTACTTGGTGCGACAACTAGCTTTATGCCCCGTGCGCCATTGAGAGGATCATAAAGAAGTGACCGTAGTTTATCACCAGTTGAATTACTCTTTATCTCGACAACAACCCAATCTTTGATGGGAATTGTCACACGGGAAATCGTAAATGTCCCTACCATACTAGGGTAACGCGATTCAATTATTGTCGTATAAACCGCGTCGCTACGTCGAATCGTTGCTGTGGCCGGCTGATCGAGCCGTGGAATAAATGTACTCACGATACCAACAACCAATCCAAAGATAACGATAGGTATAACCCAGAATATAACTGATCGCCACTGTATCATATCTGTGTCATCCCTTCGCATTTTGATGGATCACCGCGCTGATCGCTACCTTCGGCGCAGGTAATATATGTCATGGGGTTTATGCTGGTAGATAGATTTATCTGGGTGTAGATTTTATAGCTCACATGAGGTTGTTTTAGGTCAACGAAGAAAACGATATCTTTGTAGCGTCCGCTTGATGATATATCCAATAATTCTGAATAATCTCGAACGACAAAATTATCTTGAGTTATGGTGAGAATATTTTTTCGATTAAACCAATTACTGATGAAATCAGATGCAGTACTTGGAAGTGAGGCGCTATAAAAGCGCAAGTTGTCTATGGGGTAACTAGTACTATTAATAGAAGGTAGCGTTTCTACATTTGATCGTTGCAGGTTGGCGATAATGCCCCATCCAGCCAAGGCGAGTGCGATAGTATAACAGGCATAGATAATTCGTATTCGCACGCTATCCCCCAATCTTTACGGGTCCAGTGTTAAATTTTGCTTCAACATGGGCATACAAAAGCCGGGGCACGACATCGGCTGGAACATGAGAAGTCGTATAGGTCTCTCGACCAGTACCGTTGTAGTCTTCGATTTCGATTGAACCGTCAGTGTTGACCGCATATACGACAGCGACATGTCCATACTGCGTACTACCATGACCACATCCCGAACAGTTAGCAGGGTACGATACGATGGAATGAACGGCAGGTATATTATCAACCTTGTAGCCCATACCGCCTAGGTTTGGTGCGATTGCGTTACCATTCCCACCAGGGTTTGGGATACCATAAATGTCTGGTAGGATGTGTTGACCAACCCAAGCTGCACATTGATAACTACCGGGCTTATAGTCGCCAATCGCTGCACCACTACCCGGTACAGCCACACCGCCAGTTGAGCTTGTAAGGGCGGCTATTGCTGCTGGCTCTTCATCCATGCTATCAACGAGACGCTTGTCGGTGACGAAAACTGGGAATAGTGCCTGTAGGGCATTTTTGCCGGCCGTGGCTGCTGCATTTGCTGCGGGAATAATACAATCGCTCAACATGAGCGTATCTGCTCCTGTACAGCTGGAGATCCAGGTCTCAAGATCACTATCTTTGACAGGGTTCCCCTCTTCATCGATTTGCTTTGCATCAAAGAGTTGTTTGATAACTTCGACAGGGTCTAGATCGATAACACTTGTCGGTATACCGTACTGTACATCGCAAAGCGGGCCAGCGGCGACGTTTGCAACCATGATCGAATAGTCGTCTTGGCACATGTTTGTATTAACGCTCGATGCGTAGCTTTTTGGCGCGATGAAGTTTCCAAATATCGATGTTGAGATATTTGTGACCGAAGCCATAGCGGCCATTGGGGTTGAAAAGCCAGAACTATACGGCATGATACGCGCCACGATAGAGCCCAGGAATGTATTTGGGTTTGAAGCGTCAAATGGACTATGGGTAGCGCGATCTTCTTCTGCCCAGGCGAGGCGCACTGGTTCAGCGACGAGTTTGTTGTATTCAGTTTTTTGATCAGGAGTAAGCGGTGCATTGGTTGAGGCGGCCATATCGGCAAAAGTCCCAGCACCCGATATAGAAACCATTTCTCCGAGATCGAGTCCAGCGACATCTTTTGTGATATCACCCATAAAGAATCCAAGAACTGTTTTCCAGTCGATGACTGAGTTAATAAAGCCCATAGCCTGGCCAACGATAAAACTAATAAATGTATCAAGTGCACCGGTCTTATCAGCAATAAAGACACCTGCATCAACTGCGAGCATTACCCATCCGACAGGGTTTGTCCCCTTAGCAAGCTTAAGTGTATCCATCGCAACCTGAGCCTCTGTGCTACCTGCCGCCGAGCAGACAGTGTTAAGATTTTTATTCTGACCAATCGCGGCAAATGGACCAAAGCCTTTTCCTACTGAACCAGGCACAAACTTTGTTATCCGCTGCTTAGAAGCCGCTGCTGTAGCGGCGCCAACGTCACCAAGCAATGCATATTTCATACCTCCAGCATCCATTGCCGACAGCACACTGCCATCCGTTTGCTTATAGGCTTGCGTGAGCATATTGCCAGCATTCTCGACTTCTGTTGGTGTTGCATCTCCGGCTTTTATTTTGTCGGCAAGCGTGAGAAAGATAAATAAAACTTTTGCCATTTGTGCCATCCGATAGCCACGCATAACCTTTGAAACAACACCGGGTATTTTGGACGCAACACACCCTAATTGAATAGTAGTTAGTATTGCATCACCGTGTCCTTTTTTTGCAGTTTTACCAGCTTTTTCAGCAAAATCAGTGGACTCTTTCTTTATCGCTGCTTCAATAGCATTTTGACCCTGCTGCTCACCTTTTGACAGATCATTTACTGCAGCTTGAGCAGCCTTACTATCTCCCGCATCACCAAAAGCTTTTGGTACCAGCCTAGATAATCCGCGCTCCCCCAGGAACCTTGTAGCTACTTTGTCGACCCAGTTTGCCCACCGTGGGTTGTAGGCTTTCCGAAAGGCCGCCCGAAATTCGGGGTTCGAGCGGAGTTCTGCGGAAAAATTAGCAGCACTTACTTCTTTACCGTCCGGTAACTTATAATGATCTGGTCTTGTACCGTTAAGAAATGATTGTTTATCAATAATTTTTCCATCTTTCATCGCTTTTATACCAGCTTCATCAAGGTTCTTGAGCATTTTATTTGATGGTTTTTCAAAGCGGCACAGAATTTTGATAGCACCACAGCTTCCTGATGTTGTTTGCCCAGCCAGGCGTTTTGCGAGTAATTTCTGACTACGAACCTCGGCTGATATATTTTGTTGATCGAGGTTGGTGACAAACACTTCTTTGAGGTTTATGAGCAGTGATCCCGGTCCAATCGAACCCATGAGTGCGGCCACGAGACCGCCGATTATAGTACCGCCAATACCGCCAGCTGGACCAAACTTTCGCAACTTACTGATAGACTTGACGGCATCTTTTGGTGTGACTTTGCTCTGATGATTGATTGCTGTTCGCGGGTCAGTCGAGCCCTGCTCTTCTTTGTCCGCGAGAGCGTCACGCGCGGCATTGATATTGCGGTCTTCGGCTGAACTATCCGCCGTACCACTTGTCATATCATCGAGATCTTTTATCTGCCCATCCTCGGCATCGCGAAGCCCTGATGTGAGGTCATTGAACATCTCATCGTAATGAGCCTGTGTTCGTTCGTCGTTCTCTGGAGGGGCTTGTGTGGGCATAATTTAGACTGCTGATTATTGTCCGGACTGCGACTGTAGGGTTGCAGCCGATGTAGTTGATATAAGCCCAGTCTCGGTCTCGCTGGCAATAATCTGGACATGGACATGATTTTGACCGGCAAAGAATAGACCCTGACCGACTGGGAAATTCGCCAGGCGCTTGCGCTCTTCTTCGGTTAGCTTAAAGACGTCTCCGAGCACATCGACAGCGCTCGAGGATTGCTTGAGTAGTAATTGCATACTGGAGTTAGCGACAATAGCTCGACCCATTTTGCTGCCCATAAAATCTTCGACGTCCTGTGTGATCGTGGTCAGACCGAGCGAATATTTGCGGGCGCGTTTGGCTAGGCTAAACATAAAGTTTGCTGAGTCGTCGTATTTCATGAGTTGCCAGGCTTCATCGACGATCAGCATGCGCTTTTTTTGCTGTGTGCGGGTAATGTTCCAGATGTGACTGAGGACGATATACATAGCAACTGGTCGCAACTCTTCTTCGAGGTCACGGATATTGAACACCACCATGGTGTTGTTGATATCGATGTTTGATTGCTGCGAGAAAATACCGGCAAATGTCCCAGAAGTGTATTTGCGTAGGCGCTGCGCAAGACTAGGTCCCGTACCCCCCATATGGAGCAGCGTGTCGTACAGATCGGCAATAGTCGGCGGCTGTGAGTTGTGAGTCAGTGGATCGCTGGTGATACCGACACGCGCATAAGTGTCGATAAGCGCTTGATCCAGGTCGGCTTCTTCGGCCGGCGTCAGAGCGGAGGCCTGTGAACCACCCAGCATGAGCCGGAACAGACCATGGAGTGTAACTAAGTTAGCGCGCAGGGCGTCTTCAGCTTCGTCGCTATCGATAACGCGTGGTAGATCAAACGGATTGATACGAGTGTCGCTGTTCAGACTCAGACGGATATAACTGCCACCCACCGCATCGGCCAGTTTCTGATACTCGTTTTCGGGGTCGATGATCAATATATCGCTACCCATCATCATCGTGCGGAGGGCTTCTAGTTTGACGGTAAATGATTTGCCGGCACCAGACTTTGCAAACACTACCATGTTGGCATTTTCCAGACTCCAGCGGTCGAAAATCACCAGACCGTTATTATGCATATTGATGCCATACAGTACACCTTTTTCCTGTGTCAGGTCGGCACTGGTAAATGGAAAGCTCGTTGAGATAGCGCCAGTGTTCATGTTGCGGCGGATTTCCAGCTGGTCGGCCATTTGCGGCACGGTGCTATTGAGACCCTGCTCTTGTTGGCTCGACGCCGTCTTTGTGTAGACAAGTTGCTGACCAAAGATTGTTTCGATAGCGTGCTGGACGAATCCTAACTCTTCCAGGCTGTCGCCGTAGACAGTAATATACAGTCCAAATCGGAAGAAGCGTTCAGCGCCGACCTGTAGTTGGTCGCGTAGTTCTTCGGCATCCTGCAGTGCAGCTTCACGGCCTGGGTCGCGTGTCCTACCCTTTTCGCCGCTGATCTGCATGTCGGCTTCCAGCTGGGTGACTTTTTTGCGCAGGTTATTGAGGACGACACCCGTGTCAACTGGGTAGATGAACATGCTGATATCAACCACTTGGTCGATATTGATGAGACTCGACAGCCAGCCAGTGTAGAGTTCGCGCGGATAGCCGTAGACATACATGGTGCGGCCGTATTTTGTGCCAATACGGAAATAACTCGAGTGGATTTCTAGGCTCGACGGCGCGATCAGGTCGCGCAGGGTAGTCATGCCGCGTAGAAAGGCCTGCTCGACTTCTTGCTGCTCGCGTTCACGCTGCTGGGCAGCGATATCGATGGGATCGAGCTGCTTAGCCATTTACGACTCCTTGACCCATGTCGGGCGGCACTGGTGGCATTGGCTGCGACGGCGCCCCACCCTTGCGGACATAGGTCGATGTGACAGTCGTAAAGTCACCGAGCGGTTCGCGGACAGCGGTGTCTGGGTTGTAGACGTTGTAGTACAGCTCACCTAGTTCTTTTGTTGTTAATTGTACAGCAGATACGCCAACTTGAGCCAGGCCATTGATGACCGAATCGACCCGGTTATGGATCTCTTCTTTGGCTTTTTCGTAGGTGACTTTGTCAATTTTTGTGACGGCAGGACCAGTTTTGACTGGAAAAAACGACGACAGAAAGCCTTTGCCCTTCTCAACGACATTTGTAGCACTCCCAGCTGAAAAGTATGGAATAACGATAAAAAAGCTCTTATCCATGATATTCGCCTCTTGAGCGAGAGCGTCGATAAAGTTGATATAGTCGTCCATCAGAACACCTAGCAGCATATTGTCTTGGCCGCGGCGGATGGCCTCTAGTTTGTCGATATACGGGCCTATGTCCACGCGCTGCGAGCGGATAAATATCTGAATGTCGAAATAAAGGGCATTTAGGAAGTTTTGGTAGCTAAACTCGACGCCTTCACGCTCGCGAGAACTCATCAGGTCAAAGTTGATCGATTTACAGGCCACCACGGCACGGAAACTACCGTCGCCCATGATCACCATGTTTTCGCGCAGCTCCGAGAGCAGTAGGCTATTTTGGGTGCTCGCTGGACGCGGCGCAGCGGGTTGAGCTGGAGCTGGAGCCTGCGGTGGCATAGCTTGCCCGGGCATCGGCGCTTGGCCAAACTGAGTAGCGGCCGGGGGTGCCATAAATTGACCCTGTTGCGCCACTGGGGCAACAGGTGCCTGACCGGTCGGTGCTGAATTAACTGGCGGCATCCCACTCTCCTCGTGCCGATTTATGTGGTCTATCGGAGCGAAATAAATACTTCGCTGTCACCTGCATCTTTTTCTTTGATGCGCTGCGCTTCACGCGCGATGGTTTCGATAGATAAATCGGTATTACTTGCAAGATTAATTATATCAGGTGAAACGGTAGTATCGCTAGTGCTTTCGGCCGCAGGCTGGCTGGGGTCAGGGGTGGCCGTCGGTTCTGGTGCCGCGGCAGTCACCTGGTCATTTGCGGCGAGTGGTTGGACGACGCTTTGGTGAATGGTCGGATAGGGATTGAACGTGACATCTGGTTCGGGCGCTGGTGGCGGTGTGACTACTGATGAGTCGGCCTGGACGGGTGCCTGCGGCGCCAGCATACTGGCGAGTGTTGGGTTGATGACAAATTGGCCAGGTGTGGGCTGGGTGATTTGTGGCGTAGTAGCAGGCGCTACCGCTGCAGGGTCTGCGACCGTCTGTTGCATGCGCGCCATCATGTCGTCATGGCGCTTTTGGTCAGCTTGGGAGATCATGGTATTGAATGACTGGGCGACGCTGCTGGTGGTGTCTAGCGGATCAGTTGCCTGCTGAGCTTCGTTGTAGACATCGGATAGCATAGACGTATCGCCACCAGATGTCACGTTTCGAACTGCCCATCCACCAGTGTCGGCGATATTAGCTAGGTAGGAAAAACGCTGCGAAGCTTCGGACTGCGACAGGTCTTTGGTGCGCTGGACTTCGATTTCTTTTGGTACGGTGATTTCGATCAGCGAGTCTAGACCGTCGGGCTTCCATAAGCGCTTCCGGGGTTTTAGGTAGAACGAAATCATAGCCGCTAGATATGTTTCCATCGGCTGGTCTTTGCGGAGTGGCAACGCCAATGCGCCAAAAAACAAGATAACCGGAAGCGGTATAAATATCAAACCAACAAATATTTTGCTGAGTCCATACGCCACAAACCCCGCCAGCGCCACGATAATCAAATAGATAAACTGCCGGAACGTAAACGGTCCCAATAGTTTGTCATCTGCTTCGACGTCTTGTGCTACTTTGTAGGTTGCCATAAAACGCGTTTACACCTATATATTAGCCAGCTCATTGAGAACATCCGGAGCAAGCTTCTTTCCTGCATCAGTGGCGGCGTATTCATTAACGCTATATTGCATCTTGGCTTTACCTTTCGCTGCCTCAGCGTGAGCCGCCACGGCTGGTCGACCAGTACTTGGATCTCCAGGATCACCATTGATAAGAGTTCGGATATATTTTGCGGTCTTAACATCTCGACCTGCCGTTTCAGCGCTCACTGACCCACTGCTTAGCTGCTTGCCCGCTCGATCATCAAGCTGACTGGAGCTAACCCCACCTTTACTCTGAAGAGCATCGCCTATATCTGACCCGAATATTTTTTGATCGCCAGCTGCGTAAGCTCCATCCCCTAAAGATTTCTTCTGCTGGTCGGTCATTCCTCCCGACATACTATAGATATCTTTGCGGTCGTTAAAACTACCTTTTTGCATAACATAACGAACAGCGGCATCACGTTCATGTTCTGATGCTTTCGTCTTGCCCGTGGCAATAGCTTGACGCTGTGTAAATGTCATATTTGCTTGACTCATCTCGGCGTTCTTGACCTCCTTCTCGTACTCCTCTTGTTCAATCTGCCTCGAGCGCGAAGATGCCTGTCGAGCATTACCAAACCCGCCCATAGCGGCGTTAAATGGCGCATTATACCATTTGCCTAGCCCTTTCGCCTGTCGAACAGTTCGTCGTCTGTTCCTAAAATCCCTTGCCTGACTGAGGCCCATTCCTAGCCTAGACTGGGTACTTACCTTGTTCTTAATTCCTGAGTTAGCCTTTGATGACCAGCCCTGTAATTTTGTACCCAGCGCACCAGTTGCAGCGAGTGAGCCTTTGAGGAGGCTTGGGACGATAAAGAATGGCAATACGGATACTGCGAGTCCGGATATCTTAAGTATCAATCCCGTTGCATCATCACCAGCGCCTGACGATATGACTTTTGCAGCGAGTGCGCTTGCGCCAAATACTACTCCAATAACTGGGAATAGTATAAGCATCGAATAAAACAACTTATACCATTTTTTGAACAACGATTCAGTATTTGGTAGCAAGTATGCCACGAACGCTAGAGGCGCTACGACAATGAGCAGTATGATGATAGCTTTTCGGGCAATCATAATGAGTACAATCATGAGAATAGCTAACACGCCAGCAATAAGTGTTGGCATAGAGACTGCCATGAGGAGAGCTACTGCTCCACCGACAGCTGCAAGTGCTCCGCCGATCACTGCTACCCAGCCGATGCCCGCCCCAACTGTGGCGGCAGTACCGGTCGTATCACTTGTCTGGTATACGTTTATGCCGGTGAAGAAATTAGCGATACCAAATCCAACAACATTACTAACATCTACGGCGAGTTGACAGAGTATGAGCGACATGTTGACTAGAATTGCCGCTATGAGCAGTCGTGGCAACATGCGCTTTAGGCCATAATTCGAGACCCCCATACTTGTAACCTGCGAAAAGATGATGAATAGGAAGACGCCAACAAAGGCAATATTGGCGATATTCCGAAACTCTCCCCATGTTTTGACAACGCCCGGGTCAGTTACCATCTTTGTATCGACCGACAGAAAGTTTGTTGCCAAAAACCCGTATGCACCATCATTTATCCCCGCAAGGAATGTCATGACCGGGCACACTATCCAGCCGATACCAGTGACGTTGCAGGTTGGCTTTGCTGTTGCGGCATCGCTCTTACAAGTAGGGTCTTTGGCAGGGTCACAATTAGTTGATGATCCTAGGCCGGTAGAGGGTGTGTTGTTCACCTGGTGAGTTTTAATATATGCAAGATAGTTATCGGCACGAGGCGCTCGGTTGACCTCGAAGGCGAGATCAATACAATGGATACTGGTTGTAGACAAGACGGCACCCGCGTTTGGACTCGAGGTAGAACTCATAGCGAAGTTAACCGCAGAGTCTTTATTTTTATCCCCAGTGACTTGATATATTGTTTCGCGTGGAGCTGCCTGGTCTGTGCTATTCACGAGTTGCACTGTCCAGCCAGACTTATTTTTATCACCCATCAGATTTTTCTGAGCGTCGGTAGCGTCATCTAGGTATGACACTGGCTGCATCTTACAGCCAAGCTCCATCGTACGGAAATTCAGTAGATATGCCGCTTCAGGGGTGAGTTGCGTCACATCGCGGCCAGCTTTCTTGTTAATGGCAGCTTTTACCTTTCCCCAATCGGTCGAGCCTTTTTTGAGGCTACCCCCACCACCAATACATCCATCATACGATGAGTTATTAACATCTTGGAGACCCAGATCGCAAGCGGCTTCCGTGAGGTTATCGCCCCACCCAAGAGATTTGACGGCGCTTTTTATAAAATCTGGTTCGCTACATTTCTTTAGTCCATCTTGTGGATTGATAATCCACCCAACAGTATATTTCGGCTCAATTCCACTCGGCTCAAACCAGTTGCCGCTGTTTATTTGACTGCGCGTAGCTGAACTACCCGTAAAGAGACCTACAAATGCTGTGTATGAATAAAGGTTCTGCTTTTGCATGCAAACACCGAGAGCATATGCATAGCCATATTGCGCCGCCTGTGCCTCTATGTCACCATTAATTATAATAGAAGAAGGCTTAGCTCCTGCTAGTGCAGTAGTGGTACTTATAAGTGGCGCTATAACTGAAGTAACCAATAGAATAAATAGTCCGACAGTCCTTGCCCACCTTTTTACCACAAGCTTCATATAGATATATTTAACATCAAAATATACATAATTGCCAGTTTTCTGGCAATTATGTATAGGTAGTAGCCTAATTGGCTAAGGGGGTTATTTATTTGAGGTAATATTAGCAGACATCTTCGATGCAATCCACGAGCCATTCTTCAAGGCAAAGGTAGCGCTCACGCGTTCGCTTGCATTTAACGCGACAAATTCTTTTATCGACTGAGACGCGCGACTTCCGCCTATGTTATCGCTCAGGGTTTGGTTGTAGGTAACTTCAAGATTACCTGATGCGACAGAGCCTGATATCACTGATATATCTGAAACAGCCGCTTTCATGAGATAGTCAGGATCCTTGTATAGTGCCATACCGAACTGACGATCTGCTGCGAATAGATGACGTTGCTCCATGCCAGGACTCAACATACCGTTACCATAAAGACTATCAAATGCCGGCTGATTAAAGGCTGCGACATATGTTCTGTAGGCTGTCTGGGTATTTGCGGCTAGCACCTCGTCTCTTGTGAGTCCTGCATGTATCAACCCCATATTCATATAGGCGAAAGTTTCAACCAACGTTTGCGGACTGTTGTCGGGGATGTACTTAGGAAGTAGACGAAAAGCTTCTCTAATGGCTTTTGGGTCTTTTTGTATTTTTGCTAGGCTTGCGCGATCTACAACACCGAGTTGTCGCACTAGTAGCTCACCTGTCTTGTTGGCGGATTCGCTGGCGCTGGCACGAGGTGTTATGTTAGGGGCGACAGTGCCTGCTGGCGTTGGCGCCGTGGGCTCTATGCCTTTGGTTGCGGTGGCAGAAGCGTTTGGATTCGAATTTGTGCTTGATTCAGGATTCCCGCATGCTGCAAGCGCGAATGTGCCGGTGAGCCCAAGCAGTAGCCCGCGACGCGTAACTTCTACGGTCGGCTCAGCTTGAGCCATATCGAGAGTGTCAGTTTGATCAGACTGTGGAGCTAGATCATTTTTAGTGTTGCGACCGAACATAATTAGTGAAATCTCCTTTGTGATTAACCACCCAAATAATGGATTATGAACGGATTATACACGATCTTGGCGGAAAAGTCAAGAGGGTTATGGTTTGCGAGCCTACGCTAAATGTAGGGCTATATTGCTTCCCACTCGTCTTGGGTCATGGTATCGAGGCGCTGGTCGCGAGGTATGCCCAAGAAATCCTTGATAGTATTGATCGACTCGCGTGACGTGCCTTGACGGATATCTGGATCGCGTAGGACTTCAATTGCCGTGTCGCGCATGGCTTTGTAGTTGTCATTATACGCAGCTTCGGCCGCCGCACGATCTGCGGGTGTCATGTGGCCAAACATACGGTCATGGGCATCTTGCCAGTCTGCACTAGCGACATCATTTGAGTCGAAGAGTAGCTTGAGGGCGTTTGCGTGCGCCGACGATAAGTCGCTCGCTGTCAGACGACCCTCTTGAATACGACGTACGACTTGTGCGCGCGTAGTGGCAGGACCTTCATAGCGACCATTTAAGATGACGTCAAAAGCTTTGTCGTTGAGGAACGGTGCGGCCTTTGATTTACCACTTTTTATGAGTGCATCGAGGACGGTGGAGCGATAATCATAGTTTGCGCCACCCGCACCAGTTGCCTCTACTACCTCAACGATATCTTTGTAAGCGCCGACTTGGAAGACGTTTTCGATTGCGGCTTCACGCGTATATTCGTCGTTTGTGTCGAATACAACACTATTACCGTGTCTGTCAGTTTTTGTGACGTTACCTGCGCCCTTTGCCAGCTGAGAAATCTCAGCCGAAGATACCTTAAAGTGCTTCATGATCTCTTGACGTGCACCCACGAACTCACCGTATTGTTTGCGTTCATCTGCAATCGCCATAGCGTGAACGAGTTGCGCTCCTTCGCGGCCACGAATTTGACCGATTGCTTGGCGCAGGGCGGCATCTGACGTGAGCCGATCGGTCACATTGCTGTGCTGTTGTGCTTCGGCGAGTTTCTTGGCCATCGATTCGAAAGCAATCTCCTCGGCATTTTGGCGGCTTGTACGGGCATTATTGACGATATTTGCGTATAAGCCCGCATTACGGATACCTAAGTTTCGAATATGCTGACTACTATCACCTTCGGCAACTATATCAGCGTGGACACGCTCGAGCCGTTCGGCCTGCATCTTTGCGGTCGATTCTGCAGCGCGTGCCGCCAAGTCACGATTGAAAGTTCGTGCGTCGGTTCGACGGCGGACATCCCACTGTGCTTTTAAATTACTCTCCTCAGTTGACTTATCAAGTTCGGCGCTGTGGGCGTAGTTATACGCGTTGCGATACTTACGCAATCGCCGCTGATTGCCACCGCCACTCATGGCGCGTGCTTCAGATGCCGCTTCAAAACCTTGCATCTCTATCTTTTGGCGTCGATTCATGTCGTCGAACCTCTGGGCTGTCCACCGGAATGGGTTGAAGCGACGATTTTTTGGGTTGGCGATTGATCGCTGGCGGCGATGCTCGGCCTGGTTGTTGCTCCAGTTTTTTGTGCGATCGATCAGGCCGCGATTGCGGTCGTTGACCATGCCGGCGATGGTGCCGAGTAGCCCAGTGCTCAGTTTGAGCAGGAATGGCGTGATAGCGAGAGGTATTAGCTGGACGACTTTGCCGAGCAGGAGTAGGAATAAGTTACCGTTTGATGCCAGGATAATCGCCGCGCCAGCCACCTGTGAGCCGCCGAACAAAAAGCCGAACATCGGGAACATGATCACCATGGCCAGCATGATATCTTTCCATTTGTCGAACCATTTTTCGGTGCTCGGTAGGATCATGGCGACGAATGCCAGCGGCGAGATGATAGTAAATACGATGAGAATGGCCTGCCGAACCGCCAGGACGATCAGCGCCGTCAGGGCGGCCAGCGCGACGCTGACCAGCATGCTGAGTAGTATGAACCCAGCGGCAGCCAGTGATCCGCCGGTCGCAGCCGAAAACCATAGCATGCCGACGACGACACCGCCTGACCCGCCGACCACTAGCCCAGCGATTGTTTTCCAGTCTGGTATGACAACCGTGTGCGTAAACGATTCGAGGTATGACATAAAGAAACTCTGGACGGAGTGCCCGAGAAAGTTCGACAAGTCGATCGCCAAGGCGCAGATCCAGTACGACATATTCACCAGGATAGCGCCGACGATCAGCCGCGGTAGGATGGTGCGGATACCGTATTTTGAAATACCCATGCTGGTCACCTGCGAGTAGATAATGATCAGAAAGACGATAACGAAGCAGATATTCGCAAATGACCGCACGACATCCCAGATATCATGGATAGCACTGTTTGCCGTCAGCGGCGGCGTGTCCAGGAACATCGTGATGAAGTGAAAGACGCCATCGACAGCGCTTGACAGCCAGCTGGTGACTGGACACATGATCCAGCCGATACCGCTAAAGGCGTTACAGCTGCTGACGGCCGTGGCATTTGGGGCGTTGGTATTTTGGGTGATTGTCACCTGTTCGGGGACAGACTGGTTGGTGTAGGTGCTGGGCGGTTTGTAGGTGTAGGTGACATAGACGCCAGTTTTTGCCTGGTCGACCGCTGTCCCACCGTCGATAAAGATGTATTCGACTTTGTCACTTCCCTGCGCGCTGTAAGAGAACGCATGGGTGCCTTTTGGAAATAGCCGCGGGTCGTTATCGTCGAGGTCGGGTACACGCTGGAAGTTGTTGGTGTGGAAATTGATCTGGCCGTTGCTGTAGACAGCGTCTTCGGCAAAAGCAGTTTTCGAAAATACCCCGACACACAGCAAAATAGCCACGAAAAGACCTGTGGCCAATGAATGTAGAATCCGCTGCGATATTCTACCGCGCGGACGTGCTGTTAGAACATCCCACATATCAGTCTCAGACTACCATCTAAATGAACAAAAGTCAAGGCGTTTGTATCTGTATCGCGCATTTTTGAGGGTTGTGTGAAAAGCGGAAGTAGTATATCGTATCAATAGCTATGCAAACACTCAAAAACACCTATCTACGCCTGGTCGCGTCGGTGATGCTCGGACTGGCGGTTTTGACTGGTAGCGTTTTGGTGATAGCACCGTCTGCTCAGGCGATTGACTGCGCAGTTTTGCCACAAAGCATCTGCGGTCAGGCCGATAAAAAAACCAACAGCACGCAAGACAGCGCTATATTCAGTCTGCTAAAGATAGTCTTGCAAATTTTGACCGGACTGATCGGTGTCGCGGCCGTGGCCGGCATGGTCTATGCGGCTATTTTGTACACCAGCGCCGGTGATCAGCAAGCGCAGGTTCAAAAAGCCAAAACTATCATCACTGATATCGTGATCGGGTTGGTCGCCTACGCGTTGATGTTCCTAGCACTGAACTGGCTGGTGCCAGGAGGAGTATTGAAATAATGTTACAGAAACTCTATCTATCGGTGTCCGTGATGGTCGTTGCTCTGACGTCGGCTGTGGCTTTCGCACCAGCAGCTCAGGCGGCCTGCCCACCAGCTGATATACTCGGTATTCCAGCCTGGTATCGAGGCCTCCAGGACGATAAATGTGAGATCAAAAAGCCTGATCAAACTGACAAGGGCATCGGTGCTTTTGTTACGAAAATCGCTCTTAATATCGTTCAGGCAGCCCTCATGGTTGCGGGCTATATCGCGGCTTTTTTCGTGATAAAGGGCGGCTTTTACTACATGACCAGCCAGGGTGAAGCCAGTCGTATCGAATCTGCCAAAAAGACCATAACAAACGCCATGATCGGTTTGGTGATAGCGATGTTGTCGGCAGCGATCGTAAACGCAGTAGCGGGGATATTTTAGATGAATATAGCAAGATTTATTGCCGAAGCACTTTTAAATTCCGGAGATATTGGCTATCAGGGTCCAAAAGCTCCCGATAGTATTATTAATAACGTTTTGATGCCGGTGTATTTCTGGGCGGGTGTTATTGCGGTGGGTATTATCGTCTACTCGGGTTTTCTGTATGTCTTGTCAAACGGCGAACCTGGCAAAGTCAAAAAAGCCAAAGACAGTGTGCTCTACTCGGTCATTGGTCTGGTCGTTGTGCTGCTGGCTTTTGCCATCACAAAAATCGTGGCTGGGAGTGTCAAATAATGAAACGCGTTATCGCTGCGATCGTGGCCGTCTTTACGATTGGGGTGCTATATGCGGCGCCGACCCAGGCTATGGATTTATTTAACGACTGTCAAGGCAGCGACTGCGCTATTGTCAAAGACAACGGATTGCAACAAGGTAACTCAAATTTTGCCGTCAAAAATATCATCAATAACGCTTTGGCTGTCCTGGCAGCGCTCTGCGTGCTGATGATCGTCGTGGGCGGACTGCGAATAGCTATCAGCAACGGCGACGCCAGTGCGGTGACATGGGGTAAAATGTCGATTCTCTACTCAGTTATCGGCCTAGGTGTTGCGGTATTTTCGTACGCTATTGTAAACTTCGTCGTGGCGAATGTCTTGAAATAACAAAGGAGAAATCTATGAAGAAACTACTATTAGCACTGGCCGCAATCGCAACACCGCTACTTATCGCTGCAACGCCAACGGCCTCGACAGCGTTTGCCGTAACCTGCGCGAGTGCCGCTGACTGTGTGACCTCTGGCGTCGATGGCGCTGGCGGGACAACAGCGCCAAAAGCCCAGAGCGGCCCACAAATCATCAAGCTTATCGTCGATGTTCTCCTATTTGTTGTCGGCGCTGTATCAGTAGTCATGATCGTGATTGGCGGCCTGAAGTATGTCTTGTCAAACGGCGACTCGTCACAGGTCAAGAGTGCAAAAGATACGATTTTTTACGCAGTTATCGGCTTGGTCGTTGCTGGCCTGGGCTATGCCATCGTCAACTGGGTTATCAGCATGCTCTTCAAATAGGACTTAACACGCCGCCTCTTATCTGATATAACTAAAACAAGATCTAATTTCTGAATAAGGAAAGGAACACAATGAAACTAACTATCAAACAAAAGCTGATGGCACTCATCGCACTTCCAGTGCTGGCGGTCGGATTGGTGGGAGCACCTGCTTTCGCCGCAAACCTGAGCCTGTCTGATGGTGCAACGAGCGCCAAAGGCAATGACCAGGCGCCATGTTTGTTCGGCAACGAAGGAGACGCCTGTGTCGGCAAGACACCAGTCTTCAAGACGATCACTGATGTGCTGCTGTTCATTATCGGTGCAATCTCAGTCATTATGCTGGTCATCGGCGGTATCCGCTACACAGTGTCAGCCGGTGATTCAAGCGCTGTAACGGCTGCCAAAAATACGATTCTCTACGCGATTGTCGGTATTGTCGTTGCTATCCTAGCCTACGCTGTCGTTAACTTTGTTATCGGTGCGTTCAAGCCACAACCATAGGCTCTTTCGTCATAGACAGCATATCCCCGGCCACCGGGGATATTTGTTTTTGGGATATAGCTATAGTGCAAATAAAATCGCCCCGGTATACGGAGCGATTTTGGTGATACAGGTGTTGACTATTGAATCGTGATCTTCTTGGCTTGCTCTTGCTTGACTTTTTGGAAGCTGATTGTCAGCACGCCATCTTTGAGAACGGCAGCGACTTCATCTTCCTTGACAGGCACAGGTAGCGCCAGGGTACGGCTAAACTCACCCCAATAGCATTCCTGGATATGCCAGTTGGTGGCATCGGACTCGTCGCCACTGCTGAGCGTGCCGCTGATCGTCAAGATACCGTCAGAAATACTGACATCGAGATCTTCTTTGTTGACGCCGGCAGTGCGGGCTTTGACCAGCAGCTGCTCCGGTGTCTCATAGACATCGACAGCGAGTTGTCCGGGAAAATCATCTTCTGATTCGCCCCAGCTCTGGTCGTTGTCGTCATTTGTTGGGACAGACACTGATTGCGGTGCGTCGTTTTGGGAGCTGTCATCATTTAGGAATGCGGCAGCCAATTCGTCTTCGATCAATAGATCGTCATTTTGTTTGCGGGCCATGATATCCTCCACTTTCTCTAGGCACTGGTTGACAATTCTGATAACAGTATACATAACAGCTAGGGTATAATCAACATGACCACCAGGGTAAACGTAAAAAATACAATGCGAGAATTATTATCTAACCTAGTTTTCCCTCACTACTGTTGCGCTTGCGGTAAAATCGGCTCGGTAATTTGCGAGCGTTGTAAGTATGACATCGTAAATGAACCCTACGAAAGCTGCCTAGTTTGTCGCTTGCCCACCGCCGCAGCCGAAGCCCTGTGTCGATCGTGCCGACAGCCCTATACACGCGCATGGTGTGTTGGGGAGCATCAGGGCGCACTCCGTAAATTGATCGCGGACTACAAGTTCAATCGGATGGCAGCGGCTAGCCGAGCGCTGGCGACGCTACTGGCCGAAACGACGCCAGAGCTACCGCTTGACGTCACGGTCGTGCCAGTTCCGACTGTCGCGGCGCACATTCGTCATCGGGGCTATGACCATGCGGCGCTGATAGCTCGGCAGTTCAGTCAACAAAAATCACTCCCCTTCCGAGAGATTCTCGAGCGCGCGACGAATGATAGACAGCGTGGCAGCGGGCGTCGTGAACGGATCGCACAGGCCAAAAGAGCCTTTGCGGTGCGTCAGCCTATAGCCGGCACGGTGCTACTTGTCGATGATGTTTTTACAACAGGTGCAACGCTACACTACGCCGCCGAAAAAGTCCGTGAAGCCGGCGCCAGCGATGTCTGGATAGCGGTGGTATCACGCGAACCATTGGACTAACAGAGGTTTTTTGATAAAATCAGCAAGGTACGGAGAGGTGGCCGAGTGGTTGATGGTACCTGTCTTGAAAACAGGCGTGGGGCAACTCACCGCGAGTTCGAATCTCGCCCTCTCCGCCAAAATGAGAACACGCTTTGAGTGTTCTTATTTTTTATCTAGCGGCGCAGGAGCACGTAGTCGCCGCGCACATCAATCTGCCAACCATCTTTGACGAGCTGCTCGACGGTATCTGACTGTTTTGACAATACGACGCACCGGATATCGTACCGCGCAAATTCTTGGGCGCGAAACGCCGGATCTTTGAGCGCGCGCAGGTAATTATCCATGTATTTCACCCCACCATGTTCCCAGCTCGGCATTCGTCCATCGATATAGATTTTTTGCTCCGGGTAGTTTTTGATCAGATAACCGCCCAGGTTGTAATCATTGAACAGGTTGCCAGTGCACGGCGTCTGTCGCAGGCTCGCCACCACCGCTGCTCGGTTATCGTGAGGACTTGGTTGCAATACGGCTACTGTAGATACCAAAAAAAGTGCCATACCAAGCAGAGCGGTCGTGTATGTGGCCGCTGTTTTGATGATATGCCGTATGGTCAGTCGATGATTCCTGAAAAGTGAACGGAACCTCAGTTGGTGCGCCTGGTCGATGACTCGCGGCAAGGCGGCGATCACAAACAACAGGTAGTGCCGCGAGCTGAGCAGCGCAGCCACAAACAGCAGCGTATCAAAGCCTACAAGAGACAGCGGGCGCCGTTTGTAGAGATCGCAGCCCAGCGTACCGAGCCAGAGCCCGATAAAGAGCCACGACTCCGGTGCGAGATGCCACGACTGCCATTCATCGATACGACTATGGAGTGAACTATCGAGCAGCGTGGCGCCAATTTCGCGGTAGATTTCGAGACCATAGGGATTTACGAGCGTTGCGACAGCTGAAAGAGCCAGTACTGCCCCGCCGCGCCAATCGCGGTAGCGAATAATCCGCCAGGCGAGGTACACGAGACCGATCACAAACCCACCGTGAAAATTTGCCCACACCACAAAAAGCAGCGGTATGAGCCAGCGTTTTTTCTCGTACAACAGAGGTAAAAGCGCAAAGAAAAACACCGTCCAGGCAACATCGCGGACGGTAACCGAGCCAAACATAGAGAGAACAGCCACCACGGCAACCACTGTGCTCCGGAGTGTCAGGCGTTTTGCGGCTAGGGCGACTGCTCCTGTCCACAGTCCGGCAAAAACAATAGCTAGCAGGGTCGTGCCGCCAACGGTGGTGATGAGGTAATTAATACTGTCGGCCAGCCACTCATGATGTACCCAGGGAAAATCACTGGCCGTATAGGTGTAAATATCGTGGGCAGGGATCCCATGATGAACGATATACTCACCCGAGGCCATGTGCCAGCCAAAATCAGGGTCATTTAGCTTCAGGCACCGCCACAAAAACAGTAAAAAAATGATCAAATATCCAGCTAGTAGGACGACTCGCGATCGATGCTTTACGAGATAGGCTAGTAGTCGGCGCATGTGCGGTGCTTAGCGAACAGAGCTACCGCTCGAGGTAGTGGAGTTTGCGCTTGAACCAGAAACGCCTTGGGTTCCGCCGTTGACAAATGTTCCAGTCACGAAATTGACGATTGCGTAAGCCAAAATTGCGACAACGACACCGACAAGTGCGTACAGTATAGTATTTTTCGCGGCCTGTACCTGTTTGGCATCACCGCCAGAAATCACGTAACGCAGGCCACCGATGACGATCATGATAACAGCGATAGCGCCAATGATAAACAACAGAAGGTTTGTGATATCTGAGAATATACCGCCGTTACCGAACAAAATAATCGGCTGTTGGTTGCCGTGCGCTGCGTCGACGCCTTCCTGGATAGCCGCAAATGCAGGAAACGACAGTAATGTCGCCACCGATACGGACGAGATAAGCGCAAGAGAAAACTGCTTCAGAACCATAATACCCACATAGTAGCACACAATCTCCCCTTATACCTGTTATTTTTTTCACACACGTTACAATTTCGACCCCTGTACCAAAAAACTCAGCCATGGTACAATTGAGCGCAGCCAGACGGAGTATATGCGCCCAGGGAAAAGAGCAGCCCGAGACGCGGATTCACTCCGCGCCCGGCGCGATGAGAAAAACCGCAGGTTTGTCTCATTCCCACGGAGGAGTACCCAAGTGGCTGCTGCGTGAAACGCAAATTATGAGACGGTTTACCGTCCGCTTCAGCCAAAGAAGCGAGATAACGTGCGTTTTAGGCAGGAGCCTCGCGGATGCGACGACTCTACAGTACGGAGGAGTACCCAAGTGGCTGAAGGGGACGGTTTGCTAAATCGTTAGACTGGAGAGATCTGGTGCGGGAGTTCGAATCTCCCCTCCTCCGCCAAAATAAAACGACCCTTTATACGAGGGTCATTTTATTTTTTTGCTCATGCTATACTGAAGCTATGAACCCTGGTGAGGACAACAATCAAAACTGGCAGCAGCCACCCGAACAACACGCCGGTGAGCCGCGCTACGACGTGCCGCCAGATGAGGTAGACCCCCAGGAGCAACCGATCGAGACCGACGTCGACTACAGCGAAGAGGACTCGATTGAAACGACAAGCGCCGCGGACGTCGGTAATGATGCTGTTGTGCGTTGGCAGGGCCCTGAATACCTCGAGCACGATCGGGGCAAACAGTGGTACATTCTATTTGGCGTCGTCACTTTGGCGCTGATGGCCGTGGCGGCATTTGTCATCCGTTCATGGAGTTTCGTGATGCTCATCCCCGTGATGGCCGTGGCGCTTTTTGTCTATACACGTCGGCCACCGATGCTGGTCGACTATGTTGTTAGCCGTAAAGGTGTACATGTCAACGACAAGCTGTATACCTATGACCAATTTCGTTCCTTTAGTGTCACGTCAAATGCTGGCACTCATTCAGTTTTGCTGGTGCCGCGCAAGCGTTTTCGTATGGGTATAAATGCCTATTTTCCTGAAGAAGTCGGTGAAGCGCTCGTCGACATGCTAGCAGCTCGGTTGCCGATGCAGACACATACGCCTGATTCGATCGACAAACTACTCGCGAAGTTGCGCATTTAGCCTCAGCCAAGCCACCCCCACTTCCTCTCATCGGCACTCTTTACAGGGCTGGCGCGCCTGTGGCGTTCGGCTGACCCCAGGAACAGCCCGATACCGGGTGTTCTTTGGGTCACAGTCCGCTGTGAGAAAGTGAGGGTGGTTTGGCTTTCGATCTTGTCTCTACCCCTTTGGGGTGGTATACTATCCCCTGTTCGCTTCTTCGGAAGTGCCG
Source organism: uncultured Candidatus Saccharibacteria bacterium (assembly GCA_964401035.1). Taxonomy (GTDB): domain Bacteria; phylum Patescibacteriota; class Saccharimonadia; order Saccharimonadales; family Saccharimonadaceae; genus Saccharimonas. The sequence continues at coordinate 125,353 of CAYNWV010000001.1, read as the reverse complement.
CACCTTATAGTTACACCTGCGAATGTTACCAACGTTCGCAGATATGCACCCGCAGCTCAGCTGGAAAGCCTTTAGCAAAGAAATAGCGAAATGCTCTATCCAGCAGAATCAGCTACTGGTGGATATCTGTTCATGATTTTCGATCGTGATCAGGTTTATGCACCCGTAGCTCAGCTGGATAGAGCGTTTGCTTGCGGAGCAAGAGGTCGTACGTTCGAATCGTATCGGGTGTACCAAGTAAAGAAGACTGGCGTGAGCGAGTCTTTTTTACTTCACTGCATTTTTTGGCACGAACGTACGACAGGGGTTTTGCTAAAACAGCTCTTTTAGTTCGCGAAAATCGCGTTGCAATGTCGACGAATTGGCGATTGCACCCTCTATGTAGCTACTGGGACGACGACGGACGACGTCTTTTGCGATCAGCAGCAGTGCAAACGCTGGTGGCGTGCCAAGTGTATCGACGAGCCCCAATAGTTTGTTAGAAAATCCGCGCGCGGCGGTTCGTTGGGCAGTAGTTAGGTGCCTGGGCACGACTTTTCGACCAAGAGCCTTCAGAACAAAGAACAAAACGAGTGCGAGCAGTGTTACGGGGACGATCAGGATCAAAAATAGCCAAAATAACGAATTGACAGAGGTCGCAAGAGTAATTGTCAGCGCCCATAAAACCACAAGAACAATTCCGCCGATAACCGCCGCGATCAAAAGCAACCGCTGAAACGTAACGCCGGTGATGGCGCGGACTGCTTGGATCGAGGCACTCATGGGCTACATGGTATCGAATTCTGTTCTGCGGTGCTGTGAGGATATTCACAGAAACAAAAAAGAACCGTCTATAGGCTCTTTATCTGGCGGAGAGGGGGGGATTCGAACCCCCGGTACGTTGCCGCACACACGATTTCGAGTCGTGCGCCTTCAACCACTCGGCCACCTCTCCATACTGAAAATTATAGCAAGACACTTCGTTTTACCGTGAGAAGGCGCAGCGCGTGCGTCTCTCGCTTCGCTCGCGGCAGGCCGAACAACCACTCGGCCACCTCTCCAGGCAGTATTATTTTATCAGAGAAAATGAGAATCCCCAGCTAGTCGTCGATGCTAGCTGGGGTGCACGGGTTGTGGTTAGCCGTTCGCAGACTCTGCGATGGCGACCATTCCATCCTTCTGCAGCTGTTCGCCAAGGGGTACGAGAGTTGTGGTCCAGTACCTATCGACTACGACGCCGCAGCTTTGGGTGAGGGACTTGCACCCCTCGTGAATCAGGGAGTTCAGCGCCTCTCTATCAGTGAGAAGCGTCGTGTCCGCTTCCTCGATCGTAGAGGCAATGACACCCTGAATGTGCGTAAGAGCGACCGCATCCGGACCATTGGTCAGGATTTGAGACTTCTTGGCGTTCATGCCGTCTTTCGCAAAACGGACAATGACATTTCCGCCCACGCGGATTTTCTTGCCGGTTGCCAAGTTATCTATGGCCTGCTCCCCCACGGGTAGCGATCTCTGAATGATGCTGAACTCGCGCACCTGGAACAGGAAGATCAGCTGAGGGTAGACGAAGGGTGGCAGTACGATCAGCCGCCAGCCTTTGCCGAACCACCACCACCTCACGGCGATCCCAAAGATGAGTACGTAGCCTCGGTTTCCCGAATGAATCACCTTAAGGAGCCAGAGATCAATCAGGTCAAGCAATCGACTCCAGCTGAGAGCAACCGCTCCAATTGAACCTGCGATCAAGGCGACCGTTGTCCAGTCTACAGATCGCAGAAATCGACCAAAGAACTCTATTGGCATGGCAGAACCACCTCCTTTCGACGAGCCTCCAATAGTGCAGTTCAATATACCACCATATCGACAGATAATAAAGCATGAGCAACAGGGGTGATATAATAGTGAATATGCAAGATTCGATTTTTACCAAAATCATCAAAGGTGAGATTCCCTGTCACAAAATCTATGAAGATGACCGCGTGATTGCGTTTCTCGATATCCATCCGTTTACCGAGGGTCATACGCTCGTGGTGCCAAAGGTGCAGGTCGATAAGATCTGGGATTTGCCAGATGACGAGTACGAAAACCTGTGGAACGTTGCCCGTGTGATTGCGCGCCATATCGAAGCACAGACCGGGTGTGATCGCGTCGGGGTACTGGTCAAAGGTTTCGACGTGCCTCACGTTCATATTCACCTGCTCCCTGCCAGCCGAGGCGCTGGTATTGACTTCGATCCTCATCCAGTGCCACCACAGGCCGATGCTGCTGAATTGGCGCGTATCGCCGAGAAGCTCCGCTTTTCGTGATTACCATCATCGCCATTGGCAAAAAACACGAGGCGTGGATAACAGATGGCCTAGAACGCTATCAAAAACGCCTCCACGCGCCCTGGAATCTCACATGGGTACTTTTGCCACATAGCACCCAAGATGGCACCAGAGCGCGCCAGGACGAGTCTGAGCGCATATTGCATCGGCTAGACCCATCGGACTATGTGGTTTTGCTGGATGAACGCGGTAAACTCGTAGATTCCCCTGCCTTATCGCGGACACTCGACGGGCTATTCGTTGGTGCACGTAACGTCGTTGTCGTCATCGGTGGCGCTTATGGTGTCGATGAGCGCCTGACGGCACGCGCCGATCTGGTATGGTCACTCTCGCCGCTCGTCTTCCCGCATCAGTTGGTGCGGTTGCTGCTCGTCGAACAGCTGTACCGGGCACAGGAGATTGCGGCTGGCAGCGCCTATCACCACGAGTAGGTAATGACATACTATTGACATTTGATAAAACTTATGCTAAGTTTGGTATTGTTATCAAATAAAACAAACAGAAAAAACGATGATCCAAACAATCACCAACTGGTTTATGACAACAATCAGCCTGATGACGGCGGTCGGCATATTTATGCACGATGGTCGCGTCGACAAAGCAACTATTACGGCGCTTCAGGATCCGCTGAGCTTTGCAAATGACGGTAGTTTTGCGACTCAGGTAATCAACCTGCGCCACGCGGATGGCCATACGCATCCAGATTTCAATCCGATAAAATCACTGATGCATAGTTTTACCTATCAGTCGCCGAGCGTGCCGCCGCGGGATCGTGGCGAGCGTAAAAAACGCCTGTCACTTCATTTTGATGTCGGTCGGCACGCCTTTGACGACGTCTTGATGCCGATTATTTAATGGATTACTTCGAGTTCGTGCTCGAGACGCTGGATAGCGGCCTGTTTGTCCGCCAATGCCTGGCGGGATTCTTCGACGAGCTCAGCTGGGGCTTTGGCGACATAGCCTTCGTTTGCCAGGCGACTTTCGATAATTTGGGCTGCTTTGCGGGTGTCGGCTAGGCGTTTTTCCAGATTTGCCTGGTGCTCGTAGAGCAGTTCGGCCGAAATATCCAGCCAGGCGTCGCGACCGCTGGCCGCCAGGCGCAGGCCGCGCGGTGTTTCGACATGATCCACGCTTTTCAGGCGCGCTAGGTGCTTGATCAGGTCCTTGTTGTCGCTGACGAGCGAGTCATCCATGTACAGCAGCGGATACGTATCGTTGCCCGGTAGCTCAGTCACGACGTAGCGGGCTTCGGTGACAAGTTCTTTGAGGCGCTCGAACTGAGCAGCTGCAATTTCGTTGTGTTCGCGGACGGTCGGCCAGGTTTCTCCAGCCAGGATACCGCTTGTCCAGCCCAGGGTCTGCCAGATCGTCTCGGTCACAAATGGCGCAAACGGATGAGAAATCCTGAGCACCGTGTCAAGCACCCAGGCCAGCATGCTGACATGAGTTTCGGACTTGCTGGCTTCGATATACCAGTCAGCGACATCGTCCCAGACGACGTGGTACAGCGTCTCGTAGGCTTCGGCAAACCGATACTCACTCACCTGTCGATCGAGGGTTTCGATGGCCGAGTTCAGTTGAGACATGATCCAGTGGTCGGCCAGGCTGTGTGGTTCGGGGTGTGGCTTTGGGCTAGTCTCCCCTACTTGCGCTTCGATATAGCGAGCGATATTCCACAGCTTATTACAGAAGTTTCGTCCGGCGACTACTGTAGCTTTACTAAACGCTTGGCTCTGAGCGGCCGTGCGATTAGCGATAATACCCAGTCGCAGCGCATCTGAACCATATTCGGCAATAATCTCCATGGGATTGATAACATTGCCCTTGCTCTTGCTCATTTTTTGGTTGTGCTCGTCGTTGACAAGGCCATGCAGATACACGGTCGAAAACGGTACTTTGTCGGTGCGGTAGAGGCCGAGCATGATCATGCGGCATACCCAGGGGTACAAAATATCAAAACCTGTCTCCATGACGGTCGTCGGGTAAAAACGTGCTAATTCACCGCCGTTTAGGTAGTCGGTGACAATATATGGCCACTGACCACTACTAAACCAGGTGTCAAAGGTATCTTCATCTCTGATATATGTTGTGCCATTAACAACGATCTTCTTCTCGTCGACCCGTTCATCAAAGATCCAATCGTCGTGATTTGTCGCATTATAAAATGCCGGGATAGGAATCCCCCATGGTATCTGGCGGCTGATATTCCAGTCGCGGATATTTTGCAGGTAATCGATAGCTTGTTTACCTTTGCTGGCCGGCAAAAATGTCACATCACCCTGCTCGATAGCGGCGACGGCGCGTTCGGCAAGCGGCTTTAGGTTGACAAACCACTGATCGTAGAGGAGCGGTTGGATCTGACTGCCACATTTGTAACAGTGGCCAACTGCATGGCTAATCTCTTTTTCGCCACGACGGAATTCTTCGGCGGTCAGCGCGGCTAGAACGCGCTTTCTGGCCTCGAGAAACGGCAGTCCCATAAAGGCCGCCGGGACATTAAGCATCTTGCCATCGGTGCCGATCACCTGGATTGGCTCGAGGCCGTGGCGCTTCCCCATTTCAAAATCGTTCGGGTCGTGCGCTGGCGTGATCTTGACAGCACCAGTGCCAAACGTCATATCGACATAATCATCAGCAATAACCGGGATTTCACGATTCACCAGAGGTAGCAGTACTTTGGTGCCAACCAGGTGCTTGTAGCGCTCGTCATCTGGATGGACGGCCACCGCCACATCGCCGAGCATGGTTTCGGGTCGAGTGGTGGCGACGATGATCTCACCGACGTTATCGAGTGTCGGATAGGCGATATTCCACAGTGTGCCCGCCTCGTCTTTGTGGGTGACTTCGATATCCGAGAAACTGGTCTGGTGGGTGATACAGTAGTTGACTATCCGCTCACCTCTATAGACGAGCTTGTCGTCCCAGAGTTTTTTGAATGTCTGGTAGGTCGTCTTGATGACTTTCTCATCGAGTGTAAAGGTCATATCTTGCCAACTCGCCCCTGCCCCGAGTGCGCGCAGCTGTAGCTCCATGTTACCTCTGTTATTGTCGACAAAATCCCACACCTGGGCATACAGTTGCTCACGAGTGAAATCAAAACGAGTCTTACCGCGTTTTTCGAGTTCTTTCTCGTAGACAACCCAGGTTTCAAAACCAGCGTGATCGGCGCCAGGGATATAAATGGCGTCATAGCCCTTCATACGGTGAAAACGCACCAGTATATCTTCTAGATCAGCCATCAGGGCGTGACCGATATGCAGGTTGCCGTTGGCATTTGGCGGGGGCATGACGACACTATATGGAGTGCCCTGCCCTTTCGCCCGGAATACACCAGAGGTTTCCCACATGGCGTAGGTCATCGGCTCGTATTCGTTTGGGGTGTAAGCTTTAGGTAGATTCATAGGGATAGTCGCGTATTTAGGCAGTCGAATTTTTTCGACTCTTGATTTACTCTTTCACACGAAAAAATAAAGACAACAGCAAATAACCAAATTGTGTACCTTCCTGTGAAATTTTTCACAATTTGTTCGTCAGTTCCCTCTGTTATTTTCTCGCGTGTTTGTGTTCACTCATAGTATACCACAGGCGGTTTTTTTGTGACATAGGGCGGCCTAGGCGAGCATACGAAACAGGGGTATAATACGGGCATGTCTATACGACCCTGCGAAAACGAACAAGAATGGAACAGTGCTGTGCATGAGCTGGGCGGCCATCCCTTACAGCTCTGGGGCTGGGGGGAATTAAAAGCTGCGCACCAGTGGCGGGCCGTCCGTTTGCTCTATGAAGAGCAGGGAAGTGCCAGGGGTGGAGTTCAGATGCTAATCCGTCGGCTCCCCGGAGCGTTCAAAGCTCTTAACTATTTTCCCAGAGGTCCATTTGGCGAACTAGCCACGAGTGAACCAGCGATGACCGAGCTGACGGCGTATATCCGTGACACTTATGGCGGCACGCTGATTGCGGCTGAACCCGACCAAGAGGTCGTAGCGTGGGGCAGGGGATGGCGCCAGTCCTCAAACACTATCTTGATCCCGAGAACATTGATTCTTGACCTCGCTCAGTCTGAGGAAGAGCTGCTGGCGCGTATGACCAAAAAAACCCGCCAGTATATCCGTAAATCCGAACGAGACGGTATTGTCATCCGGCAGCTCAAGACCCATGACGATATTGCACAGGCGCTCGAAATCTATCACGAAACAGCCAACAGAGCCGGTTTTCCGCTCCACGTTGACCAGTATTACTATGACTGCGCTGAAAAAATAGGCGAGTCTTCTCTGATATTCGGTGCTTTCCACAGTGAAAAGTTGGTGAGTTTCCTCTGGTTGGCTCTGAGCGCCCGGACAGCCTTTGAACTATATGGCGGCATGAACCAGACGGGGCAAGATTTGCGAGCCAATTACGCGCTGAAATGGCACGCTATTACCAAATGTAGAGAGTGGGAGATCGAACGCTATGATATGAACGGCCTCTTAAATGACGGCGTAAGCGCGTTCAAACAAGGCTACTCAGATCACGAGACCATGCTAGCTGGGACGTATGACTACCCGTTGTCGCCCCTGTACGCTATCTGGTCAAAAACTCTCCCCGGCGCCAAAAAAGTCGTCCGTCGTCTCAAAACGTTGCGCAAATAACAACGATATTATGGTTATGCTTGCCTCTGTTAAACAGATATGGCACACTATGGGCATTGTCAGCGCCGGAGGTACCGGACTGAGAACGTATTCAGGAGAGGAACGCCATGAACGGTGGTTTTTCGGTCACCATGAAAGTACCGGCCATTCGAGCAATCTCTCGCTTCGAGGCTGGTGGCTGCAAGACGATGGACGAGATCGCCAGGTGTCTGCGTAGCAAGCAGGCTGTCCTCGCCGAGATCGATGGCATCGTCGGTTGGACCATGGAGGGTGGAGCTCGGGTGCCACTTTCCTGCACACTCCGTTTCGAGCTGATGGAGATCGTGGAGTTGACGTCGGAGCGGACGGTCTACAAGGCCTACAGCTCGACGACAACAGGGCTTCTGAGAGTCACCATCTACTGCGGTGAGGAGAAACTGAGCGACAGCTCGGTCATCGCCTGGTCGTACGCCTGACAAGCAAGCGCCACGGATTCTTCGGAGTCCGTGGCGCGCGTCATCTCTGGATGAATTTATAACTTGAAGGCACCGTCGCGGTAGATAGTGATCTGACCATCGGCATCAAAGCCAATGATGGTGGATGGTGGACGGTCGCCCAGATCACCGGCATCAACATAAAAATCTACCGTATCACCGAAATAATCGATTGCTGCTTGGATAGTTGTGGCGGTCGGTACACCGGGGTGGTTTGCGCTCGTCGTCATGAGGGCGCCGACCTTGCTCAACAGATCGAGGAGCTCTGGTGCATCAGGAATCCGCACGGGCAGCGACTCACGGTCGACTTTTAGATAGGCCGGTACATGAGCAGCGTCGATGACGACGCTGAGCGGTGCTGGCCAGTAGTGATTGGCCGCCGCCAGGGGTGTGTAGGGGAAGCCAAGCTGTTCGAACTGACCGATTGACGCGCCGATGGTCGTACCCGGTTGTGACGGGCGTTCTTTGACGGCATACATCCGGCTGACCGCTGATTTATCTCTGGCTGGTGCCACGAGGCCATAGACCGTATCGGTCGGCAAGACGCCGATCGCACCACGCCGCAAGAGGTCGATCAGTTCTGGGTCAGTGACTGAGTGAAAGTGTTTCATGCCGGAATATTCCAGGCAGTTTTGGTCATCGATAGGCTAGGCACCACGTCGAAATCGTACGGATCGTTCGGAGCGACTGTTTGAGCCATGTAGTACCCGAGCGTTGCGATCATGGCAGCGTTGTCGGTACAGAGGTTCATGGGAGCGTATTCAATAGCGATCGGTAGGCGCCCACTCAGTTGCCGGCGCAGCTCTTGATTGGCGGCGACCCCACCAGCGATCACGACCGAGGCCGGCTGATAGGCGTCGTAGGCAGCGACGGTTTTATCGACCAGTGTCTCGACGGCCGTTTGCTGGAAGCTAGCGGCAAAATCATTGCGCTGTGAGGCCGTGAGAAGCCCTGCAAGCTCGTGTGAAGGAAAAGTAAAGTCTTTGCCAGCTTCGGCCTGAACGGCTCTCAGAACGGCTGTCTTGAGGCCAGAGAACGAAAAATCGTATGGATTTTTGAGTTTTGACTTCGGCAGTGGAAAGGCGTGCGGATTGCCCTCGAGGGCAGCTTTGCTGATCGATGGACCGCCAGGGTAGGGGAGACCGATGATTTTGGCGACTTTATCGAACGCTTCACCGACGGCGTCATCTTGGGTTTGCCCGAGCAGTTCGTAGCGACCGTGATCCTGAAACAAGACCAGTTGGGTGTGGCCGCCACTGACGATGAGTGCGAGCATAGGGAAAGCAGGTTGCTGCTGTGGCAGAGCTAGGGGTGGCGCCCCAGCGCTTTGTTCGACGATAAAGTTCGCATAGACATGTGCCTCGACGTGGTGTACGGCGTAGAGCGGTTTTTTGTGCGTCACAGCTAGTGTGCGGGCGGCCAGAGTGCCGACCAGTAGGGAGCCGATCAGGCCAGGGGCATAGGTGACAGCGATGGCATCGATATCGTCCCAGGTGCAGTGAGCTTGCGCCAGCGCCTCTTTGACGGCCGGATTGATGGCCTCGATATGGCTACGGGCGGCGATTTCCGGCACAACACCACCATAGTGGGCGTGGATATCGATCTGCGAGTTGACGATATTGCTAAGCAAGTGACGGCCGTCTTCGACAACGGCGGCCGCAGTTTCATCACAACTACTTTCGATTCCCAAAATTTTCATCCCACTAATTATAGCGTAAAATAGGGGTATGAAAGACAAACTTGCGTTGGGGATGAGGAAACTGCTACCGAGTGGGACGGTAAAATTGCTCGAAGAAAGCTATCGAAAGAGCCGGGTGAATCTGCTGACAGCACGGTATGGTAGTCCGGCAAAGGGTTTGCGCGTTATCGCCGTCACGGGTACAAATGGCAAAACGACAGTGGTGAATTACCTGAACGAGATTCTGAAAGAAGCCGGACACAGTACGGCGATGTTTAGTACGGCGGTGATCGAAATTGCCGGTCATCGTCAGGTCAACGACCTGAACCGCACGGTGGCGCTGACCGGTGAAATGATGAAATTTTTCCGTGAGGCAAAGCGAGCAAATGTCGATTTCGTGCTGATAGAGGCCACTAGCCATGCGCTCGACCAACACAAGCTGTCGACCACGCCGATCGAAATGGCCATTATGACAAATCTGACCCAGGATCATCTGGACTACCACAAAACCATGGAAGAGTACGCCACGGCCAAGGCAAAACTATTCCAGGGGCAGCCAAAATATATCGTGCTGAACCGTGACGACGAGTGGTTTGATTTTTTCAATGTCTACCCAGCGAGCGCGCAGAAAATCACCTATGGCAAGGCTGAAGACGCTGAAGCGCGGATTGACCACATAAAACTGTACCGCAAAGGCACAGAGGTGCAGATGGTGATCGATCACCAGACCAAACTCGAGCTCGCGACAGCACTCCCAGGCGAATACAACGCCTACAACATGGCGGCAGCCGTGTCGGCGGCCTATCTGCTCGGGGCGAAACTAAATGATATCGTGGAAGGTGTCGCAAATCTAGAGTCTATCCCCGGACGGTTTGACCGCGTGGTCGACGGCCTCGGGTATGATGTGATCGTGGATTATGCTCACACCCCTGATGGCTACGAAAAACTGCTGACAGCGGCTCGTGAAATCACCAAAAACCGTGTTATCTTGGTGTTCGGTTCGTGTGGTGACCGCGACAAGGGCAAGCGCCCGATCATGGGCGAGATCGCGGCGCGGCTGGCTGACCGGATATTTCTCACTGACGAAGAGAGCTACAACGAAAACCCGGCGCAGATTCGCGCACAGATCTATGATGGTATCGAACGCGCCCACGGCGAGGCCAAGACACTCGAAGTGCCAGACCGCCGCGAAGCTATCCGAAAAGCGCTGGATATCGCGACAAAAGGCGACACCATACTCATCACCGGCATGGGTCACGAAGTCTACCGTATCGTCAATGGCGAGCGGATACCGTGGAATGATGCCGAAACTGTGCGAGAACTGCTGAAAGAGAAATAGCTTCGTAGAAGTTAGGCGTTCTGAAGTTCAGCTATTTCTTCAGGTGTGAGTACTAAGCCGGTGCGATCAACGGTCACCTCAACGCCAAGATCCGTTGGGTCTGGAACGATTGGTTCTGCCGCAATCTCGGCTGTCATACGGATGTGGGCGAGTTCATCGAGACGACTCGCGCGTTCAGCTAAGGATCGAACTACCGGATGATTGGCAGGGTCATTGTAGCCCTGGTCGATTGCGCTTTGAAGAGCATCCTTGTGGGCGTGTCGAACGAGATTTTCTGGAGCTTTTGGATTGTTGAGTGTGTAGTTTGTGATTTTTGAGAGTTTCATATAGTGCTATATTAGCACAAGCTTGATGAAATGTCAATAAGTGGAGCATCTACTGCTGATGGGTGAGATCATGACTATCTGCCAGATGATTCGCAGCGCTATAGCGGCGACAACTCCTCAGAAGCGCGGTATGTGCCTCAACTATCGTGGCGTAGTCATCGTCTTGCGCTCCCGCCTCTATGGTGTGACGTGTTGCAAGCTTTACGAGTTCAGCAAAAACACGCAGGCGGCATTCGCCGACTTCGCATTGACTCGGACATTGTTCTCGAGGGCTGGGCATTTGAGAGTACTATACAATAAACCGAGGAAATTTGCTAGTACCAGTTGTCGTGTTTGAGATACCGCCACAGACGAACTGCTAGCCGCTCGCCGATACGAGACCAGATTTTGTAGGCAAATGGACGCACCGGTAGGTCGTAGGCGCCGATATAATCAGTCACGGTTTTGTTGAAACTGGTTTTGAACCGCCCCAGGCCATAGTGCGGATGTGATTCATCGGCGATCTGGTCGCTCGGTGGTGTACCGCAGAGGTCATAGCTCGTCACGCCGCGGTCTTTCATCCATTGTATAATTTCCCACTGTAACAGATGACTGGCGCCGTAGACTGTCCGCTCACGGATGCTAGCACCGTCCTTATAGGTACCTTTGTGTCCCAGGTAAGCGCTAAAAGCACCGGCTACAACTGCGCCATCGACATAGGCAAAAAACAGCTGACCGCGGCCAGTGGTAACAAAGTTCTGCCAAAATTCGCGGTAATAGTCGAAACTTCGGGTGTTGAACTTGCCTTCGGCGGTTTGGCGCAGCAGATCGTACATGACACGGGCATGTTCGTCGGTGAACTCGACAGCTTTTGCTGTCGCGCCGTCTCGTTCGGCGCGCCGGATAGCATGACGACCTTTTTGATTGAGGCGTGCCATTACCTCGTCGAGCGAACCTGATAGATCAACGACGACAGTGGAGCTGTTGGGCTGGATTGGGCTGGCCGGCACATAGCCAAGTGCGCGAATTGCTTCATCTGTCGATGAGTTGCGTACAAGTTCTGGTTCAATCTTGACGGCAAAAGCGCCAGCTTTTTTGGCAGCAGTGCGTAGGAGTGGTGTTACGGTTGCTAGCTCTGACGCGTCACGCACGCCGGGGCCTTTTGGGATGTACCATAGGCGCCCGAGGAGGGGTACGGACTTTTCGATCACTGTGACAGCGTAATTCTCAAGCTCTAAGTACCGCGGTAGCCAGGCACCGTGGCGCTTGACCTCGGCAATTTCGGCCGATTGAAAGATATTCCCGCCGTCCGGGTTGTGGACGAGTTTTTCGTCCCAGGCGTTGATTTCTCCAGTTGTCATGTGCTTTTAGTATACCACTAGCAGCAAATTAGCACTCACACTTGACGAGTGCCAACTGTATCGCTACAATAAGGGGTAGAATAGCAAAAAATGGAGGAAATTCATGAGTACACCCATCAAACCATTGGGCGACCGAGTGGTGGCGACGCGTGAGAAATCGCCAGAACGCACCGCCAGCGGCTTGTATTTGCCAGAAAGTGCCCAGACAAAAACAGCGGTCTATCTAGTCGAAGCTGTGGGGCCCGATGTCAAAACCGTCAAAAAAGGCGACAAGATCCTGTATAACGGCTATGTCAGCGAGTTTAAATACGGCGACACCGAGTATTTGATTATCAAAGAAGAAGATATTTTAGCAACAGTTTAGGAGTGCTATATGGGAAAACGAGTTTTTTATGATGAAGATGCCCGCGCCAGGATGCTGGGCGGCGCTAAAGCGCTATATGACGCTGTCAAAGTAACCTATGGGCCAAAGGGGCGCAACGTGGTGATCGCCAAAGGCTATGGTGGCCCAACTGTGACGCACGATGGTGTGACCGTGGCCGAAAGTGTCGACTTGCCGGAACTCGACGACGAAACACTTGGCTACAAAGTCGGCGCCGAACTAATCAAACAAGCTGCCAGCAAACTCAATAAAGCAGCAGGCGATGGCACCACTACGGTGACCGTATTGACCTACAATATCTTAAAAGAAGCGAATCGCCTGATCGCTGCTGGCCATAATCCGATGGAGCTGCGCCGTGGTATCGAGGCTGCCGGAGCCGAGGTGACGAAAAAACTCGACAGCCTGGCCGAAAGTATCAAAGGCGCCAAAGACCGCGTGGCGGAAGTGGCTACGATATCGGCTGGCGACGCGCAGATCGGTAAATTGATCGCCGATGTCATGGATAAGATCGGTGAAAATGGCGTGGTCACTGTCGAGGCTGGGCAGGGGCTTGACCTCGAGTCAGAAGTTGTTGATGGCTTTAGCCTGGACAAGGGCTGGGTGAGTCCGTTCTTTGTGACCGACACTGGTCGCCAAGAGGCTGTGTATGAAAAACCAGCTATCGTCGTGACGGACAAAAAAGTCTCCAGCGCGCAGGAATTTGTGCCAATGCTCGAACGCCTGGCGCAGGCTGGCAAGAAAGACCTGGTGCTATTTGCCGACGATGTCGATGGCGATGCGCTGTCGGTGTTGGTGCTCAATAAGCTAAAAGGCGCCTTTAATACCGTTGCCGTTAAAGCGCCGGCCTATGGCGACCGTCGCAAAGAGATTTTCGCTGATATCGCTGCGCTCACCGGTGCGACTGTTATCACCGAAGACATGGGGTTGACGTTTGAAAATGCCAGCCTGGAAGTCGTCGGTACGGCGCGACGAGTTATCGTCGGTAAAGATGAGACTACGATCGTCGAGGGCAATGGCACAAAGGCTCAGATCAACGCACGTATCGACCTTATTCGCTCGCAGGCCGAAAATGCCAAGAGTGAATATGACCAGGAGCAGTACATGAAGCGTGCGGCTGCGCTATCTGGTAAAGTTGCTGTCATCAAAGTCGGCGGCGCGACCGAGACCGAGATCGACGAAAAGAAATTCCGTGTTGATGACGCGGTGGCTGCCACCAAAGCCGCTCTAATCGAGGGTATTGTGGCTGGAGGTGGCGTGACTCTGGTCAATCTAGCCGAGACGCTAAAAATAGGGAATACCGCCGATAGCGAAACTGCCGGCCGACAGATCTTGAAAGCTGCCCTGAAAGCACCGTTTATGCAGATTGTCGACAATGCTGGCCTGAACGCATCGGCGCTACTAGCCGAAGTCGAAAAAGCCAAACCCGGTATGGGTATCGATGTCATGAAGCCAGAAAGTGGCCTGGTTGACCTGAAAGTTGCGGGTGTGATTGACCCAGTTCGCGTCACCAAGCAAGCAATTCAAAATGCCGTCTCAATTGCCTCGACCGCTGCCACGATGGGTGCATTGGTCGTTGATATCCCAGAGAAAGAAGCGCCAGCTGCCCCTGGCGGCATGGGCATGTACTAAGCCTATAGAGATGATAGGTTGGCGATATAAGAAACGATCCCGCAGTAGCTGCGGGATCGTTTTTGTGTCCAGCTAAGTGTACCGTAGAAGGCTATTGACCTTGCGGGTTTGATAGGTAGTCGATCTCTTTGATGATATTGAGCAGCGCGTCGGCGCGCTTGGTTTCATCGGCGATCAATTTGGCAGCCTCGTGAGCTGGCGCAACTAGAGTTTGGTCGTCGGTTGAGCGGAGGAGCAATAGGTAGGTATCGAATTTCTCCTCAGGTGAGACATTCAGTTTATCAACCAGTGGGCGCAGTTCTCGGATAGCGTCTTGCTTGACGCCGTCCAGACCACCGACATTTGCGGTAGGGCTAGGCATCGGTGTTGGCATGACAGGGGCGGCCGCAACCGGTGCGGGCATCGGCATAGTGGCCGGATTAGGCAGTGGAGGCAGAGCTGGCGCGACTGGATCGGCCGGTGTTGTGCCGCTACCAGCAGCGGCTGACTGATCGGCCTCTTCGGTGACGCCAGCTAAAACTTTTGCCAGTTCCTGGTCGTCGCTAATTGGTTGTTGTGATTGCGGTTTCAGATCCATACCCACCCCTGATATTTAGAATATTCTTATGCTTACTTACTAAATACTGTATCATAAGAATAGAATTATCGGCAAGGAGTGGGAATGCTAGACGATCAACAAGTAGTGGCTCAGCGCGACCGCCAAGGTGCGCTCGAGGTTGCGGCAAATTTATACAAACAAGTCAGTTTCGATGTACAGCTGGAACACGCAGCGCATGATGACCGCGAGCTTACGAGTGTTGTGATCGCTGGCATGGGCGGCAGTGCGCTGGCGGCTGATATCGCAAAAGTACTCTTGAAAGATACGCTGAAAATCCCGCTTGAAATCGTCAAAGGTTACGATCTGCCGGCCTATGTTGATGCGTCGACACTGGTGATCGCATCCAGCCACTCTGGCAATACCGAAGAAACAGTCTCCTGTCTGCACCAAGCAATCGAGCGTGGTGCGCAGATTGCAGTGACCGCTACTGGCGGCAAATTGCGGGAGATTGCCGACGCCCACGATATTATGTTTGCCAGCATGCCACATGATACACAGCCTCGCATGGCGGTGTTTTACAACCTGCGTTGTATCGTGCGGATGTTGGTCGAATTTGGCCTCGCCGATCAGTCGCTCTATGACGACATCGCCGCTACCGAATCGTGGCTCCACGAAGAGTCATCGCGCTGGGAAGGGTCTGTCGGTACCGAGCAAAACTATGCCAAACAGCTGGCTCTTATAGCAGTCGGACGGACGCCAGTTATCTATGGTGGCACGCTGACGGCGCCGCTGGCCTACAAGTGGAAGATCAGTTGGAATGAGAACGCCAAAAACGTGGCTTTTTGGAATTTTTACCCAGAATTTAACCACAATGAATTTTTGGGCTGGACATCACATCCGGTCGAAAAACCGTTTGTGGTGTTTGATCTGCGTTCGCATCTCGAGCATGAACAAATCCAGAAACGTTTCGAACTATCTGATCGCCTACTCTCAGGCCTCCGTCCGAGGGCGCATGTTATCGAACTTGCTGGCGATACAATACTCAAACAGACTCTATGGGGCTGTATCCTAGCCGACTTCACCAGTATCTACGTAGCGATTCTCAATAACGTCGACCCAACCCAGGTCGATCTGATAGAGAAATTCAAACAAGAACTAGTCTGAGAAAGATAAGCAAAAATAAAATCCGGATTTACTCCGGTTTTATTTTTTTGTAGCCGAAGGAAAAAGAGCAGCCGGTCTCGACGAATTTACTTCGTCGCACCGCGCGATGAGAAAACCACTTGTGGTTATCTCATGAATTAGTGATACTGTCGCAGTGATTCGATCGGGTGCTTGCGCGCAGCGCGGATAGCGGGGTAGAAGCCAAAGAGCAGGCCGACAGCCAGTGACATACCAAACGACCAGGCAGCCGTCTGCCAGTTGACGCTTGGGGCAAAATACAGCGTTGTGCTGATGGCAAAAGCCACCACATAGCCGACGACGTACCCCAGAAAACCACCCGTCAGGCTGAGCATGAGTGATTCCATCAGGAACTGAAAAGCAATACTGCCATTGCTGGCGCCGACCGCTTTTCGGATACCGATTTCCCGCGTCCGTTCAGCCACAGCGACGAGCAAGATATTCATGATACCGACACCACCGACGACCAACGAGATAGCGGCGATAGCAGTCATGACACCGACAATAGCTTTGAAAAAGCTACTAGTCGGAGCGGCGACGTTTTGGCCGTAGTTGACCGTGAAGTCAGTCTGGCCGCGGTGGCTGTCTTTGACAACTTCAGTGACATTCTTAGCGATTTCGGGCAGTGCCGTGATATCTTTAGCACGTAGGTTGATCTGTTGAATCTGCACGGTGTTTTGATGCAATGCTTTGCCAGATTCTAGGTGCAAGATCGCCGCATTATCAAAATCGATATTGTTGTAGTTGAGTGGGTCGGAAACACGCGACAAGATACCGATAATCGTGAAGGTGCTGCCGCGGATCGAGAACGTGCGGCCAATCGGCTTTTCGGTACCGTACAAGTCGATAGCTAACTGTGGGCCAACAACAGCTGTATTTGTGTCGGTCTGGTCGTCGATAAACTGGCCATCACGGACTTTGAGCTGCGAAATAGTTGCAAAATCCGGTGTTGTAGACAGCACAACGACATTTTCTTTATCTTTGTTTTCGACCGATACGGTCGAATTGAAAGTCATGACCGGCGCCACGGCTTCGACACCTTGGACACTCTTGATAGCTTTGATATCATCTTCGGTCAGCGTGCTCATACTGTACGCACTCTGAGCGATTGGGTTCGTAATATTCGTCAAGTCGGTTGATTGCACCCCAGGTCGTACCACACCCAGGTTGCCGCCAAGCGCGCCAATCTGACGATCGAGGATACTGGTGACGCCACCGGCCAGTGCCAATATCGTTGTAACACTCGCAACACCTATGAGAACACCGAGCATCGTCAGTAGGCTGCGTGTGCGATTGGTGTGCAGGGATCGATAGGCGCTCTCGACATGATCAAATAGCATCAGGCTCATGATTTCTTTCCTTTCGCCGCGCGCTTACGAGTTGTTTTGCTAACTGCACGTTTTGATTTGGCGGTTCGGTTTGTGGCAGGGGAGGACTTTGTTTTTGCTTTCTTTTTGGAAGCCTTTTTTGCAACCGGCTCGGCGATCACGTCTTCCTCGGTCGCGACTTTGGCGGTGGTGTGGAAGTTGAGCGGGATTTTGACGACAGATGACTTTTTGTCGTAGGTAACTTTGATCTTTGTGTCACGAGCGATTTTGCCGTCGAGCATATGTATGACGCGACTGGCGTAGCTGGTCAGGTCGGGGTTGTGGGTGACCATAATGATGGTATTGCCTTGCTTGTGAAGGTCGGCTAGTTCCTGCATGATCACGTGACTCGAGCGACTATCGAGGTTGCCGGTCGGTTCGTCGGCCAGAATAATCGACGGTTTGTTGACAAGTGCCCGTGCTATGGCAACACGCTGCATTTGACCACCCGACAGCTGCCAGGGCATGTAGTATTCGCGCTCTTGCAGGTGAAAGTTCTTTAAGATCTCGCTAGCGGCTTCTAGGCGCTTGAGGCGTCGGATACCTTTGTAGGTCAGGGGTAGCGCGACGTTTTCTAGGACGGTCAAGCGGTTAATGAGGTTGAAACTCTGAAAGACAATACCGATCTGATCAGCACGGATACGAGCTTGCTTGCGCGGTGCAATATCATCGACTGGCTCGCCATCGAGTAGATAGTCGCCCTCTTCGGGACGATCGAGCAGACCGAGGATATTGAGCAGCGTTGTCTTGCCGCAGCCACTTGGGCCCATAATGGCGATAAATTCACCCTTCTCGATTTTCAGGTCGACAGCATCGAGCGCATCGTGCGAGGCATCACCAATACCGTAACGCTTGGTGAGCGCACGCAGCTCAATAACCGGTGGGGTCTTTTCGCCTTGCTTCATGTCCTCTTTAGTATAGATAGGCCAAATTACTTCGTGCAAGCGGAATGGCGTATTTTGTGCCGTCAAAAAAACAACCTTATGCTGTAGGGTATACTAGAGCTAGTACGGAGAGGCGCAGGAGTGGTTGGTGGAGCCGATCGAAATCAGGTACGAGCTAGCTCGTGACCTGATGAGGAGGCGGAGGAGCGGAGGCCAGAGGCCGGAGCGATACTGGCACGCACGCTGCCAATTCTGAGCAATATATTTCAAGAACGATATACAATAAAAATATACGGAGAGGTGCAGGAGTGGTTGAACTGGCACGCCTGGAAAGTGTGTAAAGGAGCAATCCTTTCCGGGGTTCGAATCCCCGCCTCTCCGCCAAAAAATTATTCATGAACACCACCTATAGCGTAGTTGTAATTATATCTACGCTATAGGTGTAAAACCAACGATTGTAAATAATACGGCAGCAAAATGCTTGTGTTAACGATCCTAGTGTCCTATGATTGCTCTAAGACACTACATATGTAGCGATCGAACAACATAGACATATCGGCAACCCGATGAAATAACTACTCATGATGAGAGCGTGAGGAGCTGTTTCTGATTGTCGAAATAAACAGTGGGAGGAACCATGAACACAAACGTAAGGAGTAGGGCATGAGTATTCAGGTAGTCAAACGCGACGGAACACGGCAGGATTTTGATGCCAATCAAATCAACCTCGCACTCGTCGAGGCCAGCGAAGGGTTGACCGACCAGGTGCAAAAAGTCGTGCAAGTAGCGACCGAGCTGCAGCTGACATTATTTGACGGGATCACCACTGAGCAACTGGACGAAGCCTTGATTCAAACAGCGCTTCAGAGCGTCAAAGACGACCCAGATTTCGATACAATTGCCGCGCGACTGCTACTCAAAAACATCTACAAAAAATCGCTTGGTGAGTACAAAAACGCCAAAGAACTCAAGAAACTTCACGAGACTGAGTTTCCAAAGTTCCTGAAGACAGCCGTCAAAGAAGGTTTGCTCGACAAGCGAATGGCCGACAGCAAACTGTTTGATATCAAACGACTGGCAGCGGCACTTGAGCCGGCGCGTGATAACCTGAGCAAATACTTAGGTGTTATCACCAATCGTAACCGTTATGCACTGCGCAAACAAAATGGTGACCCCATGGAAACACCGCAGTTTACGCACATGCGTATCGCCATGGGACTATCGTTCAACGAAAAAGACCCTACGGCCGCAGCACTCGATTTTTACGAGCACATGAGCCGGCTCGAATACCTACCAGGCGGTAGCACGCGGGTAAATGCTGGCGGCTCGTTCCCGCAACTCAGCAACTGTTTTGTGATCGACGTCGAAGACGATATGGAATCGATCGCCAAATCAATTCGCGACACCATGTGGATCGCCAAAGGCACCGGCGGTATCGGGATTAGTATGAATAAGCTGCGGGCAGCCGGTAGCCCGGTCAAGACCACAAATACCGTTAGCACTGGACCGCTGCCATTTATGAAAATGATTGATACGGCGCTGTTCGCGGTCAGTCGCAAGGGTAAAAAAGCTGGTGCGGCGGCAATATACATGGAAAACTGGCACATCAATTTCCCACAGTTTATGGATCTACGCGAAAATAACGGTGATCCGTATTACCGCACGCGGTTTGCTAATATCGCGGTTTATATCAGCGATGAATTTATGAAACGTGTGCAAAATGACCAGGAGTGGTACCTGTTTGACCCTGCCGAAACGGCTGATCTATCGGAACTTTATGGCGAAGCATTCAGTAAGAAATACAACGAATACGTCGCACTGGCTGACGCTGGAAAGTTGCGCGTCCATGACAAAATACCAGCTCGCCAACAATGGCGTCAGATCCTCATCCGTCTGCAGGCGAGTAGCCACCCCTGGATCACCTGGAAAGATACCATTAACACCCGGGCGCTCAATAACAACACCAGCACCATCCACTCGTCGAACCTGTGTACGGAAATTACGCTGCCAAACGATGCCAAAAATATCTCGGTCTGTAATCTGGTCAGTATCAATCTGACGACTTTTTTGGATATCGACACAAAAACATGGGACTGGGATCGTATGGCCGTGGCCGCTCGGAGCGCCATCCGGCAGCTCGACAACCTGTGCGATATTACCGATACACCAATTCCGGAAGCACTCAACAGCATTCAGTCGACGCGTGCGCTCGGCCTGGGTATCATGGGCTTTACCGATGTCATCGAAAAAATGGGCTATAGCTACGAGAGCGAAGAAGCCTACGATTTAATGGATCAGCTGGCCGAATTTATCAGCTATTACGCCATCGACGAATCAGCTGAAATGGCAAAGACCCGCGGCATTTACCCGGATTTTGCCGGCAGCGGTTGGTCAAAGGGTGAGTTGCCAATCGACACCGTGGATCTGCTGGAAATCGACCGCAAAGTACCGGTCGATGTCACCCGCAAAAAACGCTTGGACTGGGAGAAATTGCGCAAAAAAACCAAAAAAGGTATGCGCAATGCAACCTTGATGGCGATTGCGCCAACAGCCAACATCGGTCACGTGGCCGGCACAACACCGGGTATCGATCCGCAGTTTGGCCAAATTTTTAGCCGCAGCACACTGAATGGTAAGTTCCTGGAAGTGAACACGAACCTCGTGCGCGACCTCAAACGCCTCGACCTATGGGATACGGTCAAAGACCAATTGCTTGTCGAACAAGGTGACCTGACCAATATCCCCGGAATTCCGCAGGAGCTCAAAGATGTCTACAAGACCTGTTTCCAACTGAGCCCGTACGCCTTTATCGAAGTGGCAGCCCGTGCCCAAAAGTGGGTTGACCAGGCGATTAGCCGCAACATGTATCTGGAAAGCCGCAGTATCGATGACATGGAGTGGGTCTATATGGAAGCCTGGAAACGTGGCCTCAAAACCACCTACTACCTGCACATGAAACCGCGCCATCAGGCCGAACAAAGCACGACAACTGTCAATAAAGCCGAAGAAATCGCCAAAACCACAGGCACTGTCCGTAAAGGGTTTGGTTTCGCGAAAACAGCATAAAAAGGGAGGGAAGACACCATGAACGCAAATGCAATCTTAAACGACACTATGACACTCGAAGAAAAACTCCAGGCGATCAGTGATGCCATGGAGCAAGCACAGCAAACGGCAAATGAGATCGCCGCCCGTAATGGCCAGATGGCTGCACCGATCGACCCAGCCAGCCTGACGATTTGCGACGGCTGCGAATAACCTGTAACCTAGAGACAACAAAGGAGGTGTTTTATGGGAATACTTGGTACTGCAATTCAGGACGGACTATTACTCAAACCAATTCATTATCAATGGGCAATGGAGCTCTATGACCAGGCGGTCGCGAATACTTGGTTTCCAAATGAGATTCAGTTAGCGCAGGATCTGGCCGACTGGGAGAAAATGACCGACGAAGAGCGCTACGCTGTGACGTTTTTGATGAGCTATTTCAATCCAAATGAGCTGTTGGTCAACAAGGCTCTGGCGTTTGGTGTCTATCCCTATATGAGTACGGCCGAAACGCAGCTGTATCTCAGCAAACAGATGTGGGAAGAGGCAAATCACTGTATGGCATTTGAGTACGTGCTCGATACCTTTCCGATTGACCGCGAAAAAGCCTACGCAGCCCATGTCGATGAGCCGACGATGGCCGCCAAGGAAGAGTTTGAGTTTAAATACATCAAACGCATGACCAGCGAGCAGCTGGATATCACCACGACTGAGGGCAAAAAAGATTTTGTCCGCAATCTGATCGCCTACAATATCATCCTCGAGGGCATTTGGTTTTACAGTGGTTTCATGGTCGCGTTGTCGTTTAGACAACGAAACCTCCTGCGCAACTTCGGTAGTTTGATCGACTGGATCGTTCGTGACGAAAGTCTGCACCTCAAATTTGGTATGAATCTCATCCTGACGGTGCTCGACGAGAATGAGGATTTGCAGACCCCCGAATTTGCCGCCGAGATCAAGCAGATGATCATGGATGGTGTCGCCATGGAGGAAGGATACAACAAAGCACTCTTGCCGCAGGGAATCCTGGGTCTTAATGCCGACTACGTCAATCAATACGTCAAATATTTGACCGATCGCCGCCTCGAAGAACTGGGTTTTGAGCCAGAATACAAAGTCGGCAACCCGGCCAAATGGATGGCAACGGCCAATGACACCTACGAACTTGTCAATTTCTTTGAAAGCACTAACACCAGCTACGAAGTCAACGCCGGCAATGCCGAGAGCAAGTTGCAGGACAAGCAAGAGCAAGAAGAAGGTGAAAAGTAAGAAAAATTAAAAAGTCCATGCGACCTCTGTAAGCGTAAAAATCTACAGATCATAGGGCCAGACCCTATAGGAATGGTTAGAGCGAGGGCGTGTGGTAAAAAGTACACGGTTTTTGACTTGAAAACGCCACCTATAGCGCTTATAGTTATGAGTAGACGCTACTGGGAGGTAGTGGAATAAACAAACATTAATAACGCAGGAGTTACAGAAGACCGCCCGTGGGGTGCGGTGTTCTTGCTGCGTGTACCGTGTAGGAGGAGGGAAAATGGGACAAACCATCACGAGCGCCGACATGACGCTCGAGCAAAAACTCCAAGCGATTGCCGATGCGATCCGAGCGCTTGAGAGTACCAATACGAACACTGTTTTATGTGGAGAGTGTGTATGAGTAATTTAAGATGCCACAATAACTATGAGCCGCGCAAGAGTGATATTACAGATGCCGAGCTGCGGGAAGCCGAAGCCGCAACTCCCGGCCATACCGCGACTCGAGGTCGCTATGGCGAGATTGTGCTGACTCCAACGCCTGATTTTCAGCACGCTGCAAATGAGCGGTGGCGCCAAAAGCAGCGAGCGCTTCTCGCTGGACGAGCCGAGGCGCTTGGTCTTCTTGAAGAAGATGTAGCCTAAAACACAACACTCATGCAACAGAAACTCCGCCTTCTTCGAGGGCGGAATTTAGTGTGTATCTATAATTACAACACGCTACCTATAGCGTCTATATGAGGAAACATGCTATACTGGAATCCCATGGAGGGAACAAAAACCATGGGGAAAAACACAAAATATATCTTTGTCACAGGTGGCGTGCTGTCAGGTGTCGGCAAAGGCATCACCGCCGCTAGTATCGGCGCAGTCTTGCAGGCAAAAGGCGCCACAGTCAGTATCCAAAAATGCGACCCGTATCTGAACGTCGATGCGGGTCTTTTGAATCCAAAAGAACACGGCGAGTGTTTCGTGACGAAGGATGGCGCCGAGACCGATCTCGATTTGGGGCACTACGAACGATTCCTCGACATCGAACTGACGCAAAAAAACGCCACGCTGCAAGGACGGCTGATGAAACAGCTGATTGACGACGAACGGGCTGGCAAATTTGGCGGTCAGACATTGCAGCTCGTGCCACATCTGACCGGTGCTATCATGCAGTCGATTGCGGTGGCTGGGCAGGGGAGTGATGTGCACATTGTTGAAATCGGTGGCACGGTCGGTGACTACGAAGGCCTGTCATTTCTCGAAGCGATCCGCGAATTTGGCGTCCAGGTGGGGCGCGAGCGCTGCCTGTATGTCCATGTCGTCTATGTGCCATTTCTGGGAACCAGCCACGAATTTAAGAGCAAGCCTGCCCAAAACGCCCTCAATGATCTGCGCGGCTACGGTATCGTGCCCGATGTTGTGGGAGTTCGGACAGATAGCCTGGCGGCCGCACCAGAAGCAATCGCCGACAAAATCAGCAAATTTGGCGGTATCGCCCGCGACGGTGTCATGATGATGCCAAATTGCAAAACAGTCTATGAAGTGCCACTGACAGTAGCACGCGATCTGGATAAAAAACTAGCTGAGTTTACCGGTATCACCAAGAAACCAGATCTCGCCAAGTGGCGCGAGCTTGTCGATCGTGACACAGCCGGCTACAAGCAGAAAGTGACGATTGGTCTGGTCGCGAAATATCTCGACAACACCGACACCTACCTGAGCGTCATCGAAGCCCTCAAAAGTGCGGCCTGGTCGGTACGGCGCGAGGTCGATATTCGCTGGATCGATGCCGAAAAAGCCACCGAGACTGATTTTGCGGCAGTTGATGGCCTGCTCGTCCCCGGTGGGTTCGGGTCGCGCGGTATCGAGGGCAAAATCGCCGCCGCAACCTACGCGCTCGAACACAACAAACCCTATCTCGGTATCTGTCTGGGTCTTCAAGTCGCTGTCATTGCGGCTGCCCGCAGAGGCGGCCTGCAAGGCGCCAATAGTACTGAATTTGATCCAAGCACTCTACGCGATGTCGTCTATATTATGCCCGGTCAAGAGGGTAAAGAATCGACTGGCGGTACGTTGCGGCTAGGGGATTACCGCGCAAAGCTCACGAAACACAGCAAAGTGGCTGATGTATATAAGACAACGACCGTTACCGAACGCCACCGCCACCGCTACGAAGTGAACCAAAAGTATCTCACACAGATCGAAAAAGGTGGGATTGTTGTCAGCGGCACATCACCTGACGGTAGATTGGTTGAGTTTGTCGAAGCGCCGGTCAACGATTATTTCGTCGCCACTCAGGCGCACCCAGAATTTAAGAGCCGTCCCATGCGGGCTCACCCGTTGTTCGTCGGCCTCATCCGCGCTTCAAAACAGTGATTTGACGTCACTCTCTGACAGAGCGGCGACTGCCGCGCCGAGAGCAGCGGCTAGCAGAAAACCTAGGATGAGAAGCAGTGAATTCGCCGAGGTACTAGCAAACACCGTACTCATGAAGGCACTTGCCGCACAGAGAGCCAGCACTACCCGAGCTGGATTGTACGCCCATAGTTTGGTATAGAGCAGGCCAATGCCAGCAGCAAGCGCTGTCACCGTATAGAGCATAGACGCCACCGTGACAATGGCAGTCGGTGCCAGCAAGATGAGATAGAAATTTCCGACTCCTGCCACAATACCCACAGTAATCGTTACAATGCCAATTATTTTCAGGGTCAAACGGGCTTTTCGGCGGCGCTTGGCTATCAGGTTATCATCTGTTTGCTGCTCGACCGCTAGCTTTTCGGCATCAATATACGACGCAACGTACGGTGATGCGACGGGAGCCGGCACCGTATCGCGCGTCAGTGGCGCGGTGGCACTGGGTGTTTCGTGCTCCGGCACGCTAATTGTAGCCGGTTCGATAGGGCTAGTTGGTTCGATAACGATATTACCCATACTCTTTCGAGCGTACCACAAATTGACTTTTTAACATAAGTGTGATACTATAAAGGTATAGGATACAAAAAATAAAAATATGTCAGAAGAAAAACACATAGAATTTCCAGAACTCGACAGAGACTCGCTCTCGGCACTCGAGTATGTGCTCGAGAACGTACGCGGTATTAGTCCGGTCTCGGCACCGCTGATTGTCGAAGATCAAACCGTCGAATAACCTCTGATATACTAGATACGATGGAACAGCGTATCAGTCAGATCGTCAGGGAATTATTTGGTAGCGAAATCACCGTTCAGGTCACACGGCCCGAAGCGGCTTTTGGGGATGCGTCGACAAATGTTGCGCTGCAGCTGGCGGCGGGTGTCGGCAAAAGCCCGCGCGAAATTGCCGATATGATCGCAGCAAAGTTACGCGAAACCGGCGACTATGCCGATGTGTCGATCGCTGGGCCTGGGTTTATCAACATCCGTCTGACAGATACGGCACTGCGCTCTCTAGCCGATACTCAAGCCGAACGCATATACCAAGATATCAACTACGTTGCCGAGTACAGCTGCCCAAATGCTTTTAAAGAACTTCATACTGGACATCTGTATCAAACAATTCTTGGTGACAGTATCGCGCGGTTGATCGCGCATGCTGGCGCCGATGTCCATCGTACGAGCTTTGGCGGTGATGTCGGGCTGCATGTCGCAAAAGCCCTATGGGGGATTATCGACGCGCTGGGGGGTGAATATCCCGAAAAACTGGCGACAGTCGGTGACGACGCCTTTACGCGGTCGGCTTGGATTAGCCAGTGCTATGTGGCCGGTGCGGCCGCTTACGAGCACGATGCCGTGGCAAAAGTGGCAATTGGGGACTACAATACAGCGATTTACCATTTGCACACTGACAATATCCACGATACGCCGTTTGCCGAGCTATATTGGACAACGCGGCAGTGGAGTTATGACTATTTTGATGCGTTCTACCGGCTTCTAGCAGTTGATCCACTACGGTATTATCCCGAGAGCAGTACCACGGAGCGCGGTCTGCAGCTCGTCCGCGATCTAAAGGATCAGGGTAAACTAGTCGAGTCTGAGGGCGCGGTGATTTATCCGGGCAGCGAAGCTGAACACCTGGATGCGCGTGTTTTTATTACCGGCAAAGGCCTACCGACCTACGAAACAAAAGACATCGGGGTGATTTTTGCGGAACGCGAGGACTATAATTTTACGCGTCGGCTGCTGATTACTGGCGACGATCAGCGCGCCTATATGCGCGTGGTGTTTGCGGTGGCTGACATGATTCAGCCGGGGCTACGCGACCAGATGACACATATTACCAATGGTCTCGTGAAGTTTGGCGATGGCAAGAAAATGAGTTCGCGGCTGGGTAATGTGACGCGAGCAATCGATGTGCTAGATATCGTTCGCGACAAAACCCGTGCGCTGGTGAGCGATGCGTCACTCGTCGAAACTGTGGCGCTGGGTGCGATAAAATACGAGTTTTTGCGTTACCGAGTCGGTGGCGATATCGCTTTTGATCTGGAAGAATCGGTTAGTCTGGCGGGAAACAGTGGCCCATACCTGCAGTATGCCCATGCGCGGGCGTGTTCGCTGCTATCGAAATTGCCGGAGGGTACGGAAATAGTCGCGGGCGACACGCCGTACGATGAACACGAACGGGCATTTATGCGGAAGCTGAGCGAATCACCAGAGGTCACGACGCGCGCAGCGCGAGAGTTGATGCCGCACTATATCTGTAATTATCTGTATGAGTTGGCGCAGGAATTTAACCGGTTTTATGAGCAGTGTCGAGTGGTCGGCGACGAGCGACAGGCGGTTCGCGCGCCACTTGTGGTTCGTTATCGCGATACGCTGAAGTTTGGACTGGATCTACTAGGAATTGCAGCTCCCGAACGGATGTAATATAGTAGTCAGACCGCACGGACGCATGGTTCGACGGTTGACCCGTGCTATCTGGCGCATATGCCAGTCGGGAAAAAGACTCCCCGGTGTCGGCGCACACAAGCGCCGCCCCGGAGAGTCTCTATTATTCTCGTGACCTCTGATTTATAATAATCGCTATAAAGATAAGGGAGTTGTTATGGCAACAAATAAATCATCAACCAAAAGTGCCGCACAGAGTGCTGCCGAAGCCAAACGTGCCGCAGTGACCGCGCGTCTCGAAGCCGCCAAGGCTAAAGCCGCCGCCGCTCATTCTCATGGCTCGGGCTTTATGAACTTTATCCGCGAGCAAGGCGTCGTTGGTCTGGCTGTGGGTCTAGCTATCGGTACTGCCGCTGGCGCGACAGTCAAGACACTGGTCGAGGGCTTTATCAGCCCGATCGTCCAGTTCATCATCGGTTCAACGGCCGGCCTAGAAGCCGCTGTCTGGCATGTTGATCTGTGGGGTCGCACGGCCGATTTCAAATGGGGTGCGTTTGTGAGTTCGGCTATCACACTGCTCGCGACGGCATTTGTGATCTACCTGATCATTCACGGTCTCAAACTCGACAAACTCGACAAGAAAAAAGAAGACTAGATTTAGTCGCAAAATAGCCTCTCTCGCAGAGGCTATTTTTTACGGTATAATGCAAGTATGAAGACTCTGGGGAGTGATGGTGCGAACAAAAAAGCCTCGCGGTTGCTGTGGGTTGATTTGGAGATGACAGGGCTTGACCCGGCCAAGGATCGTATACTCGAAGTGGCGGCGATTGTGACGGATTGGGATTTTACCGAAATTGCATCGATGAAACAGGTTGTTCATCAGTCCGACGCTGTACTAGACGCCATGAACGAATGGTGCGTCACGCAGCACGGTGCCAGCGGCCTGACTGAGCGAGTGCGTGAGAGCACGGTTGGCGATAGCGAAGCCGAAGCACTGCTGGTGGCTTTTGTCCGCGAGCATTTTGAGTCAGATGTACCGGTACTACTGGCCGGTAATTCGATCCACATGGATCGACGGTTTATCGAAAAACAGTGGCGAGAACTCGACAAGTTACTACATTACCGCATGCTCGATGTTAGTGCCTGGAAGGTGGTGTTCGAAGGCAAGTACCGCAAAAAATATGCCAAACCCGAAGCTCACCGGGCGCTCGACGATATCCGCGGCAGTATCGATGAGCTGAAATACTACCTCAAGAAGATAAAAGTATGAAATCGATAGCGCACAAAAAACACTGGCCGAAAGTCGCACTGGTGCTGCTCGGTTTGCTGGTGACAGCTGGCATAAGCTTGGTCACGCTGCAGCTTCTGAGCAAACCAACTAAACACGACGATGTAAAAACAGCAACAAAGCCAGTCGTTAAACCCGTCAGTGCCGAAAGCAAAATGTTGGTCATGGGCGATGTGTTCTGGGGACGCTATATCAACGATTGGTCGATGAAAAGCGACCTAAAATACGCCTATCCATTTCAACGCCTAGGCGAATTTAACCGAGAGAACTACGATGCCTGGGTGGCTGATATGGAGTGCCCGATCACCAATAACCCAAAAGTCAGCTCGGCTGTCGAAGAAAGCACGCTGACATTTGACTGTTCGCCGGAGTATTTACCCTATGCAAAGAAGTATTTCACGGCTTTTACGCTGGCCAATAACCATACCGACAACCAAGGTGGCGTCACGGGATGGCGCGAAACGATCAAACACCTGGATGACAATGGGATCCAGAGTTTTGGTAGTTTCGACCCGGAAGATTACGACAACTTATGCAACGTCCTGAGCCTGCCAGCGCGCGTCACCTATGACGATAAAACGGTAAAAACGGTCAAGCTGCCGACCGTCTGGTGCGGCTATCACGGTGTGTTCAAAAATCCGACTGCCGACAGTATCGCTGTGATGCAGCGTTACACCGATCGATTTAACGTCATCGCCATGCCGCACAGTGGTCAGGAATATAAGCCAGGCCCTGATCAGATCAAAACCGACCTGTACCGCGGGCTGATCGACGGCGGGGCAGAGGTGGTGATAGGTGACCACCCGCACTGGGTGCAAAATACCGAAAGCTACAAAGGCCATCTGATTCTATATAGCCTGGGTAACTTTATCTTTGACCAGCAAGATACCGTCGATGTGACGCGCAGCGCTGTGTTAGAAATGACGCTAAGTATCGACGCCAAAAACGCACCGGATCTCGAACGATGGATCGCACTTGCCGAAAAATGTGGGAGTTATGACGACCAATGTCTCAAAATGGCAACGTCGCAAAATCTCCAGAAACTGCCGATCCAATTTCATTTCGCGGCTCTCGGCAGCAATAGCAATGGCAAAGTCGTCAAACCATCGACGCCCGAACAGCTGACTGCTATCAAACAACGCCTCAATTGGAACACAACGATCAAAGGTCTAACAGGAAAATATAGCGGAGAATAACATGAGCGAACATGATTCACATAGTACGAACAAAGAAAAGACCGTGCCGACAGAGCTGAAAGTCTGGGAAGATGTTACGGTGCCCGAGGGTAAGTGGCAGCAAGTTGCCCGTGGCCATGGTCTGAGTGCGCTGCAGATTCGGGCACTCGATACGCGTCACAATATGCCACATATTGTTGAGGGCAGGGAAGCACTCGCTATCCGATTTTTGATCCCGGAGCGAGTGGGCACGACACTAAACACGCATTGGCTCAACATCTATCTTGATCGAGAAAAAATTATTACGTTTCACCCAGAAGGTGTCGAGGCCATAGAGATTCTGAAAGATCGAGTCTCGATCCACGAGATACTCAATCAAACGCCAAGTGGCGTCTTGTCACTGGTGGCTGATTTTATTACCGAGCAGTTTACGCCTATCATCGACTATGTCGATGACGCGACCGACAAATTGGTCGATATCGTGACGATCCGTCCGTCAGAAAAACAGCTACACGAAATGTTCCACCACAAACGCCTACTCAGTGACATGCGCCGGATCGCGCTACCAACCATGATGGTGCTGGATGGTCTGCAAAATGGCCGCTATGCATTGATCGACAAAGAGTATGCCAGCACGTATCTTCGGGATAGTTACACCTACGCCTGGCGAGTACACGAGCTGATCGATACGGTGCGCGATGTTCTGACCAGCGCGCTGGATGTCTACCTGTCAGTCGTGTCAAATCGGTTAAATGAAGTGATGCGGCGACTGACGATGGTAGCGACGACTTTTATGCCTATATCGTTTTTGGTTGGATTTGGCGGTATGAATTTTACCAAGCAGATACCGTTTGATAGCAATATCGCGTTTGCGATTCTCATGGCATTGATTGTCACGCTGCCAGTGCTTATGCTGCTGTATTTCAAGCGGAAAGGTTGGATTTAGCATGACGCACGCGGAACTAAGCGAGTACCTGCTGAGTTTTTCGGGCGCCTGGCTGGACTATCCATTTGGTGAGGGGACGGCCGTATACAAAGTCGGTCACAAAGACGTGCCAGGCCAAGATGAAAAAATGTTTGCACTCATCAGCGAAGCCAGCCAGCCGGTACGTGTGAGTCTGAAGACTGATCCAGAACTCAACCGCACCTTGCAGGCGCGCTATGAGTCAGTACTACCAGGCTATCATCTGAACAAAAAGCACTGGATGACGGTAATTTGTTCGGGTCAACTGACCGACGACGAGATTAAAGATCTGGCACGGCTGAGCTACCGACTCGTCACCGAATAATTATTTGGAACTCGTGAATTTCGAGAATTCGTCAATCGCTGTGGTGATAGTTTTGATATTGTGATCATAAAATTCGTTGACGGATTTTGCGTTGGCGCTTGATCTCAGTGATTGCATCATACTTTTGACGATCGTTAGTTCGTAGGCCATCTGGCTGGCGTAGCTGCGGTCGAGTGTGCCTGTGAGGTAGGCATCATCGAGTTTCGTGGTGAGCTTTGTCAGATACGGCTGTTCGGTTTTTTTGGCAGTGGCGGCGACGGTCGCGTCGGTTGATTTGATACCACGAGCGGCCAAGATAGTATTGAGATCAGAATTCATCGATAAAATCGAAGTTTTGAGAGTGCTATTCATGCTGGAAAGTTGGTTTTGCTGCAGGCGTTTTTGCTGTTGCTCAACGACGGTCTGGAGGGTAGCCAGCCGTGACTGGAGTGAGCGTGCCTGGGTCGTGAAGTCAGTCGGCTTGGACAGTGAATTGATGAGAAGGAAAGCCCCGATCATAAAGGCAATCACGCCAGCAATTGCGCCGTACAGTACGATAGGACTGACTTTTTTGACCGGCATCGGCGCTGCAATTTGGTTCAAATAGTCAACTGGTAACGGCTGGGGGGTAGTGGATTGTGGCAGTGGCGCCAGTGGTTGAAGCGGCTGAGCTGGAGTATACGTAGCCGGTGCCGCTGGTGGATTCGGCGGATAGGATGGCTGCGGCTGCGATGGTGACTCAGGGTTCATTACCACCATTTAACCATAACCGATAACAGAGGTAAATAGTGATATACTATATCTATGCAGGGTGACGCCAAGGAAGAGGTGCGGAGTCGGCTCGATATCGAAGATGTCATCGGTGAATACGTGCAGTTAAAGCGCGCCGGTCGCAATTTCAAGGGCTTGAGTCCATTTAGTGGTGAAAAAACGCCGAGTTTTTTCGTCAGTCCCGACAAAAACATCTGGCATGATTTTAGCTCAAACAAAGGCGGCGATGTGTTTAGTTTTGTCATGGAAGCCGAAGGCATGGATTTTCGACAAGCGCTGGAACACTTGGCGCGAAAAGCCGGCGTTGATTTATCGATCTACGAGAATCAGTCGTCACGCGACCTGGCGCAAAAGAAAAAACGGCTCTACGAGGCCACTGAACTAGCTGTGAAATATTATCAACAAAGCCTACTCAAGAACAAAACAGCGCTCGAGTATGTGTTAAAACGACGCAAACTCAGCCGGCGGGAAGTCGAAGATTTTCGTATTGGCTACGCACCCGACAATGGTTCCGCACTGACAAATTTTTTGGAAAAACGTGGTTTCACAAAACGTGAACTGACCGACGCCGGGCTGTGCAATCGCTATGGCGGCGACTTGTTTCGCGGGCGGATGATGGTGCCGTTGATGGACGGCACAGGGCAGCCGATCGGCTTTACGGGACGGATTATTGGCGAAGTCGAAAACGCCCCGAAATACCTAAATACACCGCAAACATTACTCTATGATAAGGGGCGACATATCTTTGCGCTGAGCCAGGCCAAAGAAGCAATCCGCGCGACTGGCTATGTCGTGGTGGTAGAAGGTAACCTGGATGTCGTGAGCAGTCATCAGGCTGGTGTGAAGCAGACAGTGGCGACAGCCGGCACAGCTATGACCGAGCATCACATGAAAGCCCTGAAGCGTTTATCGAGTGATGTACGCCTGGCCTACGATGGTGATAAAGCCGGTATTGCGGCGACCGAACGCGCCATCGCTATCGCGTCGTTAGTTAGTGTCGAATTGACAATAATTAGCCTACCAGACGACGCCAAAGATCCCGACGAGTTGATCCAAAAAGACCCATCGGCGTGGCAGCGAGCGATCGATGAAGCGAGGCCAGCTGTGGACTGGATTTTGGATCAATACAATGGGCGCGTCGATATTAAAACTGCTGCTGGTAAGCGGACGTTTACGACAGCCAGCCTAGCGCTGGTGGCGAATCTCCACGACCCGGTTGAGCGTGAACATTATGAACAAAAAATCGCTCGCATGACTGGTTCGACACTGGAAACGATTCGTCAAAAACTTCAGCAGAATGAATCGAAGCAAGCACCGCTGAAAACTGTGAAAGCCAGTGACTCAGCCGAAGCCGACCCGCAGCACTATGTGACACAGGATAACGCGTTGGCGGTGGCGGCAGTTGACGCTTCAAGCCAAGAACTATTTTCGCAAATGAACCTGGATATCCTCGTGGGCGCCGAACGGCAAGCGCTTGGCCGTTATTTTGCGCAAAATCCCGGAAAAGTATTGACCGAAACCCCGAAAAGCTTGCAAGAATTTGATGAGTATGTAAAAATAATTCTATTACGCGCCGAAGCGCGGTACGCTGATTGGAACGAACAAGATCGTTTCTACGAAACAGCCCGCCTAATCCGGCAGATTGAAAATGAATACAAGAAACATAAAAGAGATGTATTAACCAATGAACTTCGTGACGCCGAAGTCGCCCATGATGACGCACGGGCGGATGAACTGCGTCAAGAACTCAACCGACTTATAAAGGAGATTGCGCGTGGCCGATGACCCAGACGATAAAGTCTTATCTGTAGATGAAGGAAGTGAAGAAGTCGAAGAACTGGTAGTGCCGGATTTTGATGAACCCGGTCTCGATGATCTAGCCGATGAAGAACTGGATACACCTGAAGAAGTCCTGAACAGTGGGCAGTATTTTGATGATATTTCTGACGACTCTGTGCGGTTACACCTGCGTGAAATCGGTAAGATTCCGCTGCTGACAGCTGACGAAGAATTAGAACTGGCTCAGCGCGTGGTGGCAGGTGACAAGCGTGCCAAAGACAAGATGGCCGAAGCCAATATGCGTCTAGTGGTCAGTATCGCCAAGCGCTATAGTGGGCGCGGGCTTGATTTTCTGGATTTGATTCAGGAAGGTCACACCGGACTGCTGCGTGCTGTCGAAAAGTTCGACCCAGACAAAGGGTTTAAATTTAGCACCTATGCTACCTGGTGGATTCGTCAGGCGATTACGCGTGCTATCGCTGACCAAGCACGCACAATTCGTATTCCGGTGCACATGGTAGAAACGATCAACAAGTTGCTACGGACGCAGCGCCGCATGACGCAGGAACTCAACCGCGAGCCGTCGATCGAAGAGCTGGCTCGTGAGCTCGAGATGGAGCCAGAAAAAGTCGAATACGTCATGAAAATCAAACAAGACATCAGCTCTCTAGATGCTGGTGTCGGTCGTGATGGCGACGATGAAGATAGCGTGCTAGGTGATTTTATCGAAGACGAAGATGGTACGACGCCAGAGGAATCGGCAAGCAGCCAGCTCCTAAAAGAGCAGGTTCAGGGTGTACTCTCGACACTGTCAGATCGTGAACAAAAAATTATCCGCATGCGGTTTGGCCTGGATAACGGCAAGAGCCACACACTTGAAGAAGTCGGCCAAGAATTTGCCGTCACACGCGAGCGTATTCGCCAGATCGAAGCCAAAGCGCTGGCAAAACTTCGCAAGCACAAAGACGCCAAAAAGCTCTACGAGTACCTGCAGTAGAGAGTAATGAGACACCTGTAAACAGGTTTCTCATTGCGCGGTGGGACGGAGTAAATCCGTCCAGACCGGCTGCCCTTCCCAGAGAAGCGCAAGATTACGTTATTCGGCGAAGGTGTTTTTGAGAACGATATTGTCGATTTTTCGATGTAATTCGTCGAGTGTGCCGTCGTTGATGATGTAGTGGTCGGCGATGGCGATCGGACCGCCTTTTTCGATATTTTCAATTTCAGTGTAGTCACGGTCAGTGGCTTGTTCTTCGGTAAATGGTCGCTCAGCACGATTTGCTAGTCGATGATGGCGGACGTGGCGTGGTGCGACGACAGCGATTAGTTCGAGTGCGCCATGGTACTCGTGTTTGAGGGTGCGGTACTCGCTCCACGAATAAATTCCGTCGAGCACGATAGTTTTTTGACCGGCATCGATGAGCCGGTTGATGTTGTCGATGGCGCGCCTGGCAATAAAATCTTTGCCTTCGCGTTCGCGCAGTTGTTCGCGGAAAATCTGCTGACTTTCGGGGGTGATTTCGATGCCAGCTTGGCGCATGGCGTCATAGACGATACCGCCGAAATAGATTTTTGGCCAATTTTTTTCGCTCAGGTAATCAACCGCCGCTGTCTTACCCGCGCCCGGCATGCCGACAACACCGATGAGGTGAAGGTCTGTACGTTCTGTCATGGGTTCTAGTGTAGCATGTCACTACATCTGGTGCTTATGCTTGCAGATTGATGAGCAGTCGAGGAAAATGGTGAAAAGTAACGGAGAATATAAGACGATGGCGGAGAATTTACAATGGGCATGGCTTCTGACTGAGGCCGAGCAAGATGCGGCGGCAAGGAAAGGAACTCGGGCGCGAGCCAAGGCCGCTATCGCTTGGATAGAGTTTGCAGAGAAGGTAGGGTTGAACATTGGCGACACAGGGGCAAGACTGCAGCAGGTTCGTCAGATGGATAAACCGGCGGCGAAGAAATTTGGAAGAGGCATCCGCGATGCCCTGAAGGCGCTCAATCAGGTAGAGATGTCTGTACAACCGCTTGACGAGAGACGACAGGACGAGCCGGCGCAGGCGTTAGGTGAGTACTTTGATGCCGAAGAACCGGCGAGCGATGGCAGTCAGATCAATATAAGCGGCCAAGCCGAGCCAGAGGACGAAATTGTCACGAGTCCCGGTGGACTGGAGAGTATGGACGGGCAGACAGGGGGCATAATTGCACCTGTAGAACCGACGACTGCAGTGAATGAAGAGAAAAAGAGGTCACTCCGTCCAAAGAATTACGATCGGCTCGAGCTTGCCTTTGACGGCCTTATCAGCAGTGATGCGGTCGCAGCACTACGCTCCTTACCTGATGATGCAAAGCGTGTCATCGTTAATTCACTATATGAATACTGGAAAGAGTATGCCGGTTCTCGTGGTAAAAATGATCCAAAGAGTGTTCGACGACTAGAGCTAATGCTCGTAGAGGGTCTTAATTTGGGGGAGGTTGCAGAACTGGAAGATATTAATCCGCAGGGGATTGAGTCTAGTTTCGAGACGCTTAGCCACGTTCTTGGGCGTGTTCCTGAAGACAAATTCCAAAGTATGATTCGCCGTGTTATGGCACATCGACAAGATACATTCTCTTCCGCTAGTGATTCTGAACTTTCTGTAAGCGAAGGGTGGGTCATGCCCATTGACTCAGAATTATCGCCGGATGTCGAGCCAGCTCATGAGGCGATCGCGAATGAATTCTGCGCATTTTTAGGGATTGAGGATGAAGAACTGAAGCTTACAGCCAGGCGCTTACTCAATCCAGGCTATAGCTCACGGCTCACGCCCGATGATCATAGGGTCACGGCTTTACTTGCAAGTAAAATCCGCCAAATGGACGGTCTCAATTTTCTCTGTGAACGGGGAGTACTGGATAATACGCAAGTCCAATCGCTACGGGAATTATCAGGACTGTTTCGCAATGCGGCAAATGGAGAAACTATCGAGCGGCCGCCTATGAAATCACTCGGAGCACGAATCGAGCAATCGAGACGAAGGGGCGAGCCTGCTGCAAAGGAATTAGCGGCACAAACCTATGGCGCACTGGAAGCACTCATGACGGCTAGTAGTCGAGAACAGCCAGAAGACAATCCGGAACATAGGGCGTATCACAGCGAGCTCACAGTATGGGCAAAGTCGGTTGAATTGAGTCCTGAACAAACAGCGGCGCTCTGGCAACGCATCCATGTCGATACGCAGGGTCTCTATCGGGAGTATGATGTGATTACGATGAAACCTGGTCTCGACGCGATGCAACGGAAGGGAATACAACAGGGTGCGATCAAGAATTTTAGCGATAGCGCTCAGCGAGCGCTCAAGGCGTTTCTCGTGACGTTCGCTGGTGAGCCAAAGAATCTCGATGGAATTGCTCAGATACTTGGCGGAGATGTGGTGGATGCTGAGGGGCTGGTTAGAAAATATATAAGAGAATTGCTACAGTAGCGTCATGACAAGCGAAGGAGTAGCGGGTTTTGATGCAGAGAGGCTGCAACCTGTCGATTTGATGGCCGCACAGCGGACGCTCGATCAGATTCGTGAACTAGTGACGGGTGAACGTGAGACACTCGATGGTCTCAATCCACTTGCGCGGGATCGAATCCTCGCTGTCACGGATGCGCAGCGAATTCGCAGAGACAGACTTGCGAAGATCGCCGAAGTGATCTGGATGGCGCCGTCGGGAGAACAGATTGGACTTGCGTACTATCTCGCGGGTTTTCCTAGTGAAGCGGTCGAATTCTTCGGCGAGATGACAGCCGAGGATGCCTATCAGCGGCTACACGCGCCGTTTGAGACGAAAGAGAAACAAGTACGTCAGACGATCGGACGAGCGTCGCTTCATCTCGTGCCGCCGCTCACTGACAGGAACGGTGAGCCTGCTGACGACAATCCCTCAGAGAGAGATCTAAAGGATATTCAGGAAGAGGAAGATGAGCTGGATGAAGTGTTAGGTGGGGTACGGCTCAGTGGCGATCCGGTGAAGGATTATCTACATATGATAGGCAAAACACCACTTCTCACCGCCCAAGATGAAGTCGAACTTGCGCAGCAGATCGAGGTAGGTGTTGTGGCGCGCCAGATTTTGGAGGGTAACGATGGCTTTAGATCGGTTCGGGCTACAGACGCAGAGTTACGTCAATTGGTTGAGTTGGGAGAGGCCGCTCAGGATAGATTCATCCAGTCAAATCTGAGATTAGTGGTGTCAATAGCGAAGCACCATACGGGCAGGGGTCTCGACTTTCTCGAACTGATTCAAGAGGGTAATACGGGACTTATACATGCAGTCGAAAAATTTGACTACAAGAAAGGCCTAAAATTTTCTACCTATGCCTCGTGGTGGATCAAGCAATCGATGATCAGGGCGCTTGCAGATAAAGGCCGTGCAATTCGATTGCCAGTCTATGTTCACGAGACAGTCAATCGCGTCCGAGCAGCTCGGTATGCGCTAGCTGCAGAACTAGGTCACCAACCCACAGACGATGAGCTCGTGAGATTGAGTCCGGGCATTACACAAGCGCAGGTCACCTTATCATATCAGTCTATGCGGCAGACTCCTGATTCGCTCGACCGTCAGACTGGAGATGATGAGACAACCCTCGGAGATATTTTGGGTTCTGACCCAGATCAAGTACCGACCGAAGAGCAGGGGCTGGCCTGGGAAAAACTGCACAGGCTGCAGACCGTGCTGGATTCACTGCCACCGCAAGAGGCGGATATCATACGTCGTCGGTTTGGGCTTCGAACAGGTGAAAAGGAGACGCTCGAACAGATTGCTACGATGTATGGTCTGACCCGAGAGCGCATCAGACAGGTTGAGGCAAAAGCACTGAGTAAGCTACGGCACCCCGCACGAGCGGTTCATCTCCGCGGTTTGCTCTAGACGCGTAGTAGATCGTGACAGATAAGGTTATACTAGAAATATGACAAAACGTCTGGCGATTATCGATGGCAAGTCCGTGTTTTACCGCGGGTATTATGCTATGCCGAATTTATCGACAGCCGATGGTACACCAACGGGCGGTGTGTATGGCTTTGCATCACTCGGACTCGAGATGATCAAAAAGCTAAAACCCGACTATGTCTGCGTGGCGTGGGATAAACCAAAGACCAATATTCGCAAGCGTCTAGAAATGTACCCGGGCTATAAAGCCGGTCGGAAACCGGCACCGGCGGACTTCTATGCCCAGATTCCGATTTTGCAGGAGCTGCTAGAAGCTTTTGGGTGGCCGCTGTATGAACTCGATGATTATGAAGCCGATGATATCATGGCAACCCTAGCGCATCAGGCGAGCGAGCGCGGGATTGAGACCTGCCTCATCACGAGCGATCTCGATGCGCTGCAGGCCATCAACCCACTCACGCATGTGTATGCGCTCAAAAAAGGCCTGACCAACATCGATCGATTTGACCCAGAAAGTTTTGAAGCCAAATATGGTATTCGCGTCGATCAATTTCTCGACCTAAAAGCTTTAAAAGGTGATAGCAGTGATAACATACCGGGCGTGCCTGGCATCGGTGAAAAAACTGCCGTGCAGTTGCTGCAAGAATACCAAACACTCGAAGGAATCTATGAGAATTTGTGGCAGGTCAAAGACGCATTGCGGCGCAAACTTGAGGCTGGTAAAGAATCGGCAGATTTAAGCAAAAAAGTCGCCGAGCTGTGGTTTGATGCGCCAATCACTCTCGATCTACCAGCCATGGATATCGACGAATTAGATACAGCCAAATTACGCGACATACTGCAGCGGCTGGAGTTTCGTAGCCTGCTAGCTCGCCTACCGCAGAATATGCGCTCAAATGAAGCGCCGGCGCGCGATACATCGCTCGATCCGGCGACACAGCTGACTGGTCAAGAAGCCAGCGCTGTGCTGATGATGGCGCGCGAACTCGTGGTCTACCCACATGAAGATTTAGTGTGGTTGTCCCATGAGCGGGGCAAGGCGGTCAAGTTGACACTAGCTGAAGCAGCCGCGGTTGTCGAGCATGTGCCGATCATCGCGCATGATACGAAAACATTTCTAAAACAGCTGCTTGCGGCCGGCCATAACGACTTGCCGGAAGTTCACCATGATATTGCACAAGGTTCGTTTTTGCTGAATCCACTGCGAAAATCGCGGGCACTAGGCGACCTGATCGGCATGGAAATCGATAGTCCAGAACTAGCCATCAGTGCGCTCTGGACACTCTACGAAGAGCAGTCAAAAGCTATGGATGAACTGCCAAGCCTCGCGAGTGTCGCCCGCACTATCGACTTTCCGTTGATCCCAGTTCTAGCCCAAATGGAGTATCGTGGAATCAAACTGGATGTGGCGCAACTCGACCATATGAACACAGAAATTACTCAGGAAATAACAGAGGTTGAGAAACAAATGTACGACATGGCGGGGTACGAATTCAACATAGCCAGCCCCAGCCAGTTAGCTGATGTGTTATTTACAAAACTGCAGCTACCAACTGCCGGTGTCAAGCGTGGTAAAACAGGCTACAGTACTGGCCAGAGCGAGCTCGATAAACTGCGCGGACAACACCCAATTATCGAACTGATAGAACGCTACCGCGAACTAAGTAAGCTGCAAAACACCTACGTAACGGCATTGCCAAAACTTGTTGATGAGCAGGGTCGTATTCACACGACGTTTAACCAAGACGTGGCTGCGACAGGTCGGCTGAGTAGCACCGATCCAAACTTGCAGAATATTCCAGTGCGCACCGACATGGGTCGCAAAGTGCGCGATGCATTCGTGCCAGAAAAAGGTAATGTGTTTGTGAACGCCGACTATAGCCAATTTGAGCTGCGCCTCGCGGCGGTGCTAGCGGGCGACGAGAAAATGATCAACGACTTTAATGCTGGTACGGACATTCACACGAAGACAGCTGCCGAAGTTTACAAAGTGCCGCTCGACACCGTTACAAAAGCGCAGCGCAGTGCTGCAAAAGTTGTTAATTTCGGCGTGTTGTACGGCATGAGTATTCACGGCCTGATGGCAGCAGCGGGCATGACATTTCACGAAGCCAAAAACTTTATCGATGAGTACAACAAGGTGCGCGCTAAACTAGTTGCCTACACAAAGAGTGTCGTCAAAAAAGCTCACGATGATGGATATGTCGAGACGATGTATGGCCGCCGTCGCCCGACGCCAGACGTGCATAGCAGTAATTTTGTGGTACGTCAGGCCGCTGAACGTGCCGCCGCTAATATGCCAATTCAGGGCACCGAGGCGGATCTAATGAAAAAGGCCATGGTGATTATTGAGGATAAACTCTGCCACGACGTGACTCGTGCCTCTTCTGATACCGGACAATCCGAAAAAAACGGTTCGTCCTTGCCGGAAAGGCAAGCATCCTCAGAGGAATCTGCCACGTCGTCGCTCGGCGAGATGCTCTTGCAGGTGCACGACTCGATTTTGGTCGAATGTCCAAAAGAAAATGCCGAAAAAGTCGCCGAGATTTTGCAGAGCACTATGGAGAATATTGCACCTGATCTAGGGGTAAAGTTGCAAGTCGATGTGCATATTGGTGATAACTGGGGGGCCGTGTAGCGGAACTCAGCATTTGAAACGCTCATGCTATACTTGAGCTATTCATGCGTGCACAAACAAACAGACTATGGCGAC
The DNA here is from genome assembly GCA_964401035.1 of uncultured Candidatus Saccharibacteria bacterium. Classification (GTDB taxonomy): domain Bacteria; phylum Patescibacteriota; class Saccharimonadia; order Saccharimonadales; family Saccharimonadaceae; genus Saccharimonas. The sequence continues at coordinate 84,271 of CAYNWV010000001.1, read as the reverse complement.
TCGGGCAGTGGCGGCGATTTCGACCGCGACGGCTGGTGCAACGACTGCGAGGTATTCCTGAATCGCCGCGCATTAACGACAATATATTCCAAGATGTAGCAGACTATGTAGCACGTCGTGCCCCGCGTCGCCGACCAAAGCCACACCAGATGGAGGTCCTGATCAAAGAGCTGCGCGGCAAAGCAGAGTCATCAAATCGTCCCGAAGACTGGCTAGCGGCACTCTATATTCAGGCGCCGCGGGCTGCGAACGCTCAGCAGCAAATGGATCAGCACCCGTATGGGTATCGCGACAAACGAGCACGACTATTTGAACTGATCGATTTTAACGATACGTTTGTAGCAACTGTGCTTGCGCTGCAAGAGTCGGACCGCGCAAAGTTTGCGACTCAAGCGCAGCTCGGCTGTGAGCGCTTGTGTATGCAGACACACAGCGCGCGGTTTACGGACGAGCAGTGGCAGGCGATTGTACGGGGCTTGACGCGCGAGATTGCGGTCTATCAAGCTGCTCGCGATCGCGGCTTCGATGCTATTATGCCGAGTCGCACCGCTGATGCTATGGGAATCGATCTGCAAGTCCGCGATCCCGAGAGTGGCCGCTATATTAATCTTGATGTTAAAACCCCGTCGTCATTTCGTCACCGGCTCGAGGATTTGGTGCAGGAAGGACGAATTACCGATGCCGAGGTACTCGAAGCTGACCAACGCTGCTATGTGCTAGAGCACAACGGCCAGGGTGATCGTGGTGTCGAGGTGATTGTGCTGTGTATTTTACCGGATAAATTTGGCGAATTTGGTGATTTTCGCTTGATGAATTCCGAACCGATGCGTGAGATGCTGAACTATCTGATTCGCGAATATGGCCGCGATGACGGTCGTTTCGGTGTCTACGTCTCCTAACAGGGAAAACCCATTGACTTTTAACGCAAGTGTGATATCATATAGCTCATGTATAAGGGAAGTAAGCCACGAATCGTGCCTATACTCATCGCAGTCGTTGTTATTGCGCTGATTATTGCTGCTATCGTGTCTGTCGGCCGCATGTTGCTGTTTGGTAACAGCTCCTCGACGACACAGCCAAAACCTGAATCTGAGTCAGCTCAGGTCAAAAGTGATGTGCTCAATACGGCCGAAGGCCGAGCGGTGCGCTTTACTGAACGTGGTTCGATTGTCGCCAACGAAAACTTCAAATCGTACCAGATATCGGTGACGCCCACAACGCGCACCTACACGACCTACAAAGGCTATCTGGACGAGGTTGTCAACACAACCCAGTATCCCAATAACACGCGTGCCTACGAAGAATTTGTCTATGCGCTCGACAAAGCCGAGATCAATAAATTACGCGATACGCAGGGCAACGATGATGTCCGGGGCGTCTGTGCTACGAACGGCCGTGTCTATCTATTTGAAACTGTTAATAACGGCACAGCCACACATAGCTTGTGGACATCGACCTGCCCACAATCAAAAGGCAACCTGGGTGCCGATGTGGCTCGAATTCGGGCACTATTTGTCAATCAGATTCCAGATTTTGATGTCAAATACCTAGCTCCAACCAGTTCGAACAACTTCACATTCTAAAAATTGCTATAATACAAACTATGATCAAAGGGATTGTGTTTGATTGCTTTGGGGTGCTCTACGGCGGCAGTCTCTTGACCCTGCTCGGAATGTGTCCAGCTGAGCGTCGACAGGAGCTTATCGATCTCAACACGCGCAATGACTACGGCTATCTGACGAGTGACGAGTATGCCGAGGGGGTAGCGGAGATTATCGGCACGACGCCCGATGAAGCGAGGAGTATTTTCAAGCAAAAACGGGTTCGTGACCAGCCAATGTTCGACTATATTTACAGACTCCGTGAGCGTGGTCTCAAAACTGCCATGCTGACAAACGCTGGCATGGACATGCCGCGGGCGCTTTTTAGTGAAGATGAACTGAATGGAGGGCTGTTTGACGTCTATTTGGTATCGAGCCAGATGGGATTGATCAAACCAGATCTCGAAGCTTTCAAGATGATTGCCGATAAACTTGGGCTATCGCCCGATGAATGCCTGATGATTGACGATACCGAATCAAACATTCGCGGTGCCGATGCTGCGGGTATGCCAGGCGTCTGGTTTACTGATGCTGCAACCGCTATGACGCATATCGAAGAACATCTCGCACGTAGCGCCTAATACCGTAATTTTTTGGTATACTAGACCATAAGAACTATGAAAGTTGTCTATGCGGGGTTGTTTGGAATAATATGCGCACTAGCAGTGCTGTTTCAGCAGGTGTCAGCCGATAGCTATTCGAGCTCGAGCTACAAGATCAACGGTGTAGTCGGCGGTTCATTTAGTGGCAGTACAACGAGTACGACGTACAAACTTGAGTCGTCTGGCGGCGAGCCAATTATTGGGCAAGGCGCGAGCGGTAGCTACAAACTGGACAGCGGTTATATCGCGCAGCTGCAGCGCAGTCTGAAGTTGACGGTGCAGCCGGCTGGGCTGAAAGCCTACTATCCGTTTGAAGAAAATACGGGAACACTGACTTTTGATCAAAGCTCGTATGCGGGACAGGGAACATTGCAGTCCGGGACGACATGGACGGGCGGCAAAGTCGGTAATGGCGTTAACCCGAATAGCACGGCAGATGTGCAAATAGCCGATAGCCCGCAGCTCACATTTGGTCAACACATGACGCTGTCTATCTGGGCGAACCAGGCAGGTGCGGCGGTATCAAAAGCCCTGGCGTCACATTGGGGTGGTGCATCGGTCGGTACTGAGTGGGCACTCCAAACGCCCAATGGTAGCAGTGATCGACTGTGGTTTTTTGTTGCTTCATCACTCAGTGATGCTGGGGGTAATACGATCGAGACACCAGCTGGCTCATGGACGACAGGGGCATGGCACCATGTGGTTGTGACGTACGACGGTACCATAGCGACAGCTGCTGATCGGGCAAAGATATATATCGACGGCGTTTTGCAGACAACAATCATGATCGGTACGATTCCGTCGACATTCACTGATAGCAGCTACCCGGTGACTATCGGTAGCTTGCCTGGTTACGGCAGGTATTTCAATGGCTCTCTCGATGAGTTTAAGTTATTTGACAGGACGCTATCGACCGATGAAGTCAAAGCAGAGTATGCCGCAGGACTAGCTGGCACGACGGCGGGACTATCGTTCACGGGGGGTATTACACCTGGCGTATCGCAGACGAGTGCCTACGATGCAGTCGTTGTCACTGATTCCAGCGCCTACACGCTTGCTCTAAGCCAAAATCAAGATTTGACTAAAGGCTCAGATACGATCAGTAGTGTAGCTGGCTCGATTGCTAGCCCAGTGACATGGAGTGAGGGCACGACCAAAGGCCTCGGTTTTACCCTGTACGGCACGAACGCAACGGCACTTGATAGCAAGTGGAGTTCTGGTGGCGCTTATGCAGCCCTACCAGGCTCTGCCACCTCCGTGTACACACGAACTGGCACGCAGTCGGCTCGCGATGTCATATCGATGAGACTCCGGCTCGATGTGCCAACCACGCAGCCGTCTGGCTTGTACTCTAATGTCATGACAGTGACCGGAACTATTACACCGTGAGACGCATACTGCTACTGCTTTCTTTAATGGTCGGTGCCTGCGGGCTTTTGGGTCACACCGTCGGTGCCGTTTCCTTGCAGTTGGCGCCTCTCGATGTCAAGACGACGCTCAAAAAAGACGAAAATCAAAAAGGCTTTTTGGATATTGCCAACCCGAGCAGTGTGCCAGTGACGGTCAATACCTCTGTGCAAGCGTTTCGGCAGATAAATAGCAAAGGTGACTTGGAATTTTATGATGATCCAAAAATTCGAGCCGGTGTGCTGCTCGATCTCGACAAAATTACCATTGAGCCGCAAGGTGTTTTTCGGATGTACTATGTTATTAGTAGCACGAAATTGCCTGAAGGCGATATATCGGCTGTGATATTTTTTACCTCAAGCGGAAACGAGGCCGCTGGTGTAAATTCAGCTGTTCGGGTCGGCACACTGCTACACATCACGAACGGGCAGCCAGGTGAGCGGCAAGCGGAAATTACCGGGCTGTCGCTGCCGTTTTGGCAACTAAGCAGCCAGGTACAAGGTGACTATACGGTCAAAAACACCAGTGACCCAACAAAAAGCGGCGGTTTTTTCCCGAAAGTCGAGGTAAAGGTAGCGCCGTTTATCGCGACGCAAACGGTCGAAGCATCGCTGGTGTTTCCAGGCATTGAACGTCAAAACACGATCGCTATCCCGACGACGGGGTTTGGCCTGTACAGGGTTGATGTCAGCTATGGCACGAGCACGCGTTCATCTCTAGTATTTATCGCGGCACCATGGCACCTTGTGCTACTTGCGCTCCTGATAGGGGGTAGTCTGTGGTTCTGGTGGCGCTGGCGGATCAGTAAGAAACCAACAAAATTGCTCCGAAAAAACCTACGAACCTAGAGCTGGCTGCTGGTACAAAAAATCTTCCAAAATGCTATTGCTTTTTTGCAACTTTTACACCATAATTTGGTACAAGCCAAGTAATAGGGTGAACTATTACGAAAAGGTGAGACAAACATTTACATGGAAAGAGTGGAAATACAGAGGGCGGCCTTCGGGAACGCCCGGTATTGGAGTATCGTAGCGCTCGCAGTAGTTGCAGCGCTTGTCTTTGCTGTGGTCAAAGCAACCCCCTCTCTCGCCCTCACCACCACCCCCAACAAAATGAACTTCCAAGGTCGTCTGACCGATGCCTCTGGTAATCCTCTGAACGGTACCTATGACATGCAGTTCAAACTCTACGATGCTGCGACTTCCGGTACCCTCAAATGGGCAGAAACTCGTACAGCTGCTAACACTAACCCGGTCACTGTTACCAATGGACTCTTCTCAGTCAAACTCGGAGAAGGTACTCTCATCGCTCCATCTACCCAACTCAACGCTGTGATTGCTGCGAACCCAACCCTCTACTTTGAAGTCACTGTCGGAGCTGATGCTCCCATGACACCACGCTCCCAAGTTGCAACCAGTGCCTATGCCTTTAACTCAGACACGCTAGATGGGTTGGATTCGACGAGTTTTTGGGCAGGTGGGGAGTAACAATAGCTGGACTGGTTCGAATATCTTTGGTGCCGTCACCGCCAATAGCAGCGTGACAGTTGGTAATGCTACAACTGTCGGCACAGTAGTGATATCTGATGGCGCAGCCGATAGTACGCAAAACACCGTGACAATTGCGAGCGGGAATCAGACGGGTAACTACACGGTCAGTTTGCCGACCAATCTAGCGGCAAATGATACGATTTGTTTGCAGACAAAGGCTAACTGTGGCGGCGCAGGGCTTACGGTTACAACCATGAATGTCACGTTAGTGCCAGAGTATGCTGGTGCGACGTTTACACCAGATGGATCGAGCAACACCGGTTCGCTGTCGAGCGATTTCTGTTCAGGTACTTCTTTGCTGGGTGTGAACACGACCGCTTGTGCGGCGAGCGATGAACACAACTTTTATGCATGGACGACAACACAGGCAACCGCTCAAGACTATGATGTTTACGTGAGGTGGCAGGTGCCATCAGACTACAATGGCTCACTCGGCAACTTTGCCATCCAAAACAGAGTGACAGCAGCGAGTGATAGCGTGGCACTCACTGTCTACAAGGGCGCAACATCATGCGCGACAGCTTCGTCCTCATCGACAACATGGGCGGGTACAGCACTACCGGCGCTCAGTGGGTGCACGATCAATGCTGGCGATGTACTAACGTTTAAGGTTCATGTCGTTGCCGGTGCGTCGGGCAATGTTGCCAGGGCAGGCGAGATTAGTTTTAGCTATGCAAGGAAATTGTAGATGAAAATCGGGTTTCGTCGGTATCATCTACTAGGTTCTCGGACAGGTAAGCTATCAGCTGTCGTTGCGGTCTTTGCTATATCGGCATTGATTATTTCGAGTATGGCACCGCGCGCGTATGCTGCAATTGCCGTGAGAGGTGGATCGATCACAGCCAGTAATACGGCTGGTGCAACTTCACTGGCTTTTACGGCAACACCGACCGGCATCCAAGCGGGAGACCTGATGATCTTGGCGCTATCAGTGTACAGCACGACAGCGGTGCCGACTGTGACAGGATGGACAGCGCTACCTGCCAACAGCTCAGTCACGGTGACAAATATGAAGTCATACGTGTATTACCGAATCGCGACGAGTTCTGAGACGAATCTTACTGTCACATATGGCGCGACATCGGTACGGTCTTCTGGTATTATCACGGCGTTTTCTGGTGTCGATACCTCAAACCCGGCAGGTAACTCAATGTTTGCCGATACAACCGTGGCAGCCAAAGCCACGACGACGGCAAGTACGTCGCTGACTACCAATGCCTACGCAGCCTCTAACGCAGTCGGTGTTGTTATTGTCGCAGCGTTTGGTGGATACAGTACAGCCTCGAATACCGCGATCACGGTCAGCGCAGTCGCTGGTACAAACCCAACTATGGCATGTGCGACTACTTGCAGTACTGCGTTTACGAACAACAAAAACTCACCGACCCCATACAGCTCTCTCGAGTACGGTACACTTGCAGCCGCTGCTACGGTCACCGCGCGGTCTATGACAGCAAGTGTGGCGCTAGCGAGATCGGGCTTTACTTTCGCGCTCAAGCCAGCGCCGGTGATCTCGCAGACTACCTATAAGTGGTTCGCGAACTCGACGACATCTGGAGCCGTAGGCACGCAGCTGGCCGCTCAAGACACTGTCGCAACGGGACCAGCAGTCGGTACGTCATTTCGACTCAGGATGCAGCTTGGCGTGGCAGGGGTGCAGCTGACATCATTATACAGCTTTAAGCTTCAGTATGCGTACTCAAGCACTGGAGGATCGTGCGCTACCCAGTCATATGCAGACGTCTCGACATCATCACCGATCGCATTTTATGATAATACGTCAACAGCGGACGGGTACCAGCCCCTGACAGGGGACACTATCACTGGAACGCCAATCCTCGAAACCTATGAAGAGGCTAACAACTTCTCTGCGCTGACGACAATTGCCGCTGGACAAAGTGGGCTATGGGATTTTGCCCTGGTGTTCACAAATGGAGCCGCATCGTCTGGCTCATATTGTCTTCGTACGGTCTATAGCGACGGGACTAGTATTAACGGTACCTACACAAAATACCCAGAGGTGAATGCTCCCATAACAACTATTACTCAGGCAAATTACCGCTGGTTTATGAATGCTGACAGTAGCGTTCCCGGAGCACCACTCGCTACTCAAGACACAAATACTTCCATAAACAGTGGTGATAAGATACGGTTACGGCAGAGATTAGCGGTTAACGTGAACGGTGTCGGTACAAGTTTCGTGCCAGTGCTGCAATATGCCGAAAAGGTAGCGGGCACATGCGGCTCATATGCGGCAGTCGTGGCTGATAGCAGTTATGTTCAGAAGAGAGGTACCCTAATTGGGCAGATGGGAGATGTTGCTGCGTCGCCGTGGTCGGCAGTGACTAATGCAGTAGGCCTCGATGGCCTGTCTGCAAGCGTTTCGGTAGGAGGTACATCAGGAGCGTCCGATCGGATCAGCACGGGCAATTACGGATTTTCTATACCGAGCAATGCAACGATTCTCGGTATAAAGGTTGCAGTGAAAGCAGGCGGCGGCAGTGTCTCCGGTTCCACGATGAGCGTGGAGATACTAAAAGCGGATATACCCCAGGAGATGAAAACAGATTCACCCTATTTCAGGGGCACTTCTTTTGGTAGTAGTAGCGATCTTTGGTCAACGACCTGGCTACCGAGCGACATTAACGCCTCAACATTCGGCGCCACCTTTCGTGCAACTGATAGCAACTTCTCTACGTCAACATACACTGTGGATGACATAGCTATTGGGGTCTACTATACAACTCCGAATACAAGCGGTATCTACCTCCAGACTAACTCTGGGGTAGCCCATGCAACAGCAGCCCAGTCGGTTGCGGGGGATCCGACTAACGGTGGCCGAACAGCTGTTTTAGAGAGCTATATTTCATCCGACGATACGACTGTGGCATTAACGCCGAATATCATATACGCAGGCCAGGACGGTCTGTGGGATTTTTCTCTCGGGACAACAACTGCCGGAGTAGGAAAGACCTATTGTTTTCGCGTCGTGAATAACGGTGGTGGCCTACTCGATAGCTACACCTACATACCTGAGATTACCATCAATGCGCTGACTGGCTCGACACTCGATCAGCAGCTGCGTGGTGGCCAAAGCGTCGTAGAAGGGCAGGGTAAACAGCCGTTTACGTGGTAGATATATCCCATACCGCTCTTGCTTTCTATCTCTGATAATCGTACTATTTTGGTAGCTCATTTTACCTCGTGCATAGAGCACGAATGTCGAGAGAGCATACAATTTATTAAATCTACAGAGGTAGGAAACGGGTGAGAACCCAAACCATTCACCATGGCATCAAACTATTCCTATTTGGGCTCGTAGTAGCTCTGTTTTTCGTTGTAATATCTACAGCGACATCTCTCGCCCTCACCACCACCCCCAACAAAATGAACTTCCAAGGTCGTCTGACCGATGCCTCTGGTAATCCTCTGAACGGTACCTATGACATGCAGTTCAAACTCTACGATGCTGCGACTTCCGGTACCCTCAAATGGGCAGAAACTCGTACAGCTGCTAACACTAACCCGGTCACTGTTACCAATGGACTCTTCTCAGTCAAACTCGGAGAAGGTACTCTCATCGCTCCATCTACCCAACTCAACGCTGTGATTGCTGCGAACCCAACCCTCTACTTTGAAGTCACTGTCGGAGCTGATGCTCCCATGACACCACGCTCCCAAGTTGCAACCAGTGCCTATGCCTTTAACTCAGACACGCTAGATGGGTTGGATTCGACGAGTTTTGGGCAGGTGGGGAGTGCGAACAGCTGGACGGCAGCGCAAAACGTGAATGTGGCTTCGGCGGCGGCTTTTCAGGTGCAGAATGGTTCGACCTCACTCTTAAATGTTGATACCACAAACTCCATTATCAAGATCGGCGCTGCTGATAGTACGGCGCAAGTCCTCGTAGTCGATACAAACTCAGCCGATCCTGGCGCTGGCGCAACGTCGATCAATGGCGCAATGTACTACAATACAACTTTAAACAAATTTCGCTGCTACCAGGGCGCGTGGGTAGACTGTGTTAGTAGTGCAACGACACTGCAACAGGCTTACGACGCATCGGGATCGCCTGCCACTATCACGACGACAGCCGCTAAGGGTATAAAAATTGTGGCTGGCGCCGCACCAACGAGTGATCTGTTTTCGGTCGATAATTCCGCTAACCCAACAGTGAGCAATAATGCTGACGGCATCAGCGTTAACTACGCCGGTGGGGCAGCGGCAGTCGAAGGTGCAGGGCTACGAGTTGACTACGCACCAGGTTCAACCAGCGGTGGTACATGGAGTGGGGTACGAATAGTCGCCAATGCAACGGGACCGGCTAGCGGCGTGACATCGTATGGCATCAAACTCGAAGGACCAACAGCCGCCGGTGCGGGTACGGAAATCGGTCTGCGCGTTGCGAGCGGTTTTGATATTGGTGTCGATATAGCATCAGGTGGGCTGCAGCTTTCGAGTATGAACGATCCAGTAGCTCCGGCAGTCGGTAATCTCAAGGTCTATGCTCAGACAAACGCCGGCCGAACTATGCTCAAGATGCGTAGCAGTTCGGGACTCCAGACGACATTACAGCCATTCCTGGGGACGAATCGTATTTATATGGCGCAGCCGTTTAATAACGCGACGACATTTGCGACAGGATCTTATTTTGGCGGCGCAGCCCCGACGATTAAGAGCTACACGGTAGCAACCACGACAGCGGTGGCGACCTTTACAGGTGTCACTGTCGATACCACTGGCCTTTTTGGCTCGATCAAGCGCGGCAAGGTGTACACGAGTACCGGCACAGGCACAACTGGTGGTATTTACGGTGGCGCGACAAGCCCAGTCTTACGCGGCAATGGTAGCTCGATCGGCGGGTTTTACTACGTCGCGCGATTTGGCATCTCGACATACCGAACTGGCCTTCGAACCTTTGCGGGATTGACTTCAAGCACAGCAGCGCCAGCGAACGGTGATCCTTCGGCCTTAGCCAACATGATGGGGGTTGGATGTGACACGGCTGATACGTCGTTTTCGTTCATGTCAAATGATGGCACTGGCACCGCTACGAAAGTCGCTCTCGGAGCGAGCTTCCCGTGCAATACCTCAAGTACCGACATGTATGAGTTGAGGCTCTTTTCGGCACCGAGTGGCAGCTCGATCTACTATTCGCTCGCTCGACTCAACACGGGTGACTACATAGAGGGGACAACTAGTGTAGCCGGTGACATGCCCGTCAATACAACGCTACTTTACCCACGCGTGTACATAAACAACAATAGTGCAGCTCAGGCTGCCTTAGACTTTGCGACACTTTATGTCGAAACGGATAACTAACCCCCTATGATCACGATGAAGCGTCGCACGGTAATCGCTGTTCTCGGTGGACTCATACTGTGTACTGTTATAGGACTCTGTATTTGGTGGTTTTTAAGCAGTAGTCAAAAACCGCATGAAGTTGAAGATATTAAGCTAGCCATCGGCAAACACTATTTGTTGCCTTCCGACGAAGAGCCGGCGCTCCTCACGGTGGAGGATAAAACGAAAGTGACCAGTAGTTTTTTTGCCCGTGCTGAGAATGGCGACAAGATATTAGTCTATAAAAATAACAAAAAAGCGCTACTGTATCGGCCAAGCATCGACAAGATTATCGAAGTTGGACCGGTCAGTATGGCTGACATGACACAGCCGTAGCGGCGTAGTATACTAATAACACTTATGGATGTTTTACGAGGAAATCAGACACGCCCAAGCGTATCGACACAAGATATACGCCGGCCAGTGACGCCGAACCATCAGCCGACCCGTCGTCGCTTTTCGCGCCGTCATAAAAGTATCACTGCGGCAGTCGTTGGACTTGTCGTACTCGGTGTCGTAGCGGCTCTGTGGCTACCGAACCTTCTCGCCGCACAGAAAATCAATGGCGGGACGTACCAGGTCGTGTATCTGATGAGCGGCCAAGCGTACTTTGGAAAACTACAAAACACGGGTGGCGATTATTTGGTGATCAAAGATCCATACACCGCCCAAGCGGCACCAGCCGATACTGCCAACAAAACAGCTGAAACTCAGACGACACTTATCAAAGTCAGCAGCCAAGTTTATGGTCCCGAAGACAGTATCGCTATCAAATCTGACCAAGTTGCGTTTTGGCAAAATCTCCGTGACGACAGCAAGGTCACGCAAGCTATCAAAGCCAAACAGTAGTACAATAGTTCCATGCCAGAGTTACCAGAGGTTGAGACTATTCGACGTGGTTTGGAGCGTTTGATTGTCGGCAAGCAATTTGTCGGCGTGCATTGCTATGAATCGCCAAAGAGCTTTCCGAACTCGATGGCCGATGTCCAGCGCTTTGTGATCGATGCCCGTGTCACAGCCGTACGTCGCCGCGCCAAAGTGTTGATGATTGACCTCGACACGGACTACAGCTTGGTTATCCATCTCAAAATGACCGGCCAACTCATTTATATCGGTAGGCAAACAGCTATAGCCGAAGGCACGAGCCACCAGGCGAGCTTTAGAGGGAGGGGCGATGGCGGTGAATTCACTTCAGCGCCGAGCGGAGGGGTAGACCCCTCCTTTAGATGGGGCGGGGGGCACCCAAACGACAGCTTCCTCCATGAATTACCAGATCGTTCGACGCGAGTTGAGCTGGTTTTTGGTGACGATTCACATCTGTATTTCAACGATCAGCGCAAATTTGGGTGGATAAAATTGTATCCCACCGACGAGATTGTGAACATAGATTTTATGCAGCGGGTTGGTCCCGAACCACTGGGTGATTCACTGCCGGCGGCGCTATTCATATCGCAGATTCGTCGGCGCAATAACACGTCTGTCAAAGCTGCTATCTTGGACCAAACAGTGCTAGCCGGTGTGGGCAATATCTATGCCGATGAGAGCTTGTGGATGACCGGTCTCCACCCCTCAACACGCGTGCGAGATATCTCAGATGAGTCGCTCGCGGCGCTGCTAGGCAATATCAAAGCCGTGTTGACGCTTAGTATCGAACAGGGCGGTAGTACGGACAAAAACTATGTCGATGCCGAGGGTAAAAAGGGCAGTTATTTGAAATTTGCGAATGTCTTTCGCCGTGAGGGTCAGGCCTGTCCACGCTGCGGTGCGCAGATCGTCAAACTTCGCGTGGCTGGCCGCGGAACGCACATTTGTCCGACCTGTCAGGCAGACCCAGGAGTAAGTGTATGATCTACACGATCGTCGGCGAAAATGACTATTTGCGTGATCAGGAAATTCGTCGCATCGAGACTGAGACGGGACTGCGAGCCGAGCGCTACGATGGCGTTGATATAACCGAAAACCAACTGGCTGATCTGGTAGCCGGCAGTACACTGTTCGGTGATAAACGTCTGATTGTGATTCGGGACTTGTCCGACCACAAACAGCTATGGGCAAAATTTGATGAATGGATTGGACGAGTTAGCGTCGATACGACACTAACTCTGGTTGAAACGCGTCCGGACAAAAGAACGCGCACCTACAAATTATTACAGAAGCAATCGACCGTGATTGAGGTCCCAGAGCTAACGGATCGACAGGTCGGTCAGGCCGTCCAGTGGCTGTTGTCATATGCGTCGGCCAAACAACTTACGCTGAGCCGGGTACTTGCCGAGAGCATGGTACGGCGGGCGATGACACCGGGTGCAAAACCCGGTTCGTTTGTGATCAATCAGCAGCTGCTGGCAACCGCACTCGAAGTCTTTGAGCCATCGACTCATATCACCGAGGAAGTCATCGCAACGGTACTGCCCGAGACGGCCACTGACACTGCATTTGAGCTATTACATGCGGCGTTGACTCGTGATAGTGAACGCGTCACTGACTTGCTAAAGCAGCTGCAGTCGCAAGCTGATGCGCATATGGTGCTCGCACTACTGGCTAGCCAATGGTCACAGCTGGTGGCGACTGCTCTCACGAATAAGCCAGCGGCCGAGATAGCGCAGGATCTGGGTGCGCATCCATTTGTTATCCAAAAAGTTTCAGCCGATAGCCGGCTGCTCAAGATTGCCGAAGTCAGCGATTTGACGACGCGTCTGGCGCAACTTGATCTGGCGTCTAAAACGACACAGGCGCCTGTTTGGGACAGCGTGGCGGCGTGGTTGATGGCGATTGTCCTGAGACCATAAAAACCGCCCCAGTGAGTGGGGCGGTGGTGGTACAAAAAGATAGAGTTACTTGGCGGCTTTTTTCGCAGCCGGTTTCTTGGCAGTAGGCTTAGCTGTTTTAGCGGCTGGTTTTTTTGCGGCTGGTTTCGCGGCGACAGCTTTGGCGGCTGGTTTTTTCGCAACGGGTTTTGTGGTTGCTTTTGAGGCAACTGGTTTCGCGGCAGCTTTTTTGGCTGTACTCAGTTTGACACCAGCAGTTTTGGCAACTTTGGCCAGGCCGGCTTTGCGGCGGGCGACAGTCGCTTTGCTGAGCAGACCTTTTTTGACGGCAGTATCATATTCGCTCTGGGCTTTTGATAGACCTTCGGCAGTTGGCTTGGCGGCGAAGCTTTTGACGGCGCTTTTGATAGCACGCTTGGTTGCAACATTGCGCTCGCGGCGGACAGCGGTCTGCTTCATGCGTTTGATGGCTGATTTGATGATTGGCATAGGATTTTTCTTACCTCTTAAAATTGTTATAGCAATCAACGTGAGATTATAGCGAAAAAATCAGAGGTTGTAAAGAGACGGAAAGATATTGACGGCCGTAAAATACTTATGGTATAGTGAGCTAAAAGCTGAAAGAAATAAACAATAGAGGCCTCTACAATTGTGAACGATCCAAAGGTTAAGCAGCAAGTTGTCGATAAACTCAAAGATGCGACTACTGTTCTAGTGGCGCTGAGTTCTAGTCCGACCGTCGACGAACTGTCGGCGGCGCTCGGTATTACACTGACGATCAACAAGTTGGGTAAACACGCCACGGCGATTTTTAGCGGCGCGATCCCACCGGCTATTGAGTTTTTGGAGCCTGAAAAGACGTTTGAAAATAACGTCAACAGCCTGCGTGATTTCATCATTGCTCTCGACAAGGAAAAAGCTGACCATCTGCGCTACAAAGTGATCGACGATATGGTCAAGATCTTTATCACGCCGTATCGCACGACGATTAGCGACCAAGATCTCGAGTTTTCGCAGGGCGATTACAATGTCGATTTTGTCCTGGCGATCGGTGTTCGCAGCAAAGAAGACCTGGATACCGCATTAGCGGCACACGGCAAGATTCTCGATGAAGCAACGGTGGCATCGATTAGTGTCGATCAAGATTCGGCACTCGGTTCGATCAACTGGAATGACAAAAATGCCTCGAGCTATTGTGAAATGGTAGCAGGGCTGACCGAAGCGCTCAAAACCGACAAAGATTTCCTGGACGAACAGATTGCGACAGCCTACTTGACCGGTATTGTGTCGGCCACTGAGCGGTTCTCAAACGAAAAGACAAGTTCGCGCGTCATGACGACAGCTGCCACACTGATGGGGGCAGGCGCCAACCAACAACTGATCGCCACGCAGTTGCAGCAATCCGAAGATATCCCGGCTGATACCGCACCGAGCGAGACACATCTCGAAGAGGGCGCGGTTGCCAAGATTGATGCAACACCAGCAGAGGCACCAGCACCAGAGGACAAAGGCTCGCTCTCGATCTCGCATGAGAAAAAGGGTGATATCGACGCCGTGGCCGCCCAGACAGCTGCCGAACAACAAGCGGCCGCCGCCAAAGTCGCCGAAGAACAGTTGAGTGAACACCTAGAGGCGACTTCATCTCAGACTCCTGGTGTTGATTTCGAAGCGACACCACTACGCGGGGCGGTCAGTATTGACCGATGGAAAGATGGCAATGAGCCAACGCTTGGTGGGACGCTCAACGCAACGACTGAAGAGGCCGCCGAGGCCAAAGAGCACGAAGCGCAGAGCGATCAAAACCGGACGATTTTGAGCCATGATTCTGGGCATTATTTGACCGAAGAACCGTCGTTCCACTCACCGCTATCGGCTACATCGGATGCTTCTATGGACGAGCCAACCGTACCGAGTATTTATGAAGCAAATCCGACAGCTATGGCGCCAGCAGTTGATGCTGGGCTCGATCCGCCGCCCGTCGCTCCTCCGGTAATCATGCCACCGGCACCGGTGTTACCGCCGGTCATGCCAGTGGCGCCATCGGGGCCAACTCTAGCGGAGATCGATGCGCAAAACCGTGGACAAGATCCGTCTAGTGGACTGCCGCCGCTGCCGCCAATGCCTGATTTCTCAACCCTGCCACCGTTGCCAAGTGATCCAACTGCGCCCGCACCGAGTATGATCATCCCAAGTCCCCAAATCGGTGCGACCTTGCCACCAGGCCCACCAGCCGATGCCGGCAAGGCCGATCCTGCCCAGTTTCATATCCCAACCCCAAGCTAGACTGTGACACCTCTGTTACAATAGAACCATGATCCCTGAGAATGGCATAATTTTGGTTGACAAACCGTCACATATGACGAGTTTTGGTGTTGTGGCGCGACTGCGTCGAGTGTTGTCTGAGCAGCAAGGCAAACGCGCTAAGGTTGGTCACACTGGCACGCTTGACCCCTTTGCAACAGGGCTGATGATTATCGTGACCGGTACCGAGTGCCGCAATGCGTCTCATTACACAAAGCTGGACAAGGTATATGAGGCGACGATTCGTCTCGGTCAGACCAGTACCACTGGCGACCCAGAAGGTGACATAACAGAGCCAGAAAGCCAGAAAGCCAGAAAGCTAGAAAGTAAGGATATGGCGAAAGCACTGCAGAGTTTTGTGGGTGAAATCACACAAACGCCGCCAATTTTCAGTGCGATAAAAATTAACGGACGCCGGGCGTACGACCTGGCGCGTGAAGGCAAAACAGTTGAGATGCCAGAGCGCCAGGTGACAGTTTACTCACTCGAAATCATTGATTACCAGTATCCTGACCTCAAGATCCGGACACATGTCTCCAGTGGTACGTATATCCGTTCACTCGCTGTTGATATTGGCGCGGCACTTGGGACTGGGGCGTATTGCACAGAACTACGCCGGACTCGTATTGCTGATTATGATATCGCTCAGGCTCACATCTTGGCGGACTTTGGGGTACACTAGAAGCATAGGAGGGAAGATGATTATCGAGCTACGAAACGGTGACAAAAAAGCGATTGTCGATACCAAAGGTGGGTATTTGACAAATTATGCAGATGAAACGGGCGATATCATCTACCCAAAACGGATTATCAAAAACCAGGCGGGCGAGGACAAGACGCGCGGCGGTAGTCATGTTTGTCTACCCAATTTTGGCCCTGGCGGCGATAGTGGTCTCGACCAGCATGGCTATGGGCGGTCAAGCGACTGGGATATCGCCGAATCGGGAGATGACCATGTCACTCTGACGCTAGCTGGCCAGGGTTCTTATGCAGCGATGCCGGCCTCGCTGCGCTACGAACTGAGCGAGCATGGCCTCACCATGGTGCTGACGCTCGAAAATACTGGCGATCATGTGCTCGAAGTTGGCCCGGCGTTTCATCCGTATTTTGCAACTGGCGACCACCTGGTGATGGACGGCGAGCCGGTCGATATGAACGGCTACGATCCGATGATTCTCAGTGAGCCGCTCCCAGAACGAATTGTCAGTACCAATCACCACACTATTGTGCTGCACAGTGATGAGATGCCGTATTGGGCGCAGTGGTCAGATCGATTGGGTGAGTATTTCTGTATCGAACCGAATTACGGCGGCTTTACTTTTGTCGAGGACAATCATCGCCAGATCGATATGTTGCAGCCGGGTGAAGTAAAACACTATAATTTTTCAATCGCATGAAACGACGCGTTATTTTAATTCAGAGCAAACCAGGTCTCGGTAAGTCCACACTGGCCAGAAGTGTGGTGGCGGCCTTGACGGCACGTCGTATGAAAGCAGTCCACCTGAGCCTCGGCGACCGGCTGCGGGCAATTAGTCGTGGCGAAATTCGGTCGAATTATGCGTATGCCCTGCGTGAATACAGCGAGATGTTAGCGCACCATGGCATTTTGGACGATCCAGATATTATCCATGGGATTGCGCTTGAAGCGCTCGACCAACTGGGGGCTGATGTGACGATTATCGATGGCTATCCACGCTATCCGCGGCTGGTCGATGGCTTTATTGAGCACGTAGAGGCGGGAGAGATTGACCTGGTGCGACTGGTAGTACTCGACGGCAGCGACGCGTTTGCTAGTCAACGTATGCAAGATCGTGGGCGAACGCTATCAGGGGTGACCGAAGACATGCCCGAGCGACTAGCGACCCATGCGGTCGAGACAGAACCGGCTATCGAGCGACTCGAGGAGCGGTTTGGCGCACTCCACCTGGACGCACACCTGCCGCTGGCCGAAAAAACAGCGGCGGTCGTATCTTGCATTGAGACGCCACCTCTGGTATAGTTATGAGCTATGATTACAAAAGATAATAAAGCTAAGGCAATTGCTTTGACTCAGGTCGGCAAAAACGATGTCGGGAGCGCTCCAGCGCAGATTTCGGTTTTGACGGCTCGTATCAAAGAGGTGACTGAACACCTCAAGACCAACAAGCACGACAATATGGCGCGCCGCGGTCTAATTCAGATGGTAGGCAAGCGCAAGAAACTGCTGCGCTACCTCGAAACGAACGACTTTAACACCTACAAAGCCGTCCTCGACAAACTCGGGCTACGCAAATAGCTCCCAAAAAACCCGCCGCCAAGGCGGTTTTTTTGTAATCGACTAAAGATTAGAAGAAAACAGTGCTATAGTGAGTTGACTATGGCATACGGCGACGGTAACGAATTAGAGAAACTTGAGACCGCTCTGGAGGCCGCTGGCGTTGCTTGGTAGTGGATGGAGCTGCCGAGCGGTGTCATCTTCTATAGCCCAAACAAAGCCAGGATGCTCGGGCGTAGCGATGAACGATTTGTGCATTACCAAGATTTTATGCAGTATGTCCACCCCGAAGACCAGGATCGAATTATGAAAAACATGCGTGATCACATGACGGGTAAGTCTGATAGTTACGAAGTGACCTATCGTATCCAGAAAAAAGACGGTAGCTATACAAAATTTCTCGATCGCGGCAAAATCGTGGCGAAACACAAGGGCGAAATCACGATTGCTGGTATTGTGACCGACGCCACCCGGCTCAATTTGTCTCAGTAGTACGCTATACTACGGGATATATGCAACCACGACAGGTTCCACATTCGTCACACTGGCCATGGATTGGCGCTCTGCTTGCTGTTGTGATCGGCGGAGCTGTTCTGTACGGTGTACTGCACGGGCACGAGCTGGCCAATACCGTGAGTCTGGTTATGGCGCCAAAAGAGCAATTTCCGACGTATCATGACGGCGAGCTGACTCATGCCCAGCAGAAATTAGTCGCAATTATTAAGACAGAATACGACGCGCAGCCGTCCGGTACCAAATATGCGGATGGCGCAAGCGAGTCATGGTGCGCTGACTTCGTGAGTTGGGTGCTGCGCGAAAATGGCACATCTCTCATAAATCCAAACAGTGGTGGCTGGCGTATCCCTGGCACGCATACGCTACGTGACTACTTTGAAACTAGCGGCGTTTGGCATACATATGGTGATGGCTATCAGCCAAAAATAGGTGATATCGCGATCTACGATGGCAATGGGCCGTTTGGCCAGCATACGAATTTCGTCATGCGTAACGACAGTGGACTACTTACCACGGTTGGTGGCAATGAAGCTGGCGCAATTCGTGTCCAACGCCATCAGCTGACTGACGATTTGAAAGTTGTTGGTTTTGCTGAGACGAAGTTTTAGTGAGGAATTTCCCAGATACTATCTGTCCAGCGGTAGGCTTCGTGAGCGGTCTGGGCGTCATCGAGTCCCATGCCGACCAACCACTTATCGCCAGCGTCAAAACCGCAGTAATCGGCCTGAGAGGTTCGCGAGGGGACATCTTTTGCGGCCAGTGTGGCTAATTTCACTGAGCTGGCGCCGCGTTCATGCATGAGACGCATCACAAAATCTGACGTAATGCCTTGGTCGATAACATCGTCGATTATGACCACAGCGCGACCGTCGACAGCTGTATCAGGCGCTAAATCGGTCACAACGACCGGTGTCTTGGCGGTATGATCCTGCCCATACGTGCTGACCATCATATAATCCAGGTCGGGATGGTAGTGGGGTGAACGGCTAACCAGTGCAAACATGAGTTTACCGGCGAATGGTGCCGCTCCGCGCAGGAGCGCGACAAATAGCGGCGAGGTCGGATAGTCAGCGAGTATACGGTCAGCCAGATGGCCAATTGCAGTATCAACTTGTTCTGGGGTGGCAACTAGAGCATAATTTTTTTCCATATACCCTAGCGTATCAGACCATAATCCGCTACACTAGAACTATTCGCAAACGTTCGGACGAGCCGAACCAATAGCAAACATCTTATAAAAAACAACTAGGAGCAACATGAAGCAGGAACTATTTGTATTACCTGAAGACATAGCCTATGCCGTAGAGCGGAGCGCGGAACTCGAAGCTGAGATTCGCGGGCTCGGTGTCGAGTTCGGCGTGGCTTTCACAGAAAGTAGTGAAACATGGCACGACAACGCGCCATTTGAAGCCGTCCGCGATAAGCAAGCACTACTGGCGGCCGAACTGGCTACGATGCGCCGCGTCATCGCCCATAGCTCACTGAGCGTGCCAAAGCCAAAACGCGGTCGAGTCGGCTACGGTAGTTTGGTAACACTCGACAACGGCAAGATCTATAAAATTGCTGGCGACTGGACGCCGCACGCTGGACATAGGGTAGAGGATGTGATCGTTGTCAGTGCGAAGTCACCCCTCGGGCAGGCGTTATTTGGCAAAAGAGCCGGTGATAGCGCCAGTATCAATGCGCGCCATGCTATCATCCAGGCCATCAGCTAACGATTTTATGCTCACTGAGGTATAATACATATATCACTCAACGGAGAGTAAGTGGTGGATAGCAGGATTTGTGAACACAAATTTTTCTACCCGTTACTTATTCGCTATAAAGTGCGAGTGAGATTAGAAACAAAGGAGGCTCATCTATGAGTAATATCATCAACCCTAATGGCAAGGACATCTTTAGTGTCTCAACCGAACTGTGCGGCAAAGAACTAAAGCTCGAAGTCAACCGCGTTGGTTTTCGTGCCACCGGTAGCGTGCTCGTCAGCTACGGCGATACGATCGTGCTTGGCAGTGTGTCGGTCGGTACGCGTCCAGTCGTGCTCGACTATTTTCCGCTGTCGATCGACTATGAAGAAAAATTTTATGCAGCTGGCAAAATCAGCGGCAGCCGCTTTATCAAACGCGAAGGTCGCCCAAGCGACGATGCTATCCTGATTGGTCGTTTGATTGACCGTCCGATTCGGCCACTGTTTCCAAAAGGCTATCGCCAAGAAGTACAGGTTATCTCGACAGTCCTTTCGATGGATCCAAATTTCCGTCCTGACATGATCGCAATGATCGCTGCGAGCAGTGCACTGATGCTGACTGGTACGCCGTTTGATGGCCCGGTGGCTGGTCTGCGTGTTGGCCGCGTCAATGGTGAATTCAAGGCATTTTTGACACCAGAAGAGCGCGAACAAAGCGATCTCGATCTAGTCGTGGCCGGTACGGGTACTGGCATTACTATGGTTGAAGCTGGTGCCGAAGAAGTGCCAGAATCGGTCATTATTGACGCTATGGAATGGGCGTTCAAAGCCTTCCAGCCAGCTATCAAACTTCAGGAAGAACTGAAGAAAAAAGTTGCCCCAGCCGAGCAGCAATACACACTGGTATTGCCTGACGAAGCTATCCAAAAAGAAGCTGACACGTGGGTAGTCGGGAAACTCGGTGCGGCAATCCGCAAAGCCTACCCAGAGCGCAACGAAATGGTCAACGAAATTCGCTTGGCATTCCATGTTGAAATGGCCGAAAAACACGGTGGCGAGAACGAATACAAACCACTGCGCGACGAATACGATGAGGCCTTCACCAAAGCCCTCCACAAAGATGTCCGCGACGGTATTGTCAAAGACGGTGTACGGCCTGATGGTCGCAAGCTCGATGAAATTCGCGAGCTGAGTTCCGAAGTCGGTTTGCTGCCACGCGCTCACGGGTCGAGCCTGTTCACGCGTGGTGTGACTCAGGGCATGAATATCGTCACCCTCGCACCACTCAGTTACTCGCAGATTGTCGATACGATGGAGCGCAGTGACGACGAACGCCGTTACATGCACCATTACAATGCAGCACCGTATACGGTTGGCGAAGTTGGTCGCCTGGGCAGCCCGGGTCGACGCGAGATTGGCCACGGCTATCTGGCAGAACGCGCACTGACAGCAGTTTTGCCGAGCGTTGAAGATTTCCCGTACGCTATCCGTAGTGTCACTGAGATCATGAGCCAAAACGGTTCAACCTCAATGGCCGCCACATGTTCGAGTTGTCTGGCACTGATGGATGCCGGCGTGCCGATTTCGAGGCCGGTTAGCGGTATTGCGATGGGTCTGATGATGGACGGCGACACGCCATACGTGCTGTCGGATATCGCGGATGCCGAAGATTTTGCAGGCGACATGGACTTTAAGGTCACTGGTACTGAAAAAGGCGTGACAGCTATGCAAATGGATATGAAAGTGCATGGTTTGCCAGTTGAAATCTTGCGACAGGCTATCGAGCAGTCAAAGGCCGGCCGCAAGCATATTCTTGAGCATATGGTGGCGACACTGGCGGGTCCACGCGATCACCTGAGTCCATACGCACCGCGCATCGAAAAGATCAAGATCAATCCCGAAAAGATCGGCGCGGTGATTGGTAAGGGCGGGGAAGTTATCAACAAGATTACTGCCGAAACTGGTGCCGAAATCGACATCAAAGACGATGGCCTGATCACAGTCGCCAGTCCAAACGGCGACAGTATTGCAAAAGCCATCGCGTGGATCAAGAGCCTGACGGAAGAGCCAGAAGTTGGCAAGATTTATCGAGGCAAAGTTGTCACGATCAAAGACTTCGGTGCCTTTGTGAATATCATGCCAGGTACCGATGGTATGCTGCATATTTCACAGCTATCTGACAAGCGTGTCGAGCAAGTGACGGATGTTTTGAAAGAAGGCCAGGAAGTTAATGTACTCCTGACCGGTATCGACGAGCGCGGGCGGCTCGGTCTCACGATGAAAGGTGTCAAACAAGACTAAATTGGAGCCTATCTCGTATGACGAAGCCTAGCCTAAGACCCCGAGGTGTGACGCTGAAGTCAGATGAAAGGCTACTAGGTATCAGCGAAGTAGTGGTCTCAAAACCCGAGCGAGTCCTGTCGACCCTACGTGCGATGATGGGATTGACGGCTGTTGACCATTCGCGCCTGATCGGCACCAATGGCCCATCGAACGCCTCAAATGCATTGAAAAAAGAAACCCTGACCGCTGATAGTGAGCAAGGCAAATACGACGTATTCTTCCCGCGAGATGCGCATGTCGTGGCCGATATTCTCGCTGCAGACCGGTTTTTGCCGCTGACACGGTCGACGGTGCTGGCTTCGCTTGAACAGATGGGCGTCGTCGATAATTTTCGTCATTCGCAAGGCTTGCTCGATGAACAAGAAGTGGGGAAGATTCCGCACGAGATTCGTCAGCCCGATGACCCAATAGCACGAGACCTAAGCGAACGGAAAGATTGGGGCTGGCCGTACTATGGTGCAGTCGATACCACTGGTAAAAATGTCCGTGCAATTGCACGCTACGTGAGCGATTCAGACGAAGGTGCCGATTTCTTAGCGGCACAATTTACGGGTCGCGATGGTGAACAGCGTACTGTCGAACAAGGTCTCAAAATGAATCTGGACTGGCTGCTCAACCGGTGCGATCTCAATCCAGAGGGTCTGCTCGAATCACTATCAAAAAATCCGAAACATCACGCCAATCAGAGTTGGGCAGACTCACCAGAGTCATTTCATCACGCTGATGGATCATGGGCAGCGCATCATCCGGAGCAAAACTGGGGAGTGGCGGCGCTTGATGTGCAGGCCGAAACATACGCAGCACTACGGGCAGCTGCCGGGCTATATAGCCAGACTGAGGACGCCGCGTTTGCAGCGCAACTCACTCACCAGGCAGAGCGCCTGCGGGCAGCAGTCCTCGAGCATTTCTGGGTTGACGACCCGCAGCATTTTGGTGGCTTTTTCGGTCGTGGTACTGACCGCGATGCTACTGGAAAGTTGCGCGTGCTCGCAATCCGAACGTCAGACATGGGCGTACTCCTAGACTCTGGACTCCTTGACGACGATCCTAACGACGCTGCGTTAACGGCCGACATGAAGATGAAGCGCGAAGCAGTAGTCGCCAATCTGATGTCGCCCGAAATGCTATGCCCAAGTGGCATACGAACCCTGTCAGCTGATTCGGTTCGGTACAGCCCCGATAGGTATCACAACGGCGCGTCGTGGCCGTGGACGACCTACTATGCAGCGCGTGGCATGGAGCGCTATGGCTTTCAAGAACAAGCCGCTGTTCTGAAGCAGCGGGTACTGGAATCGTACGCCGAAACTGGTTTGCTCGGTGAGTATTTCAGTGGTGATGAGAGTCCCGACCGGCTATTGGTTGACCAGAAAGTCGAAGTTGAGAACCTGTCGCTTACAACTGATCCACGCTATGCAGTGTCACAAGCAGCACAGGAGGTGCAAGCTTGGACAGCGGCGACACTTCTGGCAATGAAGCTAGAAAACGATCCGCTCCGGCGCGTAGTACGCGACGCCTAATTCTCTAGGGCAGATGAAAGTGAAAAAAATTACTGCGCCCATGGCTAGATCGCCTATACTAGGCCTATGTTTAAAAAATTACTGACACTGCTGAAGAACCCACGCGTCCAACAAGTCCTGATTTGGGCGGTACCGATTTTGATTAGTTGGATGGGCGAACGCTCAAAAAGACCCACGAGCACAAGACGACGCAAGTAGAATCTCTCCTGTCCCTGGTGTACCATCTCAGCCGTATGGTAGTATGGTGGTATAACACTAATGCTTAATTTTCGGAGACACTATGGATCAAGAGCAAAATACGTCGCCGGCTCCACAGCCGGAGATGGCAGAACAGCCAGTTGATACAACTGACAATCAACCCAACACAACGCCGGAGACGACAAATCCGTTTGCGCAACCAGCGGTCTCGGATGTCGCTCCTGAGCCAGCTTCGACAGTGATTCCAGTTGTCGCATCAGCGCCAAATCCAGTACCATCGGCACCGGCCGAGAATCCATTTGGACAGGCTCCAGCGCAGCCTCCTATGTTTGCTCCAAACCCAGTTATCGAACCGATGCCGGCTACAGCGCCTGCGTCGTCCGGTGGTATGAGCAGCGGCTCAAAGGTTGGTCTTATCATCGGAGGGATTGTCCTGGTGCTCGCAATCGTCGGTGCGGCTGTTGCCTGGATGCTCTTCTTGGCGCCACCATCGAAGGATGATTATCAAAAAGCTTACGAAAAGACACAAACGGTGGCTAAGGACAACGTCAGTTTACTCACGAGCTCAAAAGTCAAAGACGCCAAAACGGCTGCCGATGTCAAACAAATAATGAATAGCGTCAAAGCCGAGTACGATAAAGACAATGCCGAATTATCGAGCATGCGGGCTTTCCGTGACGGCGATGTCAAAAAGCTTTACGACAAATACGAAGCAACCTACAAAACAGCTATGCCGACCTTTGAAGCACAGCTGACGATCGCAGTCGTCTGCGGCAATGTTGACCGATCGAGTATCACCGAGGTGAAGGCCAAGGATGCTGCGCTCAAAGCTTACGATACTGTCATGAAAGACTGTGTTGACGTGCTAAAAGGACTTGAGAGTTCGACGAACGCCGACGTGGCAGCTTACGCAAAATCGTACTCACAGTTCATGGTCGAGATGCGGACGTATCTCGGTGACGCAATGGCCGCTCAAGAAAAAAACGATTACAAAGCCATGGCGGCACTCAAAACACCGTCAACGTCGGCCATCACATCGATCGATATCAACGACGATAAATACAATTTTAGTAAACCATTTACCGAGCTCAGTAACCTGCTCAAAAGCAAAGCCGAAAAATAATAACCTATAAAACCATACCCGAGACTTGCAGAGTGATCTCAGTCTCGGGTATTGTTTATGTATGGTTACCAAAGCCCAACAGCTCGATGCCCTTGCAAATGAAATACGCGAACAGCAGTTCTGTCCTGATCTTGCGAGTAGCGCAACCCAGCTCGTCATGGGTGATGGCAACCCAGACGCCGAGATTGTTTTTATCGGTGAAGCGCCGGGCAAGAACGAGGATGAGCAGGGCAAGCCTTTCGTCGGTGCAGCGGGGAAGTTTTTGAACGAAATGCTGGCTGCGGCCGGCATGGAGCGCAGCGATGTCTATATCACCAATATCGTCAAATACCGGCCGCCAAATAATCGTGACCCGTTACCCGAAGAAAAGACGGCTTTTTGGCCGTATCTGTTGCGTCAACTCGATATTATTGAGCCAAAAGTTGTGATTACGCTCGGTCGTCACAGCGGCGGTTACTTTATTCCCGGCCTCCGTATATCTGCCGATCATGGCAAGCCACGCCGCGTGACGTATCATGGCAAAGAGTTTCTGGTGATTCCGCTGTATCATCCAGCGGCGGCACTCTACAATGGCGGTATGCGCCAGGTGCTGATCGATGATTTTGTGGCCGTCCCAGCATTCATCGAGGCATTGTCAGATTAAAATACAATACCGTGAGAGGGTATCGCGGTATTGTCCAGGGGAGGTGGGCTTGGTCACTGTCCAGTTGTTGGAGTGGTGACCGTTGGGGCTGGGGCTGGCGTGTTGGCTGTCCCATTATTACCGTTGATGAGGCCGGGCAACACAAAAATTGCCAAAAGGACCAGCAGGACTACCGCAACAATTGCGACGATTAGTCCGGCGCTGCTATGGCTCTCGCCATCACGTTCTACTATGACATCTGCCATTGAGTATTCTCCGTTAGGTTTGTTCCGTAGCTATAGTCTATGTCCGCCCGACTATTTCCTCTGTAATATTGTTCACAAATGATGGATATATTGCCCAACTAGATCATACATGCTATAATGAGACCAACTTCAAAAGGGGGTACTTGTGTCCGATACTATCCCAGCCCCTCTTGTCTCAAGTAAGAAATTATAAAATTTGTTATTCAATAAAAAGGAGTAAAAACAATTTATGGGTCAACGAAGACTCGCCAGTCCAGCAAAGGACGATACATCAAAACGACCGAATCAGGTCAAGCAAAAATCAAATAACACCGTGCTGAACGCTACCACAACTCGCAAGGGTGAGGTATTTCGTGCCCAGCGCCGCGTCAGTGACAACGTCAACGCCCAGGCGAGTCAGCACGTCATCAACATTCCGGTTAACAAATCAATCTACAACGGTTACGACGGCAAGCAGTTTAGCCTAGCTGAACAGCCGAAGAAACCGCGCGCCCCACGTCCAACACTCAAGGTCATCCCGATTGGCGGTGTTGGTGAAATGGGTATTGGCAAAAACATGACAGCGATCGAATACGACAATGAGATCATTATCGTCGATATGGGCTTTTTGTTCCCAGGTAGCGACTATCCGGGCATCAACTATATCACTCCAGATATTACCTATCTGCTTGAAAATAAGTACAAGATTCGCGCACATCTCTTTACACACGGTCACCTCGACCACATCGGCGCCTTCCGACACCTATTTCCGCAGATTCCAGCACCGGTCTACGCCACGAAGTTCACGATTGGTATGCTACAGCGTACTTATGAAGAAGGCGATCAGTCGGTCGAACCTGTCTACAATGAAATGAACCCAGAGAGTCATGACCAGGTGCAGCTGAGCGATAGTTTCAGTGTCGAGTTTATCCGTGTCAACCACTCAATCCCAGACGCCGCGGCGATTGTTGTTCGCACGCCTGTTGGCAACCTACTCTTTAGTGGTGACTGGCGCATCGAAGAAAATCCGGTCGACGGTAAACAGTTTGACTTTAGTCGGATCAGCGAGATTCAACAAAAAGAAGGGTTCTTGCTATTTCTGAACGAAAGCACCAACTGTGAATCTGAGGGCACGCACAATCACGGCGAAGCTGACATCCAGCACAGTATGGGTGAAGTCATGGAGGCTTATCCAAGTAGTCGCCTGGTCATTAGCTGCTTTAGTAGCCAGCTACACCGTATGCAAAATATCCTCGAAGAAGCCCAAAAACACGGTCGCAAGGTTGCGTTTGCCGGCTATTCGATGATTCAGAATCTCGAGGTCGCGCTGCGAACCGGTACGATCAAAATCCCCAAAGACACCGTTGTCAAAATGGAAGATATCATCAAGATGCCCGATGGCAAAGTCACCATCATTTGTACTGGTTCTCAGGGCGAATTTTCAGCGGTCTTAAACCGTATGGCAACTGGTGCTCACAAATTTATCAAGATCAAAAACAGCGATGTCGTGGTCTTTAGTAGCAACCCGATTCCTGGCAACGAAAAATACGTCGTGCGCACGGTCGATGGCCTGATGCGCGAGGGTAGTTCTGTCATCCAAAATGGCAAAACCCACCTGACTGGCATTGGCCCGCTACACCTCTCTGGACATGGCTACTACGAAGACCATATCCGGGTTATCAATGTTGTGCATCCGGACTACTATATTCCATACCACGGTGAATTCCACATGCTTGTTCACAACGCCGAACTCGCCGAAAAAGAGTGCGGTATTCCACGCAGCCATATCTTTGTCTGTGATGCCGGTGACGTGGTCGAATTTGATCACAATGGCGCCCGCAAAGTCGGTCGTATCCAGGTCGGTGGCGTCATGTACGACGACAGTGGGGCAGTGGTGTCCGAAGTTGTCCTGAAAGACCGGATCCACATGAGCCAAGAAGGTATGTTCGTGGTTATCCTGACTGTTCAGCGTGGCACGGGTCGCTTGCTGACCAGCCCCGATATCATTTCGCGTGGCTTTATTTATCTACGCGATAGTGAAGAGCTGATGGGTATGATACGGGCGTATCTCAAGCAAAAAGCCGCTCGCAGTTTCAGCGGTAAGTACGATATTGATGTGCTGAAAAAAGAGATCAAAGACGAAGTGACACATATTCTCTACGATCAGACCCGCCGTACGCCAATTGTAATTCCAGTTATCAACGAGATTGGTGTCGTGACGCGGCCACAGCAGCCAGGCCAAAACCAGCCACAGCAGGCTACACCGCGACCGCAGCAGAAACCAGCTTTTCAAAAACCGCTCTTGCCACCAAAACCAGTTGGCGTGAAGTTTCCTGAGCCGCAAGTGCCAGACACCGAAACTGTCGAACCGCACTTCCACCACCGCGATACCAGCTACTAAGCTGCATCATGTAGGAGGAGAGGGCTCATACGAGCTCCTTCTTTGCTATCTTGACATTTCATCGTGTTTGTGCTAATATCTATCTGTACATCAGATAAAAAACAAACAGCAGTATGACATTTTTTAGCCTCCTCTATATCATCGCTTCGGTCGCCTCTATCGCGGCCGGTTTGCCGCAGATCATTCAGATTCTGAAGACGAAGAATGTCGAAGGTATCAGCATGCAGACCTATACCATGTGGTTTGTACTCCAGGCGATCTGTCTGCCCTATAACTTCCAGTCGGGCGATATGATGTGGTTTGCGATCTGTATTTTGTGGACGGCCTATTACATCGTCATGATCGTGCTCATCAAATACTATAAGTATCCACGCTACATTCGTTCACTTGTCGATACCTTCGTGCGAATCGTTCGTCTCGTACCTGTTCGTGTCAAATAAGCACGACCAATATTGCATTTTGTAGTAATTTATGCTACAATGTATGTATACACATCAGATAACAACAGGGTATAATAAAAAACAGTTATGGCTAAAAGAAAGAAGCGGAGCAAAAAAGCCGCATCAGCACCGCAGCACAGTCTGCCCGTCGGTTTTTGGGCGCAAATCTTTGCAGTCCTCTTGATTGCTTTTGGCGTGCTCCTCGTAATTTCCTGGTTTGGGGCGGGCGGGCCGTTCTTTGCGGCAGTGCAAGATATCGCCAATCGCACGATCGGTATGGCCGTCTACGTGCTGCCGATTCTGTGTATTTACCTAGGTATCGAGACCTTTCGTTCCGAAGACAATAAAGTCGCAGCGGTCGTGAAATTCGCCTCACTGCTCGAAGTTGTCTGGTTTGCTGGGCTGTTTGGCCTGATGCGCGCCCAGGGTGCGGTCTCGACCGGTGGGGTCGTCGGTGATGGCCTCAACAGCCTGACGCTATCACTCGTCAATCAACCGGTGGCGACATTTGTTTACATACTGCTTATTATCCTGACGGCGCTGTTTGTCGGTAAGGTTTCGCCGTTTACTGTCCTGCAAAAGATCTGGAGCTTGATTCGCACCGACAAATCCGAACAGCTGGCAAATGTCGAAGTCATGCGCCGGGCTGCCAGCACCGAAAATTCCACACCGATGCATGATTTCAAACTCAACGCCGGTGTGCCGATGCTCACAGCCGAAGACAAGCGCAAACAATCGCGGCTTTCCAGCCTAAAAGATAGTGTCAAACCTGACAAAGAAGCCGAAGAAAAAGCCGCCATGCTAGCGGTGCGCGATCCGAACTGGAAGGCGCCGAGCATGGATCTATTAGAGAAAAAACAAAGTGCGGCCGACGCTGGCGATATTCAGGGCAACGCCCATATTATCCAGGACACGCTGCGTGAGTTTAATATCGATGTCGAGATGGAAGGGGCGAATATTGGACCGAAAGTCACCCAGTACACCCTGAAACCACCAGCTGGTATCAAGCTCAGCCGTATCACAGCGCTGGAGACCAATATCGCGCTAAACCTGGCGGCGTCGAGCCTGCGTATCGAAGCACCAATTCCTGGTCAAAAAGCCGTCGGTATCGAAGTACCAAATAAAAAAGCCGCCGATGTGCGTATCCGCGGTATTTTGGAGAGTTCCGAATGGCAAAAAGCCGATGAACCGCTGGCTTTTGCGATCGGGAAAGATATTTCGGGTAACCCGATGGTGGGCGAGCTCAACAAAATGCCCCACCTCCTGGTCGCCGGACAGACTGGTTCGGGTAAATCGGTCATGATCAACACGCTGCTGGCGAGTTTGCTGTACCGTAATAGCCCGAGCGAGATGAAGCTGATCTTGGTCGATCCAAAACAAGTTGAAATGGCGCCCTATGCTGATATTCCGCATCTATTGACCCCAGTGATTGTGGAGCCAGAAAAGACCATTAGCGCCCTGAAGTGGGCGGTCAACGAAATGGAGCGCCGCTACAGCCTGCTGGCCGAAGAAAAAGTCCGCGATATCAAAAGCTACAACCAGAAAATCACAGCCCGTGGCAAACATATTTCGGTTGAGGACGAAGACGGCAATATGCAGCAAGTCGACGAAGGCACCATGCCCTATATTGTGATCGTGATCGACGAGTTGGCCGACCTGATGATGATGGCAGCACGTGACGTCGAGGCACTCATAGTGCGTATTGCCCAAAAAGCCCGCGCGGTGGGTATTCACCTGGTACTGGCGACCCAGCGACCATCGGTCGATGTTATCACTGGTCTGATCAAAGCCAATATTCCGGCGCGTATTGCCTTTACGGTCGCGTCACAAGTCGATTCACGGACGATTCTCGACCAAATCGGCGCCGAAAAACTACTCGGCCAGGGAGACATGCTTATGAAGACGGCTACTATGCCAAAACCAAAGCGCGTCCAAGGCGCCTGGGTGATGGATGAAGAAGTTACCAAAATTACTGATTTCCTGCGCGATCAGTCGGCGCCACAATACAATAACGAAATCATCAGCCAGCCAGTGCAGTTGAATGGCCGCGGTGGTGTGGTCATGGACTTCGACCACGAAGGTGGCGACGATATGTTCAACGACGCAGTGCGGGTGGTTATCGAGACCCGAAAAGCCAGCACGAGTTTGCTGCAACGTAAACTCCGTATTGGCTATGCTCGCGCGGCGCGGATTATCGAAGAGATGGAAGAGCAGGGGATTATCGGCCCAGCCGATGGTGCTCGACCGCGTGACGTGCTGATAAGCAGTATGTCTGACCTCGATGCGACATCGAGCATCCCGGACGATGAGATCTAGCGCATCTACCGGCTTTCTAGTACCATGAGAAGCAGTATGAATAGAGTGGGTAGATTGACAGAGCGTGGCTATACGATGGTAGAAATTATCATTGTGATTGTTATCATCGCGATTCTCGCCAGCCTCACACTTGTTGCCTATAACGGCGCCCAAGACCGCGCCCGTGATGCGGCGCGCTTGGAAGACGCCTCGACTATCACCAAGGCTCTTCGGCTCTACGCCACCCGCAATGGTAACTTTCCAAACGAACAGTCGGCCAGCTGGGAGTACAGCTACGACTACCCCAATTCATTTATTGCCGCTCTTACGACATCAGGAACCGTCAATCTCGTGCCAGTCGACAAAGTTAATACGATCACGGGCGGTTACTACCGATATTTTCTTTATGATGCAGGCACAAACGCTTGTCCGGTAGCCAGGGGCAACTACTATGTATTTGAGATCATGAAACCGGGTGGCGGCAAATCACCTCAATCACCTGGCTTTAGCTGCACCGGTCGCGACTGGAGCACCGAGGCCTGGTACGTCATCGGCGGCTATCAGTTTTAGCTCTGTCGCTCTAGATTTATTGTGCGAAATACAGTATAATTACTCCTGTTATCAACCTGAGGTTATAGTGAAATAGCATAACCATCCATAAGGATTCCAAAGGAGGTTCACTTATGAACGAATATGAACTAACCGTTCTGATTCACCCAGACCTCGAGACGGATCTGGACGCACCACTGACAGTTGTGCGTAAACTTGTCACCGACAACGGTGGTAAGATCGTCTCGGAAGACACGTGGGGCAAGAAAAAACTTGCTTACCGTATCAAAGGCCACGATTTTGCGGTCTATCATTACATGGATGTTGAGTTGCCATCAGATGCGCCACTCAAAATCAGCAACACGCTGAACATCACTGACGGTATCGTACGCTATCTGCTGGTCAAAGCCGACCTCAAAGGCCGCGCACTACTCGCCGAGGCCAAAGAGCGCGGTGAGCACGACGAAGACAGCGAAGAGTAATTAATAGAGGTGGAATGGGGGATATATGGCCAAAGGATTTAACAAAGTTATCTTGATGGGCAACCTGACGCGCGATATTGAAATGCGCACCACACCGAGTGGTCAGACAGTGGCAAATTTTAGCCTAGCAGTCAGCCGCAGCTGGAAAGATCAAAACGGCCAGCAGCAAGAGCAGACCAGTTTTATCAACTGTGTGGCCTGGGGCAAACCTGGCGAGATTATCGCTCAGTATGTCAAAAAAGGTGATCCGCTGCTCGTCAGTGGTCGGCTCGATCAACGCAGCTGGGATGATAAAGAATCTGGCCAGAAGCGCTCGACTGTCGAAGTCAATGTCGAAGATTTCAACTTTATCGGTGGCAATCGCGGTGGTGACAATAGTAGTTTCAGTGCACCAGCTGCTAGCTCATCAAGTAGTACGAGCAAGTCAAAGGACGTTGTTATCGAGGATATCGATGACAAGCCGATTGATCTCAGCGAGATTCCATTCTAATTAGTAACTAGCAGAAAGGAGTGCCAAAGGGAAAAGCACAGCCGGATCGACGAATTCATTTCGTCGTCCGCGCGATAGGAAAAACCGTAGGTTTGTCCTATACAGTGAGCCCTTAGGCGAACGAAATTTATGAAACGATTTAAAAAAGATGCACCAGTGTATTTTGACTACAAAGACGTCAAAACACTGAGTCGATATATCAACATCTATGGTCAGATCGAACCAGTCGCCAAGACCGGTCTATCAGCCAAGCAACAGCGTCAATTGGCAACTGCCATCAAGCGTGCCCGCCACTTGGCATTTCTACCATTTGTCGCACAAGGATAAGTTAGTTAGAAAGTTAGGAAGTTGGAGAGTTAGAAAGTCGTGGCCAGGGCGCATGATTATCGAGAGCTTATAATGTGGCAGAAGAGTCACCAGCTTGCTCTCGAGGTATACGCACTCACAAAACACTTTCCAGCTTCCGAGCTTTACGGTCTAGTAAATCAGCTATAGCGAGCTGCAGTATCAGTACCGTCCAACATTGTGGAGGGATACGAGCGCGGCACAAATAAGGATTTTCGACAGTTTTTACACATTGCGCGTGGGTCACTGGGTGAGGTACGTGCACAAATTGAGATTGCGAAAGATCTAAGATTTATTACTGAGCGGGAATATGAATCTGTGTATGAGCTCTCAACGGAGGTTCATAAAATGCTCAACGCATTCATTAAAAAACTTGTACAGTGACTTTCAAACTTGTCACTTTCAAACTTTCTAACTAAACAAGAAAGGAACTTTCTATGTTTTCCCCAACTGATCTCAAAAAAGGCATCGTCTGCCAAGTTGACGGTCAGCCGTACCGGGTGGTTGACTATAACCAAAAAGTTATGGGTCGCGGTGGCAGTATCGTGAACGTCAAGTTAAAAAACTTGATCAACGGCAGTGTCATTCCAAAGACATTTAAGGGCCAGGACAAGATCGAACGCGCCGATGTCAGCGCCAAAGAAGTGCAATATCTCTACGCCGATGGCGAGACGTTCTTTTTCATGGATCCGGTGACATTTGAGCAGTTCGAGCTTCCGGCCGATATCGTCGATGACGCGAGCAACTACCTGAAAGAAGGCGATACGCTCAACTTACAGCTATTCGGCGAGCGCGTCATCAACGTCGAGTTGCCAAAAAATCTGTATCTTGAAGTGACGTACGCTGAAGATGTCGTCAAAGGTGATACGACATCGAGCGTGCTCAAAGACGCGACGCTCGAAACCGGCAAAGTGATCAAAGTCCCAGCTTTTATCAAAGTTGGTGATATCGTCAGTGTCGATACGTCGACCGGCGAATACCGCGAACGCAAGAAGTAATTCTTCGCCATAATAAAATAAAACATCTTGGAGTGAGTCCAGGGTGCTTTATACTATGACTATGGTAGAAGAGCCTGTGGATTCACAAAAACTCACCCCAAAACAACGCGTACAAGAGCATTACTATGCGGTGATGCCAGACAAAAAACACCACCGCGTGCTGATCTGGGTGGTGTTTTTGGTTGTGGCGACAACGATTGGCCTACAAATGGCTTATCCGCAAAATCGCGCCGTGCCTTTTGCGCGGCTAGGTAGTCAGGCGGTCGGCTGGACAACCGAATTGAAGCTATCGGAACAGATTGGAAAAGCTTTTGAAGATGCCAGGATCGCACTATCCACACGTGACAAGACGACAGGGGAGATAACACTCGCGACGATCGGCGCCGAGCCGCAGACCACCCAAATGACGACAAAACTCGTCGATTATCCTTTTTGGCAGCGATTTATCCCAGGGTCGATTTTGTGGCAGCGGCCACAGGTCGGCAGTTGGCAGCTCGATTTCACCGACAAACCACTCAACGAGTTTGCAACGGTTCGCAGCAAAGAGCTGTCGTATGCGGCAGTGAACGCCCGGCTGGAGATCAAAGATGGCAAGCTGGTGGCAACGAGCGAAGTTGCCGGCAGTACAGCCACGCAGGAGCAGATAAAAACTGCCCTCAAAACTGCGTCATTTGGCTATGGACGCGCTACGACAGTGGTAGTAGAGACAACCAAAAACTCGCCGGACAAAACGGCTCGAGATTTGGCTGATGTACGTACGCAGGCGGAGGCCGCCCTGATGCTACCAGTGGTTATCCAGGCAAATGGCAAGACATTTACGCCGACCGATAGCGACAAAGCTTCCTGGCTGCAGCTAGCGGATGATGCAGCCGGCAAGACTGTGCTGACACTGAACCGCGACAGTTTGAGCGCCTATATCGATGCCCGTTCGAAAGAGGTGGGCAGCCCGGCCGGACAAACAAATGTCACGATCCAGAACGGTCAGGAGATTGCGCGTCAAGAGGGCGCAAGTGGACTCAAAATCAATAATCAACCGCTCATCGATCTCATCCGTGCGTATTTGCTTGAACATACGGGTCAGCCGCCGTTTATTGCCGAAATGGTCACTGTAGCGCCAACGGTTAGTTATAACACTACCTATACCGCCACCCAAGAGGGGCTGCAGGCGTATATCAGCGAAAAATCTCGTCACGGCGCCTGGATCTCGATTCGCCAACTCGATGGCGCCAAGTGGTCGGCCGATGCCGATGCCACCGACAGTGTCGTGAGTGGCAGCACCTACAAACTCTATGTGGCACTGTATTTATTCAAAGAAATGGACGAAGGCAAGCGCGACTGGGGCACGCCGATTCTCGACACCGACACAAACACTTGTTTCGATCGTATGACAATCGCTAGCACCAACCCGTGTGCCGATGAGTGGTTGCGGCAGTTTGGGCGGGATAATATAAACAATTATTTGTATGGTCGTGGCTTTAGCCGGGCGACAGTGTTCGGTTCCGAGGCGGCGCAGACATCGGCGCTCGACCTCACCACCTACATGATTGGTCTCGAGCAGGGGACACTACTATCCGGCGCTCACCGCGACAGACTGCTGTATTCACTGTCGCATCATCCGTACCGCTACGGTATTCCGACGGGCAGCAAGGGGCAGGTCTGGGACAAGGTCGGGTTCCTCTGGGACTATATCAACGACGCAGCGATTGTCCATCACCCGCGCGGCACCTATGTCATGACTATTATGACCAAAGGCCAGTCATATGCGGCGATTGCGGCGATGACGCGTGAAATAGAACGTATAATGTATCCATGACGAAGCAGCGACTTGATAAATTGATGGCAGCGCGGGGTCTAGCGCGGACGCGGAGCGAGGCCGAGAGCTGGATTCGGCTTGGGCGGGTTCGGGTCGCAGGCAAACTAGTCGAAAAAGCCGGTACATTTGTCGCCGAAGACGCGGCCGTGACGCTAGATGCGCCAGAGCGCTATGTCAGTCGGGCAGGGTTAAAGCTTGCCAGTGTTGCTCGGGCGCTGAATCTGACATTTCAGGATAAAACAGTGCTCGATGTTGGCTCGAGCACCGGTGGCTTTACTGATTATGCACTGCAGCATGGCGCGCGCCGAGTAGTGGCTGTCGATGTCGGTACCGACCAGTTACACCTGAGTCTCAGGGGTGATACGCGCATAGAGCTGCATGAAAAGACCGATATCCGCGACTTTATACCGACTGACAGTATCGATATCGTGGTTATGGATGTGTCGTTCGTCAGTTTGCGGGAGATTTTGCCGCATATCGCGCGGATTGCGACCGCTGGGACGCAGATCGTGGCCATGGTAAAACCGCAGTTCGAGGCCACCAGACGGCAGCTGGGCAACAGCGGGGTGGTAAAAAACGATACGATGAGGCGCGAGATTTTGCGTGATTTTGAAGCCTGGGCGAAGCAATTATTTATCATTATCGACAAAGCCGATAGCGAAGTGGCCGGCGCGACTGGCAACCGCGAACGTTTTTATGTTTTAAGACTTGCCAAAAAGTGATTTTCATGCTACTATGACCCTATCACCGGTTCCGAATACCGGCGTGAGGTGTTCTCGGGTTGTTAACTGATGTTCGATCAGTGGCGCTCGATCGAGCGCCAGTTAACAACCCGATTCATCTCAAATCTTCCCTAGTCCCGTAGAAAGGGGACAAAAAATGACCACGACGATCAAGCGGTTCCTCGCACTTTGTGCGAGCATCGTCGTCGCCCTGGGTCTGACCCTGGGCTTCACCTCCACCGCCCACGCGGGCGGTGGCTACTCGATCGGTTCGCCGGTCGTGACCTGTGGCTCGACGGTCAAGGTGACGTTCCATGTCACCGGCGGCCCCATCGCCCTCGAGTGGGTGATCGACGGCACGCCGAAGCAAGTCGGCGAGTACACCGATGAGGACGTCGTCCTCGACATCGGTGCTGCCACGAACGGCAGCCACACCTACTCGGTGCTCGAGGGTGACACGACTGTGAAGTCGGGCACCTTCAAGGTGGACTGCAAGCCGGCTCAGCCGGCCGACAAGGTCGTCTACTCGGCGTGGGTTGATGGCGCCAAGGACTGCAAGTCCGGCACTGTCGCTCAGACCCGCACCAAGACGGTCACCCCGTCGGTGTGGAACGGTACGGCATGGGTCGACGGTACTCCCGTCGTCACCACCGAGACGCAGACCCGGACGATGACCGCGGCGGAGAAGGAGCAGTGTGCGGTGATCCCGCCACAGCCTGACTCCAAGGTCGTCTTCGGCAGCTGGAAGGATGGCGCGCCTGACTGCAAGTCCGGCACCGTCACCCAGACCCGCACCAAGACGGTCACCCCGTCGGTGTGGAACGGTACGGCATGGGTCG
>CAYNWV010000001.1:0-46723 GCA_964401035.1 uncultured Candidatus Saccharibacteria bacterium | reverse complement strand
ACGGTACTCCCGTCGTCACCACCGAGACGCAGACCCGGACGATGACGGCAGCCGAGAAGTCGGCCTGCCCGTCGACGAACCCGCCAGCAGCGACCGCGCCGGCTGTCGTTGGCGACCCGTACGCCAAGAAGCCGAACACGGGTGCTGACGACATCGCCATCCTGGGTGGTCTCGCGGCACTGCTGTTCACCGTCGGCACCGGCGCCCTCGTGGTGTCGCGTCGGCGCGCCTGATCTGGGGGAGAAGATGAATCGGATTGCATGAGGACAACTCGTATCGGTTGATACTGAGCGGTCCGATTCTAAAGCCCCGACTTCTACTGCAGCCAGCAGTCAGAAGTCGGGGCTATCTTCGTATCATGGTATTGCTTTTAGTGTAATTGTATGGTAAAATAGCATTATGCCCAACTCGGGTTGTCCTCGTCGTCTCTCGGGCGATTGAGTGCAAGAAACTAGGGAAAACTACTGGCACACGAAAGGTGACCAATGAACCGCAAGATTCAGTGGCGCACCATCGTGCGCTATATGACACAACTGGCTGCGATCATGCTGATCGTTGCTGGTCTGAGCCTCGGTGCTTGGTTGTACGTCAAGACTTCGGTCGTGACTGATCGGCCGATCATCGAAGCAGCACAAACTCAGTCCGCTACGCCAGAGCCGTCATCGACGTATCTGACGCCGAGCGTGACCGAGTACACACCGCTGCCGGCTGAGCCGGCGCCAACACCAACTCCGACTCCAACACCGACCCCTGTTGTACCGCCACCAAAGCCTCTGTGCGATGGTGTCACCGGCACACCGCAGTCCGTGACGATCGAAAGTCTCGGCATCGTCGGCGCTAGTGTCGAAGTGATCGCGGTTGACCCGATGAAATCGGGCACAATCGGTGATCCCAAGAACAAGCACGCCATGGGATGGCAAGCGAAGTTCCCAGGGGTCAAGCCGGGTGCCTGCAAAGGTACGATTTTGTTCGACGGCCACACCTACCATGACAACTCCGCGATCTTCAAGGAGTCGTATGGCGGTGTACCGATGAGCCAAACGAACAAGATCGGCATGGTCGTCCAGGTCGCGACCGACAAGGGAGTGTACTGGTACCGGATCGACTGGCAGGCAACTGTCGCGGCTGGTCAGTACCCGACATTTGCTCGGAACAACGACCTCTATGACATCCACCAGTCGCAGGAGGAGAAGATCTTCTTCGCCACCTGTTCTGACTGGAACGGTGTCATCCACACCACGGAAACGATGTTCTCGGGACATCGGATTCCACCCCCTAGTTAAGACATCCGAGAATGGGCTGACCCTCACGCAAGTGAGGGTCAGTTTCATATTGGGGGCTATTTACTGACGTTGAACCGAAACTCGACAACATCGTTCGGTTGCATGACATAGTCGCGGCCGACAGTGGTTACCTTACCAGCGGCGCGGGCGGCTGTTTCTGAACCAGCGGACACCAAGTCGTCGTAATGGACGATCTGGGCGGCGATAAAGCCGCGTTCGAAATCGGTATGGATAACCCCAGCGGCTTGCGGTGCTGTCCAGCCCTGATGGATCGTCCAGGCGCGGGCTTCTTTTGGTCCGGCCGTTAGGTAGCTTTGTAGGCCAAGCGTGTCATAAGCGGCGTGGATCAGCTGCGCCAGACCGGCTTCTTTGACATCGTAACTTTCTAACAGTTCCTGAGCATCCGACGGTGCCAGGCCTTTTAATTCGTCTTCTAGTTTCGCACAAATAAAGAGGGCAGGGTGCGAACCGGCCAGTTCGGTCAACGCTGCTTTGGTGGTAGCGTCTGTCAATGTCTCTTCGTTGACATTATAGACATAGATAACCGGTTTTGCGGTTAGCAAGTGCAAGTCATGGGTCAGCTCTGGGTTGTAGTGGGTACTGTCGATAGCTATAACGCCACTTTCCAGATCAGTTTTGAGCTGTTCGAGCTGCGATGCTAGTTCGCGCACTTTTGGATCGGCTTTGGCTTCTTTTTGGCACTTTGCGAGGCGTGTTTCGAGCGTCTGCAGATCGGCGAGAATCAGCTCGGTGTTGATAGTTTCGATATCGCGCTGGGGGTGCACACTATCTTCGACATGGACGATATCGTGGTTTTCAAATGCCCGCACGATATGGACGATAGCGTCACACTGACGGATATTAGCCAGAAATTTATTGCCCAGGCCTTCACCCTTGCTCGCGCCCGCCACGAGCCCAGCGATATCGACGAAGGTGACAGTCGCCG
Organism: uncultured Candidatus Saccharibacteria bacterium; assembly: GCA_964401035.1. Classification (GTDB taxonomy): domain Bacteria; phylum Patescibacteriota; class Saccharimonadia; order Saccharimonadales; family Saccharimonadaceae; genus Saccharimonas. Next base: position 44,494 of record CAYNWV010000001.1, on the reverse strand, counting down.
GGATGATCTTTTCGCTGCCGTACATTTTTGCCAGCACTTGCAGGCGTTCGTCGGGCACGGGCACGATACCAGTGTTTGGTTCGATAGTCGCAAACGGATAATTTGCCGCCAAAATATCATTGTGGGTCAGGGCATTGAACAGGGTAGACTTGCCGACATTTGGCAGGCCGACGATTCCGATAGATAGAGACATAATACCAACCAGTATAACAGAGGCGCATGCGAATAGGCAGGGCAATCTGTAATTGTCACAGCGCTTATGCTTTGCTATGATGACAGTACTATATGAGGGGCAAAGTGAGTAAGTACGCGGAAGCGAGACGAAAGCTGCAGCAAAAGCAGCGACGTGTTCGGGGGGCTGTTGTCCTGAGTTCACTTGTTGCGGCTATCGGGCTGTTTGTATTTTGGAACTCACAACAGGCGATGGGGGCGGGCGGCACTGGTTCTGGCGGTAGTGCGGGCGCCTGCGTTAACTACTGTACAGACAACGGTCACGGCTGGCGGCTTTACCCGACCAGTTCAGGTGGACCAAGTGGCGGTTTTGCCAACGGCACAGCTTGGCCAGCTGTTCAGGCACGATGTGCGGGTATTCCCCAAGTTGCGGTCTACGTTATCTATAACGGCAGCGGTGGCCTAAAGAGCTGGGACTATAAAGACAGGTATGCTCTTTTGCCGGGGCTTATTGAGAGCGGTAATAGCTTTATTTCACTTGCTGCTGCTCGTGCTGGTTTTGATCGACTCGATCCTTCGATAAAGGCTGGCTATACCTACGGATCAAATGTGAGCTGGTATTGTTATGGTTCAGCGGCAGTTGTAAAAAAATGGACAATCAGCGGCGGTACGAGCATGACAGTCAATGGTGCAAGTGCTAGTGGCACGCAGGCCAGCCCGACACGGGTGTACCCGGGACAGACAGTGACGTGGACACACTATCTGAACAACGCTGGGCCGGACAAGAACGACAAGAATATTTCGTATACAGTCAAAACTTGGAATGGCGATGTAACGGGCACTATCGGCGGGAAATCTCCCGGGCGTATCTACGACTATGGACCAGCACAAGGGAGCGCTAACAACACGTATAGCGTCGGTGCTGATCGAGTCGGCCAAACCATCTGTGGACGTATAGAGTGGACACCAAAATCTTATAACAACAACGGCATGGGCAGCTCGAGTTATAACTGTGTGCTTGTGGCTTCAAACTACAGTCTGTTCCCTAGTATTACGCTGGGCGGTAGTACGACAGGGGTTATCATGGTCGGTGGTACGATAGATCAGCAGTCAACTGTCCAAAATACTGGATCAAATGCCGATGTGACGTCTAATTTCCAAACCTATGAATTTGTGATTCCGAGCGGCAAGACGGCTGATTTCTCGACAGTTTTCAAAGATCAGAGTGGTCATGTGTATGCGACGGCACCTGGAGGTGGCGCGAATATCTGCGTTTGGCTGTCGAGCCAGTACCCGGGCGCTATCAACTGCAAGAGTCAGGTCACAAACGGCAGCCAGCAATTTCCGGCTGCGACAACATCGGTCGATTCCTCACCGATTAGCGCTGCAGCTTATCAACCCGGCGACATGATTTGCCGGCTGCTCTGGGTCGACCACTATGACTACTTACACGCAGGTAGCGATGAGCGTCGAGTCGCATTTCCAGCCTGTGCTCGGGTGGCCAAAACGCCATATGTCCAGTTTTGGGGCAGTGATGTACGAGCGGGCAATAATGTCGCTGGGGCAACGAGCACTCAAGCCGATGTCCTGACAAGTAGCAACCTCATCGGCGGCAAGACGTATGGTAGCTGGGCTGAGTATGGTATTTTCGCACCAACCAGCGGAACGATTCGGTCAGTTTCGGCTAGCGGCCTGTCCGGTAGTTCTGGATTCACTGGAGCACTAACCGATAGCGATACCGCCAGGCTGACATTTGCAAATACCACCACACCGCGCGGTAACTGGGCACCGCCGCAAAATATTGCATCGTTCGAAAATCGGTTTGGTCTGGCGGACGGCGGAGCCAATAGTGCCGCGTCGATCAACCTGGGCGCGCTTGGCAGCCGAGGCAAGGTACGGCTGACTAATCCGTCTGGCACCGTGCGTGTCAGTGGTACGCTCGCCGACGGGATCGTCATGCTATGGTACCCGACGGGCACAGTGGTGATCGATAACAATATCCTGCTGGGGACATCATCATTTTCAAATGCGTCAGGTGTCTCGCAGCTGATTATTCAGGCCAAAAACATCATTATCAACAGCAACGTCGATCGAGTCGATGCTTGGCTGAGTGCGGCACCGGTCGGTGGCAGTGACGGGGGAGTTGTCTCGACCTGTGACGCTATCGCGACACCGTACTATAGTGGTCTCGGGACAGCGACGAATAGCGCCTGCAACCAAAAACAACTGCGCGTCAATGGCCCTGTACTGGCACGCGAAATTCAACTACGCCGTACCTTTGGCGGTGAAGGTGATGGCACACCAGCCGAGATCTTCAATCTGCGTGCTGACGCCTATATCTGGACGACACGACCAGTCGGTGCTTCGACATCAGGTATGTATACGACAATGTTTACAACCGAATTACCACCGCGATTCTGATTCAACACTTGCCTAAAACACTTACGCTTTTGTATACTAGTAGATAAGATGAAATTTCAAAGAGGGATGGGCGATTTCTTTGCACTCGATATTGGTACAAATGCCATTCGGGTTGTCCAGTTAAATCCAGCCGGCCAAGGCTCTTGGTCACTGGTCGCACATGCCTATGTTCCAGTCGATAGCAAGTTGACAGCCAGCGATGCACCCGAAGCGCGTCGTCGACTGGGTGAAACTATTATGACGGCTGTCGGTCAGAGCGGTATCCACACCAAAAATGTCGCAGTCGGTCTGCCGTCATCGAAAACGTTTACAACGGTGATCGATGTACCGATGGTATCGGAGAGTGAACTGCGCTCGACGATGAAATACCAGATCGACCAGTATATCCCTATGGCGACCGATGATGCCAAAGTTGACTGGGCGCTGCTCGGGCCGTCACTCCACATCCAAAATCAACAAGAAGTTTTGATATCGAGTGTTGCCAAAGCCTACAGCGAAGAGCGCATGGAGCTACTCGAAGCATTGGGGCTCAATGTGATTGCTGCCGAGCCCGATCCGATCGCTATGGTCCGCGCGCTGGTGCCGCCAAACACCGCCAATACAGCACTGCTCATGATCGATATTGGTGAGATGGCGACTGATATTGCTTTGACCTACGGTGATGCACCGCGACTGGTACGCACTATCCCAACTGGCCTCAACTCGCTCGTCAAAGCCGCTGTCCAGAATCTCAACGTGCAGGATGACCAGGCGCGTCAGTTTATATTGAAATTTGGTCTGGCACCTGATCGCCTAGAGGGACAGGTATTCCGTTCGATCGAAAACGTGCTCGACGGTTTTGCGGCCGAGATCACAAAATCCGTTAAATTTTTCCAGACTCGATATCCAAACGTGCCGATTAATCTGATGATATTGTCTGGTTTTGGGGCGATTATCCCGAGGCTGAACGAGTATCTGACCGCAAAAGTCGGTATCATGGTCGGTATTGCCAACCCATGGCAGGGTATTCGTATGTCAGAAGGCGACCAGCAACAATTGGCCGCGGTCGCGTCTGAATTTGCGACTGCTGTCGGGCTGGCGAAGAGGAGCAATCGGTCATGATTGAGATCAATCTGATCCCAGACGTGAAACAAGAATTTATTCACGCTCAGCGATTGCGCGCGAAAGTCATATCCATGGCGATACTTGCCATGATGGCGGCGATTACACTGGTGGTGGTTTTGGCGGTGGCGCTCGGTGCCGAGACGGTTCGTAACGCCCTGGCGGATAGCTCGATTGATAGCGAGTACAAAAAAATGAAATCGAATACTGATCTCGCGAATGTGGTAACGATTCAAAACCAACTAGCCAATATCTCAAAACTTGACCAGAGCAAGACGATGAGCTCACGGCTATTCGATGTTCTGACTGCCATCAATCCACAAGAGCCAAATAGCATCAAGATGACTACAGTCAACCTAGACCCGGTTGCCAAGACTATATCGATCGAAGGCACGGCTGCCAATAGCTACATCGCGACCGATGCCTTCAAAAAGACAATTCTCAACACAAATGTTGCCTACTCAAAGTCGGGTAGTGAATCGACCGTGCCGCTGACAGCCGACGTGGTGCTTGGCGAGACAAGCTACGGTGAGGATGCGACCGGTAAAAAAGTCCTGCGCTTCAAACTGACGTTTGCTTATCCTGTTGAACTGTTTTCAAACGAAGTGACAAACGTCCGCGTGGTAACGCCGACCGGCACAGTTGACGTGACGGATTCGAAAACTCGCGTGCCTGAGAGTCTATTTACGCAACCCGCCAGCGATATCAAAACAGATGAGGGGACACGCTAATGCCTGACAAAAACACGGCTATTCGCAAACGCCAACAGATCGCCAATTCCAGCCGCACCATGTTTTTCTGGGTAGCCGGAGCATCGGTTATTGTCGGGTTGACGCTGGTAGTATCGTGGTTCTTGTTCCAGCAGATTTTATTCCGCGAAAAAGTAATCAGCGAGAAGAACAAAACCGTCTCGACACTGCAGTCAAACAATAAAGCGGCGCAGGGGTTGATCGACAATATCCGCGTGCTCGAAACCGACACATCACTGCAGTCAGTCAAGGCTCAGGACAATGAGCGTGCCCTGCAGGTCGTATTGGATGCGCTGCCGGCCGATGCTAATACGCTGGCACTTGGTGCGTCACTGCAGAACAAGCTATTTGGTGCGGTACCGAATGCCAAGCTGGAATCACTATCGATACAGCCAATTAGCGACACGACCGGCGTTAGTGGCGTCCAAAAAATCAGTTTCTCGGCAGTCGTCAGTTCGAATGATCCAAATGTCGTACGTGATGTACAGAAAAAACTCGAGAGCTCGATCCGAACGATCGACATCGAGTCACTCCGCATCGAGCGATCAGATACGCGGGTCACAATGTCACTGCAAGGCCACGCTTTTTATCTGCCAGAACGTAATCTTGACCTGACAAACAAGGTGGTAAAGCCATGAAAAAAAGCGATATCGCGATGATTATCCTGATCGCCATTCTATCGGTCATGACGGCATTTTTCGTTGCAAATTCAGTGCCAGCGCTGAAGCCGTCAACAAAAGGCGAGACAGTCAAAACTATCCAGAAGATTACGTCAGACGTCGAAAAACCCGATCCGAATATTTTCAACAAAGAACATGTCAACCCAACAGTCGAGACCGTTATCGGTGGAAATACGCCAACGCGGTAGGAGTGTAGCGCGATGGCACTGATGACCAACGAAATTCAGGATAAACTGCTCCAGTTACTTCAGGAGGAGGGTTTGGTAGCGAGTGCCACGATCGAGGAAGCGCAAAATACGGCGGCTCAATCGGGCAAGACGCTCCTGGCGGTGTTAACGGGCGAGGGCGCAATCGATGACGAACTATTGACGCACGGCATTGCTCAGGTATCAGGTGTACCCTATGTCAACTTGACCAACAGCTTGGTCGATCAAAACATTCTGTCATTACTACCTGGTGATATTGCGGAACGGTTTATGGCGGTACCACTGGCGGAAGTTCAGAACCGCCTGGCAGTCGCCATGATCGACGCCAATAACGTTCAGGCTGTTGACTACTTGGCGAATCGTATTCAGCGTCCGCTCAAGGTCTTTATGGCTTCGGAAGCTGGTGTGCGGCACGTACTCGATCAGTACAAAACCGACCTGTCGAGCGTCGATGCCGCCGCCCAGGCGTCGCAGGCCGAAGCCGCTCAAGAAGAAGCCAGCGATATCAAAACCATCGTCCAAGATTCGCCGATCAGTCGGGCGCTCTCAACTATCCTCGAGTACGCTGTGAAGAGTCGAGCCAGCGATATTCATATTGAGCCACTGGAAAAGGCGCTCAAAATTCGCTGTCGCGTGGACGGCGTGCTGCGCGAAGTCATGCAGCTGCCAAAAAGCATCGAGCCGGCGCTCGTTAGCCGTATCAAGATCTTGTCTAATCTGAAAATCGACGAACATCGGACACCCCAGGACGGTCAATTCGCTGTTAAAGTCGGTGGCAAAGAAGTTGACCTGCGTATTGCGATTAGCCCGGTTGTTTGGGGCGAGCAAGTGGTCATTCGTTTGCTCGACAAATCTGGCAATACTTTTGACCTCGAGCAAATGGGCTATGCTGGCCGGGCGCTGCGTACCATCCGAAAAGGTGTCAAACGGCCAAATGGTATGGTGTTGACGTCGGGTCCGACAGGCTCGGGTAAATCAACTAGCCTCTATGCGCTTATCAAAGAGATTAAAGACGACACAGTCAATATTGTGACCCTAGAGGATCCGGTCGAGTACAAAATGGACGGCGTCAACCAGATCCAGGTGAACTCGGAAGTTGGTCTGACATTTGCATCAGGTTTGCGGTCAATTCTCCGTCAAGACCCAGATATCGTGATGGTGGGAGAGATGCGCGACAGTGAAACTGCTAACCTAGGTGTTCAGGCGGCATTGACTGGTCACTTGGTGTTTAGTACGCTCCACACCAACTCGGCAGCCGGCGTCTTACCGCGTTTGATCGACCTCGAAGTTGAGCCGTTTCTGATCGCGAGCACGGTCAACACAATCATCGGTCAGCGCCTGGTGCGTCGTGTAGCGCCGCGCCGCGATGCCTATTGGTCAACACCGATCGAAACCCAGAGTATTTTGCAGACAGTTGGGCATTTGCTACCAAAGACGAAAGAAGACGTGGCGCGGGTTTCTGAAGACCTCGGCTACAAAGACTTGCCTCTAGCGGGTCAAAGCGCTTATACTTTAGTGAAGGGGCATGACACGCCGGCGACGCCAAAAGGCTATGCGGGACGGGCTGGTCTCTACGAAGTGATGGATGTCACCACTGATATCCAAGCCTATATCGTCGCACATGCTACGAGCGCGCAGATCCAGGCGAAAGCTATCGAACAGGGTATGATTACAATGCGTCAAGACGGTTATCTGAAAGCCCTCCAGGGGATTACGACGCTCGAAGAAGTTAACCGTGTGACATCGGACACAGCATAAAAAAGGGGTAGGCTATGCAACCACAAGAACTCAGGATCGAAGTATTACTCGAAGAAGTTGTCAAACGGCGCGCTAGCGACCTCCATATTCAGGTTGGCCTGCCGCCGATGCTCCGTGTCGATGGTGCGCTGACGCCTATATCGGGCTTTAGTGCGCTCGATGAACCGCAGGTTGAAGCCCTGGTTTTTGCAATTCTCGACCAAGATCAGCAGCAAATCCTGATGAAAGACAAAGAGTTTGACTTTTCGTTCGCCTTTGGCACGCTGGGTCGCTTCCGAGTCAACGCGTTTCATGAGCGCGGTAACTTGGCCGCTGCACTTCGCTTGATTCCAAATGAGATCAAATCTGTCACCGAACTCGGTATGCCGCCTGTCGTCATGTCATTTTCCGAATACCCCCGCGGTCTAGTGCTAGTGACAGGTCCGACTGGTTCGGGTAAGTCAACCACGCTTGCGGCACTGGTCGACAAGATCAATACCGAGAAATCACACCATATTATCACGATCGAAGACCCGATTGAGTTTACGCACAAGTCCAAAAAATCAGTTGTTGTCCAGCGCGAAGTTCACTACGACACTTATTCGTTCTCGGCTGCGCTGCGTTCGAGCTTGCGCCAAGACCCAGACGTCGTCTTGATCGGTGAGATGCGCGACCTCGAGACAATTTCGGCTGCTATTACTATCGCCGAAACTGGTCACTTAGTCTTTGCCACCCTCCATACCAACTCGGCCGCTCAATCGATCGACCGTATGATCGATGTGTTCCCGCCGCATCAGCAGCCACAGATTCGCGCACAGCTATCAAATATCTTGATGGCAATCTGTTCACAGCGCCTCGTCCCAGCAATTGGTGGCGGTCGTGTGGTGGCTGCCGAAGTCTTGATCGCGAACCCGGCAGTCCGCAACGTGATTCGGGAAGGTAAAAGCCATCAGCTCGACGCAATCATCCAAACCGGTGCCGACCAAGGTATGCAGACGATGGATCGTACACTCGTGAGCTTAGTGCAGAGTGGTACCATCACCTACGATAGCGCGCGTGAATACGCAGTTGATTTGACCGAGTTTGAAAGGCTCATGAGAGGCTAAGATGCAGTATGAAGAAATTTAGCTATAAAGCTCGCGACAAATCATCCGAAAAGATAATCGAGTCGATCGTTCAAGCCGATTCAGAATCGGCCGCCGCCAAAGTTCTCGTCGAGCAGGGTTTTGTGCCGCTCGAAATCAAAGAAGCCGACGAAGGTGGTGGACTGCTCGGCGGTCTCAAGAACCGCATCACCACAAAAGACAAAATTGTCTTTACTCGGCAGCTTGCAACACTGATTGGCGCTGGCTTGCCCCTGGCGCAGAGTCTCCACACCGTGCTTGAGCAAACACCAAATCGCCGGATGCAGGGTGTTGTCCAGGAAGTCATCGCCGACATCGAAGGTGGTAAGCAGCTATCGGAAGCGTTTGGCAAGCACCCCGATGTGTTTGACAAGATCTTTTTGGCGCTGATTAGCGCTGGTGAAGCTTCGGGCACACTTGACGAGGCCTTGAAGCGCGTGGCTGCCCAGCAGGAAAAAGATGCCGCCATGATGAGCAAAATCAAAGGCGCCATGACCTATCCGATTATCGTGCTGGTCGTTATCTTGGGCGTGATGATATTTATGCTGGTGACAGTCGTGCCACAGGTTGCAAAACTCTATAGCGATATGAAGAAGACATTGCCATTTCTGACGCAACTTCTCATCGGCATCTCTAATTTCTTGACACATTTTTGGTGGCTCGTGATTATTGCCATGATTATTGGCGGATATTTCCTGAAACAATACGCCAAAACCGATGCCGGTATCACATTCTTCGATAAGCTCAAACTGAATATCCCAATGTTTAAAGGAATGTTCCGCAAGCTCTACATGGCTCGGTTCACTCGTACTGGACAGACGCTCCTCGCGACCGGCGTTGCCATGCTCGATATGTTGCGGATTAGTGGCGAGAGCGTGAACAATACAGTTATTCAGGCCAGTATTGACCGTGCTTCAGAGAAAGTCAAAGGCGGCAAAGCGCTGTCGGCGGCGCTCCAACCCGAAGATTATATATTGCAGATGGTACCGCAGATGATCAAGATTGGTGAACAATCTGGTAAGATCGACGAGATGATGGGTAAGACGGCCCAGGTATACGAAGATGAACTCGATGAAGAGATCAAAGCTATCTCGACAGCCATCGAACCGATTTTGATGGTCGTTCTAGCCGTAGTCGCAGGCGGCATGGTCGGCGCTATCCTATTTCCGATTTATAGCTTGGTGGGAGGAATTCAGTAGGTGCATACAAAACGTGATATTATAAACAATAGCACTTTGGTATATAAGAAAGGTGGAGTAGAAGGGGACATGAGTAGACAACAGCTAAAACAAAAGGGATTTACTATCATCGAGGTTGTTTTGGTGCTGGCTATTGCCGCATTAATCTTCCTTATGGTCTTTATTGCCTTGCCAGCTTTGCAGCGGAATCAACGTGATCAAGCGCGCAAAGAAGTTTTGGGTAAAGTTACCTCGGCAATTACGACATATCAGTCAAACAAGCGGGGCACCCAGCCGTCTACTGGCGTTGACCTACAGGGCTATGTCGATGGTAAAAAGTCGTCAAGTGAGAAAGGTGAGCACAACAGCTTCCAGGCGGTTGACACCAAAGACACGATTGTCGATAACAACTATATCCTGACCGTTCAGAATGGCGTAACGGGTATTGGGAATGCCGATACCAACGTTGTTCAGGTCGTAACTGGTGCCAAATGTGATGAATCGGGTACTAAAGCCATTGCTGGTTCGGCACGCAACGCCGCAGTTATGCTGGTGATGGAGAACGGCTTTAACGCCGATAACCTCTCGGCCTCATCGGTTTGTCAATCAGTCTAGCAACGCATACACCAATGAGTACAATCGCGTCGTAATAACGGCGCGATTTCTCTATCAGGAAAGAGTAGGGTATCATAAAGGTTATGGATTATATGTGGCTCGTGATCATGATCGTGCTTGGGGGATGTATTGGTAGTTTTGTTGCTGCGCAGGTCTGGCGTAGTCGGGCGCGCCAGCTGGCTTTTGATAAAAAGCATCAAGAACCAGTTGATCCGCAGGAATACGCACGGCTGAAGCCGCTACTCGTTAAGCGGCAACGGGATGACTATTCACGTTGCCTACACTGCAGTCATCGGTTGGCATGGTACGATTTAATTCCGGTGACCAGCTGGCTGATGACGGCAGGGCGGTGTCGGTACTGCAAAGCCCGGATTGGGTGGTTCGAACTCGTTATGGAGTTACTGGCCATAGGGCTTTTCGTATTGTCGTATGTGTTGTGGCCGTGGGGTTTTACGATGGGTAGTCATGTCGTTTTGTTTGCCCTGTGGCTGATTGCGCTGTCGGCTCTGTTGTTTCTCGCCGCTTACGATGTCAAATGGCAACTATTGCCAGATAGCGTCAACCTCCCACTGATTGTGCTTGCCGGCTGTTTCGTAGCGGTACGGGCGTTTGTTGTCCATGATGTCTCATGGCTGTCGGTACTCGGTGCAATCGGTATGTTGGCAGGGCTGTACGGCGTGTTATATGTAGCGTCACGTGGCCAATGGATTGGTTTTGGTGACGTCAAGCTTGGTGTGAGTTTGGGGCTGCTACTAGCAGATTGGAAATTGGCGTTTTTTGCGCTGTTTGCAGCAAACTTGATCGGCTGCCTACTGGTGCTGCCGGGCGTTTTGCGACGTGAACTGGGCGGTCAATCAAAAATCGCTTTTGGGCCACTATTGATTGCCGGTACGCTGATCGCATTCTGGTGGGGTGCGCCGGCCGTGTCGTGGCTATTCACGCCGGGCAGGTTCATGTGACACGCCGCTTATGCTATACTAAGACCCATATGAGTGGGGGATCGCGATCCGGTTTCACGATCATCGAGTCCATGCTATTTCTTGGGATTAGCGGGCTGATGATGGTCGGCGTTATGGTGGGAGCCGGCACGGCGATTAATATTAATCGCTATAAAGACGCAAATATTGCCCTGACCAATTATCTGCAAAGCCAGTATGACAAAACGATCAATGTTCAGAACGATCGTGACAATACATTTGCGTGTGTCGGCGGGGCAATTAGTCAGGTTAGCTCTGGCATGAGCGCGCAGCCTCGGGGAGCGAGCCCTTGCACGGTGATCGGACGATATATCGCACTAAGTAACGATGGTACGAGCTTGACGAGTCGGCCGGTCTACGCTGGTGCCGATGGTGCATTGGCGACTGATGATATCACGGCTCTGAAAAATTCGAACTTATTCCTTAGCGATGTTGTATCACCACCAGAGCCCTATACGCTCGAGTGGAATACACGGCTGGTGGCGCCAAAGACAGAGACAGCTCTGACGAACCTGCGGATTTTGATCGTCCGCTCACCGTCGAGCGGTACTATTAAAACGTTCATTGGTGATAATCTGGCAGACCCAGCAGCCTTTTTGACCGATGCGGCGCGCCAGGAAACCTTACTCTGTGTCGATCAAACTGGTTTGGCACTGATTCCCCGTATGGGCAGTGTTATCGTAAAAGACGCGGCCAATACCAGTGGTGTTCGTGCTGCCGCCGAGGGTGTATGTTAAATCGCGTTGTATCTAGCCGGGGCGATACGATTATCGAAGTGATGTTTGCATTTGTGATCTTTAGCCTCGTAGTGATCGGTGCTTTCACACTCATGAATAGCGGCGTGGCGACAGCGCAACGCTCACTCGAAGTCACGTTGGTTCGACAGCAGATTGATGGACAAATTGCGCTCGTCCAGAGCATTCAGCGGACGAGTCCACTGCTTTGGAAGGATATAAAAGACATGACAGTTGACCATATCGATGAGTTTGGTACTGAGACAGCCTGTCCAACGGCAAATGCACTGATCAACACTGGCAGCTTCTTTGTCGCAAGGACAGTCGATAAAAATAGCCTAGCAGTCGTGAAGATCCAGTCCGCGCAAGATTACGCACCAGCGGCAACTTACAGTATGGTCGATGTTATGGCGCGCACATCAGCAACTGGCATACCAAGTGCCTACGGTCTGTATGCGCGTCTCGCTCGCTCAGACGGCTGGAGTCCCAATAACCATTCGTATGATCTCCATGTTCGAGCTTGTTGGGATAGCGTTGGGGTGACGAAACCGCTGACAATTGGAACAGTCGTGAGGTTATTTGATGCGAACTAACCGAGCTGGCTTTACGCTCATCGAACTCATGCTCGCCATGACATTTATTGCGATATTGATGATTGCGATTGCTGTCTCCACGATCCAGGTCATGCACCTCTATAGCAAAGGTCTTGCCATCAAATCAATCAACCAAGCTGGTCGCGATCTTGGTAGCAGTATCAAGCGCGATGCGTCGGGTGTCGGTGTTGTGCAAACCCCAATTGTGAGTCCGGATGCATCGGGTGCAGGTGGGCTGGGGCGGCTGTGTCTTGGCAGCGTGTCATATCTGTGGAATAAACCTGAAGCACTCCAGCCAACTAGCTCAACAGCCGTGACCTACAGCGACATTCCTACAAAAAAGATCGTCTTGACACGCGTTATCGATGCCGGCGGTAACTACTGTCGTTTGAGCGGCGGCGTCTATCCGATCACCGTTGCAATGAGTAGTGCGACAGAAATGCTGCCAAGTGAAAATGGCGACCTCGCACTGCACGCTATGGATCTCGAACGTATCCCACCGCTGTCGGATCCAGCCGTACCAACCGAAGCACTCTATGATATACGGTATACGATTGGCACGAATGATAGCGGCACCGTCAATACAAGCGACTACTCCTGCAACCCGCCGTCAGATGCAAATCAGAACTTTAACTTTTGTGCAGTCAATAACTTTGAAATGATCGTGAGGGTTGGATAAATGAAACACACCTATTCATCAGGGGCAGTCGCGCTGTTTGTCGTGTTATTTGCATCACTCCTCCTGACTGTACTAACGGTTGGTTTTATGCGAGTCATGATCCAGGAGCAACAACAGGCTACCAACCAGGATCTATCCCAGAGTGCTCATGACTCGGCGGTGTCTGGGGTGGAAGATGCCAAGCGAGTGATCCGGTCGTGTCAACTTGGTGTCAGCCGGGCGTGTGATGCAATTGCAGCCAAAAACTGCAATACTGTCCAAGATGCCGGTGTCGTGCCGACACAGTCGGATCAAGAAACAGTCATCAAAAGTGGCACAACCGGTGATGGTAGCCTCAACCAAGCATATACTTGTGTTACGATCGAGCTAAAGACAGATGACTTTATCGGTAACTTGGTCGAAGGTCAGTCGGTGATGGTGCCGCTGCTGTCGACCAGTGATTTCGACGCAGTTCAGATTGAGTGGATGCACAAAGATAACGGCTCGAGCGGTACAAATTATGCCGGCGGTCGTGTTGACGTATTACAGGCGCCAACAACCGGTACTATCACATCATTACCTCGCAAAACTGACTGGAATCAGAGCGCACCATCACTCCTCCGTGTCCAAAGTATTATGCCAACCACGCCTTCAGTTAACGTCGATCAACTCGATGGCACAGACGTCAACACACTTTTCTTTCGACCGTCGACTATCTCGAATAATGCATCAGATCTGACGATGCCAGTACCATCGTTTCAGGCTGGGCAGCCTCGAGCCAGCGAAGGTACGGCTGTTTCGGTGGACACGAAGGCTGTCGCTTGTTCACGATACCTCTTCGACAATGGTGCGTATGCCTGTCGGGCTTCACTGAAATTAGCTTCCGGTGTTGTTCCGGCTGGCTCGCAGGTCGCTTATCTCCGTTTGACCAGCTTGTATCGAGACACTTCCTACCGCATTTCGCTCACTAAGTCTGGTGCGGGAACGCAATTTGACGGTGTTCAGCCGATGGTTGATTCGACCGGTCGCGCTGGCAATCTCTATCGTCGGGTATCGAGCCGGCTCAGTACCGTGCCAAATGTTGCTCTGCCTGAGTATGTTTTTGATGCAGCTGGTAGCCTGTGCAAGAACTTCTACGTGACTGATACGATGTCTGGCGCCAACGAGCCGTGTGCCACGGCGCCGTAGTTATCGTTCAGAGTGAAATTTCTCGTAGACTTCTTTGAGATGAGCGTCGGTGACGTGAGTATAGACCTGTGTTGTTGCGATATTACTGTGGCCGAGCATCGACTGAACACTCCGAATATCAGCGCCATTCATCAGGAGATCGGTCGCAAAGCTGTGGCGCATCGTGTGGGGTGAGACATGCTTGGTGATACCAGCTAGTTTTGCGTATTTTTCGATCAGCCGTTGAATGCTTCGGGGCGTCAGGCGTCGGTAATCGCCACCTGACGACACGACATTATTGCGGCTATAGCTGAGAAATAATGGGGGAAGGTTGTCGATCCGGTGAGCCAGGTAGGCGTCAACCATTGTAGCTGCGCGCTGACTAATAAAAATCGGTCGATCTTTTTGGCCTTTACCGCGCACCATAAATTCACGGCGCTTGGTGTTGATATGACCACGGTTCAGACCAACAAGTTCCGAGACACGGAGCCCAGATGAAAACAGTAATTCGAGAATCGCGCGATCCCGCGAGTTTTGCTCGGTATCTTCGGCCGGCACGGCGTCAATTATGCGTTCAACTTCATCAAAATGGAGGAAGGTCACTTGTTTCCGGACGATTTTTGGCAACTCAACTTTATCCGGGGGTAGGCTCGTAATATCACGTTTTGAGAGGTAGCCGAGAAAGCCCCGCAGGGCAATCAAGTGGTAGGCCTGTGTAATTGTTGCAAGATCATCGCCATTGTCATTGGTATAACGATTCAGCCACAGTCGGAATTTGCGCAGCATCTCAGGAGTGATATCTTTAACGTCAATATCGTCAGCGTATTCGATAAACCGCTCTAGATAGTGCCGATAATTTTCGGCGGTTTTTGCACTGCGGCCACCTTCAACTTCCAGGCTCTCGACAAAGTCGAGGATGAGTTCAGACATGAAATACGACATTGCCATATCTCTAGCATAGCGTAACCACCATCAAAAAGGTACAATAGGCCAGTATGAATGAAATCGTTTCTCTGATTCTGGGAGTTATCCAGGGTATGACCGAGTTTATTCCGGTGAGCAGTTCTGGCCACTTGGTGATTGCTGAACATTTTTTTGGCATGGCTGACCATACATTTTTGGCTTTTATTAACATCGGTACACTCGCAGCATTGCTGGTATATTACCGTCATCGCTTACGAGCGATAGCACGAGATGTTGTGCAGCGCCGGAACTACCGCTTACTGCGCAACATTCTACTAACATCAATTCCCGCCGGTTTGGTCGGGTTGCTTTTGTCAGATATGATGGATCATAATTCGTTCTTCACAAATATCTATGTTGTGCTGACAACGCTCACGTTGGTTGGTATCGTCATGATAGTCCTCGAGAAATTGCCAAAAGCTGCGCCCGTCAAAGATGGTGAGCATCTGTCATGGCAGCGTGCTTTTCTGATCGGTATCGCGCAAATGTTTGCGCTCATACCCGGTGTCTCGCGCTCGGGCTCAACGATTATTGCCGGTCGATTGCTCGGCCTGAGTCCTGAAAAAGCCGCAGACTATAGCTTTTTGGCATCGATTCCGATCATGCTGGCCGTGACGCTTAAACTACTCGTCTCGGCAAAGGATCGCGCGTATTTTATAGAGCATATGCCAGCAGTTGTGATAAGTAATCTCGCGGCCTTTGTTGTCGGCTTACTTGCGATCGGTCTTCTGATTCGCTATCTCAAGAACCACGATCTTAGGCTTTTTGGCTGGTATCGCCTGGCGCTGGTTGGTATCGTGCTCGTCGTACTTCTGGTACAATAGCAACAAATAGGCTAAGAAGAGGTATATATGAGTGAACTGCATCCTGCTGTGAGCAAAATTAAATTTGAACGTACCTATTGCATGGTCAAGCCAGATGGTGTTATGCGCGGCGTGGTCGGCGATATTATCCACCGTTTTGAAAAAGTTGGCCTCAAAATCGTTGCTATGAAAATGATGGTTCCAACTGAAGAGCAGGTCAAGGCGCATTATCCGCTGAGTGATGAGGCGTGGGTACATCGCCTAGGAGAGAAGAGCTTAAGTGGCATCGAGAACCTCGTCGATGTGACGGCAATTGATCTTTATGGTACCGATGATACCGATCAGTTGGGCAGGGAAGTCGTGGAAGGACTCGTGCACTACATGACATCTGGCCCAGTAGTAGCTATGGTAATCGAAGGTATTCAAGCTATCGATATGGTGCGCAAGCTATGTGGAGCCACGTTGCCATACAAAGCCGATGTCGGTACGATCCGTGGCGATTACTCTGTCGACAGTCCATCAGTCGCTAATGCCGAAAAACGTTCAATTCACAACCTGATTCATGCCAGCGAAAATGCCCACGAAGCTGAAGTCGAGATCGCTCTCTGGTTCCACGGTGAGAAAATTCCAAGCTATCGACTGACTAGCGACGAAGTCATGTACTCGCGCTACTACTAAAACTACTGGCACGACAGCATAGTATATAATAGACCCGTGCCCTGGTAGCTCAATGGATAGAGCAGCTCCGTCCTAAGGAGAAGATATAGGTTCGATTCCTTTCCGGGGTACCAGGTTTGATCTGTTTACGCTATGATAAGGACATAATGGCGCAACAAGACGGCAGACAGGACGTGCAGTTCGAGGGTCAACGCCCCGGCGAAGCGTTATTGTTTGTGTTTCGCCGCCATATTATTGCGATGCGCAAAGGTTTTTATGGACTGCTCATCCCATTTGCGCTGACTTCGATCCCACCACTGATCTGGCAGGACAAGCTCGAGCTCTTTTTACTACCAATTGTTGGGCTGATTGTAGGCTTGCTGATTTTTGGCTACCACTTTATCATGTGGTATTTTACGCTCTATATTGTGACCGACGAGCGCTTACGACAAGTGACGCAGCGCGGGCTCTTCGGCAAAGATGTCGTTGAGCTACGACTGTCGAAAATCCAAAACATAAGCTATAATATACCTGGATTTACGGGCGAACTATTTCAGTTCGGGACAATCGTTATTCAAACGTTCGTGGGCGATCTCGTGATACACAAAGTCGAACATCCCAACGAAATATATAACAAACTGCAAGACGCGGTCCACAGCGCCGTGCGGAATGGAAGTGACCAGAGTGATGAAGAAAGTATCGATTGATACCATAAAAAAACTCGCCAAGAAAAGCGCCCCAGAGGCGCCGTCACGTATTACCAACGAAACAGTCGCCGAGCACCGTGAACAGATATTAGCTGGTGGCCGACGCTTTAAGTACCCAGTACAGTACGCCAGACATAAATTGGTCGTCAATGCCATCCTTATCTTGCTTGTATCGTTCGGGCTTCTTGCCGCAATTGGCTTGCAGCAGCTCTATCTGGCGCAAAATTCATCAGAGTTTATGTATCGAATTGCTCAAATTGTACCAGTTCCGGTGGCGACTGTCGCCAATGAGCCGGTGCGGTTTAGCGACTACCTGATGCAATATCGTGGACTCGAGCATTATCTCTCAAAATACGATGAGATCAAGATCGACAGCCCAGACGGCAAGACACAACTCAACCACTACCGACGTGAGTCCCTCAACAAAGCAATTGCTGAGGCTTATGCCGGCAAACTGGCGCGTGAACAAGGTATCGTTGTGACGGATAAAGACGTCGATACAGTCATCGATCAGCAACGCAATACTGCCAACGGTCGTATCACACAGGAAACATACGATGCATCATCACTGATGATGTATGGTTGGACGCCGAGCGATTATCGCCAGGCATTCAAGCGGAGTCTTGTTCGTTCAAAAGTCGCATTCGCGATTGATGATATCGCAAAACAGCGATCCCATGCGGCCGCCGAGCTGCTCAAGGCTGGCAAGTCGTTTGAAGAGGTAGCTACGACTCTAGGTGGCGAGGGCGCAGCCAAAGTGATAGCAGGTATCTCGGGGCCAATTAGTACAACAAGCTCATTCAACGGGCTGAATGTTTCAGAGATTTATAAATTACAAAAAGACACGGTTTCAAGCGGGCTCATGAGTACGACCGGCGACGGGTACTTTTACGTTAAAGTGGTCGAAAAGACCGATACGCAGGTTAACTTTCAGTTTGTCCATATTCCACTGACAGTTTTCAATGAAAAACTTGAAAATCTCAAGAAAACCAATCAAATCCACGAATTTATCACAGTATCACAGCAGTAGCACGCGTATACTGAGTAGTGCCAAACAAAAAGGAGGCTAACCATGTACACAGTACCGGATCTTGCGTATGACTACGGCGCACTAGGGAAGTATATTAGCGCAGATATTATGCACCTGCACCACGATAAGCACCATCAGGCCTATGTCGATAAATTAAATGCCGCACTTGCCAGTCAAAATGAGCCTGTCCAGGAGCCGCTTGTCATATTGCTTGCTCGACCAGATGCGCCACTGGCTATTCGTAATAATGGTGGCGGTCACTACAACCACAGCCTGTTTTGGCAGTGGATGAGCCCGACTGGTGGCGGTCAACCGACCGGAGAATTGCTTGCAAATATTGAACACAAATTTAGTTCATTTCAGCAATTTACAGATGAATTTACCGAAAAAGCTCTGGGCGTTTTCGGGAGTGGCTGGGTATGGCTACAGCCTGATCTTGAAATCGTCACAACGCCAAACCAAGACACGCCGATGCTACTTGGGCTCGCTGAGCCGATCCTCGGACTCGATGTCTGGGAACATGCCTACTATCTAGACTACAAAAATGCCCGGGCTGACTACGTGAAGGCGTGGTGGAATGTGGTGGATTGGCAGTTTGTGCAGAGTAGGCTCGAAAGCTAAGGCTACCCTGTAGAAAGTAAATGACTCACTGCAACAGTGAGTCATTTACTTTGGCGCGCCCGACCGGATTCGAACCGGCGATCTCCTCCGTGACAGGGAGGCGTGATAGGCCAACTTCACTACGGGCGCAGATGCTTTAACTTCACGTATTTTACCAGTAATTAATCACCAAATCAACAGGGGCGGATGAAAATACGATATGATATAATGCCTTAAGAGGATACGCCACCTTAGCTCAGTCGGTAGAGCAGCTCATTCGTAACGAGCAGGTCGCCGGTTCGAATCCGGCAGGTGGCTCCACATACTATGACAAAAGAATCACTCAAATTATCGGCAAAGCGTATTCTCAGTGATCACACTTTCGTATGGTTGATTGCAGCTATTGTGTTGGCGTGTGTTATCTACTGCATCGTGATTGGGTTTACTATCCAGCCGCGTGATGTGCAAGTGTATGTCCGATATACCGGCTTTGGCCTGGCTCATTTTTACAAAAATCCATGGCAGTATACGCTACTATTTGTCGGTTTTGGGGTTTTGGTGACAACAGTGCATATAGCTTTGATGGCAAAGCTTCACGGCCTCGAGCGACGTCAAACCGCGATTATTATTGGCTGGTCAGCAATTGTGATTTTGTTTATCGCTAGCGTCTACGCTCTATCTATTCTTAGGCTGGCTTTTCGTTAGTATGAAAGATCTCGAACTACCCCTTGGAAAAAGAACCCGATTCTATCGTTTCTTTGAGATACTACCCGCCATACTCAGTTATGGCGCTCTTATTATATTGATCATTTTATCAATTATGAGCCCTCTCGCAGCCGCTATCTACCTGATGGCGGTCATTATAACCCTGCTTGTGAAAGCGGGTGTGATTGCATATCACACAATTCTCGGGCATAGCCGGTTGGTTCGAGCTCAACGGGTTGATTGGCATGGTCGTCTGACTGATCTAGAGTTGCCGGCTGATAGCTATGCCCGTGTTCGAGATAGTCAGTCAAGCGGTTTTGGCTATCACGCACATGTTGGCAATTTGCGGCTTGTGGCTGCAGATCCTGAACACTATCCGAAGCCAACACAGCTGTATCAAGCGGTGATCGTTGCGGCGTATAATGAAGCTTACGACGTTATCCAGCCGACAATTCAATCTGTTGTTGATACGACCTATGACAACGGCAAGATTATTTTGTTTTTGGCCTATGAAGAACGCGGCGGCCAAGGTATACAAGAAACCGCCGAGAGACTGCAGCGCGAGTATAGAGATGCATTCTTTGCATTCGAGATTGTCCAACATCCAAAAGATATGCCAGGCGAGGTAATCGGTAAAGGCGGCAATATAACCTATGCCGGGCAGCAGCTCCAGAGATGGTGCGATACCCACAAGATCAAATACGCAGATGTCATTGTGACGACGCTCGATTGCGACAACAAGCCGTATCCGAGCTATTTTGACTACGTAGCCTACGAGTACATCACGCACACCAACCGAAAACACCTGTCGTACCAACCGATTGCCCTTTATTTTGGTAATATATGGGATGCACCGGCCCCGATGCGAGTAATAGCAACCGGCAACTCTTTCTGGACAATCATTTCAAGCATGCGGCCGCACACGCTGCGAAACTTCGCTGCTCACTCGCAACCGCTGGATGCCCTAGCCGAAATGAATTTCTGGAGTACGCGGAGCATTGTCGAAGACGGCCATCAGTACTGGCGGAGCTATTTTCACTTCAATGGTGATTATGGCGTTGTGCCAATTCATGTGCCGATCTATCAGGACGCCGTTATGGCCGACACATTACGCAAGACATTTGTGACACAGTTCAAGCAGCTCCGACGATGGGGGTACGGCGTCTCTGATATCCCGTATGTGGCCGAGCGGGTATTTACCAAAAAGCGTAATGTGCCATTTGCCGAAGGATTTGCGCGTTTTGTGCGGCTGGTTGATAGTCACGTAACACTCGCGGCAGTTGCGGTGTTGGTTGCTTTTGGCGGCTGGGTGCCGCTATTGCTCAATGCCGAGGCGTCTCGCAACATTATTGCGCACCAGTTGCCAGAGGTAGTTAGTATTATCCAGCGTATTGCGATGATCGGCCTGTTCGTGACTATTCTTTTGATGCTCAAGATGTTACCGCCGCGTCCAGATCGCTATAAGCGCACGCGTACCTTCGGCATGGTGCTGCAGTGGCTCCTGATGCCATTCACGTCGATTGGGTTTAGCTCTCTTGCTTCCTATAGCGCCCAGACACACTTGGCTCTTGGTAAGTATCTCGACAAGTTTGATGTTACAGAGAAGGCCACCCTCGGATCGCGTCAAGAAGCGAAGTTATTGGCGCAACAGGCCAAACGCGCACGTAAAGCGACGAAACAACGCTCATAACAAAAGCGCTCGCCCGGGGAGCGGCGAGGCGCGTCCTTGATGAAATACTCCCTGGTATTACAGGGAGTATTTCTTGCTGTCTTTTTTGGCTTGGCTCCAGGGCTTATCGAATTCAAACTTGAGATCGATTGTTTCCAGAGCTGAATGGGTATGAATCTTACTCATACTTCCATGATAGCACAAGCGCCATAATTTGTCAACACCAGCTGATGTGTGTGGTTATATCACCAAGTGAATACGATCACGATACATCAGCACTCGTAACGCGTGGAAAACTCTATGATAGGTGAGGATAAAAAAATAACCCCTGTAAAGCAGGAGTTATTTTGGTGGGCGATGTAGGATTCGAACCTACCACCTCCTCAACGTCAATGAGGCGCTCTAGCCAAATGAGCTAATCACCCAGATCGTGTATACAAAAGGTACGAGGCAATCTACCATTTGGCTAGAGCGGCCGCTTTTTATGCCGAAGGCTCTCCAAATGAGCTAATCACCTGAATTATGCGCGAAAGGTACGAGGTATACATATCTACCCAAATGTCCTAAAAATAGTAGCAGAATAGGGGAGAATTTGCAATCACTGGCCGACTAGAGTACTATAATCGTGGACAGTGAAAGAGAGTAACCGCCTCTGGAGTCCCGCGGGAAGGAGCGCCGTGCGAGAACGTTGCTTCTACGAGTGCCTGATACTTCAGGAAGTCCGGTGGAACCGCCCCATTCTAGGGGTCCGAGACATGCGATAGTGAGTTTTAGTCGTAAAACTTATCAGTCGCATGTTTTTATTTACTATAGAGGAGGAAAATTCGTATGGACAAAGACCAACTGTATGCGATGCGGCATAGTCTCGCGCATATTACCGCTCAGGCAGTGCAGCACTTGTGGCCACAGGCAAAATTTGGTGTGGGGCCAGTTGTTGAGAACGGCTTTTATTATGATATTGATCTTGGAGATACCAAGATATCTGAGGAGGATTTTTCGAAGATTGAAGCCGAGATGCAAAAGGTAATTGCCGCTGACTATGCTTTTGAGCGCACCGAAAAAACTGTCGATGACGGTATCGCGTGGGCAGAAGAACATGCGCAACCATATAAAGTCGAGCTACTCAATGACCTCAAGCGTGCTGGCACAACGATCGCAAAAGATCTGGATATCAACGAGCTTGGTCTGGCTACTGACGACGACAGCAAGATTGAAAACGTATCTTTTTACACCGATGGTGACTTCACTGACCTCTGTCGTGGGCCACATGCTGAAAGTACGGGCAAAGTCGGCGCTTTCAAGTTGATGCGTATCGCTGGGGCGTATTGGCGCGGCAAAGAGACGAACCCTCAGATGCAGCGGCTCTATGGCGTTGCTTTTGCAGGGCAGGCGGAACTCGATGCGCATCTGGCAATGCTCGAGGAAGCAAAAAAGCGTGATCATCGCAAATTAGGTAGGGACCTAGAACTTTATACAATATCAAATCTCGTCGGCTCTGGTCTGCCACTGTTTACGCCACGAGGCACTGTCCTGCGCGAATTACTGTCGGCTTATTCAAATCAACTGCGTCTGGCGCGCGGTTTTGAAAAAGTTTGGACGCCACATATTACCAAAAAAGATCTCTATGAGACATCAGGGCACTGGGCAAAATTTGGCGATGAGTTGTTTTTAGTGACGAGCCAAGAGACAAGTGACAAGATGGCACTAAAGCCCATGAACTGCCCGCATCACACGCAAATTTATGCTTCGAAACCGCGAAGCTACAAAGACATGCCGGTGCGTTTTCTCGAGACAACAACCGACTATCGTGACGAAAAAACTGGCGAACTGGGTGGGCTGAACCGCGTCCGCTCACTCACGCAGGACGACAGCCACGTATTTTGTCGTAGTGACCAAATTGAAGCCGAAATCAATGGGCTACTGGCAAGCGCAAGAGAGCTTTACGCAACAATTGGTATGAATCTCCGTGTTCGCTTAAGTTACCGCGACGATACCGACGCGTATCTGGGAGAGAGAGAGCTGTGGGACAAAGCTCAGTCGCAACTGAAAAATGCAGTTATTGCAAATGAACTGGACTATTTCGAGCAAGCAGGTGAAGCGGCTTTTTATGGTCCAAAGATTGATTTCATGGCAACGGACGCGATTGGTCGCGAGCATCAGGTGGCAACAGTGCAGCTCGATTTTGTGCAACCAGAGCGTTTCGGACTTGAATACGCTGGTAGCGATGGTACTGCGGAACGGCCAGTCATGATCCACTGTGCATTACTCGGTTCAATTGAGCGATTCCTATCAGTCTTTATTGAACACACAGCGGGCTGGTTTTCGTTTTGGGTGGCACCAGAACAGATACGGATACTCACAATCAACGAAACTGTTGGCGGGTATGTCGATGAGATACGCACAGTTTTGGATGCAACAGTTTTGATGACGCCACTCAAATATAATACGTTACGCTACGCGGTCGATGACCGCAATGAATCGCTCGGGAAAAAGATCCGCGAGGCAAGTGCTATGAAGACACCGGTGCAGTTGATCGTAGGTCCAAAAGATATGGAGTCACGCCAGGTGAGTGTGCGGACACAAGCGGGTGAGAGTAAGGTTGGGCTCGATGAGCTTGCAGACTACCTCACTCACTTGTAGGGTGGCAGTGCTATGAAGCGTTGTCTCAAGATTGCAATCGACTGTGACGATGTACTGGTGCCGACTGGCTCTGGTCAGATAGCTTTTTATAATCGTACATACAATGCGATGGTTACCGAAAAAGAGTTTTACGACACTGCGACGATCGATATCTGGGGGACGGATGATGATCAGGTTGCGATTGACAGGGTTGCAGAGCATACGTTATCGGACGATTTTGCTAACACATTGCCAATGCCAGAGGCAGTTGAGGCGATCCATCGTTTAGCCAGAGATCATGAGCTGCACCTCGTGACGGGTCGGCCGTCGACTATAGAGCACGCAACAAAACGTCTGCTCGACAGGCATTTCTCAGGTTGTTTTACAACGGTGCAGCACACAAACTACTACACCTATTCTTGGGACAAGGCCAAGAAACGGTCAAAGGCCGAAGTATGTCAAGAAGTTGGTGCTGATCTATTTATCGATGACTATATTGGTCATATTCGCGATGTTTCACAGGCCGGAGTCTGTGATGTTATCTTGTTTGGCAACTATGGTTGGAGTAAACTCAACGATTCCGAGCAGTCTATTACCCGGTGTCTGAACTGGCGGGCGGTGGAGAAGGAGATCGAAGCATATGCCCATCGACCAGAACTTTAGAAAGCGCGTCGAACAACTAATGAGCCAAGTGCCAGAGGGCCAGGTCACGACCTATGGTGACTTGGCGAGTCTTGCCGGACAACCGGCGGCATCGCGAGTGGTTGGCGGTATCGCTCATTATGGTGACACGGCACTGCCGTGGCATCGACTCGTGAACCGTTTTGGTGGTCTCGCGAGCGGTTTTCATGGTGGACGTGAGGTACAGCAACAACTTTTGGCGCAAGAGGGTATCGAATGCGTTGATTTTATCGTACGAGACTTTCCGGAGCGGCGATGGCGACCACTGTAAATGACCATCTGCCACTGATAGTAATTGTCGGGCCGACGGCAAGCGGCAAGACGGCTTTGGCTATACAGTTGGCGCAGATGTACGACGGCGAAATTATCGCGGCCGATTCCCGGACAGTGTACGCAGGTATGGATATTGGGACAGCCAAGCCGACGCGCCAAGAGCAGGCTGTCGTTCCCCACTGGGGAATCGATCTTGTGACCCCGGGAGAGCGATTTACTGCGAGCCAGTTTCAGTCCTATGCAAATCACCAGATTGCAGCTATACGACAGCGCGGTCATGTGCCATTTCTGGTAGGCGGCACGGGACTCTATATCGATTCGGTACTATTTGATTTTCAGTTTCCAGCAGAAACGAGCCGTTCTGAGCGAGTAAAGTTTGATGCCATGACGATTGAAGAGCTACACAAATATTGTAAAGTAAACAACATACCGCTCCCCGAAAACTATAAGAACAAACGCTACGTTATCAATACAATCATGCGAAATGGGCAGTCTCCTCAGAGGCGCAGGACGGTGCGCCAGGATGCTTTTGTTGTAGGTATAGCAACAGATAGGGAGACACTACGTCAACGAATAACCACACGAACAGCACAAATCTTTGACTCAGGCGTCATCGAAGAGGCGAGGGAGCTGAGCCGACAATTCGGATGGGACTACGCAGCAATGACTGGCAATGTCTACCCAATTATTCGGCAGTATCTCGATGGCGATATCACTCTGGACGAGGCAAAAGCGCACATGGTGTCAAGTGACTGGCATTTAGCGAAACGCCAGATGACATGGTTTCGTCGTCATGAATTTATTCAATGGGGAAGCCTCAATGGGGTGCATAGACTTGTTGCTCAAAAACTCGCGCCACTGAATAAATCGTGATACCATACATATAGAAAGTACAGGGCTATAAACAGATGATTGACGCACTATTTGGTTCAAAAACGCGAGTGAAGCTACTTCACTTATTTTTGAACAATCCAGGCAAGGCATTTTATGTGCGCGAGATTACACGGTTAATTGATGAACAAATTAATTCGGTACGACGTGAGCTATCAAATCTACTCGAAGTCGGCGTGATTACGAGTGCAACATCAGATAATAAGCTTTTTTATGAAGTGAATCGCATGTACGAACATTATGCTGCTTTCAAGGCTATATTTGGCGATCCAAAAGCCGAAAAAACCCCGTCAGCGAAGCCGCAGCCAAAGTCTGCCGAGCTCCCAGAGTGGCATAAGCATATCCAGAAGCTTACCGGTCTCCGTGTAGCTGTAGCTGCCGGTGTGCTAGTGAAAAACTCGGCTAGTCCGGTCGACCTCATACTAGTCGGCGATTTATCGAATACCAAAACTACTGAGATCGTTCAGTCGGCCGAGAGAACTGTCGGTCGAGAGCTGAGCTTTACAACGATGCGCTACGATGAGTTTTATTACCGCTTAAGCGTGCGTGACCGGTTTATTCATGCTATTTTGACCAATAAGCACGTCGTGCTACTGGATACCGATAACATTCTGAAAGAACAGTAGGAGGAAAGATGTTCGAAATTGAATACAAAGGTGGAAATAGTGTTGTCCTGTCAACGAAAAAGGCGACACTCATGGTTGACCCGAAACTGTCAGTTGTAGGGCTGAAAGATGTCAAAACAAAGGACGAGATCGAACTGGTGACCGAGTCGCGATTTATCGTTGATAACTCAGAAGCTCGTGTCATCATACAGTCACCTGGCGAATATGAGGTTGCAGACTTTACAATTCGCGGCATTGCGGCTGTGCATCATATCGACATGGAGTCAGATGAGAAGTTGTCGACCATTTATCGCGTTGAAACAGGTGATTTTGCTGTCGGTATTATTGGCAATATAAAGAATAAGCTCGACGACGAACAGCTTGAGACTCTTGGTGTTATCGATGTGTTGATTATGCCGGTCGGTGGAGGTGGCTATACCCTCGATCCAACAGATGCAAGTGCTATCGCCCGACAGGTTGATCCAAAAGTTGTTATCCCGGTTCATTACGCCGATACCGGCCTGCGCTATGAGGTTCCCCAGGAGGAGCTTGAGGTTTTCACAAAAGAATTTGGTGCGCCAGTTGAAGAGATTGATAAGTTTAAGTATAAATCAGCTGCAGCATTGTCACCCGTCATGACAGTTATGGTATTGAAGCGAAGCTAGAAAATAAAGCACTAAAAAATCCTTCCAAAGCAGAAGGATTTTTTAAAAGAGATACGCCTCTTACTTTATCGGCTGCAGTAAACCTTTTTTCTTCAGTGTCCGAATCGCCTGTGTTGACAGCGTCATTGTGACTTTTTGGCCATCAACTGCAAATGTCTTTTTTTGGAGATTTGGCTTGAAGGTGCGTTTAGTGCGGCGCAAAGAAAAGCTAACATTGTGGCCGTACTGCTTGCCTTTGCCGGTGAGTTCACATCGTGATGCCATGACTTGCTTCCTTTATTACCTTGTTACAATCTGTTCCATTCTACTCTGTTTCTCTACTTTCGTCAAGAGGCGCGAGTAGGGTATAATAACGCTCATGAGTATCGACATTCTTTATATTGCCACCGTCTTGTTTGTTATCTTGATCTCAATGACATTGCATGAAGCAATGCACGGTTTTATGGCCTATTGGCTCGGCGATGATACTGCTAAGGCCTATGGTCGATTAACCCTCAATCCTCTCAAGCACATTGATCCGTTCATGACGATTATTTTGCCGATACTGCTGGCGATCAGCGGTGCACCAATCTTTGGTGGTGCCAAGCCCGTACCATTCAATCCCTATCGGCTCAGGTATGGTGAGTGGGGGTCAGCACTTGTGGCCGCTGCCGGCCCACTCACGAATCTGGTTCTTGCATTTATTGCGTTTGGTACTTTTGCACTTGCACATCCGGCATCCCAGAGTTTTGGATCGACTTTTTTAGCAACTGCCGTCCTCGTAAATCTCGGCTTCTTTGTGTTTAATATAATTCCGGTTCCACCGCTGGATGGCTCGCGTGTTATCTACGCACTCGCACCTGATTTTGTACGACGTGGTATGGAGAAGATTGAGCAATTTGGAACCATCTTTATATTCGTAATTGTTATGGTGGCGAGCCCGCTTATCGGTCGTTTCATGCGCGCTGCGACTGGCGCTATTATTTCTCTCTTTGCGGCCATATTCGGTGTCAATATGTAATAAAACAGCGTATAATAGAAGTGTCCCAGAGGTTCTCGGGCGTGTATGATTTTCCTAACATCATACGATAGGGATCTCGAATTTGCCTTCTCCCGTGGGAGGAGCGTGAGAGAACCCACCTTGCATCTATGCGGGGAATATCAAGCGTCTTATGAACCTTTGGGCTTTTATGATTCATATCTATAGCAAATATCGGGGTGTAGCGCAGTTGGTAGCGCGTACGGCTGGGGGCCGTGAGGTCGCCCGTTCAAATCGGGTCACCCCGACCACATCTTTGCTATACTAAAGGAACAGTCTATTAGATGATCGCTTGCCGAATAAGCAAGAGGAAAGTCCGGGCAGCGTAGGATAAAGGCAGCCGCTAACGGCGGCCGGGGGTGACCCCAGGGAAAGTGCCACAGAAACGATACCGCCGTCTCAAGCCTCAAAAGGGCGACTGACGGTAAGGGTGAAAGGAGTGGGGTAAGAGCCCACAGCGACGCACGGTAACGTGCGGAGGAGGTAAACCCTGTCTGCTGCAAGGAGATGTGCATAAAAGGCTATCCGTCTGCATATCGATACCCGCTTGATTTGTCTGGCAACAGACAAACTAGATAGATGATCATCCTTCGACAGAACCCGGCTTATCGATAGACTGTACCAAAAATACCCGACGTAAGTCGGGTATTTTCTTTTGAAGACGTGTTATTTTGTGACGCTCTTCACAATAGCTGCAAAAGCTTTTGGATCGCTCACGACGAGTTCGGCAAGCACCTTGCGGTCTAGCTCGACACCAGCTGATTTGAGATCGGCGATCAGTTTGCCGTAGGTCGTACCGTTCGCGCGGGCAGCAGCGTTGATACGGGTGATCCAGAGGCTGCGCAGGTCACGCTTCTTTGTGCGTCGATCGCGGTAGGCGTACATCAGTGCTTTTATAACACCTTGTTTAGCCAGGCGGAAGCTGCGAGTCCTGGAATGTTGCATGCCTTTGGCGGCTTTTAGAATCTTTTTGTGCTTAGCCCTTGCGGGAACACCTCGTTTTACTCGCATAAATTACACTCCTAATGCGCGCTTCGCATTGCGCTTCATGCTGCCAGTCACGGTAGCGGTAGTATTGATATTGCGCTTACGACTTTTGCTTTTCTTTGAAAGCATGTGGTTGCCGAAGGCGCGACGACGGGTAAGTTTGCCGGTGCTGGTGAGCTTGATCCGCTTGGCAGTACCCTTGTGGGTCTTGAGTTTTGGCATTATTTGCTCCTTACTACTATACTCAGATTGCGTCCTGCCATCTGAGGCTGTTGTTCTACAACCGCTACGTCCTCAAGTAGTTGTGTCATGCGACCGATCAACTCATATCCCAGTTCTCTGTGAGCCATTTCCCGTCCGCGGTAGAAGATAAGAATCTTCACTTTGTGACCATCGGCTAGGAATTCACGGATCTTTCGGAGTTTGATTTCCAGATCGTTCGCGCCAATCTTTAGACCAAATCGCATCTGCTTCAGTTCGCTTGCCTTGTTAGAGCGGCGGTTCTTTTGCTGTTTTTTCATCTCTTGGTACTGGTACTTGCCCCAGTCAACGACTTTAGCGACAGGTGGGTTGGCATTTGGTGAAATCTCTACCAAATCGACTCCAGCCTCTTCTGCTACCTTGAGCGCCTCTGTGCGTGACATGATGCCAAGTTGCTCACCATTTGTACCGATGACACGAAGTTCGCGCGCGCGAATTGCTTCGTTAATGCGGATTGATGTATTGATCGCGACTCTCCTTTGACCTTGAGTGCATTACGTTTTAGCGTTTGCTCATGGTATTCTAGCAAATTCTACCTCTGGAATCAAGAGGTAGAACGGTATTGTAATGCTTCGGCCAGGTGTTTTGGTAAAATTTCGTCTGCGTCGTCGAGATCAGCAATTGTACGCGCGACTTTGATAACTTTGAAGTACCCACGAGCCGAAAGCTTCATTTTTTCTGCTGCGAGATTCAGGAGGCCCTCAATGTCGGGTGATAGCTTGAGGTATTGTTTTATCTCACGATTCGATAATGAACTGTTGTTTTTTGAACTACTTCCATATCTGTTATTCTGCTTGAGCTTTGATTTAGCAATAGCTTTTTGTGCGGCAGTATGTTGCTCAGAAGACAACGTTTTTTGAGATAACAACGCATCGTTTGGTACTCGTGATACGGCAACAACCATATCAATACGATCGAGCAGCGGACCCGACAAATGCTTCTGATAATTTAGGAGTTGCGTCGTAGTACAGCTGCATTCGTGTGTAGGGTCACCGGCGTATCCACAAGGACAAGGATTCATTGTTGCGACAAGCATAAAATCTGCCGGGTAGACGGCGCGACCATTGGCTCTGGTGATCGCTACCGTGCGATCTTCGAGTGGTTGGCGGAGTGCCTCGAGGACGTTCCGCGGGTATTCAGGGATTTCGTCAAGAAATAACACACCGAGATGGGCCAGGCTAACCTCACCAGGGCGAGCTTTTGTGCCACCGCCAATAAGCGCGATTTGACTTGTTGTGTGATGTGGGGCACGAAAAGGACGAGTATAGACTGCATGATCGACCAAAATCCCTGCGAGGCTGTGTATTTTGGTTACGGTCAGCTGCTCTTCGGGTGCGAGTGAAGGCAGAAGTGATGCTAGTGTCTTCGCGAGCATCGTTTTGCCGGCACCAGGAGGGCCAGTCAGAAGAATATTGTGGTGTCCGGCCGCGGCCACAGTGAGAGCACGCTTCGCCTGCTCCTGGCCATGGATATCATCGAGAAAGTGATAGTCAGTGGGAGGGGTATGCTCAATAATAGGGCTATTGGCTGCAGGCAGTAAGACTTTCTCGCCCTTAAGATGCAGAAATAGACTCTTCAAAGAGTCAACACCGTAGACGGTAATGTTATTCACGAGTAGTGCCTGAGGCAGGGTAGTGATTGGCACGTACACAGTAGTAACGCCGTGCTCTCGAGCCGCCTCGACAATTGAAGTGACTCCTGATATCGGTCGGAGACGACCATCCAGGGCAAGTTCGCCCGCGAAGACAGCATCTCTCACTTCTTCAGGACGCAGCTGGCCGCTCGACACGAGTATTGCAAGGGCAATAGGGAGGTCATAGTGCGTACCATCTTTTGGGAGTTCGGCTGGAGCGAGGTTCACGGTCATACGTTTTGCAGGCCATTCCAGGAGGCTATTAGCAATAGCACTCTTGACGCGCTCCTTTGCCTCGTCTATAGCCTTATTGCCGAGTCCGACAATTGAGAGACCGGGCAGACCTTTTGTCATGTCACTTTCAACTTCAACCATATAGCCCTCAAACCCAACTGGAGCGATTGATAATATCCTCGAGACGGTTCCCATAATTACTTTTAGTAAACCACACCTGTTCACCTCTGGCAACCTATGGTATAATAAGCGCTAGGTGCATGGGGCTGATATAGCTTTCGACGCCGGGACATTAACAGATTGTTTTGCAAGCCGACCTCTGACGTAATCAGATTAATAATTGCAACCAACAAAGTTGCGAGCGCCTGGAACCGCGTAGCTAACGCTTTCGCGCCAGTCGCTGTCGCTGTCTAATTAATTGACGGCTGTGTCTGCCTAGACGCCCGCTATGGCGCAGATGCATTATATATAGCAGGCTCGCTCCGCATGGCTATTCCGATCATGCGCAGCTAAACTTCTCGGAATCCACAATACAGATTCTTTGTCCTATCCTAATTCTGCTTTGTGGCTAAACGCCTGAATATGACTATGCTTGTAGACGGACGATCAGTTACCTGACGGACCCGGGGGCAGTACCCGGCAGCTCCACCACAAAATAGAGAATAACCCGAACAGGGTTATTATTTATTCTGTACGTGACGAACTCCGAGGACTGCCCGAGAGGGCGAGAAGCGCCGGTGGCGCTTTGAGAGAGCTTCTCGGGGATTATTTTTTATAGCGGCGAAGGGCTATGGCTCGTAAAAAAACAACCGCCTGCGAGTAGCGGTTGTTTTATGTGGAGTTTTTTCGATTTGTTGTTTATTTTTGGCTCCTGCACAATTTTTTTACTCAGAAGCTACCCCTATAATAGGACGCCATAGTGCTTGTGTCAATAACTTTCTATGAAAATCATTACGTAAAAAATACCACAGATGATGCGATTCAGCACGAAGTAATTTCGTGTTCATTTGCTGGATCGATAACAAAACTGTTTCATGACGATGTTGACGTGAGCCTACTGACCAGTCATTTCATAATAGATAACAAAATCGGTAGCGTCTCATGGCTCACAGTCGGCGCTACGTGGCATGTCGGCAGGGCAGCTGGGCACTAACTTATCGTTTAAAACAAACCCAAAAATTCATAACTGAAATATATGCATGGCTAGGCTGCACGCGACTACAAAATACAGCCATATAAAAGATTTGGTCGTCAGGCTGCATCATCACGACACAAAAGTGCAACATGCGAATGCATGGAACGTGCGCCAAGCGAGTAGTCAATTTTGTGCTGCTATCACAAAAAGCGTATATAAAAAACGCTCAAAGCTGACCGGGCTTTTGAGGCATATCGTTCATTTTTTGGTGCATGAGTAAGCAAGATTTTTTGCTCAAAGTACTATTCATACATACCAGCTTTTTCATAACGTACTTTCACATTGAACCAAAAAGGTAGGATAGAAATGGCGCGTATGTGTACTCATGCGAATGACCCATGCGACTTGCGGCAAGGTCATGCGTAATGTGTGATGTAAATATGTCACGAGAACGTCGATCGATAAAAGGAGCTGTGACGGCAGAACGGAGCTGAGTCTCTATGTAGAAAACACAATAAAAAAGAACGATGTCAAAAACTCTACAATAAAGTGTTATTTTGCGTACTGTGATAATAATGAAGTAAATATAACAACAAATTATTTATAAATATGGTTGACTAAGGAGAGAACTTATGCTAGGATGAGATTAGCTTTTTACAACACAAACAAAAGCAAAAAATCCTTAACAATTCAACATATGACCCACGCCGTACTGGACGGAAATCCAGGTAGCAGCATCCTGTTTCGATCATGGCTCGCGTTGCGAGACACGCACTTTTTACGACACGGTTGATGGCGCTACCTATGCTCCGCCAAGGCTCTATACTTTGGCGCTGGGCCATACGAGATAAGTACCTCGCGCTTGGAAAATCCCTAGTATTTGAAATTAATAATCGGGTGACTTCCAAGCGCGAAGCGGAACTTCTCGACAAAAACAAAAAGACCTATGCCCCGCACATGCGGAGCGGTCAGAAGCCTACCAGAGCGGATCTAGCGGGCGTCCCTGAATAGTTGTTTAACGCAGGGCACAGCCTTCCAAATTCGCTTCCGCTCTAAGGCTCCATGTTTTCTCCTAGGAGTGATATCATAAAGAATATGCTTAGCAAGGTTCTCGCACTCGTCACTCTAGCAGCGTTTGTCCTTCTGTCAACGCTCCTCCAGTCGACCTCTCCATCGACTATTCACCCAATCGGAATACTTGTCATATTCGTTTTATTTTATCTGTTAGCACTTGGAGTGCTAACTTTTTTTATGTTTGCGGTCGGGAAGTTGATGATACTCATACCGATGAGACAGAGGCGCGAGCTTGCCTCTTCGATCACTTTGCAGCAGTCATATTATTATGCATCGGTTATTGCACTTGCTCCGGTTTTGTTTGTTGCGATGCGCTCAATTGGCAGGGGTAGTGTATGGGATATTGTGCTCATACTCATCTTTGAAGCAATAGCCTGTTTTTACATCTCAAAACGGCGATAAATACTTACCATTTACGAACTGGTTATGGTATAATTTAACAGATATGGAACCACGACAAGTAGGACCTAGCGCGTCGTTCGAACAAACGCCAAGACCCGAGGTGTCTTTGTCGACCGGTGAAACTAGTGCGCCCGGCCACGAATTCTTCAACGAGAACCGCATGGAGCAGCTACCTGCACCTCAAGAAATAGCCGCAGCACCGCCCGTGATACCTATCGTGCCAGGATTGCCTGCTCCAGCAGCTACAGATGATGCGGCTGCGGTCGTGGCGGCAGATGCAACTGGAACCCCTATGACTGCTGCCGACGAGGATTTGATCGAGAAGGAATGGGTCGACAGGGCAAAGAAGATTGTCGAAGAAACGAAGGATGATCCTTACCGCCGAGAGCAGGAGATTGGCAAACTACAACGAGATTATATTAAGAAGCGGTATGGAAGAGATATAGGTGCTATCGGTGGGTAGTCGGCAATGACAGGAGTGTTTGCCACAGTATTTATCGCGATGATTGTGCTTGGTATAGGTGGAGCCATTGCTTTTTTCATGTATCGCAAAACATTGCGAGAGGCAAAGAGTTACGAACGTGGCCTGAAGATGGTGCCAGTTCTCATCCATCTGCCGCCAGCCAGTGATGATGTTGACGGCGGCGGTCGCGACAAGCGAGATCTGACTGAGGAAGTGCTATCTCAAGCCCAGGTGATGTATAACATCATTGCCTCGACGGCGACCAAAGGGTTCAAAAGCAAGCTCTACGGTCAGCGGCATATGTCGTTTGAAATTATTGCCCGAGAAGGCCTCGTTTATTATTATGCTGTCGTTCCGACAGTGTTGACAGATGTCATTGGCCAGGCGGTGGCCGCCGCTTATCCGTCAGCTCGACTCGAAGAAGTTAGTGAACACAGTGTCTTTAGCCAGGTTGGTAAAATGACTGGCACAATTGGCGGTGAGTTTACACTCAAGAAAGACTACGTCTATCCGATCTCGACCTATCTCGAGTCAAAACGTGATGCGTCGCGAGCGCTGCTGAATGCCGTATCGTCTGCCACAAGGGAAGATGGTATCGGTATTCAATTCTTGATTCGTCCAGCGCAAGATGGCTGGGCGAAGTCATCAATCTTTGCTGCTGAAAAGATCGCAAAGGACAAGGGGAATAAGCAGAGTGGATTTTCTGGGGCATTTGCCCCCAAAGATATTATGGAGGCGCTTTGGAAGCCACCGGAAGAGAAAGAAACAAAGCCCGAAGAGAAGCAGCTTAATGCCGTCGAACAGGCAACAATGGAAGCGATCCAGGAGAAAACAAAGTACCCAGGATTCGAAGTGCTGATTCGTGTTGTCGTGTCATCCAACACTGCTGCTCGAGCGCAGGGAATACTAAAAAATGTGGTTGCTGCCTTTGCCTTATTTGATTCGCCGAGCTTTAACGGGTTTAAATTTACAAATTCGAAAAATATCGAAGAACTTGCAACGGCATTTATCTTTCGTTTCTTTCCACCAGAGATCAATAAAAACATTTTGAACAGTATTGAGCTAGCGACACTCTTTCATCTGCCAGATCAAAACAGTATTCCGTCGAGTCAAGTTCAGCGACAGATGAATAAGCAAGTGGACGGCCCGACGCAGGTTATGGAAGAAGGACTATTGCTTGGTTACAACGAGTTCCGTGGTGTTAAAAAACCAATTCGTTTGAGCGACAAAGACAGGAGGCGTCACATCCACATCATCGGTCAGACCGGTGTCGGTAAGTCCATTCTGCAGGAGAACCTAGCCTTTCAGGACATGATGGATGGTCGGGGTTTTGCCTTTGTTGACCCGCACGGTGACTCGGTCGAGGCATTACTTTCGAAGGTGCCAAAAGAACGCGTCGAAGATGTGGTCTACTTCAACCCGAGTGATATGGATAATCCAATCGGTCTCAATATGTTTGAATTTGATCACCCTGACCAAAAGGACTTTTTGGTACAAGAGGCGATCAGTATGCTCTATGGCCTTTATGATCCGGGACATACGGGTATTGTCGGGCCGAGGCTCGAGCATATTTTCCGTAACTGCGCACTCTTACTCATGGCTGATCCAGCTGGCGGTACATTTATTGATATTCCAAAGCTACTGATCGACGAACAGTTCATGAAGAGCAAGTTAAAGTATGTGACTGATCAAAATGTCCTCGATTTCTGGACAAAAGAATTTCCTGCTTCGCAGCGTTCGAGTGAAGCTGGAGAAGTGATCTCATGGGTTGTTTCGAAATTTGGTCCATTTATATCAAATGCAGCCATGCGCAATATTATCGGCCAGACAAAGAGCGGGTTTAATTTCCCGGGTATTATGAATAACAAGAAGATCTTGCTCGTCAACCTCTCGAAAGGAAAAATGGGCGACATGAATTCGAAATTGCTCGGTATTATATTTGTGATGAAATTCCAGGCGGCTGCTATGGCTCGAGCGAACATGCCCGAAGAAGAGCGCCAAGATTTTACGCTGTATGTCGATGAGTTTCAAAACTTCGCAACTGATAGTTTTGAGACAATTTTGAGCGAGGCGCGAAAGTATCGTCTCAGCCTGACACTCGGTAATCAGTTCATGACTCAGCTCAAAGAAGAGCTGCGCGAGGCCATTATCGGTAACGTTGGTACGACGATTACGGGACGTATTGGTATTACAGATGCCGAAATTATGGTCAAGCGGTACGCGCCTGTCTTTGAAGCAGAAGACCTCACGAAATTACCAAACTACGAATCTGTCTGTGTGGCGCAGATACAGGGTGTGCCATCGGCACCGTTTAGTATGAGTTGGGTGCCACCGATGGGGACTGCGAATCAGCAGTTGAGTGACGCATTAAAACGCTTGTCATCGGCCAAGTTTGGTAAGCCACGGGCAGTGGTCGAAAAAGATATCTTTGCGCGCCTACAGCCGCCTGCGACGACTGCTCCAACTGCACCTGGGTCAGGTATTGCTGGCGGTAGTCAGCCACCAGCACTTGGTGGGATGCCGGGTGCAGCGTCGCCGAGCTCTGGGTCATCGTTCCTCGATGAGTGGCTAGCCAAACGCAAGCAGCTACAGACGCAGCCCGCTGCGGCTCAGCCATCACCGGCTCCAGTGCCACCTGCAGTAGAGGTTGCTTCTGCACCTAGTGTGGCTCCAGTCGCTGCCCCTAAAGAGGCTGCAGTGCCACAGGCTGATAATACAGTTAACGCTACTACAGCGGCACCAGAAGAGCCATTATCGACACCGCCAGTAGCTGCTAGCAGTGAAGATGATGATCCGACCCATCTTTCGTTGAGGGGTGGTGATACGAATACTGCCGATGGTGAAGTCTCGATTAAGTTCAGATAAGACTCGGGGAAGGGCAGTTTTCAAATATCTAGGTAAAAAAGTAGAGCCTACTCGGCTCTACCGCAACTGGAGGCAGGCTTCTGTTACCGTCTCCCCGTTATCATGACTTTGAAAAAGTCAAAGATGAGGCCAAGACCCCAGCCGCCAACAAAGGCAGCGATTGTTTCTGATCCTGAGAGAGGATAGCCGTTCATGCGTGCGATGAGGTAGATCGCGAGGGTGAATAGGAACGAGAATGACGCACCTGAGAGGATAGCGTTTGGCCGAGCGACAGTGGCGCCAAGTGCTTCGCTAGCTTTTTCAACAGCAGGGTTATGGATAACTTTACTAAATGCACGACTAGGTGCCGAGAGTTCACTTTGGGTTTGATCCATAATGTCGTTGAAAGCTTTTTTGCGTGCAGCTTTGGTATTGAGCTGGCGCTCAGGAGAAGCTGGCTTTTCGGCGACTTTCTCTTGCTTTGCCTGCTCTTTTTCGGCAGTTGCACGTTCAATCTCATGACGTGCGGATTCGGCTTTTCGTTCTTGGTTCTCGTGGCCGCGTTCAGCAGCGCGCTCGAGTTCACTGCGCAATCGTTCTTTTTGTTCTTGTTGCTCGGCTACAAGTTCGGCGCGATGCTCAGAACTATTTGTCAGTTTTTCACTCATATCTGCTACTCTCCCTTAGATTGTTCCGGTGTTAAAGTCGCGACGAATTAGGCGAACCTCTGTCTTGAGCTGGCGTGTACGGGCGTAGAAGAATGCGACACCCGCGAAGACGATAGCTGCGAAGATCATATTCTCGCGTGGGCCAGTATGAGGCAGGGTAGAGACGGTGTTCTCGACAACTTGTTTCTCGACTGGGCACTGTACATTAATTTGGATAGCATTCCCGTAGGTGTTGATCATTTTACAGTCATACGAAGTCTTATCGCTCGTGCCTTGTCCCATGGCAGGGATTTTATCGAGCATTTGTACTGTGAACATGCGGGTGATTTTCTCGCCTGGTTTGACGCTAAACTTTGGCCAGGTTAGGATAGCGACGTTTGTTGAAGGGTCTTTCGTGAGGCTACCACCACCGTTATCGATAACTTTTGCGTACTCGAGAACGTCATCAATGTGCTCGACAAGTGTCTCATCGGCAGAGGTGGCGCCTTTGTTCTCGATAGTAAGGCTATAGACGATCTTGTCAGAGGCTTGTGCAACTGTGGTTGTGGCATCGATATTGCCACGAGTGATATTCTTTGCAGTCTTTAATCGTATTAAATCGGCTTTACATTTTCCGTCTTTGATCCAGAGCGTTGGACTATCTGGGCAAGGCTGACAATCTGGGTTGTTTGCAGTGAGCGCTGGGTTTTGAGGGCATGGCTTGACTGGTGGCGGGGGTGGTGCGCAGTTTGGATATGTGCCGGTCGTACCGGTGGGACATGGAATCGGTGTACAGTTCGGATACGTGCCGTTTGTGTTTGGCGGGCAAGGATAGTCAGGCACAGCTTTGTTAGTTAAGAGATTACCGCAGGCGTTCATAATTGCGAACCAGCCAAATTTAGCCGATACACCCTGAAAAGCAGGATAGGTTGAGCCATTGGCAATTGTATATGGCAACGAATCCCATAGTACAAGCGGGCGATAGTACCATGTTCGGTTACCACCACTTGCAAGTGGTGCCGTATAGGTACGTTCACCTTGTGCAG
Organism: uncultured Candidatus Saccharibacteria bacterium; assembly: GCA_964401035.1. Lineage (GTDB taxonomy): Bacteria > Patescibacteriota > Saccharimonadia > Saccharimonadales > Saccharimonadaceae > Saccharimonas. The sequence continues at coordinate 5,771 of CAYNWV010000001.1, read as the reverse complement.
TGCTGAATCGTGAGGTCAGTCCCCAGGAGCGGACATTGTCAGTTTTTGAGTTGACGGTCGTAGCTTTTAGCGATTGCAGATCCTCTCGGGTGATACCAAGGGCGGTAAAGAGGTCTTTCATGTTGTTGGTATTGGCATCGTAGTTGTTCAAGATACCCTGAAGGCTACTCACACCACCCTGAATCATATTTGATGGGCTAGAGGCATTGGCTGATTCTGGTGGGGTAAACACTGCGAACGACTGAACAATAAGTGCGAGAGCTGTGAAGATGAGCCCGAGTTTGCGGGTCGCCTCTTCTTTTTTGAGTCGTTTGGCATAAAAGCCTAATTGTCCGACGAGTGACGGACTAAATGGTAAGTTTGATACTAACTTCCTAAACATAATGGTAATTGCCCTTGGTTTTTGTTTTAATTATACCTCTGATTCGCATTTTAGCATAACAAATATGTTCAATACAATAGCTAGCGCGAACAATTATTATCATGCTACAATGGAGGTATTGTAAATAGCAGAATTGACCGTAAAGTGAGGGGTAAATGGCTAAACAAAAAGACGACGGTTCTTATGATGGGTCGCAAATTCAGGTTTTGGAAGGACTCGAGCCAGTTCGTAAGCGTCCAGGCATGTATATTGGTAGCACCGGCTATGATGGCGTGCACCATCTCATTAAAGAAATTGCCGATAACTCGATAGACGAAGCAATAGCTGGTTTCGCATCACGCGTTGATGTGCGAATCCTCGATGACGGCGGGATTACTATTACAGATGACGGGCGTGGTATTCCTGTCGACAAGCATCCAAAAACTGGTATTAGCACCCTCGAAACAGTCCTCACGATTTTGCACGCAGGTGGTAAATTTGGTGGTGGTGGCTACAAGGTGTCGTCTGGACTACACGGGGTTGGTTCGTCGGTTGTCAACGCACTCTCGACGAAGCTTGTTGCCGAAGTTGTGAAAGATGGCGAGCTGTACTGTGTTGAGTTTGCGCGCGGTCAGATTGTCCAACCTCTGAAAAAAATTGGTAAAACTGATCGAGTAGCTGGCACGACAATCACATTCTATCCTGACCCAGAAATTTTTAAGGAAACAATTGAGTTTGACTATAAATGGGTCGTGAACTACTTGCGTCACCAGGCATACCTCACAAAAGGTGTCTACGTCACGGTCTACGATGAGCGTACTCGCGAGCGACAAGCCTTTTATTTCGAAGGTGGTATCAAAAGCTATGTGAAAAACCTCAATATCGGCAAAGAAGTTGTAACAGACGATATATTTTATGTTGAAAAACAGGTTGAAGATTCGGTTATCGAAGTCGCTGTTCAGTACAATGACTCGTTCGTGGAAACGATTCGACCATTCGCCAATAACGTTCTCACGCCAGATGGTGGTACACACCTGATTGGTTTCCGTTCGGCCATGACGCGGGTTATTAACGATTATGCTCGCAAGAGTGGCCTACTAAAAGAAAAGGAAGAGAATCTATCGGGTGATGACATCCGCGAAGGCTTGACTGCGGTTATTTTGGTCAAATTACCCGATCCACAATTTGAAGGTCAGACCAAAAATAAGCTCGGTAACCCTGAAGTGCGTCGCTATGTTGAGCAAGTCATGAACGAATACTTCGCCTACTATCTGGAAGAAAACCCAGCGGCTGCGAAGGGGATTGTCGGTAAAGCTACATTGGCCGCTCGGGCTCGCAAAGCTGCTCGAGCAGCCCGCGATAATGTGATTCGAAAAGGCGCACTCGACGGGGCTAGTTTGCCCGGCAAACTTGCTGATTGTTCGAGTAAAGATCCGAGGGATTGTGAACTATATATAGTAGAGGGTGATTCAGCCGGTGGCTCAGCAAAGACCGGTCGTGATAGTCGCACGCAGGCGATCTTGCCACTTCGCGGTAAAGTCTTGAATACAGAACGTGCGCGACTTGATAAAATGTACGCCAACCGTGAAATCCTGAGCCTCATCAAAGGCATGGGTGTTGGGATTGGGGACACTTTCGATATTAGCGGCCTACGCTACCACCGGATCATCATCATGACAGATGCCGATGTCGACGGTAGTCACATCGCGACACTGCTCATGACATTCTTTTTCCGATATATGCAAGAGGTAGTGCAGGGTGGCCATATTTATCTCGCTAAGCCGCCTCTCTTCCGGCTCAAGTTCTCGGCGACCAAGCAAGAGTATATATATAATGAAGAGGCACTGGATATTCGCCTCAAGGAACTCGTCGAAGAGCGTCGCGCCAAGGGTACGACAATCGATCCGAACGAATCACTCATCAAACAAGCTGGACTCAGCGAATCGGCGCTCAGCCGTTACAAAGGTCTCGGTGAAATGGATGCTGACCAGCTATGGGAAACAACGATGAACCCTGAAAATCGTGTACTCGTCCAGGTGAAGATCGAAGATGCCGAGCGGGCTGACCAGATCTTCTCAAAGCTGATGGGCGAGGAAGTCGAAGTGCGCAAGAACTTTATTCAGACGCACGCAAAAGATATAAGTCTCGAGGAATTGGATGTTTAATATGAACGAAGAACCAGATAAAAGCATAGAACACGAAGAAGCACCTCTCGAAGGTGAAGTTGTGCAGGTACCTGAACAGACTCACTCGAAGACGCTCGAAATTGAGACAGTTGAAAATGTCATGGAGGATAACTTCCTTCGCTACTCAATGTCGGTGATTATTGACCGCGCGCTGCCGGATGTTCGTGACGGCATGAAGCCAGTACATCGTCGTATTCTCTATGTCATGGAAAAGATGGGCATTGGCCCATCATCAAAGACCGTCAAGAGTGCGCAGATCGTCGGTGAAGTGATGGGTAAGTATCACCCACATGGTGATAGCAGTATCTATGACGCAATGGTTCGTTTGGCACAGGAATGGGTGGAACGCTATCCGCTTGTTCAGGGTCAGGGTAACTTTGGCTCGATGGACGGTGACCCACCGGCTGCCATGCGCTACACCGAAGCAAAGATGACGCGGACTGCTGAGTCGCTGCTAGCTGATATCGAGAAGGAAACAGTCGATTTTCGAGACACCTATGACGGCACGCGCCAGGAGCCAAAAGTTTTGCCGGCGAAACTACCAAACCTGCTGTTGAACGGTCAGGTCGGTATCGCTGTCGGTATGGCGACCAATATCCCGACACACAACTTGAGTGAGGTTGTCGATGCAACGGTCGAGTTGATCGATAACCCGGAAGCAACACTCGATGACCTGATGCAACATGTGAAGGGGCCAGATTTTCCAACCGGTGCCACAGTCTATGGTGGTGCACCGATGCGTCAAGCCTATGCGACGGGCAAGGGTAGTGTCACGATTCGTGCTGTTGCAGAGATTGAGGAAACAAAGCGCGGTCGACATCAGATCATCGTCAGCGAAATGCCATATGGCGTGAACAAGGCAAACTTGATCGAAAAGATTGCCGATCTTGTGCACGAAAAGAAAATCACGACGATTAGTGACCTGCGTGATGAGTCAGCACGCGGTAATGTTCGGGTCGTGATCGAGCTCAAAAAAGATGCTTATCCGAAAAAAGTCCTCAACCAGCTCTATAAACTAACTGCGCTTCAAACGAACTTCCATTACAATATGCTGGCGTTAATCGATGGTATTCAGCCGCGAGTTCTCGGTTTGCACGATATCTTAAACGAGTTTATTAAGCATCGTCAGCAAGTTGTCCGCCGACGGACAGAGTACGAACTACGCAAAGCGCGTGAGAGAGCGCACATCCTCGAAGGCTACAAGATAGCACTCGATCATATCGACGAAGTTATCGCCACGATTCGTGCATCAAAAAACCGTGATGAAGCCGAAGTCAGCCTAGTCAAGAAGTTTCGGCTAAGCGAGATCCAGGCACGGGCTATTCTTGAGATGCAACTGCGTCGTCTCACCGGTCTTGAGCGCCAGGCTATTGAAGATGAACTAGCCGAACTGCTCAAGCAGATCGCGTACTTCGAGAAAGTGCTAGCTGATGAAAAAGAAATTCTGCGCATTATCAAAGAAGAGCTTTTGGAACTCAAAGACAAGTATGGTGATGATCGTCGCAGCAAGATTGTCAATAACGAGGCCGGCAAATTTAGTGACGAAGAGTTGATTCCGGAAGAAGAAAGTGTTGTTTTGTTAACATCAGAAAACTATATCAAACGGACACTGGCTAGCGACTATCGTAAACAAAATCGTGGCGGCAAAGGCAAGCGCGGCATGACGACAAAAGAAGAAGATGTCATCGATTTGCTAGTTCCGGCAAGTACTCATGACTACCTGATCTTCTTTACAAATCGTGGGCGCGTTTTTCGGCTAAAGGCCTACGAAGTGCCGGCTGCTGGCTTGTCCGCTAAGGGTGTGGCTGCGGTAAACTTGCTACAACTACAGCCTGATGAGAAAATTACATCGATCATTAAGCAGCCAAAAGATTCGCAAAACGAAGGCTATCTCTTTATGGCGACGATCAAGGGTACGGTCAAGAAAACGCCGGCTCGAGACTACGCAAATATTCGTACCAATGGCTTGATTGCGATCAAGCTTGACGATGGTGACGAGCTGCGCTGGATTCAGCACACTCCAGGCAAAAGTGATGTAATTGTATCAACATCTGCCGGTCAAGCCGTGCGCTTCAACGAGGCAGATGTCCGTCCAATGGGTCGCACAGCACGTGGTGTGCGTGGCGTTCGGTTACGTCCAAATGACGTGGTGGTGGGTATGGATATTGTAGCCAGCGATGACCAGAAGTTACTTGTCATTAGTCGTAATGGGTATGGCAAGATCACAAAAGTTGCGAACTTCCCAAGTCATAAGCGGGGGGGTGTCGGTATCAAAGCGGCAGTTGTTACAACAAAGACTGGTCCAATTATCTGTGTCCAGACGATCGAGGATATCATGACCGAAGCGATCATCATATCCGCTAATGGCCAGACTATTCGCGTTGCGCTAAAAGATATTCCATCACTCGGCCGTACCACGCAGGGTGTGCGGATTATGCGCCTCGGTGATGGTGATGCAGTGTCGTCGATTGGTCTGATGGAAGAGCGCGAAGAAGAAGTCGCCGAAGACACGGCAGCTGAAGCGTAGTATCATAGGCATATGAAAGAATACTTATACATTTTGACACCAGCTATCGCATGGGCTGTAGCGCAGGGTCTCAAACATGTATTTGTCCGCTATAACCGTCGGCGCAAGGTGATTGACCAACCCGATACTGCAAAGGTGCTATTGCCGCTTGCGCCCTCTGGTGGTATGCCGAGTGCGCATACGGCCACAGTGGTTGGTCTTGCCAGTATTGTTGGGTTAGGACAGGGGTTTGATTCGCCAGTTTTTGCAATCGCTGTCTGTCTGGCTGCTATTGTCATGTACGATGCAGTTATGGTGCGCTATTCATCAGGTGAGCAGGGTGAAGCCATTCTGTCAATTCTTGATCACCTCAAAAGTGGGATTAAACGACCAAAGGTCGCAAAGGGACACTTGCTATCCGAAGTAGTCGTCGGAGCCGTGATTGGGCTGGTGACAAGCACGGTTCTCTATATTGTCGTAAAATAGCACCAAAAGAGTGTTGACACGTCTGTTCCAGGGGTGTATAGTGGATCACAGTCTGGTCGCGGGTAAGCGATAAACTAATAATGGAGTTGAACAGATGCGAGTGTTTTTTAACAATTAGGTTGTGCAATTATCATCGTCAGTCTATTTTTGAGTAGAGTTCCGAGCAATCGGAATTTCTTTTATGGAGAGTTTGATCCTGGCTCAGGATGAACGCTGGCGGCGTGCCTAACAC